>JAWPMO010000001.1:621078-1242156 GCA_033344875.1 Ilumatobacteraceae bacterium | reverse complement strand
ACGGGGCGGCCGACGCGGACGCCACGGCGCTGATCCGCGACGCCGACACGGCCATGTACGAGGCCAAGGCAGCCGGACGCGGCGGCTTCGTGATGTTCAACCCGGCGATGCGGGCTGCGTCGGAGCGCCAGTTGGAGATCTACAACGGCCTGCACCTCGCGATCGAACGCGACGAGTTCGAGGTCTATTACCAGGTCATCGTCGACGCGTCCACGGGCATCGTCGACGGTGTCGAGGCACTGCTCCGGTGGAACTCGCCGACCGGGATGGTGCCGCCGGACCAGTTCGTCTCACTGGCCGAGGACTCCGGGCTGATCTCGACGATCGGCGAGATCGTGCTGACCCGCGCGTGCGATCAGGTCGCTCGGTGGCGCAAGTTGCCGGGGTGCGGGCATCTCACCCTCTCGGTCAACGTGAGCGCTCGCCAGATCCTCGACGGCGACATCGTGGCGCTCGTCGACGACGTGTTGACGACGTCGGGGCTCGCTCCCGGAGCGCTGTGGCTCGAGATCACGGAGTCGGTCATGATGGCCGACACGTTGGAGACGGCGGCGGCGCTGGCCGGGCTGAGGGCGCTCGGCGTCCACCTCTCGGTCGACGACTTCGGGACGGGCAACTCCTCGTTGTCGTATCTGCAGCGGTTCCCGATCGAGCAGGTCAAGATCGACCGTCAGTTCGTCTCGGGCATGGTCGACCGAACCGAGGACGCCGCGGTCGTGATCGCGGTCATCGGGATCGCCCACGCGCTCAGCCTGTCGATCGTGGCCGAGGGCGTGGAGACGGAAGAACAGCAACTCCGGCTCGCCGAACTCGGCTGCGGTCTCCTGCAGGGCTTCCTGTTCGCGCGACCTGTGCCCGCGATCGATCTGGGCCCGATCCTGATCGAACGCAATCAGGCCCAGTTGCCGCCCTCGTCGGGTCGGCGGCGCCGCTGACGGTGACGGTCCGCGTCGGTCAGCCGACCCCGGTCGTTTCGGGCACGCGGGTCAGGGAAGGTGCCGGGTGCCCGTCGGCGGCGGTCTCGGGCAGCGGAGCGATCGGCAGACGGCGTTCGGGTGGCGACGGCAGCGTCGCCGCGAAATAGCTCTGCTCGTCGATCTTCTCGAACGACGAGTCGGGGAACCATCGAGAGATCGACGCGAGCTGCTGGTCGAGTTCGAGCGCCGTCAGATTGTGTCGGCAGATGTCGAACACGGCGACGCCGCCGGCCGCCGCGGTCATCTGACCCATGCTGGCGACGAGACGAGCGAACGTGGTGCTCCGGCGGTGGGATTCGGCGACGAACATCATGATCCCGAAGAACACCGCCTTCCGGGCAGCCTGCTCGGGGTACTTGGCGTGCAGGAACGGGGGGCTGATCTGCGGCACGAGCCCGAGTTCGTTCGTGATCATGGCGAGCCCGACCGGCTTGCCCTCGTGCCAGGCGATCAGCTTCGACACCCGTTCGTCGTCGAGGAGCGCCTCGAAATCGGCACGGGCGTAGAGATGGTTGAGGAGCGCGAGTTCCTGCAGCGGTTCGAACGTGTCGAAGTACAGATCCCAGAGATCGTCCCACGATCCGCTGGCGGGTCGTCCTTCGATCGTGACGACTGCGCGCGCTCTGGGGCGCCTGAGTTCGAATGAACGCTCTGCGTACAACTTTTGCTCCCTTGATGGGCGGTTTGAGGGGTGAACCAGAGTATAGACAGACGCTGCGTGCCGGAGCTGACACGATGGGTCACTGAAATGGACGAATCGTCAATCCGCGGTGCCCCGACACGATCAGATTCGATGGCATCGTGAACCTCGAGCCGAACGCACCGACCGGCGGCGGCGCGGCGCGCCCTTCGGTGTCCGCGGGCGTCCGGTCGGATCTCCGAGCGTCGTCGTGGCGGCAGCGGCTGCTGCTGGTCGCCACCGTCGGATGGCTCGCGTACGAGTGGGGCTTCGGCAACGAGGCGTTCACCCCGTGGCTGCTCTTCCGGGTGGTGTCGTCCACGTCAGGGCTCGGGTCGGTCGTCGCCGCCGCCGCCGTGGGGTTCGCCTTCACGACCGTCCAGCAACTGGCGTCGGGCTACACCGCCGCGGCCGGGTTCTCGATGTTCCACCGCACGACCGACGCCGCATGGCGTCTGCTCCGGTCTCGTCTCGGCGAGGAGCCACGAGACTGGTTCCGTCAGCCGTTGGCGGTGCGAGCGCTGGTGGTGTTCACGCTCGGCACCACGGCGGTGGTGCTGATCCAGATGACGACCACCGGGGAGATCGGTGTCCGTCGGCTCCGGAGGGTGGTCAACCAGGCGGCCGTGCTGTGTGGGGCCGGCGTCGGCGCGATCGGCGCCGCCGTGGCCGGGGCGGTCTGGGTCGGGCGGAGTGTGCCCGCCCTCGAATCGTCGACCGACTGGTTGCTCCGCATCCTGGGCAACCCGCTGTTCTGGATCGGACTACTCGTCCTCGTCGTCGCCGGCCGGCGCGTGGTCGCCGGACGGTCGGTCAGCCGGCCGTGAGGCGGCGGGCGATCACCTTGAGGCACAGCGTCTCGTCGGCGCCCTCGAAGATCGACAGCACCCGTGCATCGACGAACAGCCGACTCACGGGGTACTCCTCGGCATAACCGAAGCCACCGTGGATCTGCATCGCCTCGCGGGTGACCCACTCCGCTGCCTTGCAGACGTACGCCTTGACCATGCTCGCCTCCATGGCTCCCTTGCCCTGCGCCATCAGCGTCGCCACCTCGAGCGAGAACTGGCGGCTGGCCTGAATGATCATGGCCATCCGCCCGAGCTTTGCCTGGGTGAGCTGGTATTCGACGATGTTCGAGCCGAACACGGCACGGTTCTGGGCGTACTCGACGGCCTCGTCGTAGGCCGCTTGCATCACGCCGATCGCCCGGGCCGCGGTCTGGAGGCGGCCGTTCTCGAAACCGGCCATCTGGAGGTAGAACCCCTTGCCTTGCCCGTCGGCCTCGCCGACGAGATTCTCGGCGGGCACCCACCAGTCTTCGAGCGCGATCTCGTACGAGTGCATGCCCCGATAGCCGATCGTGTCGATCGGGCGGCCCTCCATCTTGCCGACCCGCTCGCCGTCGCCGGTGGACACCGGGTCCTGGCTGAACTCGAAACCGTGGGCGTCGCCGCGCGGCTTGGGCACGATGAACAGACTGAGGCCGCGGTGGCCTCTCGAACGGTCGGGGTCGGTACGAGCGAGGAGCGCCAGTGCGTCGGCCCGAGCGCCGAAGGTGCACCACGTCTTGACGCCGTTGATGACGTAGCCGTCCTGCCCGTCGGGGCCGGCGGCCGGCGTGGCGGTCACCTTGAGGTTGGCGACGTCGCTGCCGAAGTCGGGTTCGGTGACCGCGACGGCCGGCATGACCTCGGCGGTCGCGAGTTTGGGCAGCCAGGTCGACTTCTGTGCTTCGGTGCCGCCGGCGACCAGCGCTCGGGTGAGGATCTCGGGGCGGGTGATCAGCGACCCGCCGATGCCGAGGCTGGCCCGACTCAGCTCTTCGGTGGCGACGACCATGCCGAGGTACTCCGCATCGCCTCCCTCGCTGAAGCCGCCGTACTCGGCCGGGACACTGAGCCCGAACGCGCCGATCTCGGCGAGTCCGGCGATGATCTCCTCCGGCACGTCGTCGTTGGTGCGGTGCACGTGCTCGGCGTGCGGGGCGACGACGTCGCCGGCGAAGGAACCGAACGCGTCACGGACCATGTCCATGTCGTCGCTGAGGTGGCGCGGGCCGGGTGTCGTGGCGAGCGAGGCGACGAACGCCGGGTCGCGATAGGTCGCGATGAACGCCCTCGCGCCGTCGAGCGCATCCTGGTCGACGCCCCACAGCTGTTCGCGTCCGAGCACCTTGCCGGCGAGGTCGTGCACGGCGTCGGCGACGAAACCGCAGGTCAGGCGGGCCTCGACGTCACCCCTGGCGCCGTACGACAGCATCGAGGTGGCGGTGGCGATCCCGGCGCCGCCGTGGGCGAGTTCGTAGGCGAAGACCTGCTGGGCGTCGGGGCCGCCGAGTTCGGTGAGCCGCTCGACGCCCGATGCGATCACCCCGGATGCGATGTCGAGGACGCCGGCGGCGGCGTCGAGGTCGGGGGCGACGGGGGTCTCGTCCATGCGTCGAGAATACTGCGCGGTAACCAGTGAACACCTGGTCGGGTCGCTCTGGCATCCTGTGACCCATGGCGTCGAGGGCGATCTGTGTGTTCTGCGGGGCCAACCCGGGGTCCGACCCCGCACTGGCGGAGGCGGCCGCGGAACTGGGCGTCGGTCTGGCGCGGTCCGGTCATGCGGTGGTGTACGGCGGCGGGCGGGTCGGGCTGATGGGTATCGTGGCCGATGCCGCGCTGCGCGCGGGCGGCGACGTGATCGGGTTCATCCCCGAAGCGCTCACCGGGCGGGAGATCGAACACACGGGCGTCACCGAACTCGTCGTCACCGACACGATGCACAGCCGCAAGGCGGCGATGGCCGACCGTTCCGGCGGGTTCATCGCGCTGCCCGGCGGGTTCGGCACCCTCGACGAGGTGCTCGAGATCCTGACGTGGAACCAGATCGGGATCATCGCCAAGCCCGTCGCGTTCCTCGACGTGGGTGGCTACTACGAGTCCCTCTTCCGCTTCTTCGACGACGCGGTCGCCGCCGGGCTGATCAAGCCCGAGCACCGCGCCATGGCCCGACGGGTCGCCACGATCGACGAGGCGATCGCCGTCGCGAGCGGCCCGGCACCGTCGAGTCCGAGCAAGTGGACCGACCCGTCGGTCCGCTGAGCCTCAGGCGTCGCCGTCGGCCGTCGTCGCGCGCCGTCCGAGCGTGACCGGCTGGCCGGCGGCGAGCTGACCGCATGCGGCATCGATCTCGGTGCCACGGTTCTGGCGGACCGTCGCGTTCGCGCCGAGCGACTCGAGCAGGTCGCGGAACTGGTACACCCGCTTCAGCGTCGACCCGACGGTGGGATACCCAGGGGTCGGGTTCAGCGGGATGAGGTTGACGTGCGCTCGCGGTCGGAGCTCGCGGCACAGATCGGCGAGTTCGGCCGCGTCGCTGTCGCGATCGTTGACACCGCTGATCATCGCCCACTCGAAACTGATCCGCCGGTTCTTGACCTCGAGGTAGTCGCGGCACGCCTGCATCAGCTCGGAGATCGGGTAGCGCTGGTTGATCGGCACCAGCTCGTTGCGCAGCGTGTCGTTGGCGGCGTGCATCGACACCGCCAGGTTGACGGGCAGCGGGCGCTCGGCGAGCTTGCGGATGCCGGGGATGATGCCGACGGTGCTGACCGTGATGTGACGTGCCGACAACCCGATGTCGCCGTGGAGTCGCTCGATCGACGACCACACCGTGGCTTCGTTGGCGAGTGGCTCGCCCATGCCCATGAACACGATGTTGGAGACACGACGGTCGGATTCGCGGGCCCGCCGTGTGGCCTGGGCGACCTGCTCGACGATCTCGCCGACGGTCAGGTGGCGGGTGAAACCGGCTTGCCCGGTGGCGCAGAATCCGCACCCCATCGCGCAGCCGGCCTGGCTCGAGATGCACACGGTCGCTCGATCGGGGTAGAGCATCAGCACGGTCTCGACGCGGCTGCCGCCCTCGAGCTCCCAGAGGAACTTGACCGTGTCGCCGCCCTTGCTGACCGACTCGGTGACCAGCGTGAGCGCGCTCGGGAGCCGCTCCGCGAGGTCGGCGCGCAGGCTCTTGGGCAGGTTGGTCCAGTCGGTCGGGTCGGTGAACTGCTCGTAGAGCCCGCTCCACACCTGGTCGACGCGGTAGCGCGGTGTGCCGTCGAGGAGTTCGGTCAGCTCGTCGCGCGAGACGTCGTACCTGGTGGTCGTGGTGGTGGTGGTGGCCATCAGAGTTCGGCGGCGAGTTGCTCGTACTGGGCGATGCGGTCGCGGCACACGTCGAGGCTCGCCGTCCAGAAGCCCTCGTCGGTGACGTCGAGTCCGAACGCGGCACCGAGCTCCTCGGCCGTGTCCATCCCGGCCCGCGACAGCAGGTCGTCGTACCCGACGCGGAACCGTTCGGGATCCGACTGGAACTCGGCGTACAGCCCGAGACCGAACAGCAGTCCGTACGTGTACGGCCAGTTGTAGAAGTGCGAGCCGTAGTAGTGCGGCTTCAGGACCCACATGTAGGGGTGCCGGTGTTCGGGGTCGACCCCGTCACCGAACGCCTGGGTCTGACACTCCAGCATCAGCTCGTTGAGTTCGCTGATGCCCAGCGTGCCCTTGGCCCGCCGCTCGAACACGGCGGTCTCGAAGAGGAAGCGGGAGTGGATGTCGACGACGACCTGGTTCGTGCCGGCGAGGTCGACATCGAGCAACGCCAAACGCTCGGGGCCCTCGAGGCGGGCGAGGCCGGCCTCGACCGCCAACGTCTCGCAGAAGATGCTCGCCGTCTCTGCCAGCGCCATCGGCACCCGCTTCTGCAACGCCGTTCGCTGGGCGAGCGTCGTGTTGTGGTAGGCGTGGCCGAGTTCGTGAGCCGTGGTCTGGGCCGAGTCGACCGACCCCGCCCAGTTGAGCAGCACGAGCGAACGATCGCCGGTGAACGACATGCAGAACGCCCCGCCGGTCTTGCCGTCGCGCGGTTCGGCGTCGATCCACTGTTCGTCGAGGGCGCGGTCGACGATGCCGGCGAGCTGGTTGCTGTACGTGGAGAACGCGGTCCGCACCCAGTCGATGCCCTCGCTCCACGAGATCGACGCGGACACGTGGGGGAGCGGTGCGACCTGATCCCACCAGGGCAGCCCGCCCTGGTGGCCGTGGAGCGTGGCCTTGATCCGCATCCATCGTCGGAAGTCGGGCAGCGACGCGGTGACCGCCGACTGCATCGCGTCGAACGTCGCGCGGCTGACGCTGTTCGCGAACAGCGACGCCTCCAACGGGGAATCCCAGTTGCGGCGCCGGTTGATCGTGGTCGCCTCGCCCTTGATCGCGTTCATGGCGGCCGCCACCGGGGTGGTCACGGTCGGCCACGCTCGCATCTCGGCGTCGTAGGCCGCTCGTCGCACGACGGGGTCGGTCGAGGTGGCCAGACCGCGCACCGCCGGCATCGGCAGGGTTTCGGTGCGACCGTCGGGGAACTCCACGTCGGTGGTGAGCTGCGACGTGACGTCTTGCATCAGACGTCCCCAGGCGCCGGATCCGGTGGTGCTCAGCTCGGCGTACAGGCCTTCCTCGCGCTCGCTCATCTGGTGGCTCGCCCGCTCGTCGAGGCGTTGGAGCGGACCGCGGTGCTCGGCGACCGCGGTGCTCACGCCGGCGAGGTCGTCGACGCCCAGGGCATGGACCCAGTCGGCGAGGCGTGCCAGCAGCGGCCCGATCTTGGCCTCCTGCACGTCGAGCTGGCTGGCGAGCGACTGCGCGAGTTCGTCGCGCGAGTCGGTCGTGACCGTTGCGTACACCGTGGCTCCCAGTTCCTGGAATTCTTCGCTGAGCGCGTTGTAGGCGCCGATCACCGCGTCGGCGGCGGCCCCGTCGGCCGGCGTGACCGGCCGCGGCTCGACCGCGCGGATGTCGTGCTCGTCGAACAGTGCCACGAGCCGGGTTGCGCCGGCGCCGATGCGCTCATGGGCGTCGGCGACGCTGCGCGCCTCGAGCGATTCGTGCACATCGGCGACGCTCCAGCGGGGGAGCTCGGTCGTTTCGGCGTCGGTGGTCGACATGGAGGTCTCCTCGTTCAGAACGTGCCAGCGTAGGCCTGGCGGCTGCGATGGATGGTGAAACCGAGCCGTTCGTACAGGCCGACCGCGGCGACGTTGTCGGCATCGACGTACAGGTTGGCCTCGGCGATGCCGCGAGCGGCGATCGAGTCGAGACCGGCGAGCGTGAGCTGTTTGCCGAGACCCCGACCGTGGAAGTCGGGGTCGACCGCGATCACGTAGATCTCGCCGATCACCGGATCGAGTTCGTCGTGCAGCTTGGTCCAGCAGAACGCGGCGATGCGTCCGTCGATCTCGTGGACCCGGAACCCGGCGGGGTCGAACCACGGCTCGGCCAGGCGGAGCCGGAGGTCGTCGGTATCCCAGCCCCCCTGTTCGCCGTGGTCGGCGAAGGCCCGATTGTTGACGGCGAGCCAGGCGTCGTCATCGACGCCGGGGACGAAGTCACGGGTGGTGACCGTGGCGTGCTGGTCGAGCGGGAGCGGTCGCCGCATCTCGTGGAGCCCACGGACCGGCTCGAACGAGTGGGCGTCGGCGAAGGCACGATCGGCGTCGGTCGGATCGTCGACCCACCAGAACACCCGGCCGCCTCCGTGGCGCGTCAGCGCGTCGAGCGCGGTCTCCGCGGCGTCGTCGAGCACCGCTCTGGCATCGCCCAGGCCGGGCACCGCGAAGGTCTCGAGCGACGACGAGTCGTTGGCGGCCGAGATCTGCGCCATCGCCACCAGGCCGCTCTCGTCGGCGACCGTGACGGCGACGAAGCCGTCGGAACCGCCGGCGCGCAGGTCGAGCCAGAGATGGTCGGACAGCGGTCGGCTGCCCGTTGCCTCGGTCACGCGCTCCACGAAGCCGACCAGCTGGTCGCTCTGATCTCGGTCGAGTTGTCGCAGCACGGTCACCACACGCATGGGCGTCGAAGGGTATCGCTCGGCCGAGGTGACCTCGGCCGGAACAGTGTTCTCGCCGGACGGTCCCGTCAACTCGGTCAGAGTTGTGTGAAGTGCCGCCGATTCGGGACGGCAATGCTTGCAGTGTGATCTTTGCGGCGTCAGAATGTCGGCAACCAGGTTCCCGCCACCTGGTCGTAGCGAGATCGGGTTCCGCCACCTGATCCGCTCAGGGTTCGATGGCCCTCCGGTTCGCCGGAGGGCCATCCCCGTTTTCGGGCCGATAACACCCGATCGGGTGGCGGGTCAGCGTTCGAGGGTCTTGATCGCTCGCCGTAGCGAACGTGTCGCGATCAGCAGTTGCCGTTCGGCCTCGTGCACGGTGGCGATCACGTCTTCGCGCTCGGTGCCGAGGTACGGCTCGGCGATCGCGGCAACACGTTCACGCTGCCGCTCGACCGTGTCGGCGATGACGTGCAATTCGGCGGCGGCGGATGTCGGACTGGGGCCGGTGGAGCGAGTCACGAGGCCAACCTATTCCGTCGGTTTCGGAACCGCTCGCTAGCCTGCCCGTGTGATTCCGGTCCGTGACGACTTGCGTACGCTCGATGGGTACCACTCACCCCAAGTCGACGTGGCGGTCCGGCTCAACACGAACGAATCGGCCGTCCCTCCGCCCGATGCCTGGCGTGATGCGTTCGCCGCGGAGCTGTCCCGCGTCGAGTGGCATCGCTATCCGGATCGGGCCGCGTGGGAACTGCGCGAGGCGATCGCCTCCCTCCACGGCGTGTCGCCCGACATGGTGTTCGCCGCCAACGGGTCGAACGAGGTGCTGCAGACGATCCTGCTGACCTATGCGGGTGCCGGTCGGACGGTCGCGACCTTCGAGCCGACGTATCAGATGCACGGCCAGATCGCCCGCGTGGTCGGATCCACGGTGGTCGAGGGCGAACGACAGGACGACTTCACCCTCGACCCGGCCGAGATGCAGCGGGTGGTGGCCGAGCACGACCCGCACGTCACGTTCCTCACGTCGCCCAACAACCCGACCGGTCTGGTCGAGCCCGAGGAGCACATCCGCGAGTTGCTCCGACTGTCGAACGGGCTGGTCGTCGCCGACGAGGCGTACGCCCAGTTCGCCGACTGGTCGGCGCTGTCGCTCGTGCAGGACGACCGCCCGCTCGTCGTCACGCGCACCTTCTCCAAGACGTGGAGCATGGCCGGTGTCCGGCTCGGCTACGTGATCGGTCCGACGTGGTTCATCACCGAACTCGACAAGGTCGTCCTGCCCTATCACCTCGACACCGCCAAGCAGATCGCCGGTCGGCTCGCGTTGCGATTCGTCGACGAGATGGACGACCGCGTCAGGTCGATCGTCGCCGAACGCGAACGACTGTCGGCCGAGATGGCCGGCATGCCGATCGAGGTGACACCGAGCGGCGCCAACTTCATCCTGTTCCGGCCGACGACCCGATCCGGCCGCGACGTCTGGCAGGGCCTGCTCGATCGGAGCGTGCTCGTGCGCGACTGCTCCGGCTGGCCGCGCCTCGCCGATCGACTCCGCGTCACCGTCGGCAACCCCGGCGAGAACGACGCCTTCCTGAACGCACTGAGAGAGGTCGTGGCATGAGCCGCACAGCACAACGAGACCGTTCGACCAAGGAAACGAAGATCGAGATCTCGATCGATCTCGACGGGACCGGGCAGACCGACGTGTCGACCGGCATCCCGTTCTACGACCACATGCTCGACCAGCTCGGACGCCACGGCGGGTTCGATCTCGTCGTCAAGGCCGACGGCGACCTGCACATCGACACCCACCACACGGTCGAAGACGTGGCGATCGCGCTCGGTGAGGCGTTCCGGGAGGCGCTGGGCGACAAGGCGGGCATCCGGCGGTTCGCGAGCGGGAGGTTCCCGCTCGACGAGGCGCTCGTCGACATCGCGCTCGATCTGTCCGGGCGTGCCCACGTCGAGTGGATCGTGCCGATGCCCGAGGTCCTGCCGCTGGGCAACCCGCCGTTCGATCCGCAGCTCGCCGAACACGCGATCGCGTCGTTCGCGAACGCGGCCGCGATGACGCTGCACGTCGAACTCGTGCGCGGGCGCAACGTGCACCACATCATCGAGGCCACGTTCAAGGGGCTCGCCCGTTCGCTGCGCGATGCCGTGCGCGTCGAGAGCGCCGGTGGGGTTCCGTCGACGAAGGGTGTGCTGTGAGCGAACGCCCGCTCGTGGCCGTGCTCGACTACGGCATCGGCAACCTGCACTCGGCCCGGAAGGCGCTCGAGAAGATGGGCGCCGACGCTCGTCTCACGGTCGACCCGGGGCTCGTCGCCGACGCCGACGGTGTCGTGCTGCCCGGCGTCGGAGCATTCGGCGCGTGCATGCGCACGCTTCGCGCGGTCGGACTCGACCAGCCGGCGCTCGACGCGGTCGCCTCCGGCCGGCCGTTCCTCGGCATCTGCGTCGGCATGCAGATGCTCTTCGACGGCAGCGAAGAAGACGACACCGTCAGCGGGCTCGGCGTCATCCCCGGCACCGTGCGCTGGATTCCCCCCGGCGTCAAGATCCCGCAGATGCAGTGGAACCGGCTCGCGGTCCGCCTGCCCGACGACCCGATGCTCGCCGATGTCGGCGACGATCCATGGGTCTACTTCGTGCACTCGTTGCACGGGGTTCCCGACGACCCGGCGGTCGTCGCCGCGACCTGCGAATACGGCGAGACGCTCAACGCGGCGTTCCGGCTCGGCAACGTCTTCGCGACCCAGTTCCACCCGGAGAAGTCCGGGCCGACGGGTCTGCAGCTGCTCGACAACTTCGTGCAGGTCTGTGCCGCGGCTCGTTCGCAGGTGGCGTCGTGACGACCATGTGCGACCTGTACCCGGCGATCGACCTGCGGGCGGGCCGGGTCGTCCGGCTCAGCCAGGGCGACTACGACGCCGAGACGATCTACGGCGACGACCCGGTCGCCGTGGCCACGTCGTTCGCCGACGCCGGGGCTCCGTGGGTGCACGTCGTCGATCTCGATGCCGCCCGCTCCGGCGACCCGGTCAACCGTGCCATCGTCGAACGGGTGGCGTCGGCGCTCCACGGCCGGGCCCGGCTCCAGAACGGCGGCGGTGTCCGCTCACTCGACGATGCCCGGCGCCTCGCCGACGCCGGCGTCGACCGGGTCGTGATGGGCTCGGCGGCCGTGCGGAACCCCGACCTCGTCGCCGAGGTCAGCGAGGTCGTCGACGTCGCCGTCGGCCTTGATCACCGCGCGGGGGAGCTCGCGACCGACGGGTGGACCGAGGGGAGCGGCGTGCAGTTGGCCGACGCGCTCGGCCGGTTCCCGACCGCGGCGGCATTCGTCATCACCGACATCAGCCGCGACGGCATGCTCACCGGCCCCGACCTCGATGGGCTCGCCGAAGCGGTGTCCGCCACGTCGACCCCCGTGATCGCCAGCGGCGGCGTGTCGTCGCTCGACGACGTGATCGCCCTCGCCGCGATCCCCGGACTCGGCGGGATCATCACCGGCAAGGCCGTGTACGAGGGTCGGTTCACCGTCGCCGCGGCGGTTCGAGCCCTGGAGGTGCGCTGATGCAGGTCGCCCGGGTCATTCCGTGCCTCGACGTGACCGGTGGTCGCGTCGTCAAGGGCACCAACTTCGTCGACCTCCGCGACGCCGGCGATCCGGTCGAGCTGGCGGCTCGCTACGACGCGGAGGGTGCCGATGAGCTGGTGTTCCTCGACATCACGGCGTCGTCCGACGATCGCGAGACCACCGTCGACATGGTGTTCCGCGTGGCGGAGCAGGTCTACATCCCGTTCACCGTCGGTGGCGGCATCCGCTCGCTCGAAGACGCCCGACGTATGCTCCGCGCCGGCGCCGACAAGGTCAGTGTCAACACGGCGGCCGTGCAGCGGCCCGAACTGATCGGCGAGATCGCGGCCGAGTTCGGATCGCAGTGCGTCGTGGTGGCGATCGATGCGAAGCGCCGCAGTGACGAGGTCGGCGACGGTTTCGAGGTCTACCTCCACGGCGGGCGCACCGCGACGGGCATCGACGCCGAGGAGTGGGCAGTCGAGGCCGTCGGACTCGGTGCCGGCGAGATCCTGCTGACGTCGATGGACCGCGATGGCACCCGAGAAGGGTTCGACAACGTGCTCACCCGGGCGATCGCCGACTCGGTCAACGTTCCCGTGATCGCGAGCGGGGGCGTCGGCACGCTCGAGCACCTCGTCGACGGCGTCGTCGAGGGTGGTGCCGACGCCGTGCTCGCGGCGTCGATCTTCCACTTCCGCGAGCACACGGTCGCGGAGGCCAAGTCCGTCATGGCCGCCGCGGGTGTCACCGTGCGTCCACCGGCGACTGCGACGTGATGGAGCCGAGATCGCCCGTCGGGACGCCGTGCGCGGAGGGGTCGGTTCGACGCAGGATGTTACCGATGAGTACGTTCAAAGTATGAGCGACGCGCTGACGATCGAACGCCGGGGGCCGGTCACCGTGCTCCATCTCGACGACGGCAAGGCGAACGCGCTCTCGTTCGAGCTCGTCGCCGCGATCCGGGCAGCGGTGTCCGAGGCCGAGCACGACGAGACCGTCGGCGCCGTCGTCGTCCACGGGCGCGAGGGGCGCTTCTCCGGTGGGTTCGACCTCGGTGTCATGTTCGGTGGCGACTTCGAGCAGATCATCGGTCTGGTCTCCGCCGGCGGCGAGATGGTGCGCCATCTCTGGGGGAGCAATGTGCCGGTCGTCGCTGCCTGCACCGGCAGCGCGGTCGCAGGTGGTGCGCTCACGCTGCTCGGCTGTGACGTTCGTGTGGGTGCCGACGTGCCGTGCAAGATCGGCCTCAACGAGGTCGCGATCAAGATGGTGCTGCCGGATTGGGCGCTGACGATCGCACTCGAACGACTCAGCAAGCGCCACGTCCATCGGGCGACGGCGAACGCTCGGCTGACGGGCGCCCACGATGCCGTCGACGTCGGATTCCTCGACGAGGTCGTTCCCGCCGACCAGGTCCTCGACCGCGCCGTGGCGATCGCGACCGAGCTGGCCGAGACCCTCGATCCTGCGTCGTATCGGGGTACCGTCGCCAAGGTCCGCGGTGAACTGCTCGCCCGGATGGAGACGCAGATCGCCGCCGACCGGGCCGCAGCTTCCCGAGCTGCTCAAGTCGACACCCCACCCGGCCGAAACTGAGTGGGATGAACGCCGACGAAGTGCTCAGCATGCTGCGGCCCGTGGTGTTGACCGTTTCGGGCGTGGGTGAGGTCCTGCAGTCATCAGGCGGATTCGGCGGATTCTTCGGCCACGACCCGGCGACCTTCGTCGGACGCAACGTCTTCGAGTACGTCACCCCCTCGGCGCACGAGGAACTCGCGCTGTACTTCATCGAGAGCGGTGGTGAGTCCGCCCAGACGGCCTCGCTGCCGGTCCCGTTCCGGGTCGAGATCATGGGCGCCGACGGTGGGCAGCATCCCGTCGACGTCATCGCATCCGGTGTGCCGACCGGTGTCGGCACGTGGGACTGGGTCGTCGTGTTGATGCCGCTCGAACTGCAGACCTCGCACGCCCGCTCGCTCGACGCGGAGATGGCGGGCGAACCGCACGATCGCATCAAGCAGTTGCTCGCCGACGAGGTGACGGTCGACAACCTCCACTACACGACCCGGGCCTTCTTCGTGGACCTGTCCGACCCGACCGCTGTCGATGTCACCTCGGCGCGCGCCGACGACCAGCCGATGGCCGAACTCATCCGCGACTGTCACGTCGACGAAGGGTGGGCGCCGTGGACCGGACTCGCGGGCGGCGACACGATACCGATCGCAGATCGACGGCTGCCGCGGCGGATCGTCGAAGCGATGAGCGATCGAGGATGGCGTCGGGCGTCGGTCACGGCCGTCCGAACCGGCGCCGACGTGCTGGGAGCGTTCGTGGTGATGGGTCGCGTGCCCGACGACTATCCGGTCGACGTCGTCATGACGAACGTTCGTGCACTCTTCCGGCGGCTCGCCGATGCGACCGAGCTGATCATGACCCGGTGGAGCGAACGTGAACGCCTGACCATCGCCGCCACCCGCGACTCGCTGACCGGGCTGTCCAACCGTGCCGGGTTGTTCGCGGCCATGGAGAGCCGGTCCGAGCTCGCGATCTCGTTGCTGTACATCGACGTCGACGAGTTCAAGTCGGTCAACGACCGATACGGCCACGGCATCGGCGACCTCGTGCTGTCCGAGATCGGCCGTCGCCTCGAAGGTGCGTGTCGAGCCGACTCGATCGTCGCCCGCTTCGGGGGTGACGAGTTCGTGGTCGTGCTGTCCGGTGTCGACGACGCCGAGGCCCGGCTGATCGGTGAGCGCATGATCGACGCCGTCTCCGCGCCACTCGACATCCCGGGTGGCCCCGACCAGGTCACGATCAGTGTCGGCGTGGCGCCGACGACCGGCGGTCGGCTCGCTTCCTCGAACGACCTGATCGACGTGGCCGACGGCGCGATGCTGCACGCCAAGCGAGAGGGCCGCGCCCGACTCGTGATGAACGGCGGCACGCCGTAGCTTCACCCGGTCGCATCGCTATCGTCGGGGACATGGCGATTCCCAACGACAAGATGGAATACCGACGGCTCGGCAACACGGGCATGAAGGTGAGCGTGCTCGGATTCGGCAGTTGGGTCACCTTCGACACCCAACTCGACAACGACCTGGCGCTCGAGTGCATGCAGGCAGCGCACGATGCCGGCTGCAACTTCTTCGACAACGCCGAGGCGTACGCCGCCGGGCGCAGCGAGACGATCATGGGCGAGGTCCTGCGTGAACTCGCATGGCCGCGCTGGTCCTACGTCGTCACCACCAAGCTCTACTGGGGCATCCACGACGACGACCCGAACATGCGCAACACCCTCAATCGCAAGTACCTCCGTCAGGCGATGGAGGCCTCGCTCGAGCGGTTCGGCCTCGACTACGTCGACGTCGTCTACTGCCACCGTGCCGACCCCGACACGCCGATGGAGGAGACCGTCTGGACGATGAGCGAGATGGTGTCGAACGGGCAGGCCAACTACTGGGGCACCAGCGAGTGGAACGCCGACGAGATCCGCCACGCCATCGACATCGCCGAGCGGCACCATCTCCACAAGCCGGTGACCGAGCAGAGTCAGTACAACCTGCTCGAGCGCGACAAGGTCGAGCGCGAGTACGCACGCCTGCACGCCGAGACCGGCTACGGCAACACGATCTGGAGCCCGCTCGCGTCGGGGCTGCTGACCGGCAAGTACCAAGACGGCATCCCCGCCGACTCGCGCGCCTCGCTCGACGGCTACGGCTGGCTCGGCGACCGGATGAGCGACGAGGAGGCGCTCGCTCGCATCGAGCGGTTGCGCCCGATCGCCGATCGGCTCGACTGTTCGATGGCGCAGCTCGCCTTGGCGTGGTGCACCAAGCACCCGATGGTGTCGTCCGTGATCACCGGTGCGAGCCGCCCGAGCCAGGTCGTCGAGAACATGGAAGCACTCGACGTGATCCCGGCGCTGACCGACGAGATCGCGGAGGAGATGGTCGCCGCCATCGGCTGACGCCCGGCGCGGGCTGACGCCTCACACGTCGAGTTCGCGGCGGAGCAGCTTGCCCGTCGCGTTGCGTGGCAGTTCGTCGATGAACGCGACGGTGCGCGGCACCTTGTGACGGGCGAGGTGGCCCCTGACATGGTCGCGGACCTGGCTCGCCGTGAGCTCGGCGTCGGGTTCCGTGACGACGAAGGCGGCGAGTGCCTGCCCGAACTCGTCGTCGTCGGCGCCGATGACGGCCGCATCGGCGATGGCCGGATGGGCTCGGAGGAGTTCTTCGACCTCGGCCGGGAAGACGTTTTCTCCGCCCGACACGATCATGTCGTCGTCGCGGCCTTCGACGAACAGCAGTCCGTCGTGGAAGCGGCCCATGTCGCCGGACGAGAGCAGGCCGCGAACCCGTTCCTTGTCGCCGCCGTTGGTGTAGCCACCGAACGGCATCGCGCTGCCGACGAAGATCCGCCCGACCTCGCCGTCCGGGAGCGGCGCACCGTCGACATCGAGGATCTCGACACGGCTGCCGAGCACGACCCGCCCGGCCGTGCCGGGATCGATGCTCAGGTCGTCCGGCGTCGCGATCGTGGCGACGGCCACCTCGGTCGAGCCGTACAGGTTGTAGAGCACCGGACCGAAGTGGTCGGTGATGCGCGTTACGAGGCCGCTCCCGATGGCCGAGCCGCTCGACGCGATGACGCGGAGATCCGGTGTGGCGTGGCGGCGCAGCACAGCGGGGTCGAGGTCGAGGATGCGTGACATCATCACCGGCACCACGACCAGCACGCGGGCCCGATGAGCGGCGACGGCGGCGAGCGTTCGCTCGGGATCGAAGCGGCGGGCGACGACGTTCGTGGCACTGCGGGCGAGCCCGAGCAGCAGGTGGCTCAGCCCCCACGAGTGGAACATCGGCGCCGCCACGACCTGCGTGTCACCGAGCCGCAGCGGGATCCGTTCGATGACGGCGGCGACGGCTTCGAGATCTCCCTCGTCGTTGCTTCGGGCTGCTCCTTTGGGGCGGCCGGTGGTCCCGGAGGTCAGGATGATCACTCGGCCGGCGTGCTCGGGCGGTGCGACCGTTCCCGATCGGGTCATGTCCTCCAGCGCGTTCTCGTCGATCGTGAGCCGTGCACCGCAGCTCGCGACGGCATCGGTGAACTCGTCGTCGTGGACGATCGCCTCGATGCCCTCCGACTCGACCACGTCGGCCAACTGCGGGCCGGCGAAACCGGTGTTGAGCAGCACCAGATCGGCCCCGAGTGCATCGACCGCCGTCATCGCCTCGACGAATCCGAGCCGGTTGCGGGCCAGCAACCCGACGCGGGATCCGTGCTCGATGCCGAGCGACCGGAGTTCGGCCGCGATCGCCTGCGATCGGCGCCAGAGCTCGCGATAGGTGGTCGACGAGGTCTCATCGACGATGCCGATCCGGTCGGGGTATCGAGCGGCCGCTCCGGCCACGAGACCGGCCATCGACGAACCCCACGGCGCCATCGCCCTGAGCGACCGCGGCAGCCGGTCGGGGCGCTCGAACGGCGTGAGCATCATCTTGGCGAGTGCACCGCCCGCCTGGAGTCTGGTACGCAGCGGCATCAGGGCCGGAACTCCGGGTAGTAGTTCTCGGCGCCGAACTCGCGCACGTCGGTGAGCCAGTCGCCCTCGTACGGCCAGGCGCTCGGATCGTCGTCGGAGGGTCCCTGCCAGAAGCGGGCGAGCGCACCGTCGGCCCCGGGTTCCATCGACCACGCCTGGCGCTTGTAGGAGAAGTTGTCGGGGACGAGCCGGTGCGCTTCGCGGAAGTGGCGAATCGCGGCCTGGTGCATCCCGTTGGTCTCGAAATGGGTGGCGAGTTCGAAGTGTGCGGTGCCTCGCGCCGAGTCGGCGTCGCGCGGCTGCGACCGGGCGACCACCTCGTCGGGGGACAGCGCGTACTCGCTGTCGGCACCCCGCTCGACCCAGTCTCGAAGGGCAGCGTGGTACGCCGCGGAGTCGGTCCGGATCTTCGAGGCCTCGCCCATGATCGCGCCGAATCGACCGGGGATCTCACCGGCCGGTGCCGGTCGCTCCTCGCGTCGAGGCGGTGGAGCTGCCTCGGCCGGCCGGACGATCGTGCCGTCCTCGTCGATCCAGACGCTGTTCGGGATGTTGACGACACCGAACAGTTCGGCCATCAGATGGTGCTGGTCGATCAGCGACGGGTGCTGCGGATTCGCCGCCTCGATGAACGGGCGGCAGGCTTCGGCCCCGACGGTGTCGAGGCCCACGGTCACGATCTCGAGTCCGAGCGGATGGAGTTCGGCTCGCAGTTCCTGCCACACGGGCAGGTCGCGGGAGCAGCCTCAATACGGTGCCCACGACAGGATCAGCACCTTCTGGCCCCGCAGTGACGAGAGCCGGAAGTCGCGACCGTCGAGCTGTGGGAGGACGAGATCGGGCGCTTGCGCGTCGACCAGGGCACGGCCGGTTCCGGGCCATGGGCCGAGCGCCCACATGCCGTGTTCGTCGTCGCGGACGAGCGGCAGGCCCATCCGGTCGGCCACCGTCGCGACATCGACCGTGTCGCCGGTCGGGTCGCGGAGCGGGATGCAGACGTCGCCTCGGCACGCCCCCTCGGGCTGCAGTCGCCATCCCGTGCCGGCCTCGAAGGTGTCGCGGTCGACCGTGAGCTCGGTGAGCAGCATCAACGGACCTTCGATCCGTGTCCGGCGAGGCCGATCGCCTCGTCGGGATCGCCGGGGCGGTCTGGTTGCGGATGGTTCCCCATGGTGCGATCCCCTCGTGTCGGGCGACCGGCCGGGCCGGCCCCTCCGGCCAAACTATCGCCGGGCGACGAGCCAGTCGGCAACGGAGTCCGCGACCGCGGCGGCGCGGCCGAGCAGGAAGTGGTCGGCCGACTCGACGGTCCGGACCTCGACCGAGGGCCAGCCCTCGACGGCCCCGCGGGCAGCGTCGGGCGGGGTGAACTGATCGTGCTGCGGCGTCAGCACCAACACGGGCACCGACGGCGGCGCGATCGTCGGCATCTCGGTCAGCGGGGGAGCGATGGCGACGACGCCGCGAATGCGTTCGTCGGTCGTCGTGAGCGCCACGACGGCGCCGAACGAGTAGCCGACGACGACGTGGCCGTCCCCGCCGGTCCGTCGATCGAGTTCGTCGATCGCGGCGATCACGTCGTTCTGCTCGCCGATCCCGCCGTCGAACTGCCGGCGGAAGTCGAACCGCAACGTCGCGAGACCGGCCGCCGGGAGGCGCCGATACACCGCGTCGACGATCGGGTTGAACCGGTCGCCGCCGTAGCGGGGGTGAGGGTGGCACACGGCCACGCCGGGCGCTCCGTAGATCGGGCCGTCGGCCGGGACTGTCAGATCGGCCGGAAGCTGGTGCCCGTCGGACGTCGTGAGCAGTACGGACTCCACCGGGTCGACGGTACCCTCGCCATCGTGTCCGACGTCGATCAGAAACTTCCGATCAAGATGCTCAACGACCGCCTCCTGGTGAAGTTGAGCAAGGAGGACGGCGAGCGCAAGACCGGTGGCGGGATCCTGATCCCGGCCACGGCTCAGATGTCCAAGCGGCTGGTGTGGGCGGAGGTCGTGGCACTCGGGCCCAACGTCCGGAGCGCGGAGATCGGCGACAACGTGCTGTTCAGCCCGGACGATCGCTACGAGGTCGAAGTCGGTGGCGACGACTACATCATGCTCCGCGAGCGCGACCTCCACGCCGTCGCCGCCAAACGGATCGAAGCCTCCACCGGCCTGTACCTCTGATCGATCCGGGGCGACGGGTTCGACCTGCTGCCCGCAACCCGTTGGGGTGTGCGGCGACGTGGCTCGTAGGCTGGCGGCATGCCGACCGGAGTTCGCATCGACGTCACGCCCGAGCAGATCGAATCGCTCACCTACAACCTCGACGGATTGATCCCTGCCATCACGCAGGACCATGAGACCCGCGAGATCCTGATGATGGCTTGGATGAACGCCGAATCGCTCCGTCGAACGTTCGACGAGGGGCGCATGGTCTACTGGTCGCGGAGCCGCCAGGAGCTGTGGCGCAAGGGCGACACGAGCGGCGATCGCCAGTTCGTGCGCGAGGCCTACTTCGACTGTGACGCCGATGCACTGCTGTTCGTCGTCGAGCAGGAGGGTGCGGGAGCCTGCCACACCGGCGAGCGCTCGTGCTTCTTCCGTGCGTTCGGCACCGACGACGTCGTCGCCGTCTGACCGGCCGCCGTCACGTGAAGATCCAACCGTCACGCGCCGAGTTCCGGGCGCTGGCCGCCGAGCACAACATCGTCCCGGTGTGGACCGAGGTGCTCGGCGACCTCGAGACGCCGGTCGCGGCATTCGCGAAGCTGGTCGGTGACGAACCGGGATTCCTGCTCGAATCGGTCGAGCACGGTGAGCGTTGGAGCCGCTTCTCGTTCGTCGGTCGCAATCCGTCGGCCACGTTGCTCCTGCGCGACGGCGTCCTCGAGGTCACCGGTGACCTGCCGACCGGCATCCCCACCGATCAGGGGATGCTCGCTGCGATCGAGGCGCTGCTCGAGACCTACACCAGCCCTGCGTTCGACGAGTTGCCCCCGATGCACGGCGGGATCATGGGGTACCTCGGGTACGACGTGATCCGTGAGGTCGAACACCTCCCGGACGTGCCGAACGACGATCACGGCCTGCCCGACGCGATCATGAGCGTGATCGGGTCGCTGGCGGCGTTCGACCACTGGAAGCAGCGGATCTACATGATCGAGAGCGTGCCGACGCACGGGCTCACCGATCGGCAACTCGACGACGCCTACGACGCTGCCTCGGCGCGGGTCCACATGGGCGTCGACCGGCTCGCCCAGCCGCTGCCGTACCTGCCCGTCGAGCCCCCCACGAAGGACGACGTGCTGCCCGACCTGCAGTCGTCGATGCCGAACGGCATGTACCAGCGGGCGGTCGAGGTGGCGAAGGAGTACATCCTCGACGGCGACATCTTCCAGGTGGTGCTGGCGCAACGCTACGACATCGAACTCGACGCCGACCCGTTCGACGTGTACCGGGTGCTCCGCCAGGTCAACCCGAGCCCCTACATGTACTTCCTGCGGAACCCCGAGATCACGATCGTCGGGTCGTCGCCCGAGCCGATGGTGCAGCTCCTCGACCGCAAGGTCGTGTCGCGGCCGATCGCAGGCACCCGCAAGCGGGGTGCGACCGACGAACACGACCGCCGACTCGCCGCGGAGCTGATCGAACACCCCAAGGAGCGCGCCGAGCACGTGATGCTGGTCGACCTCGCCCGCAACGACGTGGGTCGAGTCGCCAAATTCGGCACCGTGCACCCCGACGAGCTCATGACGCTCGAGAAGTACAGCCACGTGATGCACCTCACGTCGCAGGTGTCGGGCGACCTGCGCGACGAACTCGGCCCGATCGACGTGCTGCGCGCCACGCTGCCCGCCGGCACCGTCAGCGGAGCGCCCAAGGTGCGGGCGATGGAGATCATCGACGAACTCGAACCCGTGAAGCGGGGCCCGTACGCGGGCGTCGTCGGCTACGTCGACTGGTCGGGCAACCTCGATACGGCGATCGCCATCCGCACCATGTTCATCCGGCCCGACGGCAAGATCGCGAGCCTGCAGGCCGGCGCGGGCATCGTCGCCGACAGCGTGCCCGACGACGAAGACCTCGAGTGTCGCAACAAGGCCGCCGGTCTGCTGGCGGCCATCCCGGCCGCGCGTCGGATGACGGCCGCTCGTCGAGCTGCCGGAACCAGCGCCTGAGCTCGGGAACGCCCGGCGTCAGAGCGCGAGGGCGATCAGGAAGATCGCACCCAGGAAGCCGAACACGAGGCTGATCGCGATCGCTCCGAACACGAGGCCCGGAAAGCTGGTGAGCGCCGTCACGGCAGCGGTCAGGCGGGCCGAGCTGTCGAGACCCGATCCGACCACGCTCTTGAAGCCGTACATCTGACGCGACATCATGATCGCCGACCCCCGGTCGAAGCCGTCGCGCTCGCCGTCGCCCTCGCCGTCGGCGTCGACGACGAACGTGTCGATCACCGTGCGGGTCCCGTGTCGGCCCTCGGAGATCAGGGTGCGCACCTCGTTCGCCAGTTCGGGGACGTGGCGACGGACCGAACCGACCCGCCACCGGGCGATCAGCGCACTGCCGATCGCGATCGCACCGAACACGAGTCCGAGCACGATCCAGACCTGCTCGATGCCTCCCGACAGGGCGGCGACACCGAGCAGGAACCCGCCGATGCACACGACGGCGGCACCGAGGAGCAGTCTGGTCGCGAACGCGGTCGCCTTGTCGGCGATCATCTTCACGGTGTCGACCGTGCGTCGTACGAGGTCATCGATCTCAGCCATCGAAACCCGAGTGTGTCACGCCAGACTGGTCGGATGGAACTGAACCTCGAACGAGTGCTCGGAGTTCGCGACGTGGTCGTCGTCGAAGGACCCGACGCGCAGACCTACCTGCAGTCGCAGGTCTCACAGGATCTCGACGGCATGGCGATCGGCGACCGGCGCTGGACGTTCGTGCTCGAGCCCACCGGCAAGGTCGACGGGTTCGCGCGCGTGACCAAGGTGTCCGACGAGCGGTTCGAACTCGACACCGACGAAGGGTTCGGCGACGCTTTGCTCACCCGGATCAACCGCTTCAAGATCCGGGTCGCAGCGGAGACGTCGATGGGCCCGGCGATCGGTGAGACCGCCGACGAGGCGGAGCGGGTCGCGCTCGGGTGGCCCCGGCTCGGCGCCGAGATCGTTCCCGGCGAGACGATCCCGGGCGGTACGGGTCTGACGAGCATCGCCGTCAACTTCACCAAGGGTTGCTATCCCGGCCAGGAGCTCGTGGAGCGGATGGACAGCCGGGCGGCCGAGGCGCCACGCTCGCTCCGCAGGTTGTCGGTCGAACCCGGTGCCGAGGCCGGTGACCCGGTCGTCGACGACGGCGTCGAGGTCGGCGTGTTGACGAGCGTCGTCGGCACGCAGGCGATCGGCTGGGTCAAGCGTTCCAGCGAGCTGGGTACCGTCGTCCAGTTCTGAGCGCCGGCTCAGACGAGTTCGCCGCGGAGCGTGACGTAGGCGCCGTCCGACCGCAGCCGTTCGAACTCCGGCGAGACGTCCATCGTGCGCGCGAGGAGGCGGCGATGGCCGTCGGTTTCGGTGATCGCGGTCTCGGCGGCGGCGCCGAGCCAGCGCAGCGCATTGCCGTCGTCGCCGAGTTGGGCCGCTGCCCTCGCCACCACCGTGGCCAACATCGATGATCGGTGCGACGAGAACGTGGCGGCCGCGTAGTCGCCCGCCTGTTGGGCCCGGCCGACGGCGAGCAGGATCTCGGAGAGCACCCGGGCGCTGTACTCGTTGCCGGCGGACGGCAGATCGTGGGGGAGTGTCTCGACCACCGCCGACAGCTGCTCCCGCGTGGCGGCGACGGGAGGGATCCACCGACCCTGCTTGGCCGAGCGGAGATCGGCGAGCACCACGCCCATCGCTCCACCCGGGTCGCCCTGGAGGACGGCTCGATGGGCCTCGAACCAGGGCGACAGCCGCTGGCCGGGTTCGAGCACGCCGGGGCGCCCGGTCTCCCAGGCCGCCGTCTCGACGTCGACCGACCGGTCGACGCTGCTGCCGGGCTTGCCGGACGTCGCCTGGACGATCTGGATCTGGTTGAACAGGAGGAAGGCGATGAAGATCACGAACCCGGTCCGACCCGATGCGTACATCAGGACAGCGGCACCGGCGGTGATGACGACGCTGGCGATCGCCATCACACGCATCGCCCGTTTGCCGACGAAGACCTCGAGCCCGGTCTGGGCGAGGTGTCCGCCGTCGAGCGGCAGCACCGGGATCAAGTTGAGAGCACCGATCGCCGGACCCGCCCACCAGATCGCCGCCGCGGCGTCGGACTGGCGCACGCTGTCGAGTGACGTCGGGTCGACCCCCATGGCGACCAGGACGACCAGGCTGATCGCGATCTGCGTGAACGGACCCGCCACCGAGATCAGCGCCCGCTGCCTGCGCGAGAGCTCGGCGGTCGGTCGAAACGAGGTGTAGCCGGCAAGGAAATCGAGCGAGATCTCCGCCTGGCAGCCGGCGCGGCGGGCAGCGACCGCGTGTCCGAGCTCGTGGAGCAGGGTGAGCACCGCGATCGCTCCGGCGAGCCAGACCCCGAACGCGTCGCGATAGAGGAACACGATCAGGGCGGTGAACAGGATGAACCCGGATCGGACGTGGACGTCGAACCCGAGGAGCCGGAACATGCAACGAGCCTACGACCGGAACGAAGGGACGTTGGCCTCTGGAATCGGGGAGGGGCCAGCGACTAATATTATAATCATGACGTTCGTCTACGCGTTCGACCACCGCCACCGCAAGCCGCCGATGAGCCTCAAAGGCCTCCTCGGCGGCAAGGGGGCGAACCTCGCCGAGATGACCTCGGTGCTGAAGTTGCCGGTCCCGCCCGGCTTCACGGTGTCGACCGATGCGTGCCGCGAGTACCTCGCCGGTGGGTGGCCAGAGCGGCTCGACGAGGAGATCGCCCGCCACGTCTTCCGGCTGGAGAAGGCGATGGGGCGCAAGCTGGGCGATCCCTACGACCCGCTGCTCGTCAGCGTGCGGTCGGGCGCCAAGTTCTCGATGCCGGGGATGATGGACACGGTGTTGAACCTCGGTCTCAACGACGTCAGCGTCGGCGGCCTCGCCGACGCGACGGGCAATCCCCGATTCGCCTACGACTCCTACCGCCGGTTCATCATGATGTACGCCAAGGTCGTGCTCGGCGTCGAAGGCGAGGAGTTCGAATCGCTGCTGCAGGCGGCGAAGAACCGGGCGGGGGTGATGCTCGATGCCGAGCTCGATGTCGGCGCGCTCGAGGCGCTCTGCAAACGCTATTTGAAGCTCGTCGAGCGGGCGACGGGGTCCCCGTTCCCGCAGAGCCCCCGCGATCAGCTCCGGGGTGCCGTGGAAGCGGTGTTCTCGAGCTGGAACGGCGCCAGGGCGGTCGCGTACCGGCGTCGCGAGCACCTCGCCGACGACCTCGGCACGGCGGTCAACGTGCAGGCCATGGTGTTCGGCAACCGTGACGACGGATCGGGGACCGGCGTCGGGTTCACCCGGAACGCGGCGACCGGTGAGAACCGGGCGTACGGCGACTTCCTCGTCAACGCCCAGGGCGAAGACGTCGTCGCTGGTATCCGGAACACCGAGAGTCTCGACGACATGCGCCGGAAGTTCCCGGAGATCCATCGGGAGCTGCTCGGCATCTTCGTGACGCTCGAGGCGCACTACCGCGACATGTGCGACACCGAGTTCACGATCGAGCAGGGCAAGCTCTGGATGCTGCAGACCCGCGTCGGCAAACGTACCGGTGCCGCCGCGCTCAAGATGGCGGTCGACATGACCAAGGGAACCCGAGACGGGAAGGGCGGCCGGTGGAAGATCACCCGCGCCGAAGCGGTCGGTCGCATCACCGAAGACCACCTCGAAGCCGTGCTGCATCCGCAGTTCCGCGACAAGGGCGCCGCGGTGACGTCCGGCGTCGGTGCATCGCCCGGCGCGGCCGTCGGGCGCGCCTACTTCACGGCTCAAGATGCCGTCGATGCCCGAGAGCGCGGCGAAGACGTCATCCTGGTCCGCCAGGAGACCACACCGGACGACATCGCCGGGATGATGGCCGCGAACGGCATCCTCACCGCTCGAGGCGGGTTGGTCAGCCACGCTGCAGTGGTCGCGCGGGGATGGGGCACGCCGGCGGTCGTCGGCGCCGAGGCGATCGACATCGACGGCGCCGGTTTCCGGGTCGGCACCACGATGGTCGCCGAGGGCGACTGGCTGTCGATCGACGGCGACAGCGGCGACGTCGCACTCGGTCAGCTCGCGTTGGCACCGGCCGAACCGCCGCCGGAGTTCACGACCGTGCTCGCCTGGGCCGACCGCATCCGCAAGGGCAGACTCGGGGTCAGGGCCAACGCCGACACCGCCGCCGATGCGGCGACCGCGCGGGAGCTCGGCGCCGAAGGGATCGGTCTGTGTCGCACCGAGCACATGTTCTTGGCGCCCGACCGACTCCCGATCGTCAGGTCGATGATCCTCGCGTCGAACGAACGGCAGGAGGCGAAGGCGTTCGAGCGGCTTCGTGCGGCCCAGCAGGCGGACTTCGAGACGATCCTGACGGAAATGGACGGACTGCCGGTCACCGTGCGCCTGCTCGACCCGCCGTTGCACGAGTTCCTGCCATCGACCGAGGAGCTCCGGGTCAAGCAGGCCGGCAAGGGCAAGTTGTCGAAGCAGGATCGGCAGTTGCTCGAGGCGGCCGAACACTGGAGTGAGCACAACCCGATGCTCGGTACCCGTGGTGTCCGGCTCGCGGTGATCAAGCCCGGACTGTATGCGATGCAGGTCCGGGCGCTGCTCGACGCCGTCGCCGCGCTGCGAGCGGCCGGCAAGACGCCGATCGTCGAGATCATGATCCCGCTCACGGTCAGCCGGCCCGAGCTGGAGTTGGCCCGCGGTTGGGTGCGGGCCGAACTCGACAAGTCCGACGTGCCCGCCAACGCACGTGTCACGATCGGCACGATGATCGAGACCCCGAGGGCGGCGCTGCGGGCCGCCGAGATGGCCGAGGCGGCCGATTTCTTCAGCTTCGGCACGAACGACCTCACGCAGCTCACGTTCGGGTTCAGCCGCGACGACGTCGAGTCCCGGTTGATGCCGGCGTACTTGCTGCAGGGGCTGCTGCGCCGGAACCCGTTCGACTCCGTCGACGCCGACGGCGTCGGAGAGCTCGTTCGACTCGGCGTCGAGCGCGGTCGGACGACCCGACCCGACCTCAAGATCGGCGTCTGCGGGGAACACGGCGGCGATCCCGACTCGATCGGTGTGTTCGCCCGAGCGGGCGTCGACTACGTCAGCTGCTCGCCGTTCCGGGTGCCGGTCGCACGCCTCGCCGCGGCGCAGGCCGTGCTGTCGATGGACTGACCGACGTGGGTCTCGGTGCGGCGCTGCCCCGGAGGATTGGAACGCAAAAACCTGGGTAGCGTTCAGCGCATGCTGCCTCGAGCTCGCGATACCCGATGATCCACTCGTTGATCGCCGCCGACACCGGCGGCCGGGAGAACTTCGCGGTGCTCGACGTCGAGCCGTGGCACTGGATCGTGCTGTTGGCGATCATCACGGTGATGTTGCTCATCGACCTGCTCGTCGTCCACAAGGAAGCGCACGAGGTCAAGACGAAGGAAGCCGCCGTCGAGTCGGCGATCTGGATCGGCTGCGGCCTCGCCTTCTCGCTGGTGGTCTGGTGGTGGTTCGGCGGTGCCGCCACGGGCGAATACGTCTCCGGCTACCTCATCGAGAAGAGCCTGAGCATCGACAACGTCTTCGTCTGGGCCTTGATCATGGGATACTTCCGCGTCCCGCAGAAATACCAGCACCGTGTGCTGTTCTGGGGCATCTTCGGAGCGCTCGTGATGCGGGCCGTGTTCATCTTCGCCGGTATCGCCGTCATCGAACGGTTCTCGTGGGTGCTCTACATCTTCGGCGGATTCCTGCTCTACACGGCCGGCAAGCTGATCTTCACCGACAACGACCACGTCGACCCCGGTGAGAGCAAGTTCCTGAAGCTCGTCAACCGGGTCGTCCCCACGACCGACGAACTCGACGGACAGAAGCTGTTCACGCGCAAGAGCGGCCATCGGCTCGCCACGCCGCTGTTCTCCGTGCTCCTGCTGGTCGAGGTCACCGACGTCGTGTTCGCGGTCGACTCCGTGCCGGCGGTGCTCGCCGTCAGCCGTGAGCAGTTCATCGTGTTCGCCTCGAATGCCTTCGCGATCCTCGGGTTGCGCGCCCTGTACTTCCTGCTGGCCGACATGCACAACCGGTTCACGTTCCTCCAGCAGGGCCTGGCGATCATCTTGGCGTTCGTGGGCGTGAAGATGATCATCGCCGACTGGTACCACATCCCGACGTGGCTCTCGCTGGTGGTGATCACCATCGTGCTCACCTCGTCGATCGGGTTCTCGCTGAAGGTCGAGCGTTCGCTGGCCGAAGCCGACCTCGCCGGCCACGCATTCGAGCACAGCGAACCCCCGCCACCGTTCTCGGAGCGCTGACGCGAGGGGCGTCCCCCGACGGCCGCCGGTTAGATTCGGCGCATGGCGATCGCGGACGATGACATCGAGCGGATCCGCTCGACCGTGAACATCGTCGACGTCGTCGGTCAACACGTGCAGCTCAAACGGACCGGTCGGAACTGGGTCGGCCTGTGCCCGTTCCACGCCGAACGCACACCGTCGTTCAACGTGCGTGAAGAGACGGGGCGCTACCGATGCTTCGGCTGTGACAAGTCGGGCGACGTGTTCACGTTCGTCCAGGAGGTCGAGCACACCGACTTCGTCGGTTCGGTCGAATACCTCGCCAATCGGGCCGGTATCCAGCTCACCGAGACGTCGCCGGGCCAGAACCAGCAGCGAGCGCGCCGGAAACGGTTGATCGACGCCATGAACCAGGCGGTCGAGTGGTACCACCAGCGACTGTTGACCTCGGCCGACGCCCGTCCGGCGCGCGACTACCTGCGCAGTCGCGGACTGTCCGGCGACATCGCCCGCCAGTTCAAGATCGGCTGGGCCCCCGACGACTGGGACGTGCTCTCGCGCGAATCCGGCATCGAGGCGAAGCTCCTGCACGACAACGGGCTCGCCTTCCGGAACCGTCGGAACAAGCTGCAAGACGCGTTCCGGGGGCGCGTGCTGTTCCCGATCTTCACCGAGAACGGCGATGCCGTGGCGCTCGGCGGGCGGATCCTGCCCGGCTCGTCCGACCCGGCGAAGTACAAGAACAGCTCGGAGACACCGATCTACACGAAGTCGAAGACGCTCTACGGGCTCAACTGGGCCAAGGGCGACATCGTCAACGCCAACCAGGTGATCGTGTGCGAGGGGTACACCGATGTGATCGGGTTCCATCAGGCAGGTCTTCCACGTGCGGTCGCGACGTGCGGGACGGCGTTCACCGAGGAGCACGTTCGCCTCCTCAAGCGATACGCGAGCCGGGTCGTGTTGGCGTTCGACGCCGATGCCGCCGGCCAGGGCGCGGCGGAGCGCTTCTACGAGTGGGAGGAGAAGTACCAGGTCGAGGTGTACGTCGCGGCGTTCCCGGGCGGCAAGGACCCGGGTGAACTCGCACAGCACGATCCCGCGGGCCTCGCCGCCTCGGTCGAGTCGGCGAAACCGTTCCTCGGGTTCCGGCTGGGCCGTGTGATGGACGGTCAGGCGCCTCGGTCGCCCGAAGCGACCGCCCGTCGTGCCGAGGCGGCGTTGGCCGTCATCAACGAGCATCCCAACGTCAACATCCGCAAGCTGTACGCGGGGGAGGTCGCGGCGCAGCTCGGTATGCCGATGCACGACCTGGTGTCGGTGGCCGAGCGTGGAGTCCGGCGCCCACAGGTCAACGTGGCCCGGCCCAAGCAGCGTCAGGAGCGAAAGGAGAACGCCGAGTTCGTCGCGATCGCCGTCCTGGTGCAGAACTGGGACGCGATCGCGACCTGGCTCGTCGAGGCGCTGTTCATCGACGAGGTGTACCGGCGGGCCTTCCTCGCGATCGCCGAGTCGGGCGGCAATCTCGATGCGGCACTCGATGCGGCCGATCCGGAGGCACGCGACGTGCTCGAGCGCGCCGCGGTCGTCGACGTCGAGGTCGATCCGGCCTCCGAAGCCCGCAACCTCATCTCGGCTGCGGTCCGACGCGAGCTCGGGACCAGGTCGCCGACGTCGGACCCGGACCGCATCCGCGACGACGCGGAGGCGCGGGTGCGGATGGAGGCGCTGAGCGACGGATCCCTGGGGCCCGACGAAGCCGGCTGGTTGCTAGGTTGGCTGGAAGGACGCATGGAGGCACGCGCTGGTGGGGGATGACCCGGTGAAGTTGTCGACGGTACCCCCGCCCATGGACGGGGTCGATCGATCGGAGTGGGACGCACTGGTCATGCGCGGGCGCGCCGACGGTGAACTCCACGCCGAGCAGGTCGCCCACGTGCTCCGCAACGTCGAGCTGACCGGGGACGCCCTGCACGCCGTCAACGGGTCGTTGGCCGGTGCCGGCATCACCGTCGACGACACCGTCCACGACGACGATGCGACGCCGCCGCGGGGTGCCGCCCGCGAGGTGCTCGTCGACGACGACGACATCGAGCGATTGCTCACCCGTCGACGTCGGCGTCGCGGCCAGAAGCGCACGGCCAAGGGTGACGGTGGCACCTCCGACACGGTGCGGCTCTACCTCCGGGAGATCGGCCAGGTCGACCTGCTCACCACCGAGGACGAGCGCCGCCTCGCCCAGCTGATCGAAGAGGGTCAGTCGGCCGCGACGAAGATCGACGAGGGTGTCACCGACGACACGAGCGAGCGCATGCTCCTGCGTGCCGTGCAGCGCGGCGAGCGGGCCAAGAGCGAGCTCACCCAGGCCAACCTCCGGTTGGTCGTCAGCATCGCGAAGCGGTACTCCGGTCGGGGCATGCAGCTGCTCGACCTGATCCAGGAGGGCAACCTCGGGTTGATGCGCGCCGTCGACAAGTTCGACCACACCAAGGGGTTCAAGTTCTCCACATACGCCACGTGGTGGATCCGCCAGGCGATCACCCGCTCGATCGCCGATCAGGCGCGCACGATCCGCATCCCGGTGCACATGGTCGAGCACATGAACCGGCTCACTCGGGTGCGTCGGCAGATGCACCAGGAGATGGAACGCGAACCCACGGTCGACGAGCTGGCCGCGAAGCTGCAGATGGAGCCCGACAAGGTCCGGGATCTGCTTCGCTATGCGCTCGATCCGCTGTCGCTCGACTCTCCGGTCGGCGAAGAGGACGAGTCGAATCTCGGCGACTTCATCGAGGACGCCAACGTCGACGGTCCGGCCGATGCCGCGACTCGCACGATGTTGCACGAGGCGGTCGAACAGGTGCTCGGCGAGTTGAGCGAACGCGAGCAGGAGATCGTCCGCATGCGATTCGGGCTCGACGGGGCGCAGGCGAAGACGCTCGAGGAGGTCGGACGCGAGTTCGGGGTCACCCGTGAGCGCATCCGTCAGATCGAGGCGAAAACGCTCGCCAAACTGCGTCATCCGCAGCGCTCGCAACGTCTCCGAGAGTTCCTCGAGAGCGAATAGCCGGGCTCGCCCTCGGCCGACACGTGTTCTCGGGTCAAGCGCCGGGTCAGGAGCACCGATGGGAAGATGTGGATCCCTTGTCGACGCTGAACCGAGTCGAGCAGCTCGTGCTCGGTGCGGTGAAGCGGCGCGGCGTCGGAGGCCTCGTCTCGGTGGTCACGATCGGTTCGGTCGCCCTGTCGCTGGCGGTCACGTCGGTCGTTCTGATCCTGACGGGCGCCGAGTGGATCGACTTCCAGTATGCGCTGCCGATCGCCGTCGTCGTCCCGTCCGTCGTGGCTCCGGTGGTGGCGCTCATGCTCGGGCGACTGCTCCTCGCCCTCGACGAGGCTTCGGCACAGCTGCACCGGGCGGCCCGCCACGACGGCCTGACCGGCGTGCTCAACCGCAGTGGATTCGATGAGATGGGCGAGCGGCTCCTGCACGACCGCACCGACGAGGTGGTCGTGGTGTGCATGGTCGACGTCGACCGCTTCAAGTCGGTCAACGACGAGGAAGGTCACGCCGTGGGCGACGCCCTGTTGCAGGGACTCGCAGCATCGCTCGTCGTCGCAGCGGGCGCCGACGGAATCGTCGGTCGGTACGGCGGCGACGAGTTCGCGATCGCCGTGCTGTGTCGGCCCGACGACGCCGGGCCGCTGGTCGATCGCATCGTCGAGGCATGCGAGCCGACGGATCAGGCGCATGGGGTGGGAGCGTCGGTCGGCACGCTCGTGACCGATTCGCCGGTTGCGCTCGACGACGCCATCGCCGCCGCAGACCGAGCGATGTACCGAGCCAAACGTGACGGGTCGCGCCACCACGTGAGCGTCGACGGCAGTGGCCCGGTCGAGGTCTGACCGGGTCGCCGCAACGTTGCCGAACGGCGTGCGATCGGCCGAGGCCAGCCGATAAGGTATGCGCTCGTCAATCCGGGATAGCTCAGTTGGCAGAGCAGTGGACTGTTAATCCATTTGTCGCAGGTTCGAGCCCTGCTCCCGGAGCCACGCTGCAGGGTCCCGATGTGGGACCCTGTTGTGCGTTTTCGGGGCGGTAGCTCAGTGGTCAGAGCAAGGGACTCATAATCCCCGGGTCGTGGGTTCGATCCCCACCCGCCCCACGAGGTCAGCGGCGGCCGAGGGAGCCCCGTGAGGCTCGCTCTCGTGCAGTACGCGTTCCCGATCGTTGCCGGAGGCGTCAGCTACCTCGGTCTGCGGACGGGGCCGTGGCGGATCTGACGGATCAGTCGGTGCCGAAGAGCTGTGCGACCTCGTCGGCCGAGACGGGCCGCCCGAGCAGGTAGCCCTGGAGCTCGTCGCAACCCTCGTCGCGGAGGAACGCTCGCTGGTCGTCGGTCTCGACTCCCTCGGCGGACACGGTCATGCGGAGCTGATGTGCCATCGCCACGATGCTCCGGACGATCGCCACGTCGTCGGTGTCGTCGGGCAGTCCCTTGACGAAGCTCTTGTCGATCTTGAGCTTCGAGATCGGAAAGTGCTTGATGTACGCGAGGCTGGAGTAGCCGGTACCGAAGTCGTCGAGGGCGATCGAGGTGCCCAGACCGGTCAGTTGCTTCATGGTCGCGGTCGCTCGGTCGACGTGCTCCATCAGCGTGCTCTCGGTGAGTTCGATCTCGATCGCGCTGGCCGGGAGCGAGTAGCGCTCCAGCGCACTCTGCACACGTTCGACCAACCCGCCGCGCCGCAGTTCCTGGGCGGAGATGTTGACCGCGATCGGAATCGGGGGGTGTCCCGCGTCGATCCACTTCCTCGCTTGGCGGCAGGCCTCGTGGAGGACCCACCGACCGATCTCCGGCATCAGACCGACGGTCTCGGCGACCGGGATGAATCGGTCGGGAGGGACCCGGCCCCATTCGGCGTCGGTCCACCTCAGCAATGCTTCGAGGCCGGTCAGGCGACCGTCCACCGCGTCGTGCTGAGGCTGGTAGTGGAGTTCGAGGTCGCCGTCGTTGACCGCCTGACGCAGTCGCCGACCGAGCTGCAGCCGTTCCTCGATGTCGCGCATCTGCTCGGTGGAGAACAGCGATGTCGTGTCGCCGCCGAGCGCCTTGGCGGTGACCATCGCGGCCTCGGCACGTTGGATGAGGTCCTGCGCGGTGGTGCCGTGGAGCGGCCCCTCGCTGACGCCGACACTGGTGGTCAGCACGAGGTGATAATCGTCGGTGGCGACGGGTTTGGCCACGACGCGACGGAGACGGTCGGCGAGTTCGGTGATCACCGCGGGGTCGGAACCCTCGGCGACGAGCACGAACTTGTCGCTGGCGAATCGGCCCACCGAGAGGGCTTCGGGCGCGGCGGCGAGGAGCCGTTCGCCGGTCCGACGCAGCACGTGGTCGCCGACATCGTGGCCCATCGACTCGTTGACCGCGTGGAAGCGGTCGAGACCGAACACGAGCACCCACACGGGGATGGGTCCGACGAGCGCATCGTCGATGGCGGCCTCGACCAGCGATCGTCGGGGCAACCCGGTGAGTCGGTCGTGCTGGCTGGCGTAGGCGAGCGCCTCGTCGGCCTCGTGCCGGCCGGTCACGTCGCGAGCTACCGCGAAGGCGAGTTGGTCGGGGCCGAACATCGCGTCCCACAGCATCCAACGGTAGTCACCGTCCTTGCAGAGGAACCGGAATTCGATGCTGCCGGGCCGGGAGTCGTCGAGATACTTCGCAGTGATCGCCTCGTTCACCCGATCGAGGTCGTCGGGATGTACGAAATCGAGGTAGTGATGCTCGATGAGGTCGGCTGCGTCGTAACCGGTGACGGACCGGAACATCGGGTTGGTCTGGATGACACGCTGCGTGACGGTGTCGATGATGCAGTAGATCTCGGCCGACAGTTCGAAGAAGTAGTCGCGCTCGCGCAGGCGTGTGATGAGACGGTTGCTCTCGATCGCGACCGCCGTGATCGACAGCATGGCGTCGATGCTCCGGAGCTCGTCGTCGGTCGGTTCTCGCTGCTCGCGGTAGTACACGGCGAAGGTGCCCAGGACCTCGTCGTCCTCGTTGATGACCGGGGTCGACCAGCAGGCGCGGAGACCGTGCTCGAGCGCGAGGTGGCGGTACTGCTCCCAGTAGGGGTGGGTCTCGATGTCGCCCACGATGACCCGCTCACCGGTTGCGGCAGCGGTGCCGCAAGATCCGCAGCCGACGCCCGTCGCGAGTCCATCGATTGCGTTGGTGTACCGCTCGGGCAGGCTCGGCGCAGCGCCGTGAACGACGTGCTTACCGTCGGGGCCGAGGAGCAGCACGGAACACAGCGCGTCCGGATTCAACTGCTCGTGGAGTCGCGCGATCGCGTCGAGGCTCTCGAACAGCGGCCGCCGATTTGCGATGCCTCTGAGAATGTGGTTCTGATGTGCCTCGCGGATCGCCACTTGCTTCCGGGCGGTGACCTCGATGAACACGACGGTGATGCCGTCGGACGACGGATAGATCCGGTTCTCGAACCAACGGGTGCCGGTGACATCGACCGACTCGACGGTGACGGGACGCTGCTGCGACATCGCGGTCTCGTACCCGACCCGGAACGCGTTGTCGGTTGCGGTCGGGAACTCGGTCCAGGCGTGTTTGCCGATGAGATCGTCTGGGTCGCGGCCGAGGAGGCGCCCAGCGGCCGAGTTGACATAGGTGTAGCGCCAGTGGCTGTCGAGTGCGACACAGCCGTCGCTCAGCCGATCGAAGGCCTCGATCGTCCACGACATCAATTGGTTCGACAACCCGCCACCTCCTCCGAGCCTGTGGTCACTTCATCGCGTCTCGGACAATGGGCCAAGGGTAGCCGCACCGATGGAGTTCGCCCACCCACGGTGCGTGAGATGGGCGAGTCGTGGAGGCTCGGGGTCAGTCGGCGGGTTGTTCGATCGTGTCGATGAACACGTCGACGTCGGCGTCCTCGCCGCCGATCAGCCAGACGACGTCACCGTCACCGTCGCCGTCTTCGTCGCGCCAGGGCATGACGCCGTCGACGTTGTACCGATCGACGGTGATGTCGTCGTCGCCGTCGCGGATCGGTGCGATGATCGACATCTCGACCACGGCATCGCCCGGATGGTGGCTCAGCATGTCGATCAGTTCGGCCACCGTCAGACCGTCTCGTTCTTCGAGTTCCATCTCGTGCCTCCGTTGCGGCGTGGTGATCGTGGTGTCAGAAATCGTCGCCGAGCCAGGCGTCGGCGCGTTCGAGCAGGTACAGGCTCACATGTTTGCACCGTTCGAGTGCCTGGGTGACGGATCCGTCGTTGTTCATGTAGACGTCGGCGAGATCGACCGGGATGCGGGCGACGAGCGACAGGCTGCGTTCGGCGGCGTCGGTGACGCTGGCGAACGAGTCGATCGCCGAGACCTCGACCGGCAGATCGGGCCCACCGACTCCGGCGACATCGGTCGCGAGCACGAGCAGGTCGGGGGGATTGGTCAGCGGTGGCAGCGTCCACGTGAACAGCAGCGGGAACGTGAAACCGGGCGGCGGCTCGTCGTCGAGGTCTTCCATCTTCATGACCTCGTCTTCGAACCCGAGGAGCGCCCGCGGGTCGACGTCGAGCGACAGGTGCAGGTCGATCGGGCCGGCGCACGCCTCTTCGGGGTGCAGGTCGACTTCCCACAACTGACGCAGCGAGTACGTCTCGACGAAGTGACGTTCGTCGTGGACGTGGAACCCGTGGTCGATCGCCTGGCTCTTCAGATCGGCGACGAAACCCGCTACGTCGATGACTGCCACGCCTTGGACACTACCGTCGGTCGACGTGATCGATCCCAAGCTGCCCCAAGCCGTCGAGACGTTCCACGCCGCCGCCGACGAGGTCGCGGCCGTGCTGCGGGCGAACACGGATTGGGGGGCGTCGGGTGTTCGCGACGGCCAGTACGCCGTCGACCTCGACGCCGACGCCGTGTGTCTCGACGCGCTGTACCGGGCCGGGTACCGGGTGCTGTCGGAGGAAAGCGGCATCACCGGGCCACCCGGGTCCGACTCGGCACCGATCGTCGTGGTCGATCCGCTCGACGGTTCGACGAACGCGTCACGGCGGATCCCCTGGTACGGATCGGCGCTGTGCCTGGTCGACGACGACGGCCCGGCGGCCGCGCTGGTGGTCAACCACGCGACGGGCGAGCGGTTCTCGGCCGTGCGCGGCGGTGGTCGGGCGGAGCGCGACGGTGTGTCGATCTCACCATCGGGAGCGACGGAGCTCTCCGCGTCGATCCTCGGCGTGTCGGGCCTCCCGACGCACCACTACGGATGGGCACAGTTCCGGGCGCTCGGCGCGTCGGCGCCCGACATCTGTGCCGTCGCGTGTGGGGTGACCGACGCGTGGTGCGACATGAACGACGACGGACACGGCGTGTGGGACTACCTCGCGTCGGTGCTGATCCTGGAGGAGGCCGGGGGCGTGGCACGGGAGGTGCTCGGCCGTGACCTGTGCGTGCTCGACCACGAAGCCCGACGCGCTCCGGTCGTCGCGGCGACGCCCGAGTTGCTCGACGCGTTGCTCGCCGAACGTCGGCGCGGCTGACGACGCTCGCGCCTCAGCCGACGCGTGCCGACTGGGCGCCGTCGACCGGGAGGCATACGCCGCTGATGAACGCCGCCTCGTCGGATGCGAGGAAGAGCGCTGCGTTGGCGACGTCCCACGCCGTGCCCTGGTGTCCCATCGGGACGGCTTCGGCGCGTCGGGCGGCGAGGACGTCCCGTTCGACCCCCATCGCCGCGGCGGCCGAGTCGACACCGAGGGGTGTGTCGATCAGCCCGGGCAGGATCGCGTTGACGCGGATCCCGTACCTCGCGTTGGTGAGGGCGAGGTTCTTGGTGAGCGCGTCGACGCCCGCCTTGGACATCCGGTAGGCGGCGATGTGGTTGCCGGCGATCGATGCGATCGAGGAGACGTTCGTGATCACGCCGGCCTCTTGTTCGCGCATCGGCGGGACGACCTCGCGGCACGTGCGCCAGAGCGCCCGCAGGTTGACGTCGATGATGCGGTCGAACACCTCGTCGGTGAGCCGGTGGGGCGGTGCGTCACCGGCGCCGATGCCGACATTGTTGTGGAGGACGTCGATCCGCCCGTAGGCGTCGAGCGCGGTCCGCACGATGGTCGCCGGTGCGTCGTCGGCCGTGATGTCGGCGGTGACCGTGACGATCTCGGCCGCTGGGGTGCCGGAGCGGATTTCGTCGGCGGTCTGGGCGACTGCGTCGGCGTCGCGGTCGACCAGCAGCAGGCGGGCGCCCTCCTGCGCGAACCTGATCGAGGTGGCGCGGCCGTTGCCGATCGTCGGCCCGGCTTGCTGGCCGGCGCCGACGACGATGCAGACCTTCCCGTCGAGGCGGCCGGTCACGACGAGCGCTCCCCGTAGTCGCCGAACGGACGGTCGCGTTCTCGCACCGCTTCGCGGATGCCGACCTCGCCCGAACGAGCGACGAAGTCGAGGCCTTCCTGGGTGTGGCGGGCGACGCCGTCGAAGAGTGTGCCGAGCCGTCGAGACGACCTCGGGTCGTACATCTCGTCGGCGACCGCGTTGAGCGACCAGGTGATCATCTCCAACTGGTTGACGGGCACCTGTGCGATGCGCTGGGCGAGCGCCATCGCGTGATCGTGGAGCGCATCGTCGGGCACGACCTCGAGGACCGCCCCCAACTCGAGCGCCTGCGCGGCCGTGAACTCGTCGCCGGTGAGCATGTAGCGCCTGGCGTTCTGGAGCCCCATCCGGGCGACCCAGTTCCACGGCGCCTCCGGCACACCCCAGACCCGCGATGGCGGGTAGCCGAACCGGGCCGACTCTGCGGCGACGATGAGGTGGGCGTTGAAGACGATGTTCGTGCCGCCCGCGATGCACCAGCCCTGCACGGCGGCGACCGTGGGCTTCGAACAGTCGTGCAGCTTCGCCCAGGTGTCGGCGAACGAGCGGATGAGGTGCTGGTCGCGAACCGAGTCCCAGACGGGAGCGTCCCCGGTCTCCTCGTCGGCCTGGGCTCCGGTGCCCCAGTCGAGGTCGTAGCCGGCGCAGAACGCCGGGCCCTCCGCGTCGAGCAGGATCACGCTCACGGCCGAGTCGCGCTCGGCAGCGTCGATCGCGGCGCCGAGTTCGTCGCGGAGCTGCGGCGTGATCGTGTTGTACCGCTCGGCGCGGCACAGCGTCAGGCGTCGGACGTGGCCGTGTGTGTCCTCTCGAACTGCTTCACCCATGCGGGCATCCTCGCGCGAAGCGCGATGGCGGGGGGAGGGTCGGTGGTCAGAGTCCGCCGGCGCACTCGATGATGACGTCGGCGGCGCGATCGGCGTCGGCGACGGTGGTCTTCCACGAGGAGACACTGACGCGCAGCGCCGTCTCGCCCTGCCAGGTGGTGGGGCCGCACCAGATGCGGCCGTCGGCCTGGATCGCGGCGATGAGGCGTTCGGTGGTCGCACCGTCGCGGTAGCGGACGAGCACCTGGTTGAGCACGACGTCGTTGAGGACGTCGAACCCGGCGCCACGGAGGCGATCGGCGATGGTGACCGCACACGACGAGTGGCGCTGCACCAGTTCGGCGACGCCGGCACGGCCGAGCGTGCGCAGCACGGCCCAGATCTCGATCTGGCGTGCTCGCTGCGACGACTGGGGTGTGTGGTGCATCGCCTCGAAGCCGGTGGCGGGTGGGAGGTAGCCGGCAGCTGCCTTGAACGTGCGCACGAGGGCGCCCTCGCGGGCGACGAACACGATCCCGCAGTCGTAGGAGACGTTGAGCCACTTGTGTCCGTCGGTCGCCCACGAGTCGGCACGTTCGAGACCGGCGACGAGGTGCGCTCGGGTCGGGTCGGCGAGCGCCCACAGCCCGAACGCGCCGTCGACGTGGAGCCACCCGTTGTCGATCGGTGCGAGCCAGTCGGCGATGGCGTCGAACGGGTCGAAGGCGCCGGAGTTGACCTCGCCGGCCTGCGCGCAGACGAGCACGGGTCCGGTCAGTGAGGCGGGGTCGGGGAGACGCTCGGCGATCATCCGCCCCTGGTCGTCGGCGGGGACGACGATCACCCGTTCGCGGCCGAGCCCGACGAGTCCGAGCGACTTGCGGAGCGTGCTGTGGGCCTGGGCACCGATGACGACGGTGATCTCCGGGGCGCCGAACATGCCGTCGCGCTGGGCGTCCCAACCGGCCCGTTGGAGCAGCTCGTCGCGGGCGGCGGCGATGCAGCTCGCGTTGGCGACCGTGGCGCCGGTGACGTACGTGACGTCGGTGTGGGTCGGCAGGCCGAGCAGGTCGACGAGCCAGCCGCGGGTCACGTCGTGCAGGGCGGTGGCGATCGGCGACATCGCGGGGAGCGCCGCGTTCTGATCCCAGGCGTCGGCGATGAACGAGGCACCGAGGGCCGCCGGGTACGTGGCCCCGGTGACGAAGCCGTAGTAGTCGGGGCCGGTGGATGCCACGGTGGCCGGCCCGCCGATCTCTGCTAGCAGGTCGAGCGTCTCGGTGGCGTCGGCGCCGGTATCGGGGAGGGGCTCGGTGAACGCGGCGAGCGCGGCGATCGCCTCCGGGGTTGCTGCCGCCGCCCGCTCGTCGACCTGCGCCGTGTAGGCGATCGCCAGTTCGCCGGCGTGTCGGAGCAGATCAGTGTCGGTCGTCATCGTCCCATCCTGCCGCGTGCGGCGGAATCGACGGCGCTCGATTCGTGTTGTCCCTGGCATGGCTGCCCAGCGTCCCCGTGTCCGTGTCGAGCCGAACCCGAAGTGGATCCGAGGTGTGGTCGATGGTCAGACCGTGGTCGACAGCCATGACGTGCGGTACGTGTGGGAGATCCCGTACTACCCGGCGTGGTACTTCCCGCTCGACGCGGTCGCCGGTGAGCTCGTGCCGAACGGCGGCACGGTGCGTTCGCCGAGCCGCGGTGATGGCACCCGCTACGACCTGGTGGTGGGGCAACGCACGATCGCGGACGCGGCGTGGCGCCATCTCGACTCGCCGGTCGAGGAGCTCCGTGACCTCGTGCGGTTCGAGTGGGCCGCGATGGACTCGTGGTTCGAGGAGAACACCGAGGTGTTCGTGCATCCGCGCAGCCCGGAGGTTCGTGTCGATGCGCTGCCGTCGAGCCGGCACGTGCGGGTGCTGATCGACGGCGAGGTGGTCGCCGACTCGGTGCGCCCAACGATCCTGTACGAGACGGGCCTGCCGGCCCGGTACTACCTCCCCAAGCTGGACGTTCGTATGGATCTGTTGACGCCGACCGACACGTCGAGTGCCTGCCCGTACAAGGGGTGGGCGAGCTACTGGCGCGTGACCGTCGGCGACACGACCCACGACGACATCGTGTGGGGCTACACCACGCCTCTGCCCGAGTCGGAGGCGATCGCCGGGCTCGTGTGCTTCTACAACGAGCAGGTCGACCTCGAGATCGACGGCGAGCTCGTCGAGCGCCCCCGCACCAAGTTCTCCTGACCCGGTTCTCCTGACAACGCCCGGCGGGCCGCAACGGACGCCCCGCTAGCATCCCATCTCCCGGGGCGCATAGCTCAGCTGGTTAGAGCGCTGCCCTTACAAGGCAGATGTCGGGGGTTCGAGTCCCTCTGCGCCCACCCGATCTAGTCCTCGATCACGTCCAGGCCCTGCTCGCGCAGCTCGGCGATGTTGTCGAGCATCGTCTGCAACACGTCGGGCGGGTGGCCTTCCCAGCTCTCGACCTCACCGACGACGACCAACGGGTCGCGGGTCCGGTAGGACCGGGTGATGTTGCCGGGGAACCGCTTGTTCGTCACGTTCGGGTCGTCCTCGAACGGGCCCGTGGGCTCGACGACGTAGACGTGCCCGCGCTCGTCGCTCCCGGCCAGCGCGGTCGCCAACTCCGCTCCCCACACGGCCGTCTCCACGATCGCGGAGAAGTACACGTGGTTCGAGGTGCGGCCCTCGTGGAAGTTCGAGCCGTGGCCGGGCAGGAGACGGTCGCCGACCGCGAAGGCGGTCTTCGTGCCGTGGTAGAAGGGTCCTTCGACGTGGTCGCACCGTTCGAACGTCACCGGGACGTACTCGACGTCGTCGGACTCCGTGGGAATCTTCTCCGTGTCGTGTTCGCCGTTCGTCATCAGGCCCTCCGACCCGTTTCACCGTCCCGATCCGGGTGCAGCGACCTGGTGAACGGAAGCAGAAATCTCGGTTTGCCTCAAGCCCCGGGGTCGCGCCTACCGTGAGGTCGGCGGGAGGATCGCGGGGGATTGCGGGTCGCTCCTCAGCCCCAGCGGACGCGACAGGTCTGCCGCCAGGTGTCCATCAGGCCGGCGTCGCCGTCGAGTCCGAGGGTCGTGTCGGCCGTGCGGTTCCAGAACGCGAGGTAGAGCTCGGCAGCCGTCGCTCTGACGGTGAGGTCGGCGTCGCCGACCATTCGGCACGTCGTGATCCCGTGCGGTTCGAACGTGAGGTGCCAGTGCTCGTCGACGTCGGACGCGTGGACGTGGATCGTTCGTGTGTCGTCGACCGCGACCTTGCCGGGGCGGGGAGCGAAACCGGCGAGCAGTTCGTCGAGCATGTCCGCAGCGAACGCCTCATCGAACTGTGACACGACCCCATGCGCCACCTCGGCGTCGAACCGGTGGATCGCGATCTCGCTCGCCTGGCGACGCGACCACATCGTGAGGGGCGTCGGTGCCGGGAGGAACGCGAAGCACTCGAGGTCGGGGGGCGCCGACTCCAGCACCCGCACCAGGTTTGCGTTCGTCCGGCGATACCAGGCGACCAGGTCGGCGTCGTCGGGCCAGGCGGTGGCGAGTTCCGGCCAGTGGGTGGTGAGATCGGGCAGATCGTCGACGTCGGCCCAGTCGTCGATCGGATGCGTCACGTTCTCCGCCGCCCACAGATGGATGAAGCCGAGATGACGGACCAGGTCGCGCATGGTCCAACCGGGGCACGGCGGGATCTCGACCGCCAACGAGCCGGCCTCGGCGGCCCTCGCGAACCGCTCGCCCTCGTCGCTCACGGCACCGATGTACTCCGACACGTCCACGACGGCCCCTCCCTGGATGGCCACCCATCCGCTACTGCAAGTTGCAGTAGATCATTGCTGCAATCTGCAGTAAAGTCAAGCCGTGCCCGCACGATTGACGACCTCCTCGTACGCGGTCCTCGGGCTGCTCGCCATCCAGCCGTGGTCGGCGTACGAACTGGCCCAGCAGGCCACCCGCAGCCTCCGGTTCGCCTGGCCGAAGTCCGAGCGCCTCCTGTACGCCGAGCCGAAGAAGCTGGTCGAACACGGCCTCGCCACCGTGACGAACGAACAGGCCGGCGGACGGACCAGGGCCGTCTACACGATCACCGATGCCGGTCGATCCGAGCTGCGAACGTGGATGACGACCTCGCCCCAACCGCCGGCGCTCGAAGCCGAAGCCCTCGTCCGCCTGCTGTTCGCGGAGAACGGCGACATCGACGACCTCCTCTCGGCCCTCACGAAGCTGGCCGACGACGCGGCGGTCCTACGCGAACAGGTCGCCACGATCAACACGTCGTACCTGGACGGCGGGCACCCGTTTCCCGACCGGGCGCACCTGTCGGTGCTCTTCGCCACCTTCCAGCTCGAGTTCTTCGACCTGGTCGTCAGGTGGGTCGACTTCGCGAAGGCGGAGATCGAGCGCTGGCCGTCGACCGATGGGCTCGGCATGACCGCCGGCACCGAGTCGATCCTGCAACTGATCAAGGAGGGCCGTTCGGTCCTCGATCCGTCCTGATCGGAGCAGCCGGTTCGGCGGCGTGGCCGCGGCGCGCCCACAATGGGCCCGTCGAAAGGAGACCGAGGTGGCCGAGCACGAGATGACCGATCCGGCAGCAGTGGGCATGAGCGGCGAGCGCCTCGCGCGCGTCGCGCCGGCGATGCAGGAGTTCGTCGACCGCGGTGTCGTGCGTGGCATCAGCACGCTCGTCGCCCGTCGCGGACGGATCGTGCACCGCAGCCTGCACGGCCACCGCGACGCCGAGGCCGGTCTGCCGATGACCGACGACACCGTGTTCCGCGTCTACTCGATGACCAAGCCGATCGTCTCGACCGCGCTGATGCTGCTCCACGAGACCGGGCGGTTCCAGCTCGATCAGCCGGTCGCCGCGTTCCTGCCGGCGTTCGCGGCCCCGAAGGTGATCCAGGCCGACGGTTCGCTCGTCGACGCCGCTCGGCCGGTCACGATCGGCGACGTGCTGGCCCATACGAGCGGGCTGACCTACGACTTCATGATCGACAACCCGGCGGCCGAGCTCTATCGCGAACACCGGGTCATGCACGACGCCACCCGCCCACTCGACGAGGTCGTCGACCTGATCGCCTCGCTGCCGCTCGCGTTCCAGCCGGGGGAGCGGTTCCACTACTCGGTCGGCATCGACGTGGCCGCCCGCCTGATCGAGGTGCTCGCCGATCAGCCGCTCGGTGTCTTCCTCGCCGAGCGCATGTTCGGACCGCTCGGGATGGACGACACCGCATTCGGCGTGCCCGACGATCGACTCGACCGGCTCTCCGCCATGTACGGCCTGCCCGACCTCGTGGGCGCCGACTACCACGCCGGCGACCTCGTCGAGGCCGCGCTCGGTGGCTTCAACGAACGGATCGACGTGTCGGCGACCTACCCGACCTCGACACCCGACGTCTTCGTCCGCGGCGGCCTCGGTCTGTTCTCGACGATCGACGATTACCACCGTTTCGCCCAGATGCTCGCCAACGGCGGCGAACTGGACGGTGAACGTGTCGTGGGCCGGAAGACGCTCGAACTCATGCACGCCAACCGCCTGGCCCCGGCGCAGATGCCATGGGAGATCATGGGGTTGCCGACCCCCGGGTTCGGATTCGGCCTCGGCTCGCGGGTCATGGTCGACCTGGCTGCCAGCCAGGGACCCGGCTCGGTCGGTGAGTTCGGCTGGGCCGGCGCCGCCAAGACCTACTACTGGGTCGACCCCGCCGAAGACCTCGTCGGGGTGTTCATGGCCCAGTACATGACCGGCCCCGAACAGCCCGACCGGACCTTCCGTTCGGTCGTCCACCAGGCGATCATCGACTGACTCCGTCGACCGGCCCGGTTGGCTAGTGTCGGCGCAGTGCAGTTGCTCGTGGCGTCGGACCTCCACTACGCCTTGCCGCAGCTCGACTGGATCCTCGATCAGGCGGTCGGCGTCGACGCGGTGGTGCTCGCCGGCGACCTGCTCGACGTGTCGTCGCCGGTGCCGCTCGAGTCGCAGATCGTCGTCATTCGCACGTACCTCCGCAACCTGGCCGAACGCACGACCACGGTCGTCTGTTCGGGCAATCACGATCTCTCCGCCCGCAACGGCCACGGTGAGAAGAGTGCACCATGGATCGAAGCATGCCGTGACGACGGCGTGATCGTCGACGGGCAGTGCCTCGACGTGGGCGACGTGCGGATCACGGTGTGCCCGTGGTGGGACGGTCCCGCCACACGGGCCGACGTCGCGTCGCAACTCGAACGCGACGGCCGGGATCGGCTTCGCCGCTGGGTCTGGATCTACCACTACCCACCGACGGAGACGCCGGTGTCGTGGGTCGGAAATCGGTACATCGGCGATGACGATCTCCATGCGTGGATCCACGAACACGGGCCCGACCTCGTGCTCACCGGCCACATCCACGACTCGCCGTTCCTCGACGGAGGCTCGTGGATCGGCCGGCTCGACGCCTCCTGGGTGATCAACGCCGGTCGCCAACGCGGGCCGGTCCCGACCCACGCGATCGTCGACCTGGCGACCGGCCTCGCCGAGTGGTGGTCACCGTTCGGTCGTGGAGACCAGCGGCTCTGGTCGACGGCCGCGCAGGTGGCAGCGACGTCGTAGGACGACTCAGTAGTACGGATCGGGGTCCCGCTCGGACCCTGCGTCGACCGGTGGCTGCTCCCCGAAGGCCAGTTCGGCCAGGATGCCGTCGAGCAACTCGAGGTGGCCGCCTGCGGACGCGTATTGCGTCTTCACGTCGGCGAGGTAGCCGACGAGACGGTCGAGGCGACCGGCGAGTGTGCGGGCCACCGCGAGCAGTGCTGCCGGGTCGCGGGTCATGAAGCCGAGCGGGTCGTCGACCACATGGACTCGCGAGGGGACGACCGCCGTGACCGTGGCACCGGGCGACGAATCGAGCAGCACCGAGATCTCGCCGATGACCGCTCCGGGTTCGGTGATCGAGGCGACCTTGGCGCCCTGATTCGTCACGTCGAACTCGCCGTCGAGCAGCACGAACATCGTGCCGTCGGGACGGCGCTCGGTGACGAGTGCCTCGCCTGCGGCCACCTCACGCACCGGGAGTCCGTGACAGCGCTCCAGGAGACTCGACATGGGGGCGATGCTACGAGGTCCGGGCGATCGCTACCGAACGACGACCGCGGTCGTCGCCGGCCACCGAACGATAACAGCGTGCCTCCCCGGCCGGGCTCGGTCGCGGAGCTACGGTGCCGAGCACTCGTCGGCGTGCCGGTCGGCGACGGATCCGAACGAGGTGTGACATGGGTGGTCGTCGAGCGAAGTCCTGGATATCGGTTGCCGCGGCCACCGCATTGGTGGGGACCCTCGCGTTGACCGGCAGGGCCGGTGTCGAGGCTGCGCCGGGCGACGACGCCTTCCCCGTCCCCGGTGTGGTGGCGCTGAACACGGCCGGATCGGCGTCGGTGGATGCGGTGTCGTGTAGCTCTCCCGGCAACTGCTCGGCCGTCGGCTACTACGAGGACGACGACGGTTACGGCAGTTTCGTCGTCTCGCAGGTCGACGGTGTGTGGGGCACGGCGATTCCCGTTCCCGGCCTGGCGACCCTCAACGTGGGCAGGGACACGGAAGTGCGAGCGATCTCGTGCACATCGGACGGCAACTGCTCGGCCGGCGGCTACTACACCGACGCCGGTGACGTGAACCAGGCCTTCGTGGTGTCGCAGGTCGACGGTGTGTGGGGTGATGCGATGCCGGTGCCCGGCCTGGCGGCACTCAACACGGGCGATGACGCCGAGGTGAACGTACTGTCGTGCGGCGCACCCGGTGACTGTCTCGCCGGTGGCGAGTACTCGAGCGACCTCGGCAACCACGCCTTCGTGGTGTCGCAGGTCGACGGTGTGTGGGGCACGGCGACCGGTGTTCCGGGGCTCGCAGCGCTCGACGTCGGTGTCGACTCGGAACTCGACGCGGGGTCATGTGCTTCGGCGGGCAACTGCACGGTCGCCGGCTACTACCAAGACGCCGATGACGACTACGAGGTCTTCGTGGCCTCGATGGTCGACGGCGATTGGGGCTCGGCGACCCAGATTCCCGGCCTCGGCGCCTTGAACGTCGGCGGGGATGGCGACGTGTACGCGCTGTCGTGCGCCTCGCCCGGCAACTGCTCCACCGGCGGCTACTACACCGATGCCTCCGCCGACGACCAGGCGTTCGTGGCATCGCAGGTCGACGGTGCGTGGGGCACGGCGATCCCGATGCCGGGCCTCGCCGCGCTCAACGTCGGCGGCGACGCCGACGTGCTCTCGATCTCGTGCACCGCGCCCGGCTACTGCTCCGCCGGCGGCGTCTACGAGGACGTCTTCAACGAGGATCAAGGGTTCGTCGTCACCCAGACCGCTGGTGTCTGGGGCGACGCGATCGCCGCACCCGGTCTGGTCGCGCTCAACACGGGTCTCGACGCCGAGGTCGAGTCGGTCGCGTGTGTCTCGCCGGGCAACTGCGTGGCCGGCGGCTACTACGACGATGACGAACTCGGCTGGTTCGGGTACTACCTGGTACAGACCGACGGGGTGTGGGGCGACACGATCCGGATCCCCGGCCTTCCGACCCTGCCGGGTGACGAGAACGACGCAGAGGTGCACGCGATCTCGTGTACGTCCGACGGCACCTGTGTCGGCGGTGGGTACTACACCGCCGAATTCGACCCCGATGACGTCGATCAGGCCTTCCTGTTCGAGTTCCCACTGATTCCCGGCGGGACGTTGCAGCCGTTGTTGCCGGCTCGTCTGGTGGAGTCTCGTCCGGGTGAGGAGACCGTCGACGGTGAGTTCGAGGGGTTCGGTCGGGTGGCGGCTGGTTCGGTGACGCGGTTCGATGTGGCGGGTCGTGGTGGTGTGCCCGACGGTGCCGACGCTGCGATGTTGAACGTGACGGCGGTGTTCCCGGATGCGGCTGGGTTCTTGACGGTGTGGTCGTGTGATGGTGATGTGCCGGTGGCGTCGAGCGTGAACTACGCGGCCGGCGACGTGATGCCGAATGCGGTGTTGACGGCGTTGAACGACGACGGCGAAGCCTGCGTCTACTCGCTGTCGGCCACCGACGTGATCGTCGACGTCAACGGTTATGTGCCGGTCGGCGGCTCACCGGCTGCAGTGCTGCCGGCTCGTCTGGTGGAGTCTCGTCCGGGTGAGGAGACGATCGACGGTGAGTTCGAGGGGTTCGATCGGGTGGCGGCTGGTTCGGTGACGCGGTTCGATGTGGCCGGTCGTGGTGGAGTGCCCGACGGTGCCGAGGCAGTGATGTTGAACGTGACGGCGGTGTTCCCGGATGCGGCTGGGTTCTTGACGGTGTGGTCGTGTGATGGTGATGTGCCGGTGGCGTCGAGCGCGAACTACGCGGCGGGCGACGTCGCTCCGAATGCGGTGTTGACGGCGTTGAACGACGACGGCGAAGCCTGCATCTACTCGTTGTCGGCGACCGACCTCATCGTCGACGTCAACGCCGCCGTCGAAGCAGGCGATCAACCCACACCGGTGTTGCCGGCTCGTCTGGTGGAGTCTCGTCCGGGTGAGGAGACGATCGACGGTGAGTTCGAGGGGTTCGGCCAGGTGGCGGCTGGTTCGGTGACGCGGTTCGATGTGGCCGGTCGTGGTGGGGTGCCCGATGGTGCCGATGCTGCGATGTTGAACGTGACGGCGGTGTTCCCGGATGCGGCTGGGTTCTTGACGGTGTGGTCGTGTGATGGTGATGTGCCGGTGGCGTCGAGCGTGAACTACGCGGCGGGCGACGTCGCTCCGAATGCGGTGTTGACGGCGTTGAACGACGACGGGGAGGCCTGCATCTACTCGTTGTCGGCGACCGACCTCATCGTCGACGTCAACGCCTCCACCGACTGACCGTTCGTACCCGCCCTCTCGATCGACTGTCGACCCCAGTCGCCGAGCGCTTCGACCACCGATCGGAGATGCTCGGTGGCTGCGGTCGCGGCCCGTTGCGGGTCCCGAGCATCGATCGCCTCGACGATCGCAGCGTGCTGTTCGAGCGACTCGCTCGGTCGGCCCGGCATCATCGCGAGTCGGAACTGATGGTGGTACGAGCGGTTCCTGAGCGCGCCGACCAACTCGGACGCAACCTGATGCCGACCGACCTCACGAATCCGCTGGTGGAGTTCGGCGTTGAGGTTCGAGTACGCCACGTGGTCGCCGCTGTCGACCACGGAGCGCATCCGGGCGATGATGCCCGCGAGCTCGGCGCGTTCGGCGTCGGTCGCGTTGGTCGCCGCCCGACTCGCCAGCAGGCTCTCGAGTGCGGCGCGCGCCTCGGCGATCTGGATCGCTTCGTCGACCGAGATCTGCCGGACGGTGGCGCCCCGGTTGACCTCGCGTGACACCAGGCCCTCGCCGTCGAGTTCGACCAGCGCCGCCCTGACGGCGGCACGGCCGCACCGGTAGCGCTCGCACAGTTGCAACTCGACGAGTCGCTCCCCGGGGTCGAACGCGCCGGTGAGGATGTCGCGGCGGAGTTCGGCGGCGACGTCGTCGGGATGTCGGGTCGTGCGCCGTCCGGCGGTCGTTCGGGAGGATGCGGTCACGTCGGCCTCGAAGTTCGATCGATGCACGAGAGTATCGGATCGACGGTCGGCGCTCGCCGCTCGCATCGGGCAGACTGCAGTCACCCCATGCCGATCTCACCCGACGAACTCACGCCGATCCTGCGGCACATGCCGCCGGCACCCGACGAGGGCGCACTGCTCGACGGCTTCGCCGCCTACACGGTCGAGCAGGGGATCGAGATGTACGAGGCGCAGGAGGAGGCCGTCCTCGAACTGATCGCCGGCAACAACGTGATTCTCAACACGCCGACCGGTTCGGGCAAGTCGCTCGTCGCCGTCGCCGCCCATTTCGTCGCCCTCGCCCGCGACGAGCGGAGTGTCTACACGGCGCCGATCAAGGCGCTCGTGTCGGAGAAGTTCTTCCAGCTCTGCCAGACGTTCGGTTCGAACCTGGTTGGCATGATCACCGGCGACGGCAGCGTGAACCCCGACGCACCGATCATCTGCTGCACTGCGGAGATCCTGGCGAACTGGGCGCTGCGCGACGGCGATCGCACCGACGTCGACGTCGTCATCGCCGACGAGTTCCACTTCTACGCCGACCCGCAACGCGGCTGGGCGTGGCAGCTCCCACTGCTCGAACTGCCGCATTGTCAGTTCCTCCTGATGTCGGCGACGCTCGGCTCGACCACCTTCTTCGAGGACGAGCTCAGCAAACGGACCGGGCGCGACACGGCGCTCGTGCGATCGACGCAGCGGCCGGTGCCGCTCGACTTCCAGTACCGGACGTCGACCCTGCACCACTCGATCGAAGAACTCCTCGAGTCGGGACGGGCACCGATCTATCTCGTGCACTTCACGCAGCGCGAGGCCACCGAAGCCGCACAGGGCTACCTGAGTCTCGACCCGCTCACGAAGGACGAGAAGCAGCAGGTGAAAGACCTGATCGGCGGGTTCCGGTTCGACTCGCCGTTCGGCAAGACGTTCCGTCGGTTCCTCGTCGCCGGCGTCGGCGTGCACCACGCCGGGCTGCTCCCGAAGTACCGGCTGCTCGTCGAACGGCTCGCCCAGGCCGGGCTGCTCAAGATCATCTGCGGCACCGACACGCTGGGCGTCGGCGTCAACGTACCGATCCGGTCGGTGCTGTTCACCCAGCTCTGCAAGTACGACGGCAGCGGGGTTCGCATCCTGCGCGTGCGCGAGTTCCAGCAGATCGCCGGGCGCGCCGGGCGCCGGGGCTTCGACGACCGCGGCGACGTGTGGGCGCAGGCGCCCGAACACGTGGTCGACAACCAGCGCATGGCCGAGCAGGCCGAGACGGACGCCAAGAAGAAAAAGAAGATGGTCAAGAAGAAGGCGCCCGAGCGTGGCTACGCCCACTGGGACGAAGGCACCTTCGACCGGCTCGTCAGCGGTGATCCCGAACCGCTCACGTCGAGCTTCGACGTCAACCATCAGATGGTCATGAGCCTGCTCGACCGACCCGGCGACGGATGCTCGGCCGTCCGCCGGCTGATGGTCGAGAACCACGACACACGGCGTCGCCAGCGCGAGCACATTCGCCGGTCGATCTCGATCTACCGGTCGCTCGTCGACGCCAACCTGCTCGAGTTCCCCGATCCGCCCGACGACCAGGGACGACGGGTGCGGGTCAACTTCGACCTGCAAGACGAGTTCGCACTCCACCAGCCACTCTCGCTGTGGGCGATCGACGCGATCACGCATCTCGACCGTGAGCTCCGGGTCGAGGTCCGTCCCGAGCGAACGGCGCGCCGTCCCGAACGGGCGCCGGCGCCCGAGCGCCGACGCGAGGCCCCGGCAACATCGGGCGGCGCCTTCGCCGGACTCGCCGAGATGCTCGACCTGGCCGAGTCCGAGTCCGAGTCCGAGTCCGGTGCCGATGCCGATGCCGGGACCGTCGACGGCGGCGAACGGCCCGACGACATCGACGCCGTCGAGCCCGACGGCGTCGGCATCGACGCGGAGCCCGAGGTCGAGCACACGACGGTCGCCGTGGGCGCCACCGGCGACATCGACCGCTCGCTCGCGATCCTGACGATCATCGAGGCGGTGCAGGAGAACCCGGCCGTCGTGATCGCCGCCCAACTCCGCAAGGCGAAGGACGCGCTGATGAGCGAGATGAAGTCGTCGGGCGTCGAATACGAGGAACGGATGGAACGGCTCTCCAAGGTCGAACCTCCCCGCCCGTTGAAGGACTGGATCTACGGCGACTTCAACGAGTTCCGACGTCACCACCCGTGGGTCGGCGGCGACACGGTCAAACCCAAATCGGTGGTTCGCGACCTGTTCGAGCGGGCGATGACGTTCGGTGAGTATATCGACCACTACGGCCTCAAGAATTCCGAAGGCGTCGTGCTGCGCTACATCTCCGACGTCTACAAGGGGCTCATGCAGAACGTCCCCGCCGAGGCGGGCAGCGAGGAACTCGACGAGATCATCCACTGGTTGGGCGCGCTCGTCCGCCAGGTCGACTCCAGCCTGCTCGACGAGTGGGAACGGCTCCAGCACCCCGACGACGACGCTGGTGCAGCGGTGCGTCCCGGCGCCACCGGCGACGAGGGACCGGTCACGATCACCAGCGACGCCAGGGCGTTCCGGACGATGGTCCGCAACGAGGCGTTCCGGTGGGTCGAGCACCTCGCTCGGCGCCGCCGGCCACCCGTCACCGATCCCGATCTCGACGTCGCGGCGGCGATGGAGCCCTACTGGGCCGAACACGAGCACATCGACATCGGCGGCGACGCCCGCCACGCGTCACGGTTCGCCTTCGATCTGTCGACCGGCCGCGTCGAGCAGACATTGCACGACCCGGACGGCAACGACGACTGGCGGGCGATCGGCCTGGTCGACCTGGAGGCGTCACGCGCCGACGACCGCCTGGTCGCGTCGCTGACCGACATCGTCCGTCTGGGATGATGCAGTCATGGCGAGTCGGATTCCGCAGTTTCCACCTGAGATCGAGTTCTGGTTCCGCGCCGACTGACCCGGGCGTCGGTCAACCGCGGCGGCCGCGCAGGCGGTCGATCTGGCGACGGTCGCGCTTGGTGGGGCGGCCGGCGCCCCTCTCGCGCACGGCGAACACGTCGGCGACCTCGCGCTCGGGTGGCGGCGGACTGTGGTCGGTGTAGCACTCGACGGCGACCGCCGCGCCGACACGCTTCTTGAGGAGCCGATCGACGACCACGATCCGACGGCGCTGGTGGAGGTAGGCCTCGACCCGGTCGCCGAGCTGCACCGTCGCCGACGGCTTGACCGCCTTGCCGTTCACGTCGACGTGGCCGCCTCGGCAGGCCGCCGCGGCCTCGGCGCGGGTCTTCGTGAGCCGGACGGCGTGCAGCCACTGGTCGATGCGGACGGTGTCGATCCCGCCAGTCTGCCAGCCCTGCCTCGATCGGCGCAGCCGCACTCGGACAGACTCGCGGCATGCGCATGAGGCTCCGACAGATCGCGATGGTGGCGAGCGACCTCGCCGCAGCCGAAGACCGGATCGAACGTGAACTCGGGCTCGAGCTCTGTCATCGGGACCCGGGCGTCGCCACGTTCGGGCTCCGCAACGCCCTCTACGCGGTCGGGGACCAGTTCCTCGAAGTCGTCTCGCCGACACAGCCGGGCACCACGGCCGGTCGGCTGATCGACAAGCGCGGCGGCGACAGCGGCTACATGGTGATCCTCGAGGTCGACGACCTCGAACCACTCCGCCGACGCCTCGACGAGCACGGTGTTCGGGTCGTCTTCGAGGCGGCGGACGTCGGCATCGTCGGTCTGCACCTGCACCCGGCCGACATCGGTGGAGCGATCCTGTCGGTCGACCGGGCCGACACGTGGGGCGAGTGGCAGTGGGCCGGACCGATGTGGCGCGACCACGTCCGCGACGATGCCGTCGACGAGATCGTCGCAGTCGAGATCGAGGCGCTCGAACCGACGGCGATGTCGGAGCGCTGGTCCGAGGTGCTCGGCTGCGAGGCGATCGACGGCACGATCGCCCTGCCCGACGGCGGTGAAATCCGGTTCGTCCGAGCGGGTGACCGGGGTGAGGGCGTGTGCGGAGTCGAGCTGCGAACCGACCGTGCCGATCAGGTCGGGACGACCACGATCTGCAACTGCCGCTTCGAGGTCGTCACCGGCCGGTGAAGTTCGGCGAGCGCTTCTCGACGAACGCCGCCGCGGCCTCACGATGGTCGGCGGTGCTCATCGACCGCACCATGTTGGTCGCCTCGGCGTCGAGTGCCGTGGCGAGATCGCAGTGCAACGCACGGTTGAGGTTCTCCTTCATCAACCGCTGAGCGATCGGCGCCTGGCGGGCCAGGTTCCGGCACCACTCGAGTGCTGCCTCGTCGAAGCCCTTGTCGGGCAGGACCTGGTTGACGAGACCGAGGTCGGCGGCTTCCCGCGCCGTCAGCCGAGGCGACGTGAAGTACAACTCCTTCGCCTTGGCCGGACCGACCAGTTGGGTGAGGAGCCAGGACCCACCGAAGTCGCCGGAGGCGCCGACGTTGGCGAATGCGGTGACCAGGATGGCCCGCTCGGCGGCCAGCCGGATGTCGGCGGCGAGTGCGATCGACAGGCCGGCACCGGCTGCAGCCCCGGGCAGCGCGGCGACGACCGGCTTCGGATGCTGATGCAGCGCGAGCGACACCGCCCGCTGCAGCTTGCGGAGGTGAGCGACTTGATCTTCGACGCCGCTCGGCCGACCCGGTCGATCCGTGCCGGTCTGGTTGGCCTCGTGCATCCCCTTGACGTCGCCGCCGGCGCAGAAGGCTCCACCAGCACCGGTGACGAGCACGACGCGGACCTCGGGGTCGTCGGCCATCACCGGGAGTGCCGCGTCGAAGCCGCGGTAGACGCCTTCGGACAGGGCGTTGCGTCGTTCCGGTCGGTTGAACGTGATGATGCCGACGTTGCCGTCGACGCGCGCCAACAGGTCGTCGGAGCCGGTGTCGATGAAGTCGCCCATGCGGTGAGCTTGTCACCACGCCGACGCCGCTGGCGACTCGGCCAGGCGGCGACTCGCCCGCCCCGGGACGGGCGGATCTGCGACACTGAAGGCATGGTCACACTGCTCAAGTCGGAGTACGAACTCGGCGTCCCCGTCGCCGACGACCCACTCGTCTGGGTGATCGACGACTTCCTGAGCGACATCGAACGGGAGCACATCGTCGAACTCGGGTCCCCGAACATGAGCGAGGCCAAGGTCAGCCGGCTCGGCAAGAACGCGACCAGCGAGAAGCGCACGGGCAGCGTCGGATGGGTGAAGCACAACCAGACGCCGATCATCCGCGGCCTGGTGAAGCGGGTCGGCGACCTCGTCGGCCTGCCGACCACCCACGCGGAGTCGCTGCAGGTCGTCCACTACGGTGAGACGCAGCAGTACAAACCGCACTTCGACGCGTGGGACATCGACACGCCGAAGGGTAAGGAGAAGACCGCCCGCGGCGGCAACCGACTCGTCACGGCGCTGATGTACCTCAACGAGGTGCCGGCCGGCGGCGCGACCGGCTTCCCGAAACTCGACGTGGAAGTCGAGGCGGTGCCCGGCCGGCTGTGCCTGTTCCACAACCTCGTTCCCGGGACCAGCGACCGACACCCGCACTCGCTGCACGGCGGTCTGCCCGTCGAGTCGGGCGAGAAGTGGGCATGCAACCTGTGGTTCCGCGAACACCGGTACCAGAAGGGTCCTGCGGCGCCGGTGTCGTCGCGCACGATGCCGCAGCCGAAGCGGCCACCGAAGCGCAAGAAGCGTCGCTGACCCCGACCTCACGGTCAGCGGGCCGGGGCCGGCACGCCGCCGGTCTCGCCGATCACGAGCACCAGCCACAACACGGCGCCGACCAGCACGGCCGCGAGCGCAACCGATGCGACGCCCAACCCGGCACCGGCGCCGATGACGCCGACGAGCAGCGGACCGGTGACCCTCCCGGCGTCCTGCATCGCGGCGAGCCCCGCGAGGAACGGCCCGGTCGCATCCGCGGGAGCGAGGTCGCTGCCGAGCGTGAGCATCGTGCCGGAACTCAGGCCGTTGCCGATGCCGATCACGGCACCGGCGACCACGACCGACGTGGTCGAGCCGGCTGCTGCCAGCATGAGGAGGCCCACGGCGATGGTGCCGAACGCCGGCACCATGGCAGCGAGGCGTCCGAAGCGGTCCATCACGAACCCGGCGACGGGGAACAGGAGGAGATCGGCGCCGGTGCCGACCGCGATCACCGCCCCGACGGCGGTCGGGCTGAGCCCGAGGTCGTCGCTGATCAGGGGGAGCACGACGAACCGGCCTTCCCGTGCGGTCATCACCAGCAGCGGGACGACACCGGCGACGAGGAGGAGGCGCCAATGGGTCCGCATCGCGTCGACCACTCCGAACTGGGGGACGGCGACCACGTCGGTGCGTGGAGCGAGGTGGCGCGGGCCGCTGATCAGGGGCGGGATCACGCCGAGCGCGGCGAAGCCTCCGGCGACCACGAACGTCGTCGCGAATCCGGACGTGTCGACCAGCCACCCGCCGAGCAGCGGTCCGACGAGCAGCGAGAACCGGAACGAACCGCCGATCATCGCCATCGAGCGCCCACGGTGCTCGCCGAGGACACGGCGTGCGATGTAGGTCTGGCGTGAGAGACGCAGCGCGACGTTGGAGGCGCCCGCAGCCATCCGGAGCGCTACGAGCGCGACGACCGCCGTCGTGAAGCCGAGCAGTGCCGTGCTGGCGGCGAGCGCTCCGAGCGAGACGAACAGCACACGTCGCTCACCGAAACGTGCGAGCAAGGAGCCGGCAGGCAGGCTGCCGACCGCGGCGCCGAGACCGACCGCGGCGAGTACGACCGATGTCGTGCGGAGCGAGAGGCCCGAGTCCTTCAGGTAGAGCGGCAGGACCGGAACGAGGACCGCGACACCGATCGTCCCGGCGATGACCGGGAGATAGACGGGCAGGACGAGGCGCCCGAGGCCGATGCCCGGTGCTGGGCGTGGAGCGGCGGGTGGCTCAGGCGAGGTCGGTCTCGCCACGCGATTCCTGGCGGTCCTGGAACGCCGAGACGGCCCACGCGATCGAGCCGACGGTGCCGAACAGGCCCGACAGGATGCCCGCACGCGACGTCCGATTGCCGAGGCCGCCGGATGACCACCCGTCGATCAGGGCGGCCAGGCTGCCGACTCCGCAGAGCACGGCGGCTACGAGGTTCAGGGTCTGACGGTCGGTGGGCACGGCGACGATGGTATCGAGCCGGTCGGCGCGGGGTCGAGACCGTCGCCGGACAGGGTCAGTCGGCGGGCTCGACATGGGCGCGCACGTGGGTCCCGGCGTCGTTGAGCCAGCCCTTGCTCGCCGCGTAGCCGATCATGGCGTCGAAGTTCTCGCCGAACGTCGCGTCGGACGAGCGTTCGACACCGTTGGCGCGGGCCCGGGCGACGTCGAGCCACACGTGCTCGTCCTCGGCGGGTTCGCACAGGTCGCCGAGCTGGGCTGCGTCGAGTGCGCCGTGCAGTTCGGCGTGCAACCGGTCGAGCCGATCGAGGTCGGTGAGACGCGGCGGTTCGTTCGAGGCGAGGACGACGATCATGTGGCCAGTGTGACGCCGCTCACCACTTGTCGCCAAGGTGGCCGACCCGCTGGAACGGCTCGCCCAGCAGCACACCGAGTTCGCGTTCCTCGTGCTCGCCGAGCACGATCGACGGACGCCCGTGAGCGAACCGGTAGTTGCAGATCACCCCGACGTCGCCGACGCGCCAGTCGATCGGCGAACCGAACCGGTCGTAGACCTCGACGAACTGCCGCAGCTCGTCGATCGTGAAGTCGGTGTCGTCGCCGAAGGTCATCCAGAGCGGTCGCTGATCGGGCGGGAGTTGCTCGACCAACGGCCAGGTGTCGAACCACATCGCGTGGTCGGCGACGCTGCTGTACAGCACGTTGCGATCGAGCTGCGGGAAGTACTCGAATGCCGAGACGTAGTAGCGCGTGCGCAGCAGCCGATCGGGGCCCCACGAGGTCTGGAGTCCTTTCGACCGTGCCCGTCGCTCGGCCTCGGCCGGATCGTCGGTGCCCAGCGACTGCTGCCAATGGTTGTACACGCCGACGGGGGCGCGACCGTTGAACGCCTCGCGGTCGGTGAGGTCGCGCCGGTAACAGATGCCGAGCCGGGCGAGCTTCTGGCCGAACTCGGTGGCGAGCAGAGCGTCGGTCACGCGGAGGTTGTCGGAGACGAACGTGGCGCCGCGCCCCGGGAGTTCGCGCTTGCACAGGAACGCCACCATCTTGGTGCTGGTGCCGACGTATGCCATCTCGTGGTGGTAGTGGAGCCATGCAGGGAGGGGAGCGCCGATCTCGAACACGTTCGGCTCGAGAGCGTCGCGCGGATTCGCGCCTCCCTCGTACGGCATCTCGGCGTCGACGACGAGCTGGGCGAACGCCCGCATGTCGGAGTGATCGGTGAGCCCGGTGTTCACGAGGCGCACCAAGCCGACGTCGCGGAAGGTATCACGCATCCGGCGGGCGAGGGCGCCATCGGGATCGAGGTCGCTCGCATCCATCGCGAACTCGGTCCGGTCGACCTGGTACGCCATCGGGTCGACCGCGGGCGTTCCCTGCCACCAGCGGGGTTCGATGATGTCGTGGTGGCTCACCTCGGCGGGCCGGATCAGAGTGTCGCTCATGTTGTCTCCGATGGGTCGAACGACGATGGGTGAGCGAAGCCTAATCGATATTCCGATGAATCCGACCAGCTTGGTCGGGTATTGCTGGGAGGGCGTGTTCGGGCGAGGTGTCGCGCCGGCCGACTAGCTTCGTCGACATGGGAGTCCTGGCGCCGATCCGACGACTCGCCGACCGCCTCACGGGAGGTCGACGACCGCCGCATCTGCCCGATGTTGCGTGGTTCGACCAACCCGACGCGCTCGAGCAGATCGACGCACGGGCGAACCGGCCGGACGATCGTCGCGTGCTGCAGTCGTGGGTGCGCGACGGGTATGCGATCGTCGAGAACGTCGTCCCGCACGACCTGATCGATCACATGGTGGACGACCTCGACCGCTTGTTCGTCGACGACGACCTCGCGCCGAGCGCCGTGCTGCACGACCTCGTGATGCCCGACGGTCATCGGCCGAACACCGACCATCGCGACCTGCTGGCGCTCGAGCCCGCCGAGCGGGTGGCGGTTCGTGACCGGTCGAGTTGGCGGATCCACGGGTTCTACCAACACTCCGCTGCCGCCGATGCCGTGCGTCAGCACCCCGAGTTGCGTCGGATCGCGTCGATGATCCTCGGCGTCGACAGCCGGGCCAACTACAGCATCAACTTCCACAACGGCAGCACGCAGGCGCTGCACCAGGACACGGCCGTGTTCCACCTCGGCGTGCCGAACCTGATCTGCGGTGCATGGATCGCCTGCGAGGACATCGTGGAAGGCTCCGGCCCGCTGGTGTACTACCCCGGATCACACCGTCGCGAACTGTTCGACGGGTTCGGCAGCTACCCGATGGTGAACCTGCGGACGGCCGATCCGACGACATCGGCGGCCTACAACGCGCACGTTGCCACCGAGTCCGCCGGATTCGCCGAGCACACCTTCCTGGCGCGCAAGGGCGACGTGCTGTTCTGGCACGGGATGCTGATCCACGGTGGGCAGGCGATCCGTCGGCCGGAGACGACCCGACGTTCGTACGTGGTGCATTTCATCCCCGACGGCGCCGACGTGGCGGACCGGATCAGCGGTCCGACGAACTGGTGACCGCCGTGTCGGCGGAGGGTCGGCGACGAGATCCAGGGGTGTGAGGTGGACGACGCACTCGGTCGGGACGGCGCCGCGACGAGCAAACATCACACCGGCTGGGTAACGTTCAGGTGAATGTCGGTCGCCGCGGTGGTGATCGGCGAATACAGAAAGCAGTAAGCAATGGCCATCGGCACAGTGAAGTTCTTCAACGATCAGAAGGGCTTTGGTTTCATCAGCCGCGACGACGGTGACGACGTGTTCGTGCACTTCAGCAACATCGAAGGCACCGGGCGTCGCACCCTCCTCGACGGTCAGCAGGTCGAGTTCGAGATCGCAGCCGGACGCAAGGGTCCGGAAGCGGTCGGCGTCAAGGTCGTCTGATCCACGACGACGGTTGACACCTGTTGACCACGGGCGCTGAGTTCTAGCGCTCGTACGGCGTGACGTCGGTGGCGTACTGCTCCCGAAAGAGCGTCAACACTTCAAGTGGTTCGGCGTGGCGGCCGGTCTCGTGCTTCGAGTACAGAGTCCGGCCGTCCACGACGACATCGAACACTCCTTTCGACCCCGTCACCAGCGACAACTCGCTGATGATGTGCTGGTAGTCGTGCAGGAGATCTCGTGCAGCGCCCACGGCGCGCTCCGAATAGTCTCAAGGGACGCAGTACGTGATGCTGATCCGGTGATCGCTCATGCCCCGACCGTACCCGCGTCGGCTCCCCGCCGAAACCGATCCGGGCGCACCGGGTTCGCTCCGTTCAGCCGCTGTTGCGCAGGCCCGTGGCGATCGTGTTGAGCGTCAGCTGGATGCCGCGCCCGACCCGGTCGTCGTCCGAACCGGCCCGGTGCCGCTGGAGCAGTTCGATCTGCATGACGTGCAACGGATCGAGGTACGGGAACCGGTTCCGGATGCTCCGTGCGAGCGCCGGGTTGTCGACGAGCGGATCGTCCGACCCGGTCAGTCGAGCGTGCCACGTGCGGGCGAGGTCGTGCTCGGCCTCGATCTGACCGAAGACCGTGTCGCGGAGTTCGGCATCGTCGACGAGCGCGTCGGCGTACTTGCGGCCGACCTCGATGTCGGTCTTGGCGAGCACCATGCCCATGTTGTTGAGCATCGCCCGGAAGAACGGCCAACGGTCGTGCATCTCGTGGAGGAGCGCGAGTCGGTCGTCGTCGGTGGCGAACGACTCGAACGCGGTGCCTGCGCCGAACCATCCGGGGATGTTGAGCCGGCACTGGCTCCATCCGAACACCCAGGGGATCGCCCGGAGGTCTTCGATCCGGTTGGAGTTCTTGCGCTTGGCCGGTCGGCTCCCGACGTTGAGGCTGGAGATCTCGTTGATCGGCGTGATCGCCTGGAAGAACCGGACGAAGTCGGCCGGCCCGTCGAGCAACGCCCGGTACCGGTTGAACGCGAGGTCGGAGAGCTCCTGGGTGGCGTCGACGAATCGGTCGTGATCGGGGCCGAGATCGTCGGCGTCGAGACAGCTCGCCTCGAGGGTGGCCGACAGCAACGTCTCGAGGTTGCGACGCGCCGACGCGGGCTGCGCGTACTTGGCCGCCACCATCTCACCCTGCTCGGTGATGCGGAGCTGGCCGTGTACCGACCCAGGGGGCTGGGCGAGGATCGCCTGATAGGCAGGGCCGCCGCCACGTCCGACCGTGCCCCCGCGTCCGTGGAACAGCCGGAGGCGGGTGTCGCATCGTTCGGCGGCAGCCACGAGGGCCCGCTGCGCCCGGTACAGCTCCCACTGTGACGTGACGTAGCCGCCGTCCTTGTTCGAGTCGGAGTAACCGATCATGACCTCCTGCCAGCGGTTCCGGCTCTCGACGATCTGGCCGTACCGCTCGTGCTCGAACATCTGGACGAGCGTCGTGTCGGCGGCGCGGAGGTCGGCGACCGTTTCGAACAGCGGCACGATGTCGAGCGCGCTCGACAGCTTCCCGGTCTCGCCGTCGATGCGGATGAGGCCGACCTCTTTCAGCAGCACCGCGACCTCGAGCACGTCGCTCACCGACTCGGCCATCGAGATCACGTAGTGGGGGATCGAGCGGGCTCCGAAGCGGCGGTGCGCCGACGCGGCTTCGGTCACGACCGCCAACTCGCTCCGGGTGATGTCCGAGTAGTTCGCATACGGGGTGGTGAGCGGACGGGGGCTGGCGAGTTCGGCGGTGAGGACGTCGATCCGTGCCGCTTCGTCGAGCGAGAGGTAGTCGGCGGTGACGCCGCCGACCCGGAACAGCTCGTCGACCACCACCTCGTGCACGGCGGAGTTCTGGCGCATGTCGAGTCCGCAGAGGTGGGTGCCGAACGTGTCGAGCGCCCGACGGAGCGGCGCAACCCGTTGGTCCGCGAGCATCCCCGCTCCGTGGGAGTGGAGCGATTCGATGACGATGCCGAGGTCGGCGGAGACGGCATCGGCAGATGCGTACGGCTCCAGGTCGGCGTGGGGGAGTGGCCCGGGCACATCGTCGATCACCAATGACGCCATCGCCCACAACCGGGCATGGATGCCGCGGAGCGCGCGGCGATACGGCTCGTCGGCGCGGAACGGCGAGTCGTCGTGCGAGGCGTCGGCGAGCTCGACGAGCGCCTCGGTCGGGGTGATCAGCCGAGCCGACATCGACAGCTCACGCGACAGCTCGTGGAGCGTCGAGAGGTGGTGTTCGAACGCGACGCCGGCCTGCATCTCGACCGCCAACCGCAGCACGTCGGCGGTGACGAACGGGTTGCCGTCGCGGTCGCCTCCGATCCACGACCCCATCGAGATCGCGTTCGGTACCGAGAGCGTGCGACCGAGTCGTTGTTCCGCGAGTTCTTCGACGTCGGTCTGCAACTTGGTCACCGTGGCGAAGATGCTCGACCGGTAGTAGCGGAGCGCCTCGTTGATCTCGTCGCGGACGCGGAGTTTCGAGAGGCGCACCTCGGCGGTCTGCCAGAGCGTGAGAACCTCGAGCCGGAGACGGTCGTCGATCTCGGCCAGCTCACTCGGACTGTCGCCCGCTCGGGCCCGCCGTGCGAGCAACGTCGACACGGCGTCGACGTGGTCGAGCACCGTCTGGCGGCGGACCTCGGTCGGGTGGGCGGTGATCACCGGCGACACCCGGAGGTCGGCCAGTTCGTCGGCGATGCGTTCGGCGTCGACGCCGTCGGCGAGCATGCGGTCGAGGCCGGCTTCGACGCTGCCCTCCTGCGAACCAGAGCCGCTGTCGCGATGGAAGCGGCGGCGTCGTTCGGTGTGGAGATCCTCGGCGGTGTTGGCGAGCAGCGACAGCCAGCCGAACGCACGGATGAGGTGGAGCTGATCGTTGACATCGGCGTCGTCGAGGCGCGCCGCGAGCGCGGCGATCGGGTTCTCGCCGGCCCGGCGGCCCCGAACCGCGGTGCGGCGGACCTCCTCGACCAGGTCGAACACGTCGTCGCCCGCCTGCTCGCGGAGGACGTCGCCGATCAGTCGGCCGATCAAACGGATGTCGTCGCCGGTGTCGAAGGTCGGCGTGGTGTCGTCGGTCATGGGGTTCCTGCCTGGAGATCGATGGTGAAGGTCGGGCCACCGAAACCGTTGACGAGATCGCGTCCTTCGATGGTCACCTCATCGACGTCGGTCGGGATCTCGACGCCGGTCTGGGTGCGGGTGAACGGTTGCTCGGTGGCGTGATCGTGGGTGAGCGTGTGGACGCCGAACTCGGTGCCGTCGGGCCCGAGGACCCGCCAGCCGTCGGCGTACCGCTCGGGCGTGTCGTACGGCGAGGAGATCGTGACCGCGAAGCTCCACGTGCCCGTCGCGTCGTCGCGGGTCGCCACGACGTCGAGGACCTCCGGAAATCGGTCGCTCTGGTCGGCATCGACACCGGTTCCGGGATCTGTGGCGGTCACGGCCGGGTCGGTGTCGTCGCCGCCGCTCGAACAGCCGGTCAGGGCGAGTCCGGCCACGAGCAGGATCGCCACCCGGGAAAGCGAGGGCAGCCGGGCGGACATGGGGCCAATCGTACGCGGGCGAGCCGGTTCGCCCCACGGCTAACGTGCGTCCGTGGGGGAGACACCGGAGCGACGCGGTCGGTGGGCCTGCTTCGCGGTCGCCTCGATGGTGCTGTTTCCCGCAGCCTGCGACGGCGACGACGTCGGAACGGCCACGCCGCGCACGCCCATGGGCGTGACGACGACCGCGACGGTGATCACGACGACGACCACGACGGAGATCACACCAACCGCCGGACCGAGTTCGACGTCCGAGCCGACCTCGAACGACACGGTGCCGCCTCCGATCACGTCGTTCGCCACCGTCGTGTTGCAGGAAGGTTTCACGCCGGCTGCACCGATCGCCGGTGCACCGACCTGGCGTGACCGGCTGAATACACCGGCGGACCCGGCCGGTGACGGCGATTCGAGCCGCATCATCGTCGTGGCGTTCACGGCACCGGAGTCGTGGTACCGATCCGACGGTGCCGCCGTGTTCGCGTGGGCCGACGGCGAGGGGGCGATGTTCGGGTATTCGACCGGCGCGTTCCAGCGTGTCGAACCGTTCGAGTTCCCGGTCGATCCGACCAAGAGTTCCGTGCTCGAGATCTGGCTGGTCTCCGACGCGCAGAGCGATGCTGGGCGCCGACTCCTCACCCTCGAGGTCGGTCTCGACGACCCGGCCGAACGTCGTACGTACCGCACGATCGATCCGAGCCTGTCGATCACGGATGTCCTCTCCGGTCCGGTACCCGAGGGCGGCGACTTCTTGGAGCGAACATGAGGCGCCGCCTGCTGTGCGCATCCACCACTGTTGCGGTGGTCGTCGCCGCCGGCTGTACCGCGTCGACCGAACCGGCCGCCGCGCCGACGTCGGTCATGGCCGCTACCACGACGACCACGAACGCCGTCACTGACACGACCGACGAAACGACCGACACGACGTCGGAGGCGTCGAAGGATGATGGCGCGATCGCTCGGGTCGATTTCGTGCATGCGGACATCGATGTCGACGATCTCGACGCGTCCGGGGGCACCTGGGACCTGCAGACCTGTGCGTGGCGATGGATCGGTCAGTACCAGCTGACGATCGACTGGCGACCACCTGCCGGCGGTAGCGCCGACGCGGCGGTCGATGTGCCCGCCGAATTCTTGATCATCACCGGCGACGTCGGATACGCCGGCGCGGCGGGCACGATCGCACTGGGTGCCGCTGGTCGGTACGTCGTCGACATCGACGTCGACCCGGTCGCTTCCGGTGACGACGACGAACTCGTCGCCGCGGGCCGAGGGAGCGTCGGCGGCGTCGGCGGCAGGTGCGCGCTGATCGGCAGCGGCGATCGCGGCGGGTCCGCCGACGTCAGTGTCGATCCGAGGCCACCGTCCGCCGGGGCGTGGCCCGAGGGGAGCCTCGAGGCGCTCGCCGCATCGGTCGATGTGGCCGATCCGGATGCGCCGCTGTCACCGCTGCCGTTCGTGGTCTTCAGCGGCGTCGACCTCCCCGTCGACCGCTGGTACCTGGCACCCGACCTCCGGCTGGGTTCGATCACGGCCCGTGAGGAAGGGGCGTGCCTCCGACTCCGTTCGGTCATCGAGTTCCACGACGATGGATGGGTGGAGGTCGAGCAATCGAGGGGTTGCGTCCACCGACCGTCGAACGGCGCGTATCGGGTCGTCCAGATCGACGACCCGAACTGGCGTGTCGTCGTCGCCGGTGCCGCAGCCGACGTGGACCTCGTCGTCGATGAGTTGGTCGCCTACACGGCCGCCGATGTGCCACCGGTGACGGGTCCACCCGAGGCCGGCGCGGACGAGTATTTCGCCGGCTACCTGGCGGAGCACCCGGAATTCGAGATCGTCGCCCGCTTGCCGTGGCGCGGCGGGGAGTTCGCCGTGCTCCGCGACGCCACGTTCCCGGATTCGTGGTCGATCACCGAGACGGTCTACTACGGCGATCAGGACTGGAACGGTGGCGGGGCGGGTCAGAGCTGCCGTGAGCACTCGACGCGCATCTCCCGCCGTTTCGACGAGGGGTACGCCTGGTTCGTGTCGGTGGATCCGACCGACGTCGTCGCCGTGCCGGTGGACGGTGGCGGCGCCGTGACCATCGAGCTCGAGCCGTTCGACTCCGGATACGGCGCCGCCATCGTCGACATCGCCGACGTACCGGTCGACGAGGTCGACCGATTCCCCGAGTTCCGGACGAGCGAGGGAGAACCGGTCCCGTGCACGCAGCACGCGACCGAGACGACGGAGCCGTGACGGTGGTCGTCGTCCGTCACGTACCGGCGAGTGCGGCGACGACGGGGGCGAACGCCTCGACGTCGTTCTGGCCGACGATGACGTAGCTGAAGCCCCAGCGGTCGCGCCGTTCCTGCAGTTCGTCGATGATCTTGCCGGTCGGCCCGACGAGTGCGAACGGCGACTCGGCGATGATCTCGCGAGGTGCGCCGGTGAACTCCGACAGGGTGCCGAGCGCCTGGTCGACGTCGTCGGTGACGAACACCATGAACGCACGCAGGTTCATCTCGATGTCGTCGAGCCGGCCCGCTTCGGACGCGGCAGCTCGCACGATCTGTACCTTCTCGTCGACCGCCGGAGCCGTCATCGTTTCGAACGTGGCCGCATCGACGGCGCCCGACGTCAGTGTCGCGTTGATCCCGACGATGTCGGCCTCGCGTGCGGCGAACGACAGCACACGCTTGCCGCCGCCGCCGATCAGCACCGGCGGGGGCGACTGCACCGGCTTGGGGGAGCCGTCGTAGTCGGTGATCGTGTAGTGCTCGCCCTCGAACGAGAACGGCCCCTCGCCGAGCGCGCCCTTGATGACGGCCAGACCCTCGATGAAGCGGCTGACCCGGACGCCGGGGGAGTCGTACGGGATGCCCGACTGCTCGTAGTCGCTGACCATCCAGCCGGCGCCGAGCCCGATCTCGACGCGGCCGTCGGACAGCACGTCCATCGTCGCGAGTTCTTTGGCCAGCACGACCGGGTGCTTGTAATCGTTGTCGTACACCAGCGCCCCGAGCCGCAGGGTGGTCGTGGCGTCGGCGGCGCACTGCAGCGCCGGAACCGGCGCCAGCTGGTCGGAGAAGTGGTCGGGCATGGTGAGCGTTGAGTACCCGTTCGCCTCGACGTTGCGGGCGAGGTCGACCCACTCCTGACGGCTGCCCGTACCGTTGACCTGGACACCGAAACGGAACGGACGCTGCGAGCTCGACATGCGCCCCACCTTAGAAGGTGGCTGCCACCCGTCGGCAGGGCGCCGTCGGTAGTGTCGGGGCCACTGTGACGCGGCTGAGCTGGGTGTTCCGGATGGCGTTGGTGATCGGCGCGGGTGCGTTGCTGATGACGGCGACCGTCGTGGCGGTGGCGCCGAGATTGTGGCGTATCGCGAACGCCCATGAGGAGATCCCGGTCGAGTTGCCCGACTTCGCCGATCTCGCCCAACGCTCGTACGTGTACGACCTGTCCGGCCGCGAGATCGCCTCGTTCGAGGTCGAGAACAGCCAGCCGATCCAGATCGCCGACGTGCCCGAGCACGTGGTCGACGCGTTCCTCGCGGTCGAGGACAACGAGTTCTGGGTCCACCACGGCGTCAACGTGCGCAGTCTGTTCAGGGCGACCCTGTCGAACTTCGCGACCGAAGGCCCGATCCAGGGTGCCTCGACCATCACGATGCAGGTCGTCAAGAACGACTACATGGCCGGCTTCGAGCGCGACGGCCGGTACAAGGTGCTGCAGGCCACCTATGCGGTCCGGCTCGAGAAGCAGAAGACCAAGGAGGAGATCCTCGAGCGGTATCTCAACACCGTGTTCTTCGGCCAGAACTCGTACGGCGTCGGCGCTGCGGCCGAGACATACTTCGGGAAGTCGGTCCAGGAGCTCGGCCCGATCGAGGCGGCGTTCCTGGCCGGGCTGGTGCAGGCGCCGTCGAGCTACGACCCGATCAACAACCCGGAGCGCAGCCGTGTCAGGTTCGGCCAGGTCCTCGACCGGCTCGAGTCGCTGGAGATGATCACCGAAGCCGAGCGGGTCGAGATCGACGAGACGTTCGTCCTGCCCGAGCGGGTGCGTCGCCGTGCCGAGCGGGCGACCGAGCGGACCTACTTCACCGAAGCGCTGCGCGACTATCTCCTCAATCGCTCCGACATCCTCGGCGACACCTACGAGGAGCGTTACACCCGCCTGTTCCGCGGGGGCCTCCGGATCCAGGCGACCATCGACCCGTTCCTGCAGGGGCAGGCGGAACGGGCACGTGACGAGCTGCCGGCCAACACGGTCGGCATCGACGCAGCGCTCACCTCGGTCGACGTCGAGACCGGGGCGATCCGAGCGATGGTCGGCGGCAAGGGGTTCGACCCGGGCCAGAACGAGGTCAACCTGGCACTCGCCCCGAGCCAGACCGGCTCGAGCATCAAGATGTTCATCCTCGCCGCAGCACTGCAGGCAGGCGCCAACCCCGAGGACATCATTGACGGCACGCACCCGTGTCGCCTGCCGAACGAGGGGAATCCGGACGAACCGTTCTTCGAGATCCGCGGTGGTGTGAACGGTGGCGTCGACACGCTGCGACAGCACACGGTGCGGTCGATCAACTGTGCCTTCGCCCGCACGTCGCAGATCGTCGGTCTGAACCGCATGGTCGACACCGTCTACCGGATGGCCGAGAACCCGTACCTGTACGAGGGCCAGCCCGCCGGCGAGCGCGAGCCGATCCTTCCCTACGCCTCGTTCGCCACCGGCGGCAACGAGCTGAGCACGCTCGACATGGCGTCGGGCATCCAGTCGATCGCGAACGAGGGGGTGCACCACGAGCCCTACTACGTCGAGTCGATCGACGACGCGTTCGGCAACCGGATCTACACCCACTCGGATGCGGGCACCGAGGTGCTCGACCGCAACGTGGCGCTCACCACGATCGACGTGATGAAGGGTGTGCTCACCAGCGGCACGGCCAGGGGCAGCCTCGCCGACTTCGCCAGCCGGCGTCCGTCGTTCGGCAAGACCGGCACGCAGCAGAGCAACTGGACGGCGTTCTTCGTCGGTGCCACGCCCGAACTGGCCACGGCCGTCATGGTCAGAGATCCCGATCGGTACACGCCGATGGTCAACATCCCCGAGTTCGTCGAAGCCGGTGTGCCCCGAGTGCAGGGCGGCACGTTCCCGGCGCGCATCTGGGGCGCATTCAACGAGGCGGTCGCGCTCGGGCAACTCGGCGAGCAGTTCGAGTTCGCCGATTGGGATCGGCCCGAAGCTCCGGCACGTGGTCCGGCTCGCCTGTACCTCCCGGGCAACGAGTGTCTGTACGAGATCATCGGCTACGAGGTGCCCGAAACGGTGCCTCCCGAGGACACGGCCCCGCCCGCACCCGAGGGGTTCCGGTCGCCGGCCGCGCCGCCCGACACCGACCCGCCGACCACCGACCCGCCGGCGCCGCCACCGGGCACCCAGCCGCCCGAGACGGCACCCGAAACGGTCCCGACGACCACCCTCCCGCCGAGGCCGATCTTCGGGCAGGTCGAGAGTGGCACTACCATCCCTCCTGATGTCCTCGATCCCAACGCTCCGCTACCGTCGGCCCCAGCCGAACAGCTCGTCCAGCCCTGTCGCTAGGCACCCACGGTGACGCACCCGATCCTCGAGCTGCAGGCCGCCGACACGATGGCCGATCAGCTTCGACATCGGCGCGATCATCTTCCCGAGCGCGAGCAGTTGCAGGCGGCCAAGAACGCCCTGGTCCGCTGGAACGAGGCCCGGATGGTGACCCGGAAGCGGGTCGAAGAACTCACCGCCGCCATCGAGCAGGCGGAGAAGGACTCGCACGCGATCGACACCAAACTCGAGCGACTGAACCAGCAGATGAAGACCGTGATCGCGCCTCGCGAAGCCGAGGCGCTCCAGCACGAGATCGCCGGGCTGCGCGAGCGACGTGGCGAGCTCGACGACATCGAACTCACTGCGCTCGAAGAACAATCCGTCGCCGACGACGAACTCCGCGCACTCCTCGACCAGGAAGGCGCGCTGACCGAGACCTACATCGCCGCCGACAAGGAAGCGAGCTCCGCCGAATCGGATATCGACGGCGAGTTGGCACGGATCTCGACCCGCTTGGAGACGCTGCGGGCCGCGGTCGACAAGAAGGCGCTGAAGCGCTACGACCGCTTGCGCGAGCAGCATCTGATCGCGGCGGCGACGCTGGCGGGGTCGCGGTGCGAGGGGTGCCACCTCGACCTGTCAGCCGCCGAGGTCGACACGGTCAAGGACAGCGTCGCCAAGGGTGGTCTCGCCGACTGTCCGCAGTGCGGTCGACTCCTCGCCGTCTGACCGGCGATGTTCTTCTGGTTCATCGGCACCGTGGTCATCGCGGTCTGGTTCGTCTTTCGCGATCCCTCGTTCGACTATCGGCTGCTCGTGGTCGGCGCCGTCCTGCCGGCGGTGGTCGACGCCTTCTTCGGTGGGGCCCGCGTCCTCCACAGCATCACGTTCAGCGTGGCCCTGCTCGTCGTGCTGATGTTGGCGACGCCGGGTCGGAAGCCGATCCGCAAGACCTTGCTCGGTCTGCCGGTCGGCACCTTGCTGCACCTCGTGATGACCGGAGCGTGGACCGACACGACGGTGTTCTGGTGGCCGTTCGGTGGCTTCTCGTTCGATGGAGCTCGCCATCCGGTCGCCGCCAGGGGCTGGTGGAACGTACCGCTGGAGCTGATCGGGCTCGGTCTGTGCTGGTGGATCGTGCAGCGTGCCGAGCTGCGCGACCCCGATCGCCGCGCCTGGTTCTCGAAGACCGGTCAACTCGCCCTGCCGGTGCAGTGAGCCGAACTGTGCTTCACTGACGTCGTGCTCTACCTCGTCCGACACGGCCGTACCGACGCCAACGCCAGCGGACTGCTCCAGGGTCGGCTCGACCCGCCGCTCGACGAGTTGGGTCACCGGCAGGCCCGAGCGGTCGCCGAACGGATCGGCCACGTCGACGAGGTGTACGCCAGTTCGCTCCAGCGGGCGCAGGACACCGCCGGATACTTCAGCGACGACGTCGTCACCGACGATCGCTGGATCGAGGTCGCCTATGGCGAGTACGAGGGTGTGCCGGTGGGAGAGGTGCCACCGGAGGTCTGGCAATCGTGGCGCACCAACCGCGAGTTCGCCACGCCGGGCGGAGAGAGCTTCGGGTCGCTCGACGCGCGTGTCCGCAGCGCGTGCGAAGACCTCGCCGGTCGGCTCGCCGGTCGCAACATCGTGGTCGTCAGCCACGTCTCGCCGATCAAGTCGGCGGTGTCATGGGCACTCAACGCGACGATGGAGATCATGTTCCACTGCCACCTGTCGCAGGCGAGCCTCTGCCGAATCGACATGGGCAAGTTCGGCCCGTTGCTCTACAGCTTCAACGAGCAGGCGCTCGTCGACCCGAGTTAGCTCGACGGGGGAGCGCTCGACGCTCGCACCACGAGTTCGATCGGCAGTTCGATCCGGCGTGGCGGCCGTCCGTCGATGAGTTCGAGGAGGAGGTCGGCGGCGGCCCGGCCCTTGTCGACGAGAGGCTGGCGGACGGTGGTGAGGGGCGGGTCCCATGCCGCGGCGCGCGGCACGTCGTCGAAACCGACCAGCGAGAGGTCGCCGGGGACATGTCGGCCGAGCCGCTCGGCCGCCTGCGCGGCCCCGATCGCGATCTGGTCGCTGAAGCACAGCAGACCGGTGAGTTCGGGATGGGCGGTCAGGAAGTCGTTGGCGGCGGTGCGGGCGGAGTCGGGGTCGTTGGCCCCTGCCGCCCACACGACGATCGAATCGGGTTCGAGCCCGGCCGCGCGGAACGCGTCGCGGTAGCCGGCGATCCGTTGCCGAGCGATGCGGATGGTGATGGCGGCCTGGCCCTGTGCGTCGACCGGACCGGTGGTGGTGGATGTGCTGCTGAGCCGACCGAGCAGCACGCCGAGACGTCGGTGCCCCAGCTGGATCAGGTGGTTGGCGGCGAGTTCGGCTCCGAGCCGGTCGTCGATGCCGACGAACGAGGTGCGATCGCCGAGGTCGGGTTCGTCGACGGTCACCATCGGCCGGCCGGCGGTGACGAGTGCTGCGACGGCGGGGTGGTGGTCGTCGACGGAGAAGACCAGGTGGCCGTCGGTCGGGACCGAGCGGACGGCGGTCGCCTCGAGTTCTTTGCCCGGCGGGACCGGCAGCAGGGTCAACCCGCTGCCGGCGAGCGCGCTGGTCTCGGCGACCCCCTGCATGAAGAGCATGGTGTCCGGGTCGGTGAAGACGTAGCGGAGGTCTTCGGTGAACAGGAGGCCGATCGACTGCATCCGACCGGTGCGCAGCATGCGGGCGGCAGCGTCGGGGCCGTGGTAGCCGAGCCGGGTGGCCGAATCCAGGATGCGTGCCCGCAGTGCGGGGCTCAACTGGTCGGGGCGGTTGTACGCGTTGGAGACCGTCGCCCGCGACACGCCGAGTTCATCGGCGATCGTCTGGAGGGTGACACGGGTCGACACGGTGGACATCCTGTCGGATCACGCCGCCCCGGTGAAAGCGTGGCGTCAGGCGACGGCGAGTGGTTCGACGGTCAGCGGCTCGCCGGCGAGTTGCTCGGCGAGGACACCGGCGAAGCGGTTCGCGGCCCAGAGCTTGGTCGTGCCGCTGTCGGAGGGCGACCACGGCACCTCGACGCGGAGCTCGGTCAGCTGATCGGAGCCGGTGAAGGTGCAGTCGGTGCCGGCGAGTACGTCGAGGCCGCCGTCGATGTGGACGCCGTGTTCGAACGTGGTGGTGACGGTGTCGCTGCGCTCGGTCGCCGAGCGGGAAGCGGCGGCATCCAGCCCGGCCGTCACGGCGGCGTCGAGCCGCGCCGTGACCGTCGCCGGGGAAGCGTCGATGTAGTGGGTGAGGATGAGCTTCATGGGGGAGAAGCCTTTCTGAATCGATTGAGTTCTGTATCGATACAGTATCCAGCCGAGCGGCGGATGACGACATGACTCGCGTCACAGCGACTTCCGCCATCTGACCTCCGGTTCGGCACCTGATGGTCGGGCGATGCCATACCATGGCCGGATGCGAGTGTTCTTCACCGGTGGCAGCGGCAAGGCAGGACGGCATGCGGTCGCGCATCTCGTCGAGCAGGGACATCTGGTCGTCAACGGTGACCTGGTCGCGCTCGGCCACCGCGGTGTGGCCGACCTCCGGATCGATCTGACCGACGCCGGCCAGGTGTTCAACGCACTGTCTGCCTACGCCGGCGGCGACGAGCTCGACGCGGCGGCCGGTGTTCCCAGGTACGACGCTGTGGTGCACTTCGCGGCGATTCCCTCGCTGTTCCGCCAGCCCGACAACGAGACCTTCCGGGTCAACGCGCTCAGCACCTACAACGTGCTCGACGCGGCCACGAAGCTCGGCATCCCGAAGGTGATCTTCGCCAGTTCGGAGACGACGTACGCGATCTGCTTCGCCGAAGGTGAACTGAAGCCCGAGTACGTGCCGGTCGACGAGGAGCACCCCACGGTGCCGCACGACAGCTACGCGATGTCGAAGGTGGTCAACGAGGCGACGGCGCGCTCGTTCCAGGCCCGGACGGGCATCGACATCTACGGGCTGCGGATCAACAACGTGATCGAGCCACACGAGTACGAGACCGACTTCCCGGCGTACGTCGCCGACCCCGAGCTGCGGCGCCGCAACATTTTCGCCTACATCGACGCCCGCGACCTGGGTCACATGGTCGACCGGTGCCTCCGCACCGACGGCCTCGGCTTCGAGGTGTTCAACGTGTCGAACGACGACACGTCGGTCGGCCTTACCAGCGACGAGGTCTACCAGCGCTTCTACGAAGGGGTGCCGAAGCGCCGCGAGATGGGCGAGTACGAAACCTTCTACGCCAACGACAAAGCCAAGCAACTGGTCGGCTTCACCCCCGAGAGCCGCTGGCGCGACCAGATCACCTGATCGCTCGCTCGTTCGTCCTAGCAGTTCTTGATCTGCTGGGTTCCGTCGGGGGCGATGAGGGTGGCGACGTCGCCGTCGTTGTTCCAGACGTTCTGCCCGGTCCAAACGACCTCACCGGTACCAGGCGATGCGTCGGGTCCGCTGAGCAACCGGAGCTGTTGGCCGGGTTCGAGCGTGCCGTAGTCGCCGAGACTCGTGCTGTGTTTGAGGCCCTCGTCGTGGAGCAGGAATCCGGACAACGACGCGGTCTGCCCTCCGGTGTTGCCGATGGTGACGACCTCCGCCCGCTTGTCGCAGGCGAGCAGTGTGACCACACCCGGGCCAGGTGCAGGGGCGATCGTGGTCGTGGTGGTGGTCGTCGGGACCGTGATGACCACGATGGGCGCTGGAGCCTCGCTCACCGGCCGCACCACGCTCTTCGCCGAGCACGTGTCGAGCGCCTGGCCGAGAGCGGCTCGTTCGACCGCCGTCACGGTCAGGTCGTAACGAGATTTCGACGTGATCCAGTCGATGGTGTATTGGCAGTGCGCGCTCGGAGCCGGGGGCAGCCATTGGTCCGGAGTGCTGTCGGCCTTCGACTGGTTGACGTCGGCTCCGACGACCACGAGGTGGCCAGGTGTCTCGTCGTTCGCGAATCGGCGCTTGCTGTCGAGGTCCCACTTCCACGCGCCGGACCGATGAGCCTCAGCCAGCGGGACGACGTGGTCGATGGTCACCTGGGAGCTCTCGGAGTGCTCGTCACCGGTGTACGGATCGATCCAGCGGCCTGACTCGACGTAGCAGCCGTCGGACATCACGGGCTCGTCGAGGCTCGCTGCGATAAGGAGTTCGTGCCGGGTCGATACGCAGTCACCGTCGAAGTCGGCCCAGCCACCTCCGTCGTAATCGGTGCGCTCGTACGGTGGGCGATCGGGATCTGGGTCGGCAGTGCGCAGCGAAGCCAGATCGGCGGCCGCCTCGGTGATCGCCGGTGAGAGGCCGGGAGCAGTCGACGTTTCCGGTGTGGTGGCCTGTGCCGGAGTTGTCGCCGGTAGCTCGGACGGAGCGGTGTCCTGCGCCGTCGTGGTCTGCGTTGGCAACGTGTCGCCGGTGGACGTAGCCGCAGGGACGTCGACGAATGGCTGGGTAACCGGCGGCGTGTCACCGATGCTGATGGTCGCGTCGTCAGGGTTGGTGTCGGGGAGCGCGGCGATGCCGACGATCAGCGCGACGAGGCCTGCCACCCAACCCCAGACCGGCACGTGGAAGAACTTCCGCCGCCAGCGGTTCGTGCCACGAGGCTCGCCGGAGTCACGCGACGTTGCCGACTGCAGCGGCAACTGCGGCGTCGCCGGCGGAAGGGTCGGCCCTATCGAGGGTGGTTCCCAAGCGTTCTCCCCGTCGCCCGTCATTTGAGAATGATCTCACTGATCTGTCTCGAACGGTGAACAGGCGCGACGGCTTGGGCGCTGTCCTGTGAGTCTGAGCGCTGATTGTCTCAGGGCGTGAGGTGCCGAGGACGTGAAACGAGTCGCGGTCTCGCCAGCACGATCGCCACGTGCCGATGTCCGGCCGAAGCGCATGATGACGTTCATTCCGCCCTCGTCGTCTGCAGGGAGTGCCCTCGCGTTTGCTAGCTGTGCATGACGGGGACGTTGTCCTTGAGCGTGTCGATTGGTGTTGACCATCCGAGTGCGCCGTGTGCTCGGTGGTGATTGTAGAAGTGCACGAAGTGGTCGTACTCGACTGAGCGTTCGTCGTCGCTGTGCCAGTCGCGGATGTAGGCCCATTCCTCGAGCAGGATTCGGTGAAAGCGTTCGATCTTGCCGTTGGTCTGGGGTCGGAACGGTCGTGTCCGTTTCGGGGTGATCCCGGCAGCGAGCAGCGTGTCTCGCCACAGGTGACTCTTGTAGCAGGACCCGTTGTCGGTCAGCACTCGTTCGACGGTGATGCCGTGAGCGTTGAACCAGGTGTTCGCTCGGTGCCAGAAGGCGACGGCGGTGACGGCTTGTTCGTTGGCGTGGATCTCGGAGTAGACGAGGCGGGTGCGGTCATCGAGCGCCGAGTGCAGGAACCTGTAACCGGTAGTTGACCGTTTCGCCGTGGGGGCGTTGCCTTTGCCGTGGATTCGCCAACCGCCACCGTCGGGGATGCCAGCGAGTTTCTTGACGTCGACGTGGACCAGCTCACCGGGCCGATCGCGCTGATAGCGCACGACCGAGTCCTTGGTGGCACGATCACCGGAGTCGAGCCGGCCAAGACCCTCGGCGATGAGGATCTTCTGCACCGTGGAACTGGCCCGACCAACCTCGAACCCGATGTGGGCAGCACCCCACCGATGCTGTTGACGCAGCTCGATGATCCGCCGCCGACAATCATCAGGTGTTGCGCTCGGAGAACGGTGCGGCCGCGACGAACGATCCAACAAACCCGACGACCCTTCGGCGACGAACCGGTCCCGCCACTTCCGAACTGTCTTCGCGTCGACCTGGAACCGTTCCGCAGTGGCTTCGATCGTCCAGCCCCGATCGATCACACAGGCAATCATCTTGCGGCGACCGAGCGGTGTCAGTGACGCGTTCGGGTGTTGGGTTCTAGCGTGTCCCATCGAGCTCTCCTTGCGAGTGGTGTGCGTTGTCGAAGACACACAGCCTCGCTCGGAGGGCTCACCTATTCAGCGGACCAACAATCCCATCCCGCCAGGGACAACGTTCCCGGTCATCACAGCTAGCCGACGCAGCCGATCCCGTCGTTGTTTCCATCGAAGTTGTGAGGATCAGGTTGAAGTACCACGAAGTTGCGGTGGGTGATGTCGCCGCAGTTCAGGTCTGGCGGCGGAGGTGGGATGCACACCGTCGGATACGACGGGTCACAGCTGGGCGGAACCGTGGTTGTCGTCGTGGTGGCGGGCGGCGTTGTGGTGGTCGTTGGTGGGGGTGCTTCGGTGCGGGTGTCGACGAGGCGTTTGGCGACGCCGGAGTTGGTGGCTGGTTGGTAGATGTCGGCGTCGAGGGTGCCGAGGTGGTCGGCAACGAGGTGGGTGCGCGTGTTGTTCGAGTTCAGGTAGCAGACCTGGCCGTCGGCACCGATTGGTGCGGCGGCGACGTTGGGGTCGAAGGTGTTGGCGCCGAAGTTCACGTTGGATGCGAGCGGTGTGTTTTTGACGTCGGACGACACCAGTTGGCCGTTGCCGAGGCCCTCGGCTTCGACCGGGGTGAGGTTGACCAATGCAACATCACCCGGTGACCCCGCCACAGCGAAGCACAGTCGGCCGCCGGCTTGGATCTTGCTGCTGCCTGGTCGGGTGTCGACGAGGCGTTTGGCGACGCCGGAGTTGGTGGCTGGTTGGTAGATGTCGGCGTCGAGGGTGCCGAGGTGGTCGGCAACGAGGTGGGTGCGCGTGTTGTTCGAGTTCAGGTAGCAGACCTGGCCGTCGGCACCGATTGGTGCGGCGGCGACGTTGGGGTCGAAGGTGTTGGCGCCGAAGTTCACGTTGGATGCGAGCGGTGTGTTTTTGACGTCGGACGACACCAGTTGGCCGTTGCCGAGGCCCTCGGCTTCGACCGGGGTGAGGTTGACCAATGCAACATCACCCGGTGACCCCGCCACAGCGAAGCACAGTCGGCCGCCGGCTTGGATCTTGCTGCTGCCTGGTCGGGTGTCGACGAGGCGTTTGGCGACGCCGGAGTTGGTGGCTGGTTGGTAGATGTCGGCGTCGAGGGTGCCGAGGTGGTCGGCAACGAGGTGGGTGCGCGTGTTGTTCGAGTTCAGGTAGCAGACCTGGCCGTCGGCACCGATTGGTGCGGCGGCGACGTTGGGGTCGAAGGTGTTGGCGCCGAAGTTCACGTTGGATGCGAGCGGTGTGTTGTTGACGTCGGACGACACCAGTTGGCCGTTGCCGAGGCCCTCGGCTTCGACCGGGGTGAGGTTGACCAATGCAACATCACCCGGTGACCCCGCCACAGCGAAGCAACGCTTGTCCCCATCGTCGATCTTGCCGACAGCGGACGCCGGTGACGGCCATCCCAGCACCACCGGAACGGAGACCGCGCCAACCAACGACAGAACGAGGCCGAACCGAAGTTTCATCGGCCCATTCCTACTACGAGCGGATTCACGCCAACGTGACGGAGAAGCCACAAGTGTCGCTATGACCCACGAGAGGCGAACACCCGTAGGTGCGGTGGTGAGTCGGCCTGTAAGCGGGATTCTGTGGTGCTTGCGCACCGGTGACCATCCATCTGTGCGGTCCACCCGAGGGGCAGCCGGATCGCTCCGACCGGACGGGCAGCCCATCCCCTCTGCTTGACCTTGCTCCGGGCGGAGTTTGCCGAGCCGTCCGAGTCGCCCCGAACGCTGGTGCGCTCTTACCGCACCGTTTCACCCTCACCTGTGGCCGGCCGCAAAGCGGTCGGCCCATCGGCGGTCTCTCTCTGTTGCACTTGTTCGTGAGGTCGCCCCCACCTGGCTCTCACCAGCACCCTGCCCTGAGGAGTCCCGACTTTCCTCGACACGGTCATGCCGTGCCGCGGCCACCCGGCCAACTCACCATCGCCGCGCCAGCCTACGGGCGGCACCGACCGATGGAGCGACGGACGGAACGACGGATCGTCAGGGGTGGAGCACGCGTGCGACGTTCGGACTGGTCGAACCCTCGAGCGTCTCGGCGAACACCTCGCTCACGGCGTCGGGGCCAGACGAGTGCTCGATCGACACCCAGTCGGAGACCTTGCGGATGAACGGCCCCCACGCCTCGGCGAGCTTCGACTCGACCACCCCGGCGCCCCAGTCGGCGTGGCGCTTCTCGATCTGGCTCGGGGCGAAGAACATCGACTGCTGCGGCCCCGGCAGCGGCTCGGTGCTGCCGAGACGGTCCTCCCAGTGGGTCAATCCCACGATCATCGAGTGGGCCAGGTCGTCGCCGTATCGCTCGTGCACCGAGCGCACCACGGTGGCGTTGCCGCTCATGTCGACCAGTGCCGCAGGGCCGTCAGGGAGCAGTGCGGCGTCGTCGTAGCTCAGCACGTGGTCGTAGCAGCCGAGACCCTTGACGAACGCCACGTTGCCGGGCGAGGTGAGACCGACGACCGTCAACCCGTCACGCTGCTGCAGCAGGTGCGCGGTGCCGAACGCCGTTTTGCTCGACGCGCTCGCCAGAACGACGGTGCTCGCACCGAAGAAGTCGTTGTCGGCCAGGAAGTCGTCGATGAGGAACGACGTGAAGAACAACGGCCGATAGAGCATCTGCTCCGCCTCGAGCTCGGGGTCGTAGCCGGGGTCGGCGCCGCAGCGGACATACCGGTTGTAGACCGGCGGCAGCGCTGCCCGGTGCTCGGCCCCGTCGGTCAGCGCGGTGTCGGTCACCTGCGTCGGCGTCATCACGAGCTCGGTCGACATCGGGAAGTAGCCGAACAGCCGGTCGCCGCCCACGATCAGGCCGGTGCGTGACTCGACCACCTCGGCGAACCCCCAGACGGGAACCCGACCCCAGTTCGTGTCGTCACCCAGATCGGGTGCCGGGAAGAACGTCCAGTAGCCGATCATGTCGCCGGCTGCTGCGTACGTCACGTTGTTCGCCGTGAACCCGAACGCATCGACCCGGACTCGGATCTGGCCGTCGTCGAGTTCGGTCGGCTCGAACTCGACGACTTTGGTTCGGCGATAGTCATCGCGGTCGACGAGGAAGTGCCAGTCGCTCATGTCGTCAACCTAGTGATCGATGCATCCGTCGACGTGGTCGCGGCATCCGCCAACGACGCCGACCGTCGTGACAAGCTGGACGGTGATGTTGGAGCGACTTGCTGATGCGTGGGCGACGGTGGTGGCGACCGTCCCGCCGACCACGCCGCCGGTGACGCAACCTGTCGTCGCCGGGGAGCAGCCCGATGACGGCGCCGGATTCGTGTCCAGCTTCGCCGACGTCATCAGCTCGGTCGTCGACAACCTCGGCAACAACGGCTATCAGACCGGCATCGCCCTCGTCGTCGCCACGGCGGCCGTGATCGCCATGCTCAACATCGACGTGCACCGCGCGGTCATCGTCCCCGTGTCGATCGGGGCGTTCTGGGCCGGCTGGCTCGGCTGGAACACGCTGTCGGCGCAGGACAACCCGTTGTTCCCCGGCGACGTGAGCGCCACCAAACTCTGGGACGTCGCCTTCGCCGGCGACACCGGGTTCCTGCTGGTGGTCATCGTTGCCTGCGTCGCCGCTGTGTTCCTCTGGAAGAAGAGCACCGCCCTCGCGAGCCGTCTGTGGCTGCTGCTCGGCGCCGTGCTCGGCGCGTCGTTCGTGTACAACCTGGTCGAGGCCGTGCGGGTCGGCTGACCCGCCGCCCCGCCCGGTTCGGCCCGACCGGGTCAGTTCGCCCGGCTCAGCAGCTGAGGTAGTCGTAGACGAAGGTGTTGTCGGCTGGCGTCTGCAGCTGCGTGGAGAAGCGTGCGCCCTCTTCGTTCCGGGCGCCGACGACCAGTTCGATACCGGTGAGCTGCCCGAACGTCGCCGGGATCGCATACGGGATCGGGAAACCCTCGTCGTCGGTGTCGGCAGCGGCACTCGCCCCGCCGAGCAGCACCGGGTTGATCAGGACGTCCGGGTTGATCGCCGTGGCGAGGATCGCCGCGTGGCGATGCTCTTCGCTGCCGATCAGCATCGAGGTCGTCCGGAGCGACTTGTCGTCGAGCACGCCGACGAGTGCCTGGTACGACGCTCCGGCCAGCGCCTCGAACGCGTAGGCGATGTTGAGCACGTCACGGTGCAGGTCGTCGCTGTCTTCGAGCGCGCCGAGTACCGGCACGACCGCCCGGTCCATGATGAACGGGTTCGGGCACGTGAACTCTTCGGCGCCCGCCCGCTGAGCGAGCGCCCCGAGGTCGGCGGCGTGACGCTGGTGATCGGAGACGAAACGCTCGACGAGGGCGACTTCGCTGCCGCTGAGCACATCGAGGCCGGCAGCGGCGTCGTACACGGCGATCGCGGTGTACTCGAGCGACTGGGCCGTGCGCAGGAGCACGCCGTCGTTCAGTTCGGCGTCGGGCAGGGTGGGAGCCGGCGCGGCCACGCCGAGACGGCCCGGGTCGTCGCTACCGCTGCGGCCGCCGCCGCACGCCGCCACGATCGCGCCGAACGACAGCATGATGCCGCCGTTGCGGAGCAGCGACCGGCGATCGAGGGAGGGGTTCGGGATGTTGGTCATGATCAGGCCTCCGCCACGACCGCGACGGCCGGGTTCACGAACAGTGCGTCGAAGTCGTCGGCCTGACCCGAGAGGGTGGCCAGGACGGTGGCGTGGCGGCTCTCGATGGCGACGAACGAGGCCATCGCCTTGGCGATGTCGACGTCGGCGACCTGGCCGAGGAGTTCGAGGTGCGTGGCGGCCAACGTGTTCTCGAGGTCGAACGCGGCGGCAGCGGGGTCGCTCGTCGCGAAACCGTCGCCGAGTTGGTCGAACGACTCCTGGTCGCGGGTCGTCGCCGAGATACCGGTGATGCCGGCGAGGCGCTGCGCGTAGGACTCGTGCTGTTCGCGCATGGCGGTCCAGATCTCGTCGTCGGCACCGGCGGCGATCGCCGAGTCGTACAGGTCACGGGCGGCGAGTTCGAGAGCGATGGCGGAACCAGAGATCGACAGATCTTCGTCGGACAAACCGGCCGGCGTCGCGGCGGCGACCGACCGGCCACCGGCGAGCGCAATGGCCGCGCCGCCGACGGCGGCGCCGAGCAGCGCTCGGCGCGACGAGCGATCGTTGCCTGCGTGATCCGCAAGGGCGGAGTCAGTCACGTGTGGGTGTCCTTTCGAGATGTTCGGCTGCATGCGCGGACCACATGATGGTGCCTGCGGTCGCGGAGATGCCAGTTTAGGAGGACGGGACCCGATCCAACGGTGTTGCCTCGGGCGAAATCCGGCGCGGTCGACGTCGTCAGAAGTCGAGCGCCGAGAGTTCGGGGATCCAGGCAGCCGCCCGCTCCAGCGCCTCGGCCCACTGGCCGCGGTCGAGGCGGTCGCCCGGTTCAACGTGGACGGCCGGCGAGAATGCGGCCGCCGTGTCGTCGAGCGACGACCACGTGCCCGTCGCGACCCCGGCCAGGAAGGCGGCACCGAGCGTCGTCGACTCGACGATCGGCGAGACCTCGACCGGTTTGCCGGAGGCATCGGCGAGGGCTTGGACGAACGTCGGGTTCTGGCTCATGCCGCCGTCGATCCGCAGGGTGGGGATCGTCAGCCCGATGTCGGTCTCGGCGGCGGCGACCATGTCGGCGCCACGGTGCGCCACCCCTTCGAGCACGGCGCGCACGATGTGGCGGCGTTCGGTGCCTCTCGTGATGCCCAGCAGCGTGCCGCGAGCGCCGTAGTCCCAGTTCGGGGTGCCGAGGCCGAGGAGCGCGGGAACGTAGACCACGCCGTCGGTGGTGTCGCAGCGGTTCGCCACGGCGTGGCTGTCGGCGGGGGAGTCGATCAGGCCCATGTCGTCGCAGAGCCACTCGACGTTCGTGCCGGCCGACAGCATGATCGCCTCGACGCCCCACACCTTCCGGTCGGCGTCGGTCCAGGCGATGATCGGGAACGTCCCGTTGTCGGAGCGGCGACCGGCCGCGGGCGCCGTGTCGCCGATGCACACGTCGAGCATGCCCCCGGTGCCGAACGTGACTTTGGCACGCCCCGGCTCGATGCAACCCTGGCCCACCATCGACGCCTGCTGGTCGCCGACGAGTGCCGCGAGCGGTGGTGCACCCGCGATCGCGGACGCCGGACCGATCGTGCCGGTCGAATCGACGATCTCGGGCAACAGACGAGGCTCGACGCCGAGCAGTGCACAGACCTCGAGGTCCCAACGCTGGTGCTCGAACGAGTACAGGCCGGTGACGGCTGCGTTGGTGTGGTCGGTGACGTGAGCGGCGCCGCCGGTCAGCGTCCAGGCCACCCACGTGTCGACCGTGCCGAAGCACAGGTCGGCGTGATCGCGATCGGCCGCGTGGTTGGCGAGCAGCCACCCGATCTTGGTCGCCGACTGGTTGGGTGCGAGCGCCAGGTCGTGCTCGGCCCTGGCGGTGAGGCATTCGCCGATGGTGCGGAGGTCCTGCCAGCCGAGCGCCGGGCCGATCGGTTTGCCGGTCGCCCGGTCCCACACGATCGTGCTGGCGCGCTGCGCGGCGACGCCGACTGCGGTGACGGGCTCGCCGGTGGCCGCGATCGCGGCCTCGGCCGCGTCGAGCACGAGACGGGCCATCTCGGCGGCGTCGAACTCGACCATGCCGGGGAACGGCGAATCGGGGGCGAACGCCCGGTACTCGACGTGTGCGAGCGAGGCGTCGGGGCGGACCAGTGCTGCCCGCAGGCCCGTGGTTCCGACGTCGATGACGAGGATCATCAGGTTCCTTCCGAACCGGACGGCCGGAACCCGCTCGTGCGCAGTCGGCCGCCGAGCAGGCCGCCGACGAGCCCGGCGCCGGCCATGACCGACAGGTTGAACAGCGCGGCGAACCAGTTGACGTCGCTGCCGCGTGCGAGCTTGACGATGATGAAGACCGTTTGGGCGATCGTGTACGTGCCGATCGCCGTGGCGAGGCCGTGCGAGAGCGGCAGGTCGCGGCGTTGGACCCAGGCAGCGCACCCGGCGCCGAGCACGAAGCCGAGCACGGCACCGATCGACAACCACGTCGCGAGCGCAGTGTCGTCGGCGTCGGCCGCCAACGACGCCCCGATCGACAGCGGCACGGCGAACACGAGTGCCACCATGCCACCGGCGCGCAGCGCGTCGAGATCCCAACGAGACGGGTCGATCACGGCCACGGCGTGTCTCCGAACGGTGATGGCAGGCCGAGCTTGCCGGGGTTGAGGATGCCGGTCGGGTCGAGTGCTCGCTTGAGCGCCACGAGGACGTCGAACGCCGGCCCGAGCGCCGCCTCGACGAAGCGGGACCGGTTGAGGCCCACCCCGTGGTGGTGCGACAGGTTGCCGCCGGTCGCGAGCACGGCTCGCTGGCCCGCGTCCCACATGGCCCGGTACGTCGACTCGATCTCGTCGGCGGGAGGCCTGGCGGCGAACGAGAAATAGAGGCAGGCGCCGTCGAGGTAGCTGTGCGACAGGTGGCAACTCGCAGCGAGCGCATGCGGCACGTCCATGATCGCTGCGGTCGCTGCGTCGTACACGTCGGCCAGTCTGCTCCACGGAGCGGCGATCTCCATCGTGTCGACCGCGAACCCCTTGTGGGTGAGTCCCTGCAGCGCTGACGTGTCGTTGCGGTGCTCGAGCCAGTCGTCGACCAGTTGCTGCTCCGCCGGCGTCCCGGCGCCGTTGCACACCTCGTCGACGATCGCCATCGTGGCGTCGACGATCCGGGGATCGCCCTCGTCGAGCACGAGCAGGATGCAGTCGGTGCCGTCGCCGCCACGGCCGCGGGCGCTCTCGACGGCGTCGTACAGGCGCAGCACCGCCGGGGTCGCTCCGCGCCGGATCACCTGGCGGCACGCCTCGAACCCAGCGGCGAGGGTGGGCAGGCGGTAGGCAGCCCGGCGCGCCGCCGTGGCGACCGGGTGCGCCCGCAGCCAGACCCGCGTGATGATGCCGAGCGTGCCCTCCGAGCCCACGAAGACCTGGTCGAGGTCGGGCCCGACGGCTGCGGCGGGAGCGCCGCCCGTCCGGATGATGCGCCCGTCGGCGAGGACCACTTCGAGCCCGACGACCATCTCCTCGATCTTGCCGTAGCGGGTCGAGTACTGGCCGGCACCGCGGCACGCCACCCACCCGCCGACGGTCGAGATGTCGAAGCTCTGTGGGAAGTGGCCGACGGTGAGTTCGTGGTTGTTCGTCAGGAGCCGTTCGAGTTCGGGACCGAACATGCCCGACTCCACCTCGACGATGCCGGACAGTTCGTCGACGCTGACCAAGCGATCGAGGCCGGTCAGGTCGAGCACGACGCCGCCGAACACCGGCACCGACGCCCCGCACACACCGCTGCGACCCCCTGCCGCGGTGACCGGTACGCCGGCGCCGTGCGCGGCGGCGAGGACCGCCGCGACCTGATCGGTGGTGGTCGGGCGGGCGACCACGCCGGCGCGACGCGGGACCTCGCCGGCGAGTGACCAGTGCAGGGCGAGCGGCCACCAATCGCGGCTGGCCTCGGCCGTCTCCGCCGGGTCGACGGTGATGTCGCAGATCGATGCCAGCCGATCGACGAAACCCTCGGCCAGGGCGACGCCCGAGCCGGCGAGATGGTCGGCGTGACCGGTGAGTTCGATCGGTGGTGTCGGTGAGGTCATGGGGCCTCCGCATGGCGGGAGTCGGGGCGGGTGGCGGCGGAGAGTTCGTCGTCGCACAGCCGTCGGTAGGCAGCGATCTGGGCGGCGGACTCGGCCGGGTCCCAGCCGAGTTCGGTCGCGAGCAGTTCGGCGACCGAGGGGGCTGCATCGAGACACGCCGCCCGGTCTTGCAGGTGGGCGCGAGTGCGGCGGGTGAGGACGTCGACGAGCGTGGTCGCCATCTCGTGTCTGACGGCGAACACCGCTTCGGCTCGCAGATAGGGCAGACCCGGAACGAGGGCGTCCCCGAGACCCGGGTCGGCGCCGCGGAGGGCGAGCACCGTCTCCGCCTCGGTGCCGTACCGCGACGCGAGGTGGGCGTCGGTCGCCGAGTCGTCGGTGGCGCCGATCAGGCGCAGTCGTGCCGTTCGGCACCTCGCCCGTCGCTCGAGTCGTGCGAGCACGGCGTCGACCGTGTCGGCGGCCATCTCCCGGTACGTCGTGAGTTTGCCGCCGGTCACCGTGATCAGGCCGGACGGACTCGACGTGATCGCGTGGCGTCGGGACAGATCGGCGGTGCGCCCCGACGACGCCTGCTTGACCAACGGGCGGAGCCCGGCCCACACCCCGGTGACGTCGTCGCGGGTGATGGTCGTGGTGAGGTGGTGGTTGACCGCGTCGAGCACGTAGTCGAGGTCGTCGTCGTTGGTCTGGGGCCGGTCGAGGTCGTCGACGAAATCGGTGTCGGTCGTGCCGATGTAGCAGTGGTCGAAGCCGCCTCCGGGTCGCTCGGTCCACGGGACGAGGAACAGGCTGCGCTTGTCGCCGGGCACCGAGATGATCACGGCGATGTCGTTGCGGACCAGGTCCCACGGGACGGTCACGTGGACGCCCTTGGCCGGTCGCAGCGTGTCGGCCTCGACGTCGCGGTCGAGCTCGCGGATCTCGTCGGCCCACACGCCCGTTGCCGACACCACGGTGCGGGCGCGCACCGCGATCTCGCCGTCGCCGGTCTCGACCCGGGCGCCGTCGACGCGGCCGCCGTCGTCGGTGGTGAGGCCGACGACTTCGCACCGGTTGGCGACGATCGCTCCGTGGGCGGCGGCCGTGCGGGCGATCGTCAGTGTGAGTCGGGCGTCGTCGGCCGAGGCGTCGTAGTACACGAAGCCGCCGGACAGCCGATCGGCGGGCATGGTCGGACAGTGGGCGAGCGCCTCGTCGGCGTCGAGTCGCCGGTGGCGCTTGCCGATCCTGAGACCGCCGGTGAGGTCGTACATCCACAGCGCGGATCGCAGCGCCTTGGCGATCTTCTTCGAGATCGGGCCGTCCTTGGTGAGGATCGGGATCAGGAACGGCAGCACCGACACCAGGTGGGGAGCGTTGCGGAGGAGGCGTTGGCGCTCCCGGAGCGCCTGGTAGACCAGCCGGACGTCGCCCTGCTGGAGGTACCGCAGGCCGCCGTGGATCAGCTTGGAGCTCTTCGACGACGTGCCCGACGCGAAGTCGTCGCGTTCGACGAGTGCGACCGACAGCCCGCGCGAGGCGGCGTCGAGGGCGACGCCCGCCCCGGTGATGCCGCCGCCGACGACCAGCAGGTCGAAGCGCCGGTCGGCGAGTTGGTGGAGCATCGCCGACCGCTCGAACGGCGTCGGCGGGGGAGCGGTCACGAGCCCAATCTACGTGCCGGCGGTTGCGGTGCCCGGCTCGGCGAGCACGATTGACTATCGCGTCTGATTCTTGACTTTGTCCAGAATCGCTGCCATGCTGGACAGCGATGACCGCCGACATCCAACATCTGCTGCGCCGACACGGCGTCCAGGTCACCGCCCAGCGGTTGGCGATCATGCGCTCGGTCACCGACCACCCGCATGCGACCGCCGACGAACTGGCCGACGACGTCCGATCGGTCATCGGGTCGATCTCACGGCAGGCGGTCTACGACACGCTCGCCGTGCTGGCCGACAAGCAACTGATCCGGCGCATCCAACCGGCCGGATCGGCCGCCCGGTACGAAGACCGCGTCGGCGACAACCATCACCACCTCATCTGTCGCGGCTGCAGCGTGATGTTCGACATCGACTGCGCCGTCGGCGACGTGCCGTGTCTCACGGCCGACGACGACCACGGCTTCGAGATCGACGAAGCCGAAGTCGTCTACTGGGGCCGTTGCCCCTCGTGCCGACACGCCGCCACCGACCACGTTCCCGCCACCTGATCGACCACACCACTCCCCACCGAGTACCACCACCGCCAACCAACACCATCCAGGAGGAGCACACCATGTCCGACCAGCAGATCGACACCCCGCCGCCCGAGACCCCCGATCACTCGGACGTCTGGGACATCAACGACAGCCAGAAGGGCTGTCCGGTCATGCACGGACCCAACGCCGGTCACCTCGGCAAGGGCATGACCTCCAACCAGCACTGGTGGCCGAACCAGCTCGACCTCCGCATGCTGCACCAGCATGCGCCGGCGTCGAACCCGCTGGGCGACGACTTCGACTACGCCGAGGCGTTCACGGGTCTCGACTACGAGGCGCTCAAGCAGGACCTCCGCGACCTGATGACCGACTCGCAGGAGTGGTGGCCCGCCGACTACGGCCACTACGGCCCGCTCTTCATCCGCATGGCATGGCACAGCGCGGGGACGTACCGCATCGAGGACGGCCGTGGTGGCGGCTCGACCGGCACCCAGCGATTCGCTCCGCTCAACAGCTGGCCCGACAACGGCAACCTCGACAAGGCGCGCGCCCTCCTGCTCCCGATCAAGCAGAAGTACGGCAATCAGATCTCGTGGGCCGACCTGATGCTGCTGACCGGCAACGTGGCGCTCGAGTCGATGGGCTTCGAGACGTTCGGTTTCGCCGGCGGCCGCGAAGACGTGTGGGCCCCCGAAGACGACATCTACTGGGGTCCCGAGACCACGTGGCTCGGCGACGCTCGCTACTCCGGCGATCGCGACCTGGCCAACCCGCTCGCCGCAGTGCAGATGGGCCTCATCTACGTCAACCCGGAGGGCCCCAACGGCAACCCCGACCCGCTCGGTTCGGCACGCGACATCCGTGAGACGTTCGCCCGGATGGCCATGAACGACGAAGAGACCGTCGCCCTCGTCGCCGGCGGCCACACGTTCGGCAAGGCGCACGGCGCCGGCGACCCCGACCTCGTCGGGCCAGAGCCCGAGGCCGCTCCCATGGAGCAGATGGGTCTCGGGTGGAAGAACGGCCACGGCAGCGGCAAGGGCTCAGACACCACGACGAGTGGTGTCGAGGGCGCCTGGACCGCGACGCCGACCACGTGGGACAACTCGTACTTCGACACGCTGCTGAACAACGAGTGGGAGCTCACCCACAGCCCCGCCGGCGCCCAACAGTGGACGCCGAAGGGCGGCGCCCTCGCCAACACGGTGCCCGACGCCGAGTCGGGCGAGCTGAAGTTCGCCCCGATGATGAGCACCGCCGACATGGCGCTCAAGATGGACCCGAGCTACGCGGAGATCTCGCAGCGGTTCTACGAGAACCCCGACCAGTTCGCCGACGTGTTCGCACGGGCATGGTTCAAGCTGCTCCACCGCGACCTCGGCCCGTCGAGCCGCTACCTCGGCCCGGAGGCCCCGACCGAGGAACTGATCTGGCAGGACCCGGTCCCGGCGTCGACGTCCAGCGTGAGCGACGACGACATCGCGACGCTGAAGTCGCAGATCATGGACTCCGGTCTCCTGATCTCCGAACTGGTCGCCACGGCCTGGGCCTCGGCCTCCACGTACCGCGACAGCGACAAGCGGGGTGGTGCCAACGGCGCCCGCATCCGCCTCGCTCCGCAGAACGACTGGGAGGTCAACGATCCGGCTCAGCTCCGTCGGGTGCTCGGCAAGCTCGAGGAGATCCAAGGTGCGTTCAGCGGCTCGGTCTCGATGGCCGACCTGATCGTGCTCGGCGGGGTGGCTGCGGTCGAGGCCGCCGCCAAGAACGCCGGTCACGACATCACGGTGCCGTTCACGCCGGGTCGCGGTGACGCGACGGCCGAGCAGACCGACGTCGAGTCGTTCGCCCCGCTCGAGCCCACCGCCGACGGGTTCCGCAACTTCCTCGGCAAGGGCCACAGCCTGCCGGCCGAGGCGCTGCTGGTCGACCGGGCGCAACTGCTCACGCTGAGCGCTCCCGAGATGTCGGTGCTCGTCGCCGGGCTCCGTGTGCTCGGTGCGAACACCGGCGGGTCGAAGCACGGCGTGTTCACCGATCGCCCCGAGACGCTCACGAACGACTTCTTCAAGAACCTGCTCGATCTGAACGTTGCGTGGTCCTCCACGTCGGAGGCCGAGGACATGTTCGAGGGCAAGGATCGTGCGACCGGCGAACTCAAGTGGACCGGTACCCGCAACGATCTCGTGTTCGGCTCGAACTCGCAGCTCCGAGCGATCGCCGAGGTCTACAGCAGCTCCGACTCCGACGAGCGGTTCGTCCGCGACTTCGTGAAGGCCTGGACCAAGGTCATGAACCTGGATCGTTTCGACGTCGGCTGACCCGCTCTCGTCGAATCGTCCGTACCATTGAGAGTCGGGGCCCGAGACGGCCGACCACGTCCGTCGACGGCCCCGATTTTCGCGCGCCGAGCCCGAACCACTAGGCAAGGCGTCGGATCCACAGCAACCATCCCCCATTGGAGGAAACATGCCCAACCTGAGTGGCACCAAGACCCACGAGAACCTGGCCGAGGCGTTCGCCGGCGAGAGCCAGGCCAACCGCCGATACCTCTGGTTCGCCCAGAAGGCCGACATCGAGGGCTACCCCGACGCCGCCGCGCTGTTCCGCTCGGTCGCCGAGGGTGAGACCGGCCACGCACACGGCCACCTCGAGTACCTCGCAGAGGTCGGTGACCCCGCGTCGGGCGAGCCGATCGGTGACACCGAGGAGAACTTCAAGGCGTCGATCGCCGGCGAGACCTACGAGTACACGCAGATGTACCCGGGCTTCGCCAAGACCGCTCGCGACGAAGGCTTCGACGAGATCTCCGAGTGGTTCGAGACGCTCGCCCGCGCCGAGAAGAGCCACGCCGGCCGCTTCCAGCAGGGCCTCGACGAGCTCGACTGACCCGTCCGGACGAGCACCCGGGTCGCAGAAGCGGCCCGGGTGCGAGTCCGACCACCACCCGACCAGCACCCGACCACCACCCGACATCCGGACACGACCGAGACCTCGATGACGACGACCTACGACCCCAAAGACCCGACCTACCTCGACGAGGCGTCGGTGCGCGAAGAACTGACCCGCGTCTACGACCTCTGTCACGGGTGTCGGTTGTGCTTCAAGTTCTGTACGTCGTTCCCGACGCTGTTCGACATGATCGACCAGCACGACGACCAGGACGCCGGTCGGCTGACGCCCGCCCAGCAGGACCAAGTCGTCGACGAGTGCTTCCAGTGCAAGCTCTGCTACGTCAACTGCCCGTACATCCCGGAGCTGCACGAATGGGCGCTCGACTTCCCCCGCCTGATGCTGCGCACCGAGGCGATGCGGTACGCCAACGGGCAGAAGCCGGTCCGGCAGCGGGCCACCACGCAGCTGATGAGCCGCACCGACCTGCTCGGCACGGTCGCCACGGCTGCGTCACCGGTCGCGAACAAGGTCATCAACGCCCCCGAGGGCTCCACGGTCCGCAAGGCGGTCGCCAAGGTCACCGGCGTGTCGTCGGTCCGCCTGCTCCCGCCGTACGCCAAGCAGCGGTTCTCGACCTGGTTCAAGAAGCGAACGCGCAACATCGCCGCCAAGCGTCAGGGCAAGGTCACCGTCTTCCCGACGTGCCTCGTCGAGTACCAGGAGGTCCAGATCGGCAAGGACCTCGTCAACGTGTACGAGCGCAACGGCGTCGAGTGTTCCAACACGGCCGCCGGATGCTGCGGTGCACCGTGGCTGCACTCCGGTGACATCGAGCACTTCACCAAGGTCGCCGAGAAGAACGTCAAGGTGCTCGCCGACGAGATCCGTGCCGGCAACGGCGACATCGTCGTGCCGCAACCGACGTGCGGCTACGTGCTCAAGAAGGACTACGTCGACTACGTGGGCGGCGCCGACGCCGAACTGGTCGCCGAGCACACGTTCGACGCGGCCGAGTACCTCGTGAAGCTCCACAAGGCCGACGACACCGAGCTCGACACCGACTTCACCGGTCCGGTGCCCGAGAAGATCACGTACCACGCCGCCTGTCACCTGCGGGCCCAGAACATCGGCTTCAAGAGCCGCGATCTGATGAAGCTCACCGGTGCCAAGATCAAGCTGGTCCAGCAGTGCTCCGGCATCGACGGCATGTGGGGGCTCCGGGCCGAGAACGAAGACATCTCGATCCCGATCGCGAAGAAGCTCGCCGAACAGATCGACAAGGCCGCCGGCGACGTCGTCACCGGCGACTGCAATCTCGCCAACACGGCGATTGCCGAACAGACGGGTGCCGCTCCCAGCCACCCGATCCAGCTGATCGCACGCGCGTACGGCATCGCCGAAGACGCCTGACCCGTCCCGAACGATCCACCCTCGGGTGGCCTGGAAGGAACCCCATGTCCCGCAAACTCTCGCTCGCCGACATCGCCGACGTCCGCGCCTACGAGCGCGAGCGCGACGAGTTCCGCCCCCGCGTGATCGAGCTCAAGCGCCGCCGGCGGCTGCATCTCGGCACGGTCGTGACGCTCCTGTTCGAGAACCGCGACACCATGCGGTTCCAGATCCAGGAGATGGCCCGGGTCGAGAAGCTCACGACCGATGCCGAGATCCAGGGCGAACTCGACATCTACAACCCGATGATCCCCGATCCCGGTCAGGTCTGCGCCACGATGTTCATCGAACTCACGTCCGACGAGCAGATGCGCGAGTGGCTGCCGAAGCTGGTCGACATCGAACGCTCGGCCGTGCTGGTGCTCCCGAACGGCGATCGAGTGCGGGGAGCCATCGACCAGCAACACGAGCAGGGCCTCACCCGCGACTACGTCACCGCCGCCGTGCACTATCTGCACTGGGATCTGACGCCCGAACAGGTCGACTCGTTCGCCTCCGGCTCGGTGCGGCTCGAGATCGATCACCCCGAGTACCTCGAGTCGGTCGAACTCGGCGACACGTTGCACGCCGAGCTGCTCTCGGACCTGCGGCCCTGACGCGACGGCGCATCAGCGCCCGGTCCGCACCTCCGCAGATTTCCCCTGGAATTCGGACCGGACCCGTTCTAAGGTCCGCAACGAGTGACGATGTCCAATGGGGGGCGAAGTGTCAGCACATGAACTGGAATGGAGAATGCTGGGGGCCTGTCGCGGTCTCGATGCCAGCGTCTTCTATCCCGACAACGACGAAGAAGCCGAGATCGCGACACAGGTGTGCCAGCAGTGCGGGGTTCGCACCGCATGCTTGGAGTTCGCACTCACCAAGCGCGAGAAGGTCGGCGTCTGGGGCGGCGCCACCGAACGTGAGCGACGGAGGATCCTGCGCCAACGTCGTCGCAGCGCTTGACCGAACGCATGGGGAACCGGCGGGGCATGACGATTAGCCTCGCCCCACATGTCGACGATCGATGACCACGGGGGCTGGCCCGCGCTGCTGAGCGCGCTGCTCGACCGCAACCACCTCACCGCATCGCAGGCCGAGTCGGCGATGACGACGATCCTCTCCGGCGAGGCGACCGCCGCCCAGTTGATCGCGTTCGTCGTGGCGCTCCGTGCCAAGGGGGAGAGCTCGGCCGAACTCGCCGGACTGCTCGACGCCGTCCTCGCACACGCCACCCTGGTCCCCCTCACGGACGACCAACGCGATCACGCGGTCGACATCGTCGGCACGGGTGGCGATCACTCGCACTCGATCAACGTGTCGACGATGGCGGCGATCGTCACCGCCGGTGCCGGCGTGCCGGTGTGCAAGCACGGCGCCCGCGGGTCGTCGTCGAAGTGCGGGACCGCCGACGTGCTCGAAGAACTGGGTGTTGCGATCGAGCTGTCGCCCGAGCAGGTGCGGCACTGCATCGACACCGCCGGCATCGGGTTCTGCTTCGCACCGGCCTTCCACCCGGCGTTCCGCTTCGCGGCGCCGGCGCGGCGCGAGATCGGTATCCCGACCGTGTTCAACCTGCTCGGGCCGATGGCCAACCCGGGGCGCGTCCGTCGGCAGGTGATCGGCGTCGCGAACGCGAACTTCGCCGAACGCATGGTCGAGACGCTCCGCACACACGGCTCGATCCACGCCTGGGTCGTCCACGGCGGCGGCCTCGACGAACTGACCACGACCGGTACGAGCGAGGTCATCGAGCTGCGCGACGGCCAGATCGACCACTTCACGGTCGACCCCGAGGCGCTCGGCCTGGCGCCGGCACGGTCCGGTGATCTGGTCGGTGGCGACCGGGCGGTCAACGCCGAAGCGGTCCGCAGCGTGCTCGCCGGTGACGCAGGCCCGCACCGCGACATCGTGGTGCTGAACGCCGCGGCCGGATTGGTCGTCGGAGGACGAGCCGAGACACTGGCAGACGGTCTCGACCTGGCGGCACGGTCGATCGACTCGGGTGCCGCGGCATCGACCCTCGACGCCTTCGCCAGAGCGTCGGTGGCGACGCTGTGACGGCGCCGTGACCGACGCCGACTGGGCGGTGCGGGTGCCGGCGTCGTCGGCCAACCTGGGCGCGGGCTTCGATGTGCTCGGCATGGCGGTGACGCTCCACGCCGAGGTCGGGATCGGTCCGGCGCCCGACGGCGCTCGCCCGGCCGAGCCGCGACACCCGGCCTCGGTCGCCTTCGTCCGGTCCGGCGGCGTCGGCAACCTCTGGGTCAGGTCACCGATCCCGATGAGCCGCGGTCTGGGCTTCAGCGGTGCCGTGCGAGTCGGTGGTGCTGCGGCTGCCCAGGTGCAGCGGCACGGCCCGGACGCACTGCACGACGACGACCGCCGCGCTGCCGTGCTCGAGGTCGCCGGTGACCTCGAAGGCCACGCCGACAACGCCGCTGCCTCGCTGTACGGCGGCATCGTCGCGACGTCGGGCGGGGCGGTCGCGCGGATCCCGCTGGCCGTCGACCCCGCCGTCGTCGTCTGGGTACCGGAAGCCACCACCACGTCGACCGACCGGTCACGGACCTCGTTGGCCGACAGCGTTTCGCGCGCCGACGCCGTGTTCAACCTCGGCCGGGTCGCGATGTTCGTCGCCGCCTGCGCCACCGGCGACGTCGCCGCACTGCGCCATGCGACCGAGGACCGTCTTCACCAGGGCAAGCGTTTGACCGCCGTGCCCGAGTCGGCCGCGGCGCTCGACGCGGCGCTCGACGCCGGCGTGTGGGCCGCCTGGCTGTCGGGCAGCGGGCCGACGGTCGCGATGCTGTGCGAGTCGGCACGCGCCGACGAGGTTGCTGCGGCGCTGCCCGGATCGGGTCACACCAAGTCGTTGCGCATCGATCACGACGGTGCGACGGTCACGGGAGTCGAACCGATCGGGTCGACCGTCGACGTCTGAGCATCGAGCCGCGGGATCTCCGTGGTGGAGTCGACGGGAAACCGCCAGGTACCGGTGCAGCCCGTGATCTCGAGTCGCGCCGCATGCTTGTCGAGATACTTGGCCAGGCAGAGGGCCTCGTCGACGTGCTGGCGCCGGAGGGGGCGGCCGGGCGTCGGTGGTTCGGGCGGGTCGACCGGGAGGGCACGGCCGATCTCGCCCGCGATCGTGACGTCGACGAGCCGGCCGCCGTCGATCACCCAACTGACATCGCCACGCCGGACCGTGCAGCGCCCGCTGTCGAGCAGGGCAGCGAGCAACCGTCCACGGTGGACCGCTGCGAGGAGTGCAGCGAGGCGGTCGCGCACGAGCGCTGCCTCTTCGAACCGCTGCGCCGCTGCCAGGTCGGCCATCCGGCCGGTCAGCCGCCGTCGCACCGGCTCGGGGTCGCCGTCGAACACCCGGAGCACGGTCGCCACGGCCGCCTGATACGTCGGTCGGTCGGCCATGCCGGCACACGGGCACTGACTGACGCCGAGTTGCGCCGAGCTGCAGGGTGTCGCATCGGGCGCCGGGACGTGATTGACGCCCAAGCGGGCCGAACAGCGGCGGATCGGCACCACGGTCTGGATCGCCTCGACCACCAGGTTCGCCATGGAGCGTGACGGCAGCGGGCCGAGGTGCACGCCGGACGCCGACGGCTCTTTGACGACGGCGAGCCGAGGCCACGGGCTGTCGACGTCGAGGCGCACGTAGCAGTACTTCTCGACCCTGGTGCCGACCCGGTTGTAGCGCGGGAGCATGCGGGCGATCAGGCGTGTCTCGACGATCTCGGCCGAGAGCGGGTCGGACAGCTCGAGATGGCGGACCTGCTGCATCTCGCGCAGCATCGGGCCGATCCGTCGGCGGTCGTCGCGTCCGAAGTAGCTCCGGACGCGTTGGCGCAGATTGGTGGCCTTGCCCACGTACAGCACCTCGTCGCGGTTGCCGCAGAACAGGTAGACGCCCGGCGTGCGGGGGAGCGCCGTGGTCATCGTGAGCTTCCTCGCCTGCGGATGCCCCGCGAGCTTGCCGAGCGACACGAGGTCGTCGAGTCCGAGCACGCCCAGGCCGGCCGCTCGCTCGATCAAGAGGTGGAGCAGGTCGGTGGTGGCCAGCGAGTCGTCGAGGGCTCGGTGGTTGGGCGTGTGGTCGAGACGGAACCGCGATGCGAGCGTGCTGAGCTTGCAGTTGGGGACCTCGTCTCGGAGCAGGCGCCGGGCGAGCGTCGCCGTGTCGACCACGGTCGGGTGGTACTCCGCCCGGCCGTCGCGGGCGAGCGCTGCCCGGACGAACCCGAGATCGAACGACGCATTGTGTGCGACGAACACCGCGTCGCCGAGGAAGTCCATCAGCGAGCCGAGCACGGTCTCGATGCGCGGCGCTCGGTACACCACCGCATCGGTCAACCCGGTGAGGACGGTGATCTGCGGCGGGATCGCCCTGCCCGGATTGACCAGCGTGTGGAAGGTGCCGACGCATTCGCCCCCGCGGACCTTCACCACGCCGATCTCGGTGATCATGTCGTCGGTCCGGTTGCCGCCGGTCGTCTCGAGATCGAGCACGCAGAACGTGGTGTCGTGCAACGGCGTCCCCAGCTCGTCGAAGCTGCGCTGACCGGTGATCGGAGGGGACATGGGCGCCGATCCAATCACGAACATACGTTCGCGTCAAGAACACGTGTTCGGTCGACCCGGATACGGGGCGCGCTACGATGGGTGGATGACGGCCCCCGACATCGAGCCCCGGCACCTGCGCCAGGCCCTCGAGTTCGCGGTGTTGATGGCGGCCGAGGGGCAGAAGTTCAAGCCGCCGATGGCGTATCCGTCGGGGCTGAAGAAGTACTTCAAGGGCAACAGGATCCCGACCAGTGCGCTCGGGTCGATTCGGCGGATGGTCGACGGCGACGAGACCTTCCGGCGTCGGATCGCGGCGGGGGCGCTCCCCGAACTCGTCGACCCGATCGGCAAGCTGTGGCTCGAACGGCCCGAGGGTTGGGAGCGCGACATCGCCAGGCTCGTGAACGAGGCCGATGAGGCCGCTGCCGAGGCCGATGCCGCCCAACGGCTCAAGAAGGCCGAGAAGCGGCGTGACGCCGCCGAACAGGCGGCGGCGCGCTCCCGTGCCGAGATCGTGACGCTCTCCGACCAGGTCGACCAGCGCAACGAGGTCATCGACGGGTTGCGATCCGATGTGCAGAAGCTCGTCGACGAGGTCGCCGAGCTCCGAGCCGAGCTGATCGACACCCGCAACGACGTCCGTCACGCCCGCGATCGCGAGGCTGCGGCGCTGCAGAAGCTCGAGGCGGCCGAGCAGGCCAGCGCCGAGGCGCTCGCCAAGCAGGGTGCCGCCGAGCACGTGCGCGACGACGTGCTCGCCGACCGTGCAGCCATCGCCACCGAGCGCTCCGAACTCGCACGGCTGGCAGCGGCGGCCTCGGCCTTGGCCGACCAACTCGCAGCGGTGGCGATGCCTCCCCGATCAGGCCAACCAGCTCCGGCCAAACGCAAGGCGATGCCGCTGCCCGGCGGCGTGCTCGGCAGCTCCGGTGCCGCCGCCGAGTTCCTCATGCGGTCGGGTGCCAGCGTGCTCGTCGACGGGTACAACGTCGCCAAGCAGGCCTGGCCCGGCCTCGATCTCGCCGGCCAGCGGGTCGTGCTGCTCGACGCGGTCGAGAACCTCGTGCGTCGCTACGGCGGTGACATCACCGTCGTGTTCGACGGCGCCGACGTGGTCGGTGCCTCGGCCGACGGGCGGCGCGTGGTCAGGGTGGTGTTCTCGCCCGAGGGCGTCACCGCCGACGACGTGATCCGTGACGAGGTGCGTCGACTGCCCGCGACGCGCCACGTCGTGGTCGTCACGAACGACCGCGAGATCCTCACCGACACGCGGGCGATGGGTGCCAATCTGATGAGCAGCGATCAGATGATCGCGCTCATGCGGTAGCGGTCAGCCGCCTCGCGCCGCGACCTTGGCCCGCTTGGCGACGCGCTTGGCGGCGCGACCGATCGGTTCGATCGTGCGGTGATCGAGGTCGCCCAACTCGGCGCCGTTGTCGAACAGCACGCGATACCGCTGCCAGTTGAAGCCGTTCGCGAGGAGGATCCGCCCCTCGGTGCCGACGGGCACCTCGTGGAGTTCGGCGATCGTGCGCACCTTGTCGCCGATCTTCAGGTCGATCTGGCCCTCATGGGGCGTCGCGAGCGCGTGGGGCTTCCAGTACTGCACCGGGCCATTGTGCCCGATCGGGAGCCTCGCGCGCACGTTCTCGGCGGAACCTCCCGATCCGGACGAGGATCGTGGGGGACTCCCGGGCATCTCCATCGGGCGCCGATAGAGTTCTGGCCCTGTGAAATCTTCGGTCGAACCCCTCGAGGGGAACAAAGTCAAGCTGTACATCGAGGTCGACGAGGCCGAGTTCGAGAAGGACATCGAGCAGGCGTTCCGGTCGATCGCCCGTGAGGTCAAGCTTCCCGGGTTCCGCAACGGCAAGGCGCCGCGGCGAGTTCTCGAAGCCCGAATCGGTCTCGGACCCGCCCGCGAGCAGGCGCTCCGCGACGCGATTCCCCAGTATCTGGGCAAGGCCGTGCGCGAGCACGACGTCGATCTGGTGGCCACGCCGGAGGTCGAGATCACCGGCGGCCAAGAAGACGGCCTGGTCGAGTTCGAGGCCGAGTGCGAGATCCGTCCCGACATCACCGTGCCCGGGTACGACGGACTCCGGATCGAACTCGAGTCGCCGGTCCCGACCGACGACGAGATCGCCGAGGCTCGCGACGAAGAGCTCAAGCAGGGCGGCGCCCTGGCCGACGTCGACCGTCCCGCCGAGTCCGGCGACTTCCTGACGCTCGACCTGGCCGCCACCCGCGACGGCGAAGAGGTCATGGGTCTCAACACCGAAGACTGGTCGTACGAACTCGGTCAGGGCTGGGTCGCCGACGACTTCGACGAGCAGATCACCGGCGCCGCGGTGGGCGACGTCCTGACCTTCACCACCACCCCCAAGGGCACCGAAGAGCCGGCCGACATGACCGTCACGGTCAAGGCCATCCAGGCGCTCGAGCTGCCCGAGGCCACCGACGACTGGGTCGCCGAGAACACCGGCGAGTTCGAGACCGTCGAGGAGTGGGAGGCGTCGATTCGCGAACGCATCTCCGAGCGCAAGCTGCAGGGCGTCCGCCAGACGGTCGGCTTCAAGCTCAACGAGGCGCTCGTCGAGCTGGTCGAAGACGAGGCCCCCGAGTCGATGGTGCGGTCCGAGATGCAGAACCAGGCCGAGCAGATGGTCCGCCAGCTGCAGCAGCAGGGGATCGACTTCCAGGCCTGGATGTCGGCCACCGGCCAGGACCCGCAGCAGTTCATCGAGTCCACCCGTCCGCAGGCGGAGCAGGCGGTCAAGGCCGACCTGGCGTTGCGAGCCGTCGCCACCGCCGAGGCGATCGAGGTCGACGACCACGAGCTCGAGATGGAGTACTCCCGCATGGCCATGCAGTACGGCCAGAAGGCCAAGGAGATCCGCAAGGCGTACGAGAGCAACGATGCGGTCCCCGAACTCATGGCGCAGATCCGCAAGTCCAAGGCGATGGACTGGTTGCTCCACCACGTCGAGATGGTCGACGCCGCCGGTGACCCGATCGATCGCGATCTCATCCTCGGCCACACCCACGACGACGATCATGACCACGACCACGACGAAGATCCGGCCGCCGCTGCGAGCCGGGTCATCGCCGAAACCGACGCCGCCGTGACCGACGACGACGCCGACGACGGAGAGGATTCCTGATGAACCTGGACGCCACGAACTACCTGGTCCCGAACGTCGTCGAGACGACGAGCCGGGGCGAGCGCGCGTACGACCTCTACAGCCGGATGTTGAAGGACAACATCATCTTCCTGCAGACGCCGATCGACGATCAGATCGCGTCGCTGCTGTGTGCGCAGTTGATCCACCTCGAGTCGGAGAATCCCGACAAGGACATCAACATCTACATCAACAGCCCGGGCGGCGACATCACGGCCCTGTTCGCGATCTACGACACGATGCAGTTCATCCGCAACGACATCGCGACGATCTGCCTCGGCCAGGCCGCGTCGGCTGCCGCCGTGCTGCTCGCCGCGGGCACGAAGGGCAAGCGCCTCGCCCTCCCGCACAGCCGCATCCTGCTGCACCAGCCGCACGGTCAGGTGGGCTACGGGCAGGTCACCGACCTCGAGTTGGCGGCCAACGAAATCCTGCGCATGCGTGACCTCCTCGAGATCATCCTGGCCGAGCACACCGGACAGACCCTCGAGAAGATCCACGAGGACACCGACCGCGATTTCGTGCTCGAAGCGAACGACGCGCTCGAATATGGCATCATCGACACGGTGATCTCATCGAGGACCGGCGTCGACCAGACGTCGGCGATCCGCTGATCCGGTCACCACATTCACTAACGTCTCCGCTGGGTGCCCGAGCTCTGAGCCGGTGGCCGACGACACGATCGACGACATGACTCACGACATGACTCACTCGGAGAGGGGGCGACACAGATGGCCAAATTCGGTGACACCGGCGAACTGCTGAAGTGTTCGTTCTGCGGCAAGTCGCAGAAGCAGGTCAAGAAGCTGATCGCCGGTCCCGGCGTCTACATCTGTGACGAGTGCATCGATCTCTGCAACGAGATCATCGAAGAAGAGCTGACCGAGACCGGTGAGTTGACCTTCGAGGAGGTGCCGAACCCCCGCGAGATCCGTGCGTTCCTCGACGACTACGTGGTCGGTCAGGACGACGCGAAGAAGATCCTCGCCGTCGCGGTCTACAACCACTACAAGCGGATCCAGTACCAGCAGAACGCCGGCATCGGCCGCCGCGACGACGTCGAACTCCAGAAGTCCAACATCTTGATGCTGGGCCCGACCGGTTGCGGCAAGACCCACCTCGCCGAGACGCTCGCCCGCATGCTCAACGTGCCGTTCGCGGTCGCCGACGCCACTGCGCTGACCGAGGCCGGCTACGTCGGCGAAGACGTCGAGAACATCCTGCTCAAGCTGATCCAGGCGGCCGACTTCGACACGAAGCGAGCCGAGACGGGCATCGTCTACATCGACGAGATCGACAAGGTCGCCCGCAAGAGCGAGAACCCGTCGATCACCCGTGACGTGTCGGGCGAGGGCGTCCAGCAGGCGCTGCTCAAGATCCTCGAGGGCACGCAGGCATCGGTGCCTCCGCAGGGTGGCCGCAAGCACCCGCACCAGGAGTTCATCACGATCGACACCACGAACGTGCTGTTCATCCTCGGCGGTGCGTTCGCCGGCCTCGAACAGATCATCGAACGTCGTGTCGGACAGCAAGGCGTTGGGTTCCACGGCAAGGTCACGAGCAAGCTCGATCGCGACCCGGGTGAGATCTTCGCCCAGGTGCTGCCGGAAGACCTCGTCAAGTTCGGCATGATCCCCGAGTTCATCGGACGCCTGCCGATGGTCGGCGTCGTGCGTTCGCTCGACCGTGAGGCGCTGGTCAAGATCCTGACCGAACCCAAGAACTCGCTGGTCAAGCAGTACCAGAAGGTGTTCGCGTTCGAAGACGTCGAACTCGAGTTCACCGAGGACGGCCTCACCGCGATCGCCGACCTGGCGATCCTGCGTGAGACCGGGGCCCGTGGCCTCCGAGCGATCCTCGAAGAGGTGCTGCTCAACACGATGTACGACCTGCCCGGTCGCACCGATGTGGCCACCGTCGTCATCGACGACGACACCGTCCGCAACAAGACGAACCCCACGGTGCTGCCCCGCAAGAAGTCGGCCTCGTCCCGCCCTCGCCGGGCAGCGAGCTGACGCGGCGAGAGCCGCCCGATCGCCGCCATGGAGTTCACCGACGCGCTCGCATACCTCGACGACCATGCGTCGTACGACAAGACGGGGCGTGTCGACGACCCGTCGACCGACTCGATCGCGAAACTGTGCTCCGCCATGGGCGACCCGCAGTTGGCGCAACCGGTCATCCACGTCACCGGCACCAACGGCAAGGGGTCGACGGTGCAGATCATCAGCCGCCTCCTCATCTCGCAGGGGCTGACGGTCGGCACCTACACCAGCCCGCATCTCGAGCGCATCAACGAACGGATCAAGCGCAACGGCGAGCCCATCTCCGACGACGACTTCGCCGAGCAGATCGCCGGCATCGCCGACATCGAAGCGATCACCGGCGTGCGCCCCACCTACTTCGAGGCGGTGACGGCAGCAGCGTTCCGCTGGTTCGCCGATGTCGCCGTCGACGTCGCGGTGATCGAGGTCGGCATGCTCGGTCGATGGGACGCGACCAACGTCGTCGACGCACAGGTCGCGGTCGTCACCAACGTGGCGCTCGACCACACCGAGTTCGCGGGGCCGACCACGGCCGACATCGCCGCCGAGAAGGCCGGCATCATCAAGCAGGGCAGCGCGGTCGTCGTCGGCGACACCGACCCCGACATGATCGAGATCTTCCGACGGGAGGGTGGGGCGTCGATGCTGGTGCGGGGCGACGACTTCGAGACCGTCGACAACTCGCTCGCGATCGGCGGGCGTTCGCTCGACCTGCGCACACCGACCACGATCTACTCCGACGTGTTCCTGCCGCTCCACGGTGCACATCAGGGCGACAACGCCGCGCTGGCGCTGGCGGCCGTCGAGACGTTCTTCGCGGCGCCGCTCGCCGAGGACGTCGTCCACGAGGGCTTCGCCAACGTCGAGATGCCGGGCCGCTTCGAGGTGCTCGGGGTGCAACCGCTGGCGATCATCGACGGGGCGCACAACCCGCCGGGCGCCGACGTCTGCGCCGACGTGTTCTTCGGTGACTTCCATCCCGAGGGCCGCAGGATCCTGGTCGTGGGGACCTTGCGGGAGCCGGCCGGCATCCTCGCTGCGCTCCGGGCCGACGAGTTCGACGTCGTCCACGCCTGTACGGCACCGTCGCCGCGCGGCGTTCCGGGCGCCGACGTCGCCAAGGCGGCACGCGATCTCGGCTGCGCAGAGGTGTACGTGCACGACTCGGTCGGTGCCGCCTGCCATGCGGCGATGAGCAACGCCGACGCCGACGACGCGATCCTCGCGACCGGCAGCATCTACGTCGCCGGCGCCGCCCGCCCGGCGCTCCGTCACCACGCCAACTGAGCACGTTCCGTGATCCGACCGCTGTGTGGTCCGAACGTAGGCGCCCCCTGACCCACCGACGTCCCGGACAGTGGTGCTGCATCGTTGCGGGGTAAGTTCGTCGTATGCAGATGCGACGGATCGGTGAGCTCGAGGTGTCCGTGGTCGGGCTCGGCTGCAACAACTTCGGCATGCGGATCGACGCCGACCAGACGAAGGACGTGGTCAACGCCGCGCTCGACCACGGCATCAACTACTTCGACACCGCCGAGAGCTACGGCCAGGGCAGCTCCGAGGAGCTGCTCGGCCGCGCGCTCGGCTCCCGTCGGTCCGAGGTGGTCATCGCCAGCAAATGGGGGCACACGTCGAGCCTGGGCGACGACGAACGTGGTGGTGCGCCCGATCAGATCCGACGGCGTCTCGACGACAGCCTGCGGCGGCTCGGTACCGACTACATCGATCACTACCAACTGCACCGGCCCGATCCCGACACGCCGCACGAGGAGACGTTGGGGTGCCTCGCCGAACTGCGCGCCGAGGGCAAGATCCGCGAGATCGGCTGTACCCATTTCACCGCCGACCAGCTCGACGCCGCGCACGCTGCAGCGGGGGAGCGGGGTGTCGCCGCGTACCCGTCGGTGCAGAACCACTACAGCCTTCTGACCCGAGACCCGGAGACCGACGGCGTCTTCGACGCTTGCGAGCGGCTCGGTATGGCCTTCGTTCCCTACTTTCCGCTCGAGTCCGGGTTGCTGACCGGCAAGTACCGGCTCGGTGAAGCGCGTCCGAAGGGCTCGCGGCTCGAGAAATGGGGGGATCGAGCCGAGCCGTTCATCGACGACGACAAGCTGGCCAAGGTGGAGCGACTCATCGAGTGGACCGATCACCGCGGCATCTCGCTGCTCGACCTCGCCATCGGTTGGCACACCTCACATCCGCTGGTCGCGTCGGTGATCGCCGGCGCCACACGCCCCGACCAGATCGCGGCCAACGTGAACGCGGCTGCGACCGTCGTCACCGAAGCGGACCGCGCCGACGTCGACCGGTTGCTCGCCGCCTGACGATGGTCGGGCCGGGATCGCCGGCGTCAGAAGAGGCCGACGAGCGTGCTGAGCCCGAACACCAGCAGCGACCACAGGATCGGTGCCCCGAACAGGGTCGAGGTGATGACGCGGGCAGGTCCCGAGCGAGGGTGGTCCTCGCCGACGAGGACGTACTGGATCGAGTAGGTGGTCCACGCGTCGTCGTCGTCGTCGGTCACGGCCGCCGGCACCGGCGTGAAGATCGCCCACAGGATGGTCGCTGCGGTCGGCACGGCCCACGGGGCGATCACCACCCATGACGGAGCACCGAGCCACGAGAGCAGCCACATCAGCCCGCCGAGGATGACCGCACCGGTCACGACCACGAGCGCGAACGTCACGAGCGCGGCTCGGTGACGCCGCTCCGGCGACGTGCGCGTCCGCCACTTCGGCCCACGGATGAACTCGTTGCGGCGTTCGGCGTCGATGCGCGCCGAAGCTAGTCGCCCTGCGGGCGAGAGCCCCGGTCGGCAACATCGCCGGTAGCCTCAGCGCCCATGTCTGATCGCACACTCGTCCTTCTCAAGCCGGACACCGTCGAGCGCAAGCTGGTCGGCGAGGTCGTCTCCCGTTTCGAGGCCAAGAACCTCGACATCGTGGCGATGGAGCTCCGTCAGCTCGACGCCGACACCCTGGCCCGACACTACGAAGAGCACGTCGGCAAGGGCTTCTACGACGACCTCGTCGAGTTCATGAGCCGTGGGCCGGTCGTGGCCATGGTCGTCGAGGGCCCGGAAGACACCTGGGAGGTCGTCCGCAAGATGATGGGCGCCACCAACCCGCGCACCGCCGAGCCCGGCACGATCCGTGGTGACCTCGGCATCCTCTTCACCGAGAACCTGGTCCACGGCAGCGACTCGCTCGCCAGCGCGGAGCGCGAGATCAGCATCTTCTTCCCGAATCTGTAACATCGCTCCCATGAGCGAGTCTGGTGACGTCGGCCTCTCGGCCGACCACCGCGTCCTCACCGAAAGGAGGTCGGCATGGCACGGAGCAATCCACTGAGTCTCGGTCGTGACCTGGCCATCGACCTCGGTACGGCGAACACGCTCATCTACGCGCGCGGCACCGGCATCGTCCTCGACGAGCCGTCGGTGGTCGCGATCAACGTCAACGACGGTCGGCCGGTCGCGGTCGGCGTCGAGGCCAAACGGATGATGGGTCGAACACCCAACCACATCAAGGCGATCCGCCCCCTCAAAGACGGCGTCATCGCCGACTTCGAGGTGTGCGAGAAGATGCTGCGGTACTTCATCCAGAAGGTGCACGCCAGCAAGTGGTCCAAGCCGCGGATGATCATCTGCGTGCCGTCGGGCATCACCGGTGTCGAGCAGCGAGCGGTCAAGGACGCGGCCGAGTACGCCGGCGCCCGCAAGCCCGTCCACATCATCGAAGAGCCCATGGCAGCGGCGATCGGCGCCGACCTGCCCGTCCACGAGCCGAGCGGCAACATGGTCGTCGACATCGGTGGCGGCACCACCGAGGTCGCCGTCATCTCGCTCGGGGGCATCGTCACGGCGCAGTCGGTCCGGGTGGCCGGCGACGAACTCGACGACGCGATCCTCCAGTACGTCAAGAAGGAGTACTCGCTCGCTATCGGCGACCGGACCGCCGAGGAGATCAAGATCCAGATGGGTTCGGCCTGGCCGATGGAGGAGGAGTTGACCGCCGACATCCGCGGTCGCGACCTCGTGTCCGGTCTGCCGCGCACCATCCAGCTCACCACCGAGCACGTGCGCGAAGCCCTCGCCGAGCCGGTCAGTGCCATTGTTGATGCCGTGAAGACGACACTCGACAAGACGCCGCCCGAGCTCGCGGCCGACATCATGGAAGACGGGATCATGCTCACGGGCGGCGGTGCGCTGCTCGGTGGGCTGCACCAGCGGCTGTCGCACGAGACGGGGATGCCGATCCGGGTCGCCGACGAACCGCTGTACAGCGTGGTCATCGGGTCCGGGCGGGCCCTCGAGAACATCGACGCCATGCGGGGGCTGATGTCGCTCGGCGGCGACGACTGATCCGGGCGCCCGATGGCGATCTACTCGGCCGGTCGACGGCGCACCATCATCATCCTGTTGCTGACGTCGATCCTGCTCATCACCCTCGATCTGCGCGGGAATGCGATCTTCAACGCGGCGCGCACCGGCTTCAGCTACGCACTGCGCCCGTTCGAGATCGCCGGTGACGTGGTCACGACACCGGTGGCCCGGGTGTGGAGCGGGATCACCGAGGTCGACGACCTCAAGGCCGAGAACGAACGTCTGCAACGACTCGTCGACGAGTCGCTCAACATCCGTGTCAGCGGGCTCAACGCGATGATCGAGAACCGCGACCTGCGAGCGCTCCTCAACCTCGAATCGCTCGCTGCGTACGACCGTGTCACCGGCGAGATCATCGGTTCGTCGCCCAGCAACTTCGACCAGCGGGTCGAGATCAACCGCGGGTCGCTCAACGGCATCAAGGTCGGGATGCCCGTCGTCAACGAGGCCGGTCTCGTCGGCAAGATCACCCAGGTGAATCCCGAGACGTCGATCGTGATGCTCGTCACCGATCCCCAGTACCACGTGCCGGTCAAGGTCGTCGCCGAGGTCTTCCCGACCCCGACGACCGAGCCCCCGGTCACCGTGCCGAGTGGGCTCCCGGTCGACGACGTCACCACCACGACGAGCACGACCACGACCAGCACCACCTCGACGACACTGCCGACCGACGACAGCCTGCCGACCGACTCGTCGCCGCAGCCGGGCACCACGACGACGTCGACCTCGACGTCGACGAGCACCACGACGACCACCCTGCCCGAACCGATCGAGGAGACCCGTGAGACGGGCGACCTCAACGGCTTCGGCAGCGAGGACCTGCCGCGGGTGAGGTTCATCGCCGACTCGCCGCAGTTCGGTCGGATCGAGGTGGGTGACCAGATCCTGACGTCCGGCGGCAGCCTCAGTCTGGCGCCTCCCGGAATCCCGGTCGGCACGGTCGCCAACGTGATCGAGAACCCCGGGACGGCCGGGCTGGAGTTGGAGGTCGAACTCAACGTCGATCTCGGCCGGCTGAGTTTCCTGTCGGTCATCCTGTACCAGCCGCCGACCGAGCTTCGATGATCGCCGCGCTGCTGACGAGTTCGCTCACGCGCGTCATCCCGGTGGGGATGATGCTGCTCGCCCTGCAGAAGACGCTCTTCGTCGAACTCCAGCCGTTCGGCGTCATCGTGCAGGTGGTGCTGGCCTTCGCCGCGGCGGCCGGCGCGGCCGGCGGGCCCGAGCGTGGGGCGATCACGGGCTTCGTGCTCGGCATCATGTTCGACCTGTCGGTCGGGTCGCCGCTGGGGTCATCGGCGATCACGATGGGCCTCGCCGGAGCGGTCGCCGGCTGGGTCGACGTGATCCGGATCGACACCACCTGGTGGCTCGCCGCGATCTTCGTGGGTGTCGGTGCCGGGGTGGGCGAGGCCGGCGTCCCGGTGGTCCGACGTTTCATCGGCGAACAGGACGCCTTCGTGCCAGAGATGTGGACCATCGTGCCGGTGGTCGCGGTCGCTGCGGCGATCTTCAGCATCGCCCTCGTGCCCATCGCTCGCTGGGCGCTCAAGCTCGGTCGACCCGAGTGGAAGGTGCTCACCGATGCCTGACGCGCGACCCATCCGGGTGACGAACACGCGAGACTCGACCCATGGCGATTGACCGTCGCGCGACCCGACTCGGCGTTCTCGCCCTGGTCGGCGTCACGCTGTTCTCCCTGCTCGGTGTACGCCTGTGGTTCCTCCAGACGGTGAAGGCCGACGAGCTGCAGGAATCGGTGACGTTCGCCAAGACGAGAACGATCCCGCTCGCTCCCGAGCGGGGGCGCGTCTTCGACGCCGACATGCGGATCCTCGCCGACAACGAGCGCGTGCTCACCGTGGCGATCGACTGGCAGGTGCTCCGACGCAAGTCGCAGCGCGACGAGATCTTCCAACGGATCTCCGGTTGGGTGCAGGTCCCGATCGAGGAGATGGAGCGCCGGTTCCAGTCCAACGTGTACAGCCCGTTTCTCCCCATGCCGATCAAGGAGGACATCGACGAACCGACGGCGATCGCTCTGCTGGAGCGGATCGAAGACTTCCCGGGCGTCGAGATCCTGACCGAGTGGCGACGCGTCTATCCGTACGCGCCGCACGCCGCCCACGTCGTGGGCTACATGGGAGCGATCACCGCCGAGCAGCTCGACGAGAAACTCGACGAGGGCTACATCCGCAACGAGCGGATCGGTCAGTTCGGCGTCGAGCTGGAGATGGAGCAGGTCCTGCACGGTGCCTGGGGGTACCGCAAGGTCGAGGTCGACGGGGCCAACCGTCCGGTCAGGGTGATCGAGGAGGTGCCGCCGGTCAACGGCTTCGACGTGCAGCTCACGATCGACCTCGACGTGCAGCAGTACGCCGAACAGCTCCTGGAGACGACGCTCGAGGCGCGGCGCACGCAGGAGGTGCGCAACCCGATCGTGAAGAAGCCGGATGGTTCGCTCGACAAGATGGACCCCAGCCGGCCCGACACGGTCAGGTACAAGGCACCGGCCGGTTCGACGGTGGTGATGGACTACGACACCGGCGAAGTGATCGCGATGGCGAGCTATCCGACCTTCGACAACCGCTGGTTCGAGGCAGGACTGTCGGGCTCGAAGTTCTCGCAACTGTTCCCGTCGGTCGACGAGTTCGGCGACCCGATCGACCCCGATCGCTCGATCCTCGTCAACCGAGCGATCCAGGGCCGCTACAACCTCGGCTCCACCTTCAAGCTGTTCACCGCGTACGCCGCGCTCAATAGCGGGCTGATCAGCGCCACCGAGTACTTCAACGACACCGGTACCTACGTCTTGAGCGACGAGGCGGTGTCGAACCGCGCCGCGTGCGAAACCGGCTTGATCCGTTGCGAGTACCGGAACGCGATCTGCAGCTTCAACGGGAAGCCATGTGTGTACGGCGAGGTCAACGTCGAAGAGGCGCTGGCGGTGTCGTCCGACGCGTTCTTCTACCGCATCGGCGACCAGATCATGGTGCAGAACGACTTCGAACCGGTGCTGCAGGATCAGGTCGAACTGTTCGGGTTCGGTGCCGACACCGGCATCGAGCTGCCCTTCGAGTTCGACGGCACCGTGCCCGACGCCGATCTCAAGCGTCGCTACGCCGAACTCGGGGTCATCAGCAAGGACGAGGGCATCGGCTACTTCGTCGGCGACAACGTGCAGCTCGCCATCGGACAGGGGCTGCTGTCCGCGACGCCGCTCCACCTCGCCACCGGCTACGCGACGGTCGCGAACGGCGGTTTCGTGTTCCAGCCGTCGATCATCGCCAACATCTGGCAGCCGGGCACCCCCGACGGCGAGCCGGGTTTCGCCGACCCGGAGCGCGGCACGGTGTTCTCCGACGAATCCGAGCCACAGCTGATCCGCCAGATTCCGATGCCGTCGACGATCCGTACCCCCTTGGTCAGCGGGCTGCGCCGTGTGACCACCGGTCCCGGCAAGAACGGCCGCAGCACGACGGCCGAGGAACTGTTCGTCGGCTACCCGAGCGAAGCGATCCAGGTCGCCGGCAAGACGGGCACCGCCCAGGGCCAAGGCAACTACCCGTGGAACGACTCGTCGGTGTTCACCGGCTTCGCGGTCGACCCTTCCACCGACGCCTTGCTGCCCGACGACGAGCATCCGTACGTGGTGGCGGCCTACCTCGAGAAGTCCGGGTACGGGTCGCAGGCGGCTGCCCCGGTCGTCAAGTGCATGTTCCTGATGCTGTCGGGCATCACCGAAGCCGACCCGGTCGTGCCGTCGGATCCGCTCGACCTCGACGCGACGACGTCGGCGCCGTCCCTCGGGCTCGACGACACATCGTGCTACGTCGGCCAGTTCGGGATCGACTACGTGACCGGTGCTCGCCCGGGGGCGATCGAGTAGATGGCACTCACCTTCCTCGCCCGGCGTCCCGACAGCGGACTCGGCAACATCCGGTCGAGCCCCGGCGATCCGAGTCGCAACGTCGACTGGGTGTTGATGGGCACCCAGGCCCTGTTGACGGTCATCGGGTGCTGCATCGTGTACTCGGCGTCGTGGACCAAGGTCGACCTCGACCCGTACGCGTTCGTGACCCGGCAGGTGGTGTTCGCGATCGTCGCCGCCGTGGTGATGACCGTGGTGATGTCGCTCGACTACCAGTTCTTCAAAGACCACGCGAGCTTCCTGTACGCGTTCACGATCGCGCTGCTGCTGTTGCTCCTGGTCGTCAGATTCGTCGCGCCCGAACGCAGCGACATCTCGTTCGATCTCGGCCCGATCAACTTCCAGCCGGCCGAGCTCGCCAAACTGACGACCCTGATCGCGCTCTGTGCGTTCCTGGCCGAAGAGCGCACCGACGAGGTCAGCTACGCCCGGTTCGTGGGCGGATTGATCCTCGTCGGCGTGCCGTCGGTGCTGATCATCCTCCAACCCGACCTCGGCTCGGCCTCGGTCGTCGTGACGATCGCGATGGGTGTACTGCTCGTCGCCGGGGCCAAACCGAAATACATCGCCCTCATCTCGTTCCTCTCGGTCGCCACGGTCGCGTCGGCGTTCCTCGGCGGGTTCGTCAACAGCTACCAGACCGAGCGGCTCCGCGTGTTCCTCGGACAGGAGACCAGCGAGAACTCGGTGTTCCAGGTGCGCAACGCGATCCGCGCCGTCGGAACCGGAGGCGTCTGGGGCAAGGGATGGCTCGAAGGGCCGCTGACCAACGGGCGCGACGTGCCGGTGATGTGGGCCGACTTCCCGTTCGCCGCCGTGGGCGAGCAGTTCGGTCTGATCGGATGTGCGGCGTTGCTGTCGCTGTTCGTCGTGGCGCTGATGCGCATCTGGCGCATCGCGACGCTCTCGCGCGACCTGTTCGGCACCTACATCTGCGTCGGCGTGTTCACGATGTTGCTCTGGCAGGTGTTCCAGAACGTGGGCATGACGCTCGGCATCATGCCGGTGACCGGTCTACCGCTGCCGTTCATCAGTTACGGGGGGTCGAGCCTGCTGGTGTACTTCGCGATGTTCGGCATGGTCCAGTCCGTCCACATGCGAAGAATGCGCTGAGGCGGTCCGGTTCGCCCGATGGCTGCGTTGCATCTCACCGCTCGTTGCCAAGGGGCAACTCGGGTTCGCTGCGCCTTGCCCTCGAACGAACCGATCCCGCCTCAGATCCTTGATTGGTTGATTCGTGGCAGGTCGTTCGACGGGTTCGGCCTCGGGTTGGGTGGGGCGTCGTGTCATGGAGAGGGGTCGACGCAGGAGGGCGACGGAGTCGGGCCGGTTCCACGCTCATGTTCGCGAGGTCGCGCCGTTCGGACCGAACGGAGTGGGTGCCAGCGAACGAGTAGGCCGAGTGACCATCCGGGGTGAAATCAGTCACTCGCGGTAGGCTGGTGACGATATGTCAACACTCTGGGCGCGGATCGAACCGCTCTTGGCCCGGGTGCAGAAACCAGCTCGTTACATCGGCTGCGAAGACGGCGCCATCACCCCGCTCGCCGACAAGTTCGGTCGGCAGGACGTGGTGGAGTGGCTCCTCGCGTATCCCGACACGTACGAGATCGGTCTGCCCAACCAGGGGCTTCAGATCCTCTTCGAAATCCTGAACGAGAGCGATCACTCCGTCGCGGAGCGGACGTACTCGCCATGGTCCGACATGAACGCCGAGATGCGTGCCGCCGAGGTGCCGCTGTTCAGCGTCGACAACCATCGTGACGCCGCCGACTTCGACGTCCTGGCGTTCAACCTGTCGAGCGAGTTGGTGTACACCAACGTGCTCAACATGATCGATCTGGCCGGTGCGCCCGTCCGTGCCGACGAACGCGGCGACGACGACCTCGTCGTCATCGTCGGAGGGCACGCAGCCTTCAATCCCGAGCCGTTGGCCGACTTCATCGACGCGGCGGTGCTCGGCGAGGGCGAAGAGGTCGTCGCCGACATCACCGAGGCGGTCCGGGCGTGGAAACTCGCCGGTCGGACCGATCGGGCCGCCTTCCTGCGTGAGCTGTCGAAGGTGCCGGGTGTGTACGTGCCGTCGATGTACGACGTCACCTACGACGGCGCCGGCGAACACATCGTCTCGGTCGAACCCCGATTCGACGACGTCCCCGCGACGGTCGACAAGCGCACCGTCGCCGACCTGGGGGAGTGGCCGTACCCGAAGAGCCCGATCGTGCCGCTCACCGAAGTGGTGCACGACCGTCTCAGCGTCGAAGTGTTCCGCGGCTGCACCCGTGGCTGCCGTTTCTGCCAGGCGGGCATGATCACCCGTCCGGTGCGCGAGCGTCCGGCCGAGCAGGTCCGGACCATGATCCGTGAGGGCCTGAGATCGACCGGCTACGACGAGGTCAGCCTGACGTCGCTGTCGACCGCCGACTTCTCCGACATCGAGCCCGTCGTTCGTGGCGTGCTCGAAGATGCACAGGAGATCCCCGGCAACTGCAACACGATGACGATCAACCTGCCGTCGCTGCGGGTCGATGCGTTCACCGTCGGCCTCGCCGGCGAGGTCAACAACGGTCGCCGCAGCGGACTCACGTTCGCCCCGGAGGCGGGTTCGTGGCGCCTCCGCAAGGTGATCAACAAGCTGATCCTCGAAGAAGATCTGTACGGAGCCGTCGAGTCGGCGTTCAGTCAGGGCTGGACCCGCATGAAGCTGTACTTCCTGACCGGTCTGCCCACCGAGACCGACGAGGACACGCTCGGCATCGTCGAGCTCGCCAAGAACTGTGTCGAGATCGGCAAGCGCCACACGCCACGGGCGTCGGTCACCGTGAGCCTCGGCGGGTTCGTGCCCAAGCCGCACACCCCGTTCCAGTGGTTCGGGCAGAACACCGAAGACGAACTTCGGCGCAAGATCAATCTGGTCCGCGACGCCGCGAAGAAGGCCAAGGGTGTCAACGTCAAGTGGCACCACCCCGACGCCAGCGTCGCCGAGGGCATCGCCACCCGCGGCGACCGCCGTGTCGGCCGTGTGATCGAACGGGTGTGGCGCGAAGGCGGGCTGTTCCAGGAGTGGGGCGAACACTTCGACCTCCGTCGCTGGGAGTCGGCGATGGACGCCGAGGGGCTCTCGATGGACTGGTACGTCTACCGGCACCGTGAAGAGGGTGAGATCCTCCCGTGGGATCACCTCACCGCAGGGCTCCACAAAGACTTCCTGTGGGGCGACTGGCTCGAGGCGCTCGCCGAATCCGGCGTCGAAGACTGTCGTTGGACACCCTGTTACGACTGCGGCGTCTGCACCGGCTACGGCATCGAGCATGTCGTGGCCTCGCCGATCGCTCCCGCAGGCGGCAGCCAGGGCACCGGGCAGGATCTCGAGCGAGGTGGCGAGGTGCCGGTCACGTTGATGCCGACGCGCCGCGAACCTGCCGGGGTCGTCTCGTGAGGGCCCGCGCGTGAAGCTGCGCGTCCGGGCGACCAAGGTCGGCAAGGTCCGTTTCACCAGTCATCGCGACGCCGCCCGGATGTGGGAGCGAGCGCTTCGGCGCGCCGGCCTCCCGGTGGCGTTCACCGAGGGGTTCACGCCCCGCGCCAAGATCAGCTTCGGCCTGGCTCTCCCCACGGGTGCCGAGTCGATTGCGGAATATGTCGACATCGAGTTGCAGCGCGACGTTGCGGCCGACGATGTCGATCTGACCACCCTCCCGGCGCGTCTGTCCGACGCACTCCCGAACGGCTTCGACGTGCTCGCCGCCGGTGAACGGGAACCGGGAGTCGACTCGCTCCAAGAAGCGGTCACGTCGTGCACGTGGCAGCTCTGGAGCGCGCAGCTCACCGCCGAGGACCATCGCGATGCCTGTCGACTCCTCGAGTCGACCGAGCTCGTGCTCGAGCGGGAACGCAAGGGGAAACGGAGCGCCGACGACGTGCGCCCGATGATCATCGATCTGCGCCCCGATCCAACCGGCGATCGACTGATCGCCGATCTGGTCACCATCGGACGCGCCCTCCGCCCCGGAGAGCTCGCCGAGTTGGCCTATCCGAACATCGATGCACGCGATGTCCGGGCACTTCGTACTCACCAATGGCTTGACGACGACGGCACACGACGCGAGGCCATCCCTCTGCCGGCCGACGTCGATGTGAACACCCTGGCGGTGCTCACATGAGAAGGGACCACCGACATGGACGAACCCACGACCGACACCGGCGATGCCTCCGAGGCTCCGGCGACGACCGATTCCAACGACGATTCCACCGGGGGCTCGCCCTCGGGTAACTCGTCGAACAAGCGGCGCCGCGGCTCACGCGGCGGCCAGGGCCGCAAGAAGGCCGCACCGTCCGGCGACGACAACCGCAATGCCGGTGACTCGAACGACGCCGGGAGCGCCGACGATGGTCGCGACCCCGAGGAGCTGCCCGAACCGATCAGCGAGGGCAAGGTCAAAGACGCCGCTGTCGCCGAGCGTGCGCTCGTGCGCAAACCGCAGATCGGCGACACTCGACCGCTCGTACCGAGCAAGCCGCCCCCCGGACGCGCCACGTCGAACGACGGCGACGGAGCGAACGGTGGGTCCGGCGAGGGCAAGACCGGCCAGAAGCGCCGCAAGCGTGGCGGCAAGGGCGGCGGGCAGTCGAACGACGGCGGCCGCAACTCGAAGCCCAAGGCCGACCGCAGCGACCAGCGCGGCGAGTCCGGCGACGGCAAGAAGCGTCGCCGTGGCGGGCGCGGCGGCAAGGGCAAGCCGTCCGCTGCCGAGCAGGAGCTGATCGAGCAGCGCAGCGGGCGCGAGCGCAACGGCAAGCCGATCGGTCGCTACTTCATGTGCGTCCAAGTGCGCCCCGGCATGGCCCAGGTCGCCGTGATGGAAGGCCGCAACCTGATCGAGCACTACGTCAGCCGGCCCGCCGACGACGTGAGTCAGATCCACGGCAACATCTACCTCGGCCGCGTGCAGAACGTGCTGCCGGGCATGGAGGCCGCGTTCGTCGACATCGCAACGCCCAAGAACGCGGTGCTGTACCGCGGCGACGTGCAGTACGACCAGGAAGACATCGAGCAGAAGGGCAAGAACGCCCGCATCGAGGACATCCTCAAAGCCCGGCAGATGATCATGTGCCAGGTGACCAAGAACCCGATCGGTGCCAAGGGCGCTCGCCTCACGCAAGAGGTGTCGCTGCCCGGACGCTTCGTCGTGTTGATCCCGAACTCCAAGACGTACGGCATCTCGAAGCGACTGCCCGACGACACCCGCAAGCGGCTGCGCAACATCCTCGACCGGGTGAAGCCCGAACAGCACGGTCTGATCGTGCGCACAGCCGCCGAACACGCCACCGAGGCCGACCTCGAAGCCGACATGGACCTGCTGCTCAAGCAGTGGAGCGACATCGAGCGCAAGGCGGCCAAGGCCAACAAGCCGACGCTGCTGTACCGCGAGCCCGAACTCGCCGTTCGTGTCATCCGCGAGGAGTTCAACCCCGACTACCGCGGCGTCGTGATCGATGACCAGCGACTCTTCGAAGAGGTCCGCGACTACGTCACGGCGTTCAACCCCGAGCTGGCCGACCGCATCGAGTACTACGACGCCGAAGCCGAAGGGCTGTCGCTGTTCGAGCGGCACCACGTGCACGAGCAGGTGCACAAAGCGCTCGACCGCAAGGTCTGGTTGCCGTCGGGCGGATCGCTGATCATCGAGCACACCGAGGCGCTCTCGGTGATCGACGTGAACACGGGCAAGAACGTCGGCAAGTCGAACCTCGAAGAGACGGTCTTCCACAACAACATGGAGGCGGCCGAGGAGATCGCCAAGCAGCTCCGACTCCGCGACATCGGCGGCATCATCGTGATCGACTTCATCGACATGGAGATCCGCGAGAACCGTGCCAAGGTCGTCACGGCGTTCCGCGAGGCGCTCGCTCGCGACAAGACGCGGACCCAGGTGTTCGACATCACCGAGCTCGGCCTGGTGGAGATGACTCGGAAGCGGATCGGCGAAGGCCTCCTCACCGAGTTCTCCGAGACGTGCCCGGATTGTGAGGGCCGGGGGGTCAAGATCGACCACGGGATGCTCGACTAGCTCGACCCGGCTCGACCGGATCACCCGACGGCACTACCCAGTCGGTGCCCGGGCACTACTCAATTCGTCGGACGAGGCCCCGCGTCGGCCGTGTCCTGCATCTCGACGTGGTGGACTGGACCACATGACCACCACGGAATCGACCCCCGCGGCGGCGCGGCGCGCCCGCACCCGCAGCGGGACCGCCCTGATCGCCACCGCATCGCTGCTCGTCGCCGCGTGCGCCTCGGGAGACGACGCGTCGGTGAGCGACACGGCGCCGGCAGAGGAACCGTCGACGCCGAGCACCACGGCGGCGGGCACGACGACAGCGGGCACGACGCCGGTCGACACGGCGTCGGTCGCGTCCGGTTGGCTGGCCGACGCATCGTTCGCCGAGGATGCCGTCACCGAACTCGGTGTGCTCCACGTCGACGGCATCGACACGTCGGCCGATCTCGGCGAACTCGAACTGTTGATGGCAACGGACGACGGCACCGTCTCGCTCCCGCTCTACCTGGACGACGACGGGCTCACGAGCGTCGTGCCGGTGTTCGTCGAGGCGGCCGGCGAGATCGCCGACGTCGAGTTCCGGTTCGTGGCCGCCGACAGCCGCAGCGGCGTCATCCCGATGCAGGTCGCCGCGCTGCCGGCGGCAGCCGGCGGGTTCGACGACGCCGTCGAGGCGCTCCTCACAGCGATCGACGCTTCGGCGGCGACGTCGGGCAGCAGCGTCGCCGAGCTCCGCGAGACCGCCATCGACGAGGTCGCTCCGGAGCTGCGTCCGCTGCGGCTCGTGCTCGGGTACGTCGACGACGGCACCGAGAACGACCTCGAGAGCCTGCCCGACGCCCTCGGACTCACCGCCGACGAACGTGAACGACTCGACGCGCTCGTGGTGGGGTTGGGGCTGATCGACTCGATCGGCGCTCCATCACGCGTGAGAGGTTTCCGGGCACCCCCCGAGCGGGCACTCGCCTCGCTCGCCGCTCCGGCCTGGCCCGCGCCCGGGCAGGTCGGCGACAACTGCACCGACGGCAACGTCGAGGCGGACAACGCCGAGCAACTGATCGAAGCGATGGCCAAGGGCACCGACGCGATCTTGCGCGAGGGCGGCGCCGAGGCGCAGGTGCTCGCCGGAATCCAGTCGATCGCGTCCGTGCTCGGTTCGCTGCCGCTCGGAGCGTACGGCACCATCATCGGCGTCGTCGCCGACATGTTCTCGCTGCTCGAGACCTACAAGAGCAGTGTCGCCGGTCAGTACCCGACGATCCTCGAGAGCATCGATGCCGGGGTCACCATCACCGAGTTCAACGAGGACTTCGAGAAGGACGGTTCCGTCCAGGGGATCACGCTCCACGCGGCGTCGACCGGTTGGGACGCATCGGCGCTCGTGGCGACGGCGACCAAGGCGATCACCAGTGCGTTGAGCGACAAGTTGACCGGGAGACTGAAGGATCGTGTCCCCGACGACTTCGGCAAGGACGTCATCGACGAGGGTGGCAACGTGCGAGACACCGTCACGAACAAGTACATCGACGCGGTCACCCCCGGCAACTACAGCGTCTGCCCACAGCGGTGGGAGGTCGACGTCAGCGACACGAAGTACGTGGTGCTCGAGCGGGCGTCCGGCAACGTCGAAGCCGACGACGCGACCCTCGCCTATCGGCCGACCGACCTCGGCACCGGCCGACTTCGCCTCCGCGCCGACGCCGAGGTGTTCTCCGGGCGGAGCACCGAGGTGATCATCCCGATCGAGACGAAACGGCTCGGGGTCGTGTCGACGCCGGAGACGGTGTCGGTGCAGCGGCCCGGTGAGACCGTGTCGATCACGACCCGTCTCGATCACGCCGACACCACAACGCTGGTGTGGCACAGCGGCCCCGGTGCGTGGGGTGACGGCACCGGTGACGACACGAACGATGCCGGGTCCCGCCCGTACGTGACCCCGTCGGACCCCGACGACTATCCGTACGTCATGGAGATCGCGTCCACCAGCACGACCGGACTCCGGGCGAGGGCCACCGATGTCCGCAACGACACCGTCGTGTTCGAGCTGGCGAAGATCGTGGTGACGCCCGAGAATGGCAACGTCGAGGTCCGCAAGCAACTCGAGTACCTGGCGACCGACCGGAACGGCACGCCGGTCGACGTGCTGTGGTCGGCCACCGGGGGCAACATCACCAGCGGGCCGTCGTCCGGGGCGGTGTACACCGCCGGCGGCGAGCCGGGGACGTACACGGTCACGGCGACGTTGGCATCGAACCCGACCGTGTCCGTCACCGTGCCGGTGGTCGTCGGCGAGTACTGCCTGACCGGCACGTGGCGGGTCAACGCCGAGCACTTCACCGAGCTGGTCTCCGACAGCGAGGTGCAGGCATCACCGGCCGGCGGCTACTGGGAGATCACCATCGCCGAGGACAGGTCCTTCACCACGACCCTCGCCGACTTCGCGATCCTGGTCGAGGGTGGTGGAGTCAGCGGCACGATGACGATGACCGGCTCGCAGGCCGGCAACATCATCGCCACGGCGTCCGAGATCCAGGCGATCGAGACCACGGCGTTCACACTCGCCGTCACGATCGGCACCTCGGCAGGGAACATCACCTCGTCGACCGACGAGGCGCCACTCGGAGCCGAGTTCGTCGGCGGGCCGTACTACTGCAAGAACGGCCAGATGTTCATCACGAGCGACGGCATGGAACTGCGCTACGACCGGGTCGACTGAGCACGTCGCACCGTCAACGTCGAGTCGGTAGGTTCCGGGTATGGAACTCGACATCACCGACGACGCCAAGGCGCTGCTCGACAAGCGCGGCGGCACGATGACGATCGACTTCATCAAGCCCACCGGTTGAGGCAAGGTCGCAGAGGTGTCGGTCGACACCAACACGAAGAACAAGAACCTCGCGCCGTACAGCCGGGTCAGGCACCCCGAGTACCGGATCCTGGTCACGCCGGTGCTCAGCGGCATGGCATCGCGCATGCGGATCACCACCAAGGGCCGGTTCGTGAAGAACCTGGTCGTCGAGCTGTCCGACGAGCGCCACCGGCCGGTCTACGCCGGCGGCGATGATTGCTGCTGATCCGGTTGGAGCGGTCACCGCGGACCGTTAGCATTCCATGAGCTATGTACGCAGTGATCGCCTCTGGCGGCAAACAGGAAAAAGTGACCGAAGGTCAGCAGGTCGAACTCGAACTGCTCAAAGGTGACGAGGGCAGCGAGGTTTCGCTGACCCCCGTGATGCTGGTCGATGGCGACGACGTCATCGCCGGCGGCGATGCGCTCTCGGGCGCCTCGGTTACCGGGAAGATCGTCGGAACCACGAAGGGCCCGAAGATCAACGGGTTCACCTACAAGCGCCGCACCAACAACCGCCGCCGATACGGCCACCGTCAGAATTACACGGTGGTCGAGATCACCTCGATCAAGAAGAGCTGAGGGACTGACATGTCGAAGACCAAGGGTGGCGGTTCAACCCGCAACGGGCGCGATTCCAACGCGCAGCGCCTCGGCGTGAAGGCGTTCGGTGGCGAAGAGATCACCGCCGGAACGATCCTCATCCGTCAGCGTGGCACGAAGTTCCACGCCGGCAAGAACGTCGGCAAGGGCGGCGACGACACGCTGTTCGCGCTCGTCGACGGTTCGGTCGAGTTCGGGACCCGCAAGGGCCGGAAGGTGATCGACGTCAACCCGGTGGGCTGACACCACCAACACGATCTGATCGAAGGCGGGGCGCTCCGGCGCCCCGCCTTCGTCGTTCTCGTGCCCGAACGTGCGTCAGACGTCGATGCCGACCGGGAGACGGTGGCGCTCCCAACCCAGCAGCGCCAAGGCCTGACGGCAGGCGAATCGGTCGGTCATCCCGCCGACGTAGGCGACCGCAGCCCGCAAGGCGTCCGCCGACCCGGCATCGAGACCGTGACCCTGGGCATCGGGGAGCAGGTTCGGCCGATCGGCGTAGTACTCGACCAGTGCGCGGAGGAGCGCGATCACACTGTCGGCCTGGGCGACGCTGGCGGGCCGCATGTACACGAGTTCGTAGTTGAACCGGCGGAACATCGCGAGTGCCTCTGCGACGTGTTCGACCATGCCGATCCGGCCGGTCTCGGCGGTGGCCCGGATCATCGCTCGGACGAAGGTGCCCAGCTGCTGTGACCGGTCGGTGCCGACGCGGTCGCGCACGAGCGCCGGGAGCATGTCGGGAGTGACGATGCCGGCGGCGACGGCATCTTCGAAGTCGTGGCACACGTAGGCGATCCGGTCGGCCCACGAGACCACCTCACCCTCGGGCGTCGCCGGAGCCGGGCGGCTCCACGAGTGGTTGCGCACCCCGTCGATCGTCTCGCTGCACAGGTTGAGCGGTGCCAGCGTCACATCGGCGCCCCACACCGCATGGTCGAAGCCTTCCTCGACGTAGGGCGACAGGGCGTCCTCGCTCGCGTGGCCGCCAGGGCCGTGGCCGCAGTCGTGTCCGATCGCGATGGCCTCGGTGAGCGCCACGTTGAGACCGATCGCGCCGGACACCGACCGCGCGACCTGAGCGACCTCGAGGGCGTGGGTGAGCCGTGTGCGTTGGTGGTCGTCCGGGAACACGAAGACCTGGGTCTTGCCGGCGAGACGGCGGAACGACGAGTCGTGGAGGATCCGGTCCCGATCCCGCTCGAAACAGGTGCGGAACGGGTCGGGCTCCTCCTCGGTCGGTCGGTCGCCGCTGCCCGACGCCTTCGTGGCCAGCGGTGCCAAGGTCTCCTGATCGCGCTCCTCACGAGCGTGCCGGTCGAGCGTCGCCGTGCTGCCCGGCCCGGCCCACGAGTCTTCGTGGGCGAGCGCGACACCGTCGGCCATGTGGCCGCGCATCGTCGACGCCCACCGTTCGGCGCGTTCTTGCATCGCGTCGTCTGCGTGCTCCATGTGGTCACACTAGGGGCCGCTGCTCGCTCGGCCACCGACATCGTCCATCACCGCCGTGCCGGAGCGTCGGTAGGCTCGTGACCCATGTCCCAGTTCGTCGACGAGGCCCAACTCAATGTTCGCGGCGGCGACGGTGGCGCGGGCTGCGTCTCGTTCCGGCGGGAGGGCCCGGTCGTCATGGGTGGTCCCAACGGTGGCGACGGTGGCAAGGGTGGCGACGTCTGGCTGATCGCCGACCACAACGTGTCGTCGCTGATCGCCTTCCGCGACTATCCCCACCGCCGTGCGGAGAGCGGCGTGCACGGCAAGGGGAAGGACATGCACGGGGCCCGCGGCGAATCGCTCGAGATCCGGGTCCCCGAGGGCACCGTCGTGAGCGACATGTACACCGGCGACGTGATCGCTGAGCTGTACCGCCACGGCGACCGTTTCCTGGCGGCCGCTGGCGGCCGAGGCGGCCGCGGCAACGCCAAGTTCCTCTCCAACAAGCGCCGCGAACCCACGTTCGCCGAGCAGGGCGAGCACGGCGAGGAGCGCTGGCTCAAACTCGAGATCCATCTCATGGCCGACGTCGCACTCGTCGGGTTCCCGAGCGCCGGCAAGAGCACCCTGATCAGCGTGATCTCGGCGGCCAAACCCAAGATCGCCGACTACCCGTTCACCACGCTCGTGCCCAACCTCGGAGTCGTCAGCCTCGACGACGACACGAACTTCGTGGTCGCCGACATCCCCGGACTCATCGAGGGCGCCAGCGAAGGCAGGGGCCTGGGCCACCAGTTCCTCCGTCACATCGAACGGGCTCGGGTGCTGTGTCTGCTGATCGATCTCGCGCCGATGGACGAAACCCCTGCCGCCGAGCAGGAGCGCGTCCTGCTCCACGAATTGGGTGCCTACCAACCCGACCTCCTCGACCGTCCTCGACTGATCGTCGGGACCAAGGCCGATGCCGTCCAGCAGGAGACGCTCGACGAGATCGGATGGGAGCATCCGGTCATCTCCGCGGTCACCGGCCAAGGGGTCCGCGAGCTCGTGGGTCGGATGGCGGCCCTGGTGCACGAGGCGCGCCAGGACATGCCCGAACCCGAGGGTCTCGTGGTGATCCGTCCCGAGATCGAGGGTGCGGTCGTCGAACGGCTCGAGGAAGAAGGCGAGTTCCGCCTCGTCGGCCGCGACGTCGAACGGGTCGTCGCGCTCAACGATGTGACCACACCGGTTGCGCTCGGCTACATCGACTACCAGCTGAAGCGCATGGGCGTGTTCAAGATGCTCGCCCGCGCCGGCGCGGTCGAGGGCGACATCGTCTGGATCGGCAACTTCAGCTTCGAGTACCAGCCCGACCTGTGACGGAGCAGACATGAGAGTCGTCGCCAAGATCGGCACCGCGTCCGTCACCGACGACCACGGGCACATCTCGACCGCCGCGATCGCCAAGCTGGTCGACGAGGTGGCGGGGCTCCGTCGGGACGGTCATGAGGTCCTGGTCGTGTCGTCCGGCGCCGTCGCCGCCGGCGTGGCAGCCCTGGGCCTGGCGGCCCGCCCCGCCGACATGCGCACCCTGCAGGCCGTGTCGGCCGTCGGGCAGGGGCGCCTCGTGCAGGCGTACGACGCCGAGTTCGCCCGACACGATCTCGTCGGGGCCCAGCTCCTCGTCGACCCCTACGACTTCGTCGAACGATCGCAGTACCTCCACCTCCGGGTGACGATCGATCGCCTGCTCGAACTCGGCGTCGTGCCGATCGTCAACGAGAACGACGCGATCGCGAACGACGAACTGCGCTACGGCGACAACGATCGAATCGCCGCGTTGATCGCCAACAGCGTCCGGGCCGACGTGCTGGTGCTGCTCACCGACATGGACGGTGTCTACACATCCGATCCCCGGCGCGACGCCGACGCCGAACTGGTGCAACTGGTCGCCGATGACGACGCCCTCGTGGCGATCAGCGCCGGCGCGGGCGGCAGTGGGCGGGGGAGCGGCGGCATGGCCAGCAAGCTCACCGCGGCACGGATGGCATCGTGGTCCGGGATCCGGTGTGTGATCGCCCGCGCGTCGCAACCCGGTGTGCTGGCCGGTGCCGCCTCCGACGAACTCGTCGGCACCACGTTCGCGCCGCACGATCGGGTGATGTCGGCGCGCAAGCTGTGGATCGCATTCGCCGCCGACGTGAGCGGCGTGATCAGTGTCGACGAAGGCGCTCGCCGGGCGCTCGTGGAACGACCGAACAGCCTGCTGCCGGCCGGTGTCACGGGCGCCGACGGGGCATTCGATCCCGGCCAGGTGGTCGATGTGGTCGACCACGACGGCCAACGCTTCGCACGCGGTCGGGTGTCGATCTCGGCCGGTGACCTGCGCTCGGTGCTCGGCCGCAAGACCCGGGACCTCCCGGTGGGCATGCCGAACGCGGTCGTGCACCGCGACGACCTGGTCGTGCTCGAACCGGTCACCGCGGTCGGTGACCGGTTCTATCAGCGTTGACTCAGTCGCGCAGGTCGCCGCTGCCGTAGACCACCGGTGTCGCGGTGTGGTTGTTCAACCGGACGCCGAGGTTGCCATGGAAGTTGTACCCCCAGCAGACGACCGAGCTGTCAGCGAGCAGGGCGCACGAGTGAAGCCCGTTGTTGGTGACCTGCATGATGTCCGCGTCACGTTGCGTGCGCATCGGAACAGGGGTCGCTTCGACGTCCTGCGGCGAGAGGTCGCCGGTCTGCCCGTAGCCGTTGCTGCCCCAGCACTCGACGCTGCGGTCGGCGTGCCGCACGCACGTGAGGTCGTCGCCGGCGATGACCTCGACGACGCCGGCGACACCGGTGACGGTGGCGGGCAGCAGATTGGAGATGGCACCGTCGCGGGGCCCGAGCGCCTCGGACTCGTCGAGACCCCAGCATTCGACGGTCCCGTCGGTGATGAGCGCGCAGGTGTGGCTCCCTCCTGCGCTCAGCTGCGATGCGGTCGACAGGCCGTCGACCTGTTGTGGCGTCTGCCCGGACGAGGAGCCGGTGACGCGTCCCACTCGCCCGCCGTGGCCCCAGCACCAGACCGTGCCGTCGTCGTAGAGCAGGCAGGTGTGGCTCCCGCCGGCTTCGACGTCGATGGGCTCTTTCGCTCCGGGGAGCCCGAGCACCGGCACGGGCGACCACTGCTCGGTGTCGGACGCGTCGCCGAGCTGGTCGTAGTTGTTGCGGCCCCAGCACCAGACGCCGTCGTTGACGCCGTTCTGGTCGTCGTCGGTGATGGCGCATGTGTGGTCGTCCCACAGTGAGAGGTCGACGATCTGGTCGAGGCCTTCGACGGCGGTCGGGGAGAGCTGCCGGTCGAAGGCATCGTCGCCGGTGCCGACATCGGTGCCGTTGCCCAACTGGCCGTTGCCGTTCGAGCCCCAGCATCGTGCCGTCGTATCGGCCAGCACCGCACACGCTGCGCTCCCACCGGCTTCGAGGATCACGGCGTCGTCGATGTCGGCCACGAGTGCCGGGTCGAACTGGTCGCCGTAGTCACCCGTGCCGGTGTAGCCACTCTGGCCGGCGCAGCGCACCGTCCGGTCGGACATGAGTGCGCATGTGATCCGCGAACCGGAAGCGAGTTGGGTCACGCCGAACAACCCGGGTTCGGGTACATAACCGTTGACGTCGACGATGACGTCGGTGCGGGCGAGCGAGTAGATGCAGATCTGCCCGTCGCCGTCGAGGCTGACCTTGGAGAGCACGGCGTTGGGACTGACTTCACCGGTCTGGTAGTTGACGTTGCTGGCGGTTGGGCGAGGCTGGTCGCAGGGCCAGATCGTGAGGAATCCGGGTGCTTCTGGATTGACTGCAGTGACGTTCAGGTACGCCGCGGATGCGTCGGCGTCGATATTGCACCGGCCGGCAACTCTGACGGCGTACATGCCGCCGGCGGCGATCTTGCCGTCACCGGCGAAGAGGCCGTCGAAGGTCTCGCCGTCGGGCCGGGTGTCCGCGCAACGGGCCGGTTCGATGGCGACGCGGTTGCCGCCAGGCGGCAAGTAGCCGTTGACGTCGGCGATGATGTCGGCGTCGACCAGCGTGTAGATGCAGACTCGCCCTCCGGTACCGACCGTGGCGAGCACCGCATTGGGTCGCACGTCGCCGGCGCCGTAGTTGACGTTGCTCGTCTCCGGACGATCCGATCCGCACGGGTGGACGGTCAGGAAGCCGGGACCGCTGGGAAAGATGGCAGTGACGTTCAAGTAGACGGCTTCGGCGTCGGCCGGCACGCCACCGCGCCCGGCGGCGACGAAGGAGATCGTCTCGCCTGCCTCGGCCCGCCCGATGTTCTGTGACTCGCCGTCGATCGTCGTGTGGACCGGGCTCGCCGGCCGGGTCTCGACGAGGCGTGCCGGGTCGACGGCGACGGGTGAACCGGCGACGGGCACGTAGCCGGTCACGTCGACCACGATGTCGGTGGTCGCGAGCGAGAAGATGCAGACGCTTCCGTCGGAAGCAACCTTGGCGAGGACCGAGTTCGGGATCACCTGGCCAGCGAAGTAGTTGACGTTCGATGTGTTCGGGGGTGTCGCTGAGCACGGGTAGACCGTCAGGTAGCCGAGTTCGTCCGGCACGACGGCGGTGACGTTGAGCATGACCGCCTCGGCATCAGGCGCAACCCCGCCGCGTCCGGCAACGGGCAGACGGTAGAACGTGCCGGCGTCCACGCGACCCGCGCCCGCATGCTGCCCGTCGACCGTGGTCTGTCCCGGTCGGGTGTCCAGCAGACGGGCGGCGACGACCGGCACCATGTTGGCGTCGGCCGCAGCTGATGCAGGCGGGGAGTTGAGTGCAGTCGTGATCGAAATCGAAGCGATCAGCGCCGCGGCGACGGCAAGTGAGCGGCACTTCGAACGTGCAAGCGTCATTGGGAACCCCCTGTGGTCGTGTCGAACCACCGACAGCATCCGCCGAGGTGTGGTCGCTCGCCGGTGGTCTCCTTCGCTGCACGACCATAGAAGACTCGAGCGTCGTCGCGCCAGGGTTCTCGCGAAACGGCGGAGCGGTGTGCTCGCCGTTGCCCGACATCGGCTCCCTAGGTGGAGGTGCCGCCCTCGACCTGGGGTGCTGCCTCGGAGGCGGCGTCGAGGCCGAGCTCGGCCCGCAGCTCGGACAGCCGGCTGTGGGCTTCGACGTTGGCGGTGGCCTGCTCGACCTCGAGGACGCGTGAGGCGACCGACGTCTCGGTCAGTTCGGCCGACGCCTTGGCCTTGGCGTAGCGGGCCTGGATCTTCTCCTCGACCTCTTTCAGCGTCGGGACGTCGTCGCCGACGGTCTCGTTGAGCTGATCCATCGCGACGTTCATCTCTTCCTGCATCTTCGCCTGCTCGAGCTGGCTGACCAGCTTGGACTTCTCGGCGATGCGCTCCTGCAGGAGGCGGCTGTTCTGCTGGACTGCGGCCTTCGCTGCGTCGGCGGCCTCGGTGCTCTCGAGCACCATCGACTTCAGGCTCTCGACGTCGCGCTCGACCTGGATGAGCTGATTGGCGATGGCCTCGGCGGCGGTGGTGTACTGCGCTGCCTTGGCGGCGTCGCCGGCCTTCTCGGCGTCGGCAGCCATGATCAGTGCCTGGCGAGCGTTGGCGTTGAGCTTCTCGAGTTCGGACATCTTGCCGTTGAGGCGGATCTCGGACTGCTTCTGCCCGGCGATGACGTTGACCGCCTGCTCCTTGAGCCGCTTGTGCTGCGACTGGGCCTCGGTGATCGCCTGCTCCAGCTGCACCTTGGGGTCGGCCCGCTCGTTGAACGAGCCGGTGAGCTTCGCCGTCGTGTACTTCCACCACTTCTTGAGGAGCTTGAACATGGGAGCAGCCTACTCGTTGGTGCCGTTCCGATCGATGGAGACGAACGGAGCGAACCTGGTTGGCTCCGTTCGCTCGATCATGCGGGCGCCGGTCCGCGGGGGAGTCTCCGCCGAACCCAGTCGAGCTCGGGGACCCGTAGCGCCACCGCGACCGCGAGGTACACGACGATGCCGACGATGCCGCCGACGACGATCTGACCGAGCGCGGACCATCCGGTGTCGTCGTCGACGTTGCGGGTCACGAACCACATCGCCTCGGCCATCAGCACGGCGGCGAGCAGCATGCGCCAGATGCTCGACACGATCGGCCTGAGCGGGAATGCCCCGACCTTGGTGCGCAGCACCGAGAGGGCCCAGACCGACGACAGCAGGTAGGCGAACGCGTAGGCCAACCCGAGCCCCAGCACGCCCCACCGGCCGACGAGCAGCAGTGCGAACACGATGTTGAGCAGGTTCTCGCCGACGTTGAGGACGAACGGGGAGCGGGTGTCCTGGTGGGCGTAGAACCCGCGCAGGACGAACAGGTAGACCGAGAAGCCGACCAGCCCGATCGAGAGTCCGGCGAGCGCCCGCGAGGTGTTGAGCGTGTCGACGGCGTCGAACTGGCCGCGTTGCATGAGGCCGATGATCGGGCCGCGCAGCACGAACATGCCGGCGGCGGCCGGCAGGGTGAGGAGGGCGATCAGCCGGACCCCGAGCGACGTCTGACGGACGAAGTCGGTTCGGCTGCGCCGCACGACCGCCCGCGCCATTTCGGGCTGGAAGGTGGTGGCGATCGACACGGCGAGGAGACCGTGCGGCAATACGAACCACGTGAAGGCGTCGAAGTAGGCGGACGCGATGCCCTCGCCCTCGCCGAGCGCCAGGTTGCGGATGACCAGCAGCGCAACCTGGTTGGCGGCCACGAACCCGATCGTCCACACCGACAGCACGAGCAGCTTGCGTACGGCCGGGTGACGCCACTCGAATGCAGGCCGGAACCTGAGCCCTGCTGCCGTCATCGCCGGAATGACGGCGATCGCCATCGCGGCGATGCCGGCGGTGGCGCCGAATCCGAGGGTCCATCGCAGCCGGTCGTTGGTCAGGACATCGCCGAGTTCCCATCCCGTGTCGCCGGGCCCGGGCAGTGACAGCAGCGTGATGATGATGATCAGGTTCGGCAGGATCGGGCTCCAGGCAGCGGCGAAGAAGCGCCGTCGACTGTTGAGGTACGCGTTGGCGATCCCGGTCAGACCGTAGAACAGGATCTGCACCATGAAGATCCGGGTGAGCGTGCTGCCGACGCTCCGGAACAGTTCGGCGTCGATCTCGGGGGCGAGGTTGAGGCTGTAGAGCCGGAAGACGATCGGCGCGAGCGCCACGGCGACGACGGTGAGCCCGACCATCAGCGTCGCCGAGATGGTGATGACCACGTTGGTCGCGTGATCGTCCCGGTCGTCGTCGTCGCTGCCGAGGAACGCCGAGAACATCGGGACCAAGGTGGCGGACAGCACGCCGCCGAGCAGCAGGTCGTAGACGATGTTCGGTGTCTCGTTCGCGATCTTGTAGCTGTCGGCCAACAGCGTCTGGCCGATGACCGCCGCGAACACGAAGACCCGGAGCAACCCCGAGACGCGGGACAGCGCGGTGCCGAGTGCGACGGTGACGTTCGACTTGAGCAGGCTGGTCACGCGGTGCGGGTTTCCTCGACGGCCTGGTGGAGCGCCTCGAGCTTGATCACGAGGTCGTCGACGTCGCGCTGGTACGCGGCGGTGTCGACGGCCCCGATCCGGACCTCGCTGGCGCGGGCGACCAGCTCGTCGAGCTGAGTTTGCGTCAGCTGCAGCGAGGCGGCCGTCTCGGCCGATTGCGCCTTCAACCGGTCGGTCGTCGCGATCTGGCGCTCGACCGATGCGATGGCGGCCGCGTGCTCGAGTGACGGTGAGGCCGCCGCCTGGGCCTGCAGGGTGGCGAGCTTGGAGCGAAGTGCGGTCGGGTCGAGACGGCGGACGGCGTCGTCGATCTCGTCGCCGCGTTGTGCGACCGCCCAGGCCTCGGCCAGGCCGCGTTCGAGTTGGTCGGCGATGCCCTGGAGAGTGGTCTTCAGGGGGCCGCCGTCGGCCGATGCCACGGTCGACCTGAGTTTGCGCCCGGCACCCTGGGCCTGCTGCATGATCTGCCGCCACGGCTCGCTGAGCACGAACGGATCGATGTTCGCCCGCTCGACACCGTCGGGCATCGCGGCCCCGACCGATGCGGCGTAGATCGCCACGCCGACGCCGATCGCGACGCCGATCGGGAGGCCGGCGACGGCCATGGCGGTTCCGATACCGAGTCCGAGCAGGATCCGCCAGGAGAGCAACGCTTTGGCTGTCGTCGGTGTGTAGAACCGGTCACGAAACCCCATGGTGCCCCGACGCTAACGCTTCATCACCGGTCGTGTGGAGATGATGGAGGTGCCGAGATGTCGCAAGCGGTCGTCACCCCGTGGTGGCGTACCGCCGCAGGATCCGACGGCCCAAGCTCGACTTGTGGACTTCGTCGGCCCCGTCGTAGATCCGGGCGGCGCGCTCGTGTCGATACCAGTACGCGAGGACGGTGTCGTCGGTGACGCCGAGCGCTCCATGCACCTGGATCGCGGTGTCGACCGCCTCGAGCATCGTGTTCGCGACCGCGAACTTGATCGCGGAGATCTCGTCGCGAGCGGCCTTGGCGCCGTACCGGTCGATCTGCCAGGCGGCGTGCAGCGTGAGGAGCCGAACGCTACGGATCTCGGCGTCGAGTTCGGCGACCCAGTGCTGGATGACCTGGCGGTCGGCGAGCGTGCCGCCGTCACCGTCGATCACGCGGGCGTTCGCTCGTTCGCACATCATGTCGAATGCTCGGGAGGCGACGCCGAGCCAGCGCATGCAGTGGTGGATCCGGCCGGGGCCGAGTCGGTCCTGCGCGATCAGGAATCCGCTGCCCTCCGGGCCGAGCAGGTTGGTGCGCGGGACCCGGCACGATTGGTAGATCACCTCACCGTGGCTCGCGTGTCCGCTCCCCGCGTGGCCCATGACGCTCACGTTGCGCACGAGGTTGAACCCGGGCGTGTCGGTCGGGACGAGGATCATGCTCGCCCGCTGGTGGGGAGGGGCATCGGGGTCGGTGACGGCCATCACGATCGCGACGGCGGCACCGTCGGCCGACGAGGTGAACCACTTCTGACCGTTGATCACGTAGTCGTCACCGTCGACCTCGGCCCGTGTGGCGAGCAGGGTCGGGTTGGAGCCGGCGGTCTCGGGCTCGGTCATCGAGAAGCAGCTGCGGATCGTGCCGTCGACGAGCGGTCGAAGCCAGGTCTCCTGCTGCTCCGGCGTCCCCCACTTGTGGAGGATCTCGATGTTGCCGGCGTCGGGTGCCTGCGTGCCGAACACGGTCATCCCGAGCGGGCTCCGACCGACCGCCTCGGCGAACAGGCCGTGATCGACCATCGACAGCCCGAGCCCCCCGAACTCGACCGGATGGTTGGGTGCCCACAGGCCCATCTGCTTGACCTTCGCCTGGGCGGCGGCGACGCCGGCCGCCAGCGTGTCCGGGTCGCCGTGGAGCATCTCGTTCTCGAGCGGGATGACCTCGCGGTCCATGAACTCGCGGATCATCCCCAGCATCGTCGTCATCTCGGCCGACATCTCGAAGTCCATCGGTTCACCTTTCGTCGCTGCCACGGTACGAACCGGTGGCGCGGCTCGACCAGGGCCGATGGGCCCTCCTGGCGGCGTCAGACGGGGGCGATGTCCGCGGCGTCGAGCGTGGTGAGCTGCTCGACGGTCGGATGTTCGACGTCGCCGAGACGGACGGCCTGCATCGACACCGCCTGTTCGAAGACGTTGCGGGTGAAACGGGCGTTGCCGAATCCGCGGCCGCGAGGTTCGTCCTCGATCACCTCGTTGAGGCGTGTCCGGGCGGAATCGTCCAGCTCGTAGCGCTGCTTGCCCGCGATCAGCTCGAAGATCGCGAGCAGTTCGGCGGTCGTGTAGTCGGGGAATTCGAGGGTGCGGGCGAACCGGCTGTCGAGGCCCGGGTTGGTGTCGATCAGCTGCTGCATCTCGGCCGGGTAGCCGGCGACGACCACGGCGAGGTCGTCGCGATGGTCCTCCATGAACTTGACCAGGGTGTCGATCGCCTCACGGCCGAAGTCGTTCTCGCCGCCGCGGGCGAGCGAGTACGCCTCGTCGATCAGGAGCGTGCCGCCGAGTGCGGAGGTGAGGACCTCTTGGGTCTTGGCGGCGGTCTGGCCGACGAAGCCGGCCACGAGATCGGCGCGATCGGTCTCGACGAGGTGGCCCTTGGTGACGACGTCGAGGCTTCGGTACAGCTCGCTGAGGAGCCGGGCGACGGTGGTCTTGCCGGTGCCGGGGTTGCCGACGAACACGAGGTGCCGGCTGGTCTCCATCACCGGGAGCTCGTGTTCGGCCCGCAGCTTCTGGATCCGCAACAGGCTGGTGAGCCGCCGGACCTCGGTCTTGACGTGGTCGAGACCGATCAGCGCGTCGAGTTCGGCCAGGATCTCGTCGACCGGTCGCTCGGGCGGCAGGTCGGGTTCGGGTGTCGTCATCGCGGGGCGGTCGGCGGCGGCTACGGCCGCGGCCGGTTGCCCCGGTCGTGCCAGGCCGGCGGAGTCGAGCGTGCCGAGCAACATGCTGCGGAAGCGGTCGATGGCGGCGATCTCGTCGGGCGACGGCACGAGGTCGAGTGCTGCCGACGCGTGGGCCAACTTGATGGCGAGTTCGTAGTACGTGACGGCGCGTCGGGTGCCGTGCCGGACATCGGCGCCGACCAGCAGCTCGAACAGCGTGCTCGGCGTGGACAGCCAGGTGTGCTTCGAGGTGATCAGTTCGCTCTCGCGCAGCCGCTGAGGTGTGACGGCGACCGGGGGAGTGAGCTGCGACCCGATGTCGTCGAGCCAGGCTTCGAGTTCGCTGGTGGTGAGGCGTCCGTCTGCGGCCAGGATCGCCGAGACGAGGTCGGCCGCGTCGACGAGGCACTCGTGCCGGTGGTGCTTGCCCGACAGCTCGGTGAGTTCGGCGTCGACCCCGTCGACGAATGCCTCGACGTAACTGCCGAGCGCCCCGCTCATTCGGACGGGTCGTCGTCGCCGTCGTCGTCGCCGTCGTCGTCGTTGTCGAGACGGTCGACGATGTGATGGGCGGCGTCGGCGACCGCGCCCTTGACCCCGCCCTCCTCGGCGATCTGCTCGAGGCGGGCATCGATGATGCCGAGCCGGGCCCGCTCGTTCTCCATCAGCGAGATCTTGCCGTCGCCGTCGAGGTCGTACGCCTCGATCTGCTCAGCGGTCGCGTGTTCGGGGCTGCCGACGGGCTGGACGATGCCCTCGTCGTGATCAGCGTCGTCGGGATCGGCCGGCGTGGTGGGCTCGTCGCTCATGACTCCAGTATGCACCGTCGTCGCGGGTGCCAGGGGGCGCACGGCTCCGCGTCGATTCCGATTGACCGTCGGGTCAAGATGGGTTGTAGCGTCTTCGGCATGGCAGCAGAGGTCGCGAACCGTTTCGAGAGCGTCCAGCAGGTCCGCGAGGGCCTCAAGGACGTCAACTACCTGGCTGATGACGGTATCTCGGGCGTCGCGTTCCTCGCCGACCGCCTCGGCAAGCCGGTCCTGGTCGAAGGTCCTGCCGGCACCGGCAAGACGCAGCTCGCCAAGTCGGTCGCCGAGATGACCGGCTCCCGTCTGATTCGACTCCAGTGCTACGAGGGGCTCGACGAGAGCCGTGCGCTGTACGAGTGGAACTACAAGAAGCAGCTCCTCCGCATCCAGGCCGACAAGAGCTCCGACTCGTGGTCCGACGTCCACGACGACATCTTCTCCGACGACTTCCTCCTGACCCGGCCGCTGCTCGAGGCGATCAGCGCCGACGACCCCGTGGTGCTCCTCATCGACGAGGTCGACCGCGTCGAGGTCGAGACCGAAGCGCTGCTGCTCGAGATCCTCTCCGACTACCAGGTCTCGATTCCCGAGCTCGGCACGATCGAGGCCAAGCAGATCCCGCTGGTGTTCCTGACCTCGAACAACACCCGTGAGCTCTCCGAGGCGCTCAAGCGGCGATGCCTGTACCTCCACGTCGACTATCCGACGATGGAGCGCGAGAAGGAGATCGTGCTCACCAAGGTCCCCGGAGTGACCGAGCACCTCGCCGACCAGGTCAGCCGCATCGTCCGCTCGATCCGACAGCTCGATCTCAAGAAGGCGCCGAGCGTCTCGGAGACCATCGACTGGACCCGGACCCTGCTGCTGCTCAACATCGACACGATCGACGAGCAGGTCGCCAAGGAGACGCTCCACATCCTCCTCAAGTACCAGACCGACATCGCGAAGGCCACCAAGGAGCTCACGGTCGAAGAGTCATGAGCGACACGAAGCCGCTGTCCGGCAGCCAGCCGAAGTCGATGGTCGACCTGCTCAACGGGTTCGTCGTCGAGCTGCGCAACGCCGGGTTGCCCGTGAGCCTCACGGAGAACCTCGACGCGATGGAGGCGGTGCAGTTCATCCCGATCGAGGATCGTGATGCGTTCAAGTACGCCCTCGGCGCGACCCTGATCAAGAACAACGCCCACTGGCGTGCGTTCGAGACCGTGTTCGAGGTGTACTTCTCGCTGCGCGGACCCGAGTACCGGCTCGCCGAAGGCGACGAGAGCGCGATCGACGACCTGTGGCGCGAGATGCAGGAGGCCGATCAGCAGGGCGAGGGCACCGAGGGCGGGGGAGCGATGGACGCGCTCACGCCCGAGGAGATCGCCCAGATGCTCATGCAGGCGCTCCTCAACGGCGACCAGGCGATGATGCGGGCGATGGCCAAACAGGCCGTCAAACGCTTCGCCGGGATGGAGCCGGGTCGCCCGGTCGGCGGCACGTACTACCTGTACCGCACCCTGCGGAACCTCGATCTCGACGGCATGCTCGAACAGCTCATGGACCAGTCGGCCCAGGACGCCGACGGCGGCGAGCTGACGCACCTCGAAGAGCGGCTCGAGCGCGACGAGTTCGAACACCGGATCGACGAGTTCAAGAAGGAGATCGAGGCCGAGATCAGGCGTCGGCTCGTCGCCGACCGCGGTGTCGAGGCGATGGCCAAGACACTCCGCAAGCCGCTGCCCGAAGACGTCGAGTTCATGCATGCGTCACGCGACGAGATGCAGTCGCTCAAGAAGGCGCTGCAGCCGCTCACGCGCAAGCTGGCCGCCCGCCTGGCCCGCAAGCGCAAGCACGGCCGCAAGGGTCCGCTCGACTTCCGCAACACGGTCCGCCACTCGCTCAGCTACGGCGGCGTCCCGGCCGAGCCCAAGTTCAAGTACCCGCGACCGGCCAAGCCCGAGCTGATGGTCGTGGCCGACATCTCCGGGTCGGTGGCGGCGTTCGCCCGCTTCACGTTGATGCTGGTGTACGCCATCTCCGGACAGTTCTCCAAGGTGCGGTCGTTCGTGTTCATCGACGGGATCGACGAGGTCACCGACTACTTCCGTCAGACCGACGACATCCAGGCGGCGATCCACCGGGTCAACACCGAAGCCGACGTCGTCTGGGTCGACGGCCACTCCGACTACGGCCATGCCTTCGAGGTGTTCTGGGAGCGCTACGGCAAGGACGTGGGGCCCAAGACGACCGTGCTCCTGCTGGGCGACGCCCGCAACAACTACCACGCGAGCGCCTCGTGGGTCGTCAAGGAGATCCAGCACAAGGCTCGCCACGTGTACTGGCTCAACCCCGAACCGAAGTCGTACTGGAACACCGGCGACTCGATCGTCGGCGATTACGGCGCGCACACCGACGGTGTGTACGAGTGCCGCAACCTGCGGCAACTCGAAGCGTTCGTCGAAAAGCTGGCCTGACGGCCGGCGTGCGTCCGATCAGGGGAGTTCGCCGACCAGGGTCATGACCTGGTCGAGCGGCTTGCGGGCGAGGTCGGGCACGAGGCACCCCGCTTCGGGGTAGCCGACCGGGAACAGCACGAACGGCCGTTCGTTGACGGGCCGCCCCAGCACCTTCGTGAGGAACGCCATCGGGCTCGGGGTGTGCGTCAGCGTGGCGAGCCCCATGTGGTGGAGTGCCGTGATGAACATGCCGGCCGCGATACCGCACGACTCCTTCACGTAGTAGTGGTGGCGCCGCTCGCCGGTGTCGGCGAGGCCGTAGCGCTCCTCGAACAGCACGACGATCCACGGGGCGATCTCGAGGAACTCCTTGTGCCAGTCGGTCCCGAGCGGCTCGAGTTCGCGGCGCCACTCGTCGTTGATGCGGCCGTCTTCGTAGTTGGTACGTTCCTCGGCCTCGGCAGCAGCCCTGATCTGCTCCTTGATCGCCGGGTCTCCGGTGACCACGAACCGCCACGGTTGATGGTGAGCCCCCGACGGTGCCGTGCTCGCGGTGCGGATCGCCTGTTCGATCAGATCGATCGGCACCGGCTCGTCGGAGAGCATCCGCACCGAGCGGCGTCGATCGAGCTCGTCGTGGAACTCGGTGGCGCGGGCCCTCATCTCGTGCTCGGGACGCCGCTCGAACTCGAGCGGGACGAACGGATGGCGCTCCAGGATGTCCGGCGACGGGTAGGGGTGCTCGTAGCGACTCACCCCCGGATGCTGTCAGATCAGCGGTCGGGCTCTCGCCACAGGCCGATCCGGACGCTTGGGTCGGTCCACAGCAGTTCGGCGCCGGCATCGACGAGGTCGTCCGTGCCGAGTGGTGCGAACACGTACGGACCGATGTCGTCGTCGAGCCCGCGGTCGCGGAGCACGATCCGATCGGAGAGATGGAACTGGTACACCTGGTAGCGCTGGCGCTGGGTGGTCCAGCTGACGATCGGGTCCTGTGAGGTCGGGATCGTGCGCACCGCGAGCGGCACGCCGGCGGGGACGATGTCGTCGACCTCCGTCACGGGACTGGATGCCTCCCACCCGTTGAGCCGCAGGTCGGCGACGTCCTTCGTGCGTTGGACCCCGACGACGCCGAGCACGATCGCCAACACCGAGGCGACGGCGACGACACCGGAACGGCCGGGCCCGGTCCAGTCGGCGATCACCACGAACGTCAGCATCAGCGCGGTCAGCCCGGTCGTGATCAGCGTGACCTGCCAGATGTGCAACGTGTCGCTGCCGTCGACGTACGCCAGCAACCCGGCGATCATGCCGCGGACGCCGTAGCGCTCCTCGATGAAGTCGCCGTGCAACCGGTCGACGCCCCAACCGGAGACGAGCATCGCGACGACGGTGCCCACGGCGAGCCGGCGGTCGTTGCGGCCGAGCCCGAGTCGGAACCGGTTCGCGAGCCAGGCCATGCCCACGGCGATGATCGGCCACATCACGGCGTCGTTGTACCGGCCGTAGATGAACTGGTCGGCCCGGGGACGATCGGACATGAAGATCGCGGAGAGCAGGAGCAGCGGCACCGTCGTGATCGTGATCACGCGGGCGGCGACCGTGGGGATGCGTCCCGCCCGGACGCACGCGGCGGCGATGATCGCGGCGCCGATCGCGGCCAGGCCGAACGTCGCCGCCATCTGGTACCAGGCCTGACCGAGGATCGAGTCGAGCACCTCGATCGGATGTTGGGCCCGCGACCACACGGCGCCGACCGTGTTCTGGTTGGCGGGATCCTCCCAGACCTGCGTGAGCACCCAGTGCTTCCACGCCGACGTGATGGCGAACAAGCCGCCGGCGACGGCGAGCAATCCGGCGCCGCGAACCCAGCGGTGCCTCCAGAGCTCGCGGCCGACCGTGACGAGGAGTGTCGTGCCGACCAACGGCAGCAGGCGCGAGTGCACGGCGTAGCCACCCACGGCAGCGGCGACCGCAACGGCTCCGGCGGCGAAGGTGGAGATGTCGTAGTAGCGCAGGAGGGCGAGGATGGTGGCCAGGAACATGAGCGACACCAGCGACTCGGCCCACACGAACGACGAGGCCGACAGCGACGCCGGAGCGACGCCGACGAGGACCGCGATCACGGCCGATCCCCACACGCCGATGTCGGTGACGCGGTACACGAGCACGGCCAGCAGCGCGGCGGCGACACCGCCGAGCAGACAGTTGACGAACAAGGCGTAGCGCACCACGTGGGTGCCGTTGTCGGTGACCCAGTAGGCCGGCGTGATCAGGATCGCCAGTGCCGGCTGCCACGTGGCGTGGTCGAACATGTTCCAGTGGGTGCGCCCCGACAGCCACCTGGCGACGGCGAGCTGGGCCGGTTCGTCGGGGGAGACGTGGAAGATGTTGCGGTCCATCGCGAACCACCAACGGCCCGCCGTGACCAGTGCGACGACGTACGCCATCACAGCGCGCGGGAGTCGTCTCTCGAACATCACCAGCGGAGGCTACGGCCGAGGTGGGGTCAAATGGGGGGCACCGACACGTGACCCCGATCAGCTGCGCTGGTAGTTCGGCGCTTCCTTGGTGATCGTCACGTCGTGCGGGTGGCTCTCTTCACGCCCGGCGGTGGTGACCCGCATGAAACGGGCACCCGTGCGGAGCGCCTCGAGGTCGGCGGCGCCGGCGTAGCCCATGCCCGAGCGGAGACCACCGACGAGTTGGTAGATCGTGTCGCCGAGCGGGCCGGAGTAGGGCACGCGACCCTCGATGCCCTCGGGCACGAGCTTGCGGCTGGTCGCCGCGACCGACGACTGCGCCGTGGCGTAGCGGTCGGCGCCGAGGCCCTGCATGGCGCCCATCGACCCCATCCCCCGGTAGCTCTTGAAGCGGCGGCCCTCGAACAGTTCGGTCTCGCCGGGGCTCTCCTCGGTGCCGGCCAGGAGCGAGCCGAGCATCACGGTCGACGAGCCGGCGGCGATCGCCTTCACGACGTCGCCGGAGTACGTGATGCCGCCGTCACCGATGATCGGGACGCCGATCGAACGGGCCTTCTTGGCGGTCTCGTAGATTGCCGACAGCTGCGGCATGCCGGCACCGGAGATGATCCGGGTGGTGCAGATCGATCCGGCGCCGACGCCGACCTTGACGGCATCGGCGCCCGCCTTGGCGAGTGCTTCGACGCCCTCGGCAGTGACGACGTTGCCCGCCGTGACGGCGAGCTCGGGCCACGAGGCCTTGATCCGCTCGATCGTCTTGACGACACCGGCGGAGTGGCCGTGTGCCGTGTCGATCGCCACCGCGTCGACACCCATCGCGACCAGCGCCTCGACACGATCCTCGACGTCGTCGCCGACACCGCACGCGGCGGCAGCACGCAGGCGACCTCGGTCGTCGCGGGAAGCGTTGGGGTAGTCGAGCCGCTTCTGGATGTCTTTGACGGTGATCAGCCCGGCGAGCTTGCCGTGGTCGTCGACCAGCGGGAGCTTCTCGATGCGGTACTGCTGGAGCAGGAGCTTCGCCTCGTCGAGCGACGTGCCGACCTTCGCGGTGACCAGGTTCTCGCTGGTCATGAACTCGCTGATCGGGCGTTCGTAGTCGCTGCCCTCGCAGAAGCGGATGTCACGGTTGGTGAGGATGCCCACGAGTTCGCCCGAGGCGTTCGTGATCGGCACGCCGGAGAACTTGAAGCGGTTCATCAGTTCCTCGGCCTCGAACAGCTTCGAGTCCTTGGTGAGGGTGACGGGGTCGGAGATCATCCCGCTCTGGCTGCGCTTGACCTTCTGGACCTCGGCGGCTTGGTCGTCGATCGACATGTTGCGGTGGATCACGCCGATCCCGCCGTGGCGGGCCATCGCGATCGCCATGCGACCCTCGGTGACCTTGTCCATGGCGGCGGACACGAGCGGCACGGACAATTCGATGTCGCGGGCGAACACCGCGGTCGTGTCGACCGCGTTAGGGAGCGTCTCGGAGTAGCCGGGGATGACGACGACGTCGTCGAAGGTGAGTGCTTCGTAGCGGTCGAACAGGCCGTCGTTGACGTGGCTCATGCGTGGATCTCCGTGCTGTGGGTCGTGCGCTGGTCGCAGAGGTGGGCGATGGTGTCGACGAGCAGTCGATGCTCGACGGTGTGGATGCGTGCCTCGAGCGTCTCGAGGGTGTCGTCGGGGTGGATCGGCACGTCTTCGGTCGCGAGGACGGGGCCGTCGTCGACGCCCTCGTCGGGGACGAGGTGGACCATCACGCCCGTGGTGTCGCGTTCGCCGGCGAGCGCCTCGTGCCAGGCGCGCTCGATCGCATGGGTGCCGGGGAGCTCGCCGGGTCGGGCCGGGTGGAGATTGACGACACGATCAGGGAACCAGCCGAGGAAGCTGGTGGTGAGGATCCGCATCCATCCGGCGAGTACGACGACGTCCGGCTCGAACCCGGCGACGATGTCGGCGAGCCGAGCGTCGTAGTCGGCGCGGGCCTCGCCCTCGTGGCGGCCGATGTGGACGGACGGGACGCCGGCGGTCGCTGCCCGCTGCAGCGCGTAGGCACTCGATTGGTCCGAGACGACCGCCACGACCGTGGCCCGGCCGTGCAGCGTGCCGGTCGCGCAGGCGTCGAGGATCGCCTGGAGGTTGGACCCGTTCCCCGAAGCGAGCACCACCACCCGTGTGTCGGGGGTGCGCAACGCTTCCATGTGACGAACGTAGACGCGAGCGTCGGGTGAGCGGCGCGCCTGAACGAAAAGTTTCGGCGTTCCGGCCGAATCGGATGCTCGGGCCGTCACCAGATGTGGAGATCGTCTCGAAGCGCCGTGTCGCGCTCCGGGGGCTCGATGACCCGAAACAGCGACACGGAGGGCCGATCGCGACTGCGACGCCGCTGACCTATTTGCACGTGGAGCTGGCGCACCCCACGAACCGAAGGTCCGCGTTCCGATTCTCGTGGTACACCATCACCGGGTTCCCTGTGGCCCCGATGGCGATGTCCGGGTGGAACATCCGACCGTCGGCGTCGAGGGTCGTCAGTGCTGCGGCGGAACACGTGACGTCGTCGCATGCCGCAACTCTCGCTTGCAGGTCCATGACGTAGCCGATCACCGGCAGCCCACCGGCACCGATCACGATGTCGGCGTCGAACAGCGATGCCCCGTCGTCGAGAATCGTGTCGGTGGCCGTGGTGCACATCGAGTCATCACAGGCCGCCACCACGAGGCGATCGTTGGTCGCGTCGACATACGCCACGACGGGCTTGCCGTTGGTGCCCACCGCGATCGATGTCGAGAGCACCCCACCGATCACCGGGTCGGAGTCGACGACGGCGCCGGTCGATGCCGAGCACGTCGAGTTGGTGCACGAGGTGACCTTGAGTCGGTTCCCCCTCGCATAGCTCACGACGGGGTTGTCATCGGCGCCGATCGCAATCGACGCGCTCGACGAACCGATGAACCCGGTGTCGTCGATCGTGGAGATGGAACTGGCGGTACAGGCCGGATTGCTGCAGGCGGCAACCTTGACCTCGTCGTTGACACCGTCGACGTAACCGACCACCGGATTCCCGTCGGCTCCGATCGCGACCGAGGGGCCATAACCCGCTCCGGACACCTCGTCGAGGGTGGTGATGGTCGCCGCCGAGCAGGCCGGGTTGTTGCACACCGCGATCCTGAACCCGACCGGCGGTGAACCCGCGAAGACCGGGCCCCCGCTGTAGTCGTACGTGAGGACAGGATTGCCCGTGGCCCCGAGGGCCATCGACAGGGATCCGGGAATGCGGTCGATCGCATCAACGATGCTGACACCGGCCGACGAGCAGGCGGGATCGTTGCACGTCGTGACCTTCAGCTGGATGCCGTTGGTGTAGTCGAAGAAGCCGATCACCGGGTTGCCGTTGGCGGCTACGACGACCGCCGGGTTGCGACCCGTGTTGCCTGCTTCGAACAACGCCGCGGGCACGGGGTCGTTGCGGGTGTCGACTTTGCGGGCGGGTGTGCCGTCGGTCTTGGCGGGTGTGTACGCGTCGCCGTCGATCGTGCCCAGGTGGTCGGCGACGAGATCGACCGAGGAGAGGTCGGAGTTGATGAAGCACACTTCTCCGTCGTCGCCGATCACGCCGACGGCGACGTTCGGGTCGACCGATGCCGGACCGGTGAAGTTGACGTTCGATCCGGCGGGTGGATTCGTGATGTCGGATGAGACCAAGAGGCCGAACCCGGGCCCGGAGGCCTGGACCGGTGTCAGGTTCACGATCGCGGCGTCGCCCGGTGACCCGGCCACCGAGAAACAGACCCGACCCGACGGAGCCATGCGGTTGCCTCCGACACTGTCGCGGGTGTCGACTTTGCGGGCGGGTGTGCCGTCGGTCTTGGCGGGTGTGTACGCGTCGCCGTCGATCGTGCCCAGGTGGTCGGCGACGAGATCGACCGAGGAGAGGTCGGAGTTGATGAAGCACACTTCTCCGTCGTCGCCGATCACGCCGACGGCGACGTTCGGGTCGACCGATGCCGGACCGGTGAAGTTGACGTTCGATCCGGCGGGTGGATTCGTGATGTCGGATGAGACCAAGAGGCCGAACCCGGGCCCGGAGGCCTGGACCGGTGTCAGGTTCACGATCGCGGCGTCGCCCGGTGACCCGGCCACCGAGAAACAGACCCGACCCGACGGAGCCATGCGGTTGCCTCCGACACTGTCGCGGGTGTCGACTTTGCGGGCGGGTGTGCCGTCGGTCTTGGCGGGTGTGTACGCGTCGCCGTCGATCGTGCCCAGGTGGTCGGCGACGAGATCGACCGAGGAGAGGTCGGAGTTGACGAAGCACACTTCTCCGTCGTCGCCAATCACGCCGACGGCGACGTTCGGGTCGACCGATGCCGGACCGGTGAAGTTGACGTTCGATCCGGCGGGTGGATTCGTGATGTCGGATGAGACCAAGAGACCGAACCCGGGCCCGGAGGCCTGGACCGGTGTCAGGTTCACGATCGCGGCGTCGCCCGGTGACCCGGCCACCGAGAAACACACCCGACCCGACGGAGCGACGATCGCTTCGGCCACAGGTGAAGTGGCCGTTCCACCGGCGAACACGAACGCACCAACGACCAAACTGACCATCCGGAATTTCATGAGCAGAGACCATAGTGCGAGTCGCCGACCCGCAGGACAGGGCCTCACACGGCGAGGTGATCCCCGGAGCCGCCTCCTGATCGAGCTGTTCGGAAACGTGATGTTCGGTTGCCCGGACGTCCGGTCGATCGGGGAAGATGGCCACATGAATGACACCTCCCTCCCCGCCACCGGCCACGAACTCCGATCGACCGTCTCCGATGACGGGCGCGTCACCTTGGCGATGCGCGAGTTCGACATCGCCGAGCCCGGCCCCGACGAAGTCGTCGTGCGGATCGAGGCCTCGCCGATCAACCCGTCCGACCTCGGGATGCTCTTCGCCGGTGCCGACCTCGGCGCCGCCGAGTCCGCCGGCACCGACGAGCTCCCGGCCGTCTCGGCGCCCTTGCCCGACGCCGTCTTCCAGGCGCAGCAGGCCCGGCTCGGTCAGGCGATGTACGTCGGGAACGAAGGCGGCGGCACCGTCGTCGCCGCCGGCTCCTCCGACGCGGCCCAGGCGCTCCTGGGCAAGGTGGTCGGTTTCCTGTCACGCAACACGTATGCGACCTACCGGACCATCGAGGCCGCGACCTGCCTGCCGATGCACGACGGCACCACGGGAGAACAGGCTGCCGCCTGCTTCGTCAACCCGCTGACCGCGCTCGGCATGGTCGAGACGATGCGGGCCGAAGGGCACACGGCGCTCGTGCACACGGTCGGGGCCTCCAACCTCGGTCAGATGCTCAACCGCATCTGCCTCGCCGACGGCATCGGCCTCGTCAACATCGTGCGCAAGCCGGAGCAGGTCGAACTCCTCCATGCGGCCGGCGCCGAGCACGTCGTCGATTCGAGCAGCGAATCCTTCCGTGACGATCTCATCGCGGCACTGAGCGCAACCGGCGCGACCATCGCATTCGATGCGATCGGCGGCGGCGAGATGGCGGGCATCATCCTGTCGTCGATGGAGCAGGTCGCCAGTGCCGGTGGCGAGTTCAGTCGATACGGCTCGAACGTGCACAAGCAGGTCTACATCTACGGCGGGCTCGATCGTCGCCCGACCACCCTCAACCGCGACTTCGGCGCGAGGTGGAGCGTCGGCGGCTGGCTGCTCATCCCGTTCCTCGTGCAACTCGGCCAGGAGGGCGCCGACCGTCTGCGGCAGCGCGTGGCCGACGAGATCACCACGACGTTCGCCAGCGACTACGGCATGAAGGTCACCCTCCGCGAAGCGGTCGACCCCGAGATGGTCAAGCGCTACAGCAAGGTCGCCACCGGCGAGAAGGCCCTGATCGCCCCGCAGGCCTGAGGCCCGTCAGGCGTCCCCTGTTCGAGGACGACGAGGTCTCGGTCGGCCGACGAGCGGCGTAGCCTCCGACGACCGTGTCGGCGTCGTCAACGCCTGTGGCAGCGCGGATCGCGCCGTGTTGGTCGCCCCCGTGGTCCGCGGTGCAACCCCGGCCGCGTGTGTCAGCGCTCGAGGGAGAAGCCGCTGTAACCAGCGCCGGCGGCAGCGTCGATTTCGTCCCCATAGACGTCCAGGCCGCCGAGGTAGGGAGCGAACACATTCGGCTTTCCCTCGATGTTCGATCCCGAGTACCACGACCGTGTCGTGGCAAAGAGGGTGTCGTCGGCGAGCGCTGCGACGTGGTCGACCCACTTCTCCTGCGCCTCGGCGGTTGCCTCGATGGTCTTGAACCCGTACTCATCGAGGTACGCGATGCACCTCGTGATCCAGTCCACGTGTTGTTCGATCGCTGCGACCATGTTCGCTCGGACGGATGGGCTTCCCGGACCGGCGACGACGAAGTAGTTGGGCAACCCGTGAATACCGAGGCCGAGATAGGTCGCTGGTCCATCCGCCCATGCTGATTGGATGGTGGTTCCGTTTCGGCCGATCGTTGGAATGTTCATCAGCGCACCCGTCATCGCGTCGTAGCCGGTCGCCAGCACGATCATGTCGAGGTGATAGGCCTGCTGCTCGGTAACGAGTCCATATTGGGTGAAGGTCGCGATCGGGTCGGATCGAAGATCGACCAGCGTGACATCGGGTCGGTTGAAGGTGGCGTAGTAGTCGGTATCGACGCAGATGCGCTTCGTCGCGATGTGATGATCCGTCGGTGTGAGCAGTGCGGCTGTCTCGGGTGAGTCGACGATCTCTGCGATCTTGGATCGTACGAAGTCGGCGACGAGGTCGTTCGACTCGCTGTTGCGCAGAAGATCCTCGTACGACCAGACGAGCAGGTTTCCGCCGTGCTGCCAGCGCAGTTCGAGTTCTCGTGTGCGCCGCTCCTCGTCATCTGCGGCTGCAGAGGGCCCCGCAGGGGGAATCTGTGGAATGTAGCCCGCCCGCGTTCGCATCGCTGCACGCTTGTAGTCGGCGTAGTTCCGCTTCCGCTCGTCGACGAAGTCCGGGTCGAGTGGGGCATTGCGCGCCGGAATGGTGAAGTTCGGTGTGCGTTGGAAGACGTACAGGTGTTCCGCTGTCTCGGCGATCTCGGGGATTGCTTGAATACCCGATGACCCGGTGCCGATGACGCCGACCCGCTTGCCGGAAAAATCGACTGGATCCTGCGGCCATCGTCCGGTGTGATGGACGGATCCAGCAAAGGCTCGAAACCCCGGGAAGTCGGGCGTGTTCGAGTGGGAGAGGCTCCCGGTCGCCATGACACAGAAACGCGAGGTGGGACGGGAGCCATGACTCGTCGTGACGTGCCACGTCGACGAAGCTTCATCGAACTCGAGTGCACTGACGCGCGTGTCGAAGACGATGTTGCGACCGAGGTCGAAACGCTCGACGACGTGCTCGATGTATCGCAGGATCTCTGGTTGGGTCGCGAACCGCTCGGACCACTCCCACTCCTGTAGCAGATCGGGATCGAATCCGTAGCAGTAGTCGAGGCTGTCGACGTCACATCGCGCTCCCGGATACCGGTTCCAGTACCACGTGCCCCCGGGGCCGCCGCCCGCCTCGATGACGACGGTGCGTAGTCCAGCCTGGCGGCATCGGTGCAGCATGTACAACCCCGCGAATCCCGCACCCACCACGATGACGTCGTAGTGGCCGTCGGGATGATGATCGGTAGTCGGTTGCGATTCCATGGTGGTGTTCTCCGGCCGGTGTCGTTGCGAACCGTGCCACTTGGCCTTCCAGGGTCGACAACGGCGGCGAACGCTGCTCTACTGTCTGAAAGATCGGATCATCATAATGATCGGATAATTCTACATGCTGCATCGCAGCGAGCTGCGAACGAGGAGCCATGACACTCGAATTCGACGACTTCAACTCTCTCCATCGTCTCAAGGCCCGGTACGGCCGGTTCGTGGACTGCAAGGAGTGGGATGGGCTCCGCGATCTCCTGACGGCGGACATGAGGTACTATGCGGATTCTCTCACCGGGCCACCCGCAACGGACCCGACGACCACGGGTCGTGAGGAGTTCGTCCACCGGGTCGCAGAGCGTTTCGCTGGTGCTCTCACCGTTCATCACAGCCACACTCCCGACCTCGAGATCACCGGCGACCGGACCGCTACCGGCGTCTGGGCGATGTCCGACTACGTGACCGGAGCGATCGGCGATCGGGGGTGGCGGGGCTACGGCTTCTACCATGAGGAGTATCAGCGGTGTGACGACGGCACGTGGCGGATCCGGGTGCTGAGACTCACCCGCATCCGCATGGACTCGCTCGATTGACCCATGGTGACCGATCCGTCGTGCCCGCCGACCTCGGCACCGCGTCAACCACGCTGTCACCGCGTTTCGGGCGTCTCGACGGTGGCAACGGCTTCATGTCCGGTCGTACCGCCGACGATCATGTTCTCTATGATCGGTACATGCCGATCCTGTCATGCCGAGACCTGGGGGAGCGACCGTAGGGTCGCTGCGCTCGCCAACCGTGTCGTTCCAGCTGACTGATGATGCGGTGATGCAGCCCGGTTCATGGTTCGGGTTCGTGGAGTCGGCCCGGGCGGCCGACGAGGCAGGTACCGACCGGAACAGGACAGTTTCCGAGCCCACCGAGGTTCTGGTGCATGTCGTCGCCGCCTCCCGCGGGGTCGTCGGACGATGAGCGCCCGGGCCGACAGCTTCAATCCCTCCGACGCACAGGGCATCGACCTCAGCGTCCGGGGTCGCACCGCGATGATCACCGGTGGTGGCGGTGCAATCGCCAGTAGCACGGCGGTCGCGCTCGCTGAACGCGGCGTAGCCGTTGCACTGCTCGACAATGACGAGCCGCGCCTGTCAGCGGTGGTCGACGCCGTCGAAGCGGTCGGTGGACGAGCGGTGCCGATCGTTTGTGACGCGACCGCCGAGGGGGCCATCACCGAGGCGGTCGACACGGCGATGACAGAACTCGGGTCGATCGAGGTGTTGGTGAATGCGCTCGGCGACCACTGCGGGGTCTCCGGACGGTTCGTGGAGTCGACGCCAACGGACTGGGATCGGCTCTACCGCGCCAACGTGCTGCACGTGTTCGAGGCGTGCCGAGCAGTGCTGCCGGGAATGATGGAGCGGGGTTGGGGTCGGATCGTCAACTTCTCGTCGGTCGAAGGCATGCGTGCTGCGCCGAACTTCTCGGTCTACGCAGCGTTCAAGGCGGCGATCGACGGATTCACGAAGAGCCTGGCGATCGACGTCGCCCGATCGGGGATCAACGTGAACGCCATCGCGGTCGACAAGACGCGTGCCTATCAGGTCGGGTTCTACGACATCGGCGACGAGTACGACGAGCACATCCCCATCTGGGTGCCGGCGGGGCGATACGGCGAGGGTCGCGACATCGCCGGCATCGTGCTGTTCCTGGTGAGCGAGTTGGGTGACTTCGTGGTTGGACGATCGATGGTCGCCGACGGGGGCACGTTGGCCGCCGGAGGGTGGTACCGGACCCGCGATCGATTCACGAATTCGCCGCTGCTCGCCCAGCATCTCGGTGAGGATCCGTCTGCGAACGCGCAGCGCCCACCGTCACTTCGTTGACGATCGATGCGCTCCGCCGGATGGCCGACGCAGTCCGACTGTTCAATCTCGCCGATCCGACCGGCCGAACTGGTGGTCCCCACAGGGCTCGACCGCTACGACGAGCGGCGCTGCTGCGTGCAGTAGAGACGTGAGTCGAGCAGCCCCTCGGCACGGAGGTCCGACGGATACTCCGGGTCGGAGGTCATGTTGAAGAACGCCTGGATGTCGGGGTACTCGACCAGCAGCACCTCGTCCCAGTGGTCGGCCCCGATCACGGTCGCCATGCCGTCGCCCAGGTATCGCAGCGTGGCGCCGGCCTTCGCGAGGAACGGTGTGGCCGCGGCGGCGTAGCGCTCGTACTGCGCGGCGCCGCCGTCGGGGCGGAATCGCAGCATGTTCACCATCACGACCGGGCCATCGAGGCCGAGTTCGCGCAGCGCAGCGATGTTGTCGGCGGACGGGTTGATGAAGCTCTCGGCCATGCCGGCAGTCTGGCAGCCGGCATGGCCGACGGACGCAGCCGGTCAGCTCGTCGAGCGCAGGAAGCCCTCGAGATGGTCGAGCTGCTGCTTGTAGCCCCACTTCATGCCGAACGCCGCCATCTTGGCCTTCGGGCCGATCTCGGTGATCTCGACGTGCAGTGTCACCGTGGTCGTGCCGCCGGCCTCGACCAGCGTCACGTCGTTGCGGTGGCGGATCGTCGTGGTGTCCTCGTCGCCCTCCGTCCACGAACGGGCGTCGTAGATCAGGCGGTTCGGCTCGTCGATCGTGGAGAACGTGCCGACCATCGGCCAGCGCGTGCCCTGGTACTTGCCCATCGCCTCGCCGGCCTCGGTGACGACACGGATCTCGCCGCCGATGGTCAGGTCGATCTCGCACTCCGCGATCGTCGTCTTCTCCGGGCCCCACCACTCGCGGAGCATCTCCGGACGAGTCCACGCCTGCCAGACGGCGTCGATGGATGCGGCGTACGACCGTTCGAAGTGGAGGTCCTTCTTGCGTCGCAACAGGTTGGTGATCATGGTGTCCCTTCAGCTCGCCGCGGTCTCGACGATGGAGGCGATTCGTTGCTCGGTGGCGGCGTCGAGCCCGGTGAGGAACCACGCCGACGGCAGGAGATGCTCGGGGCCGCCCTCGTCGGCGACGAGCGTGGCCTTCTCGGTCAGTCCGAAGGTGACGTACTGGTCGTCGTCGACCCGGAAGAAGCAGACGACCGGCTTGCTCTTGGCCGGTGCGTACCCGGGCATCCCGTACCAGAGTCGCGGCTTCAGATCGGGGGCTGCTTCCATGATGATCTCGTGCAACCGCTCGGCGACGTCGCGGAACGCCGGGAGCCCGGCGATCTTGTCGCGCACCTCGTCGCCGTCAGGCTTCTTGTCGGCCATGTCGTGCTCCTTCCGTGTCGATCGATTCGAGGAAATGACCGAGCGAGTCGAGGCGCGTCTCCCACAGTCGTTCGAACGAGCCCACCCAGTCGGCGATCTCCTCGAATGCCTGGGCCTCCAACCGGTAGATCCGCCGGCGGGCGATCGCATCGACCGCCACGACGCCGGCATCGCTGAGCGCACGCAGGTGCTTGGACACTTGCGGTTGGCGGATCCCGAGCGCCTCGGCGATTTCGCCGACCGACGACGGGCCGGTCCGGAGCAACTCGACGATGCGAAACCGGCTCGGCTCACCGAGGGCAACGAACGTCGCAGCGACCATGAACCCAACGTAACGACCCGACATATTCCTGTCAAGGAATATGTCAGGCTGCCGGACGCCGGCAGGAGTTCAGACGAGGTGGACCGTTCGACTCCCGGCCTCGCTGCCGACCAGCGCACCGATCACCCAGGTCTCCTCGCCGATGCTCGCCTGCACCTCATCGGCGTCGTCGGGCGAGCACACCACGACCATGCCGATGCCCATGTTGAGCATCCGGTGCAACTCGTGCGTGTCGACGCCGATCGCCAACTCGGCGATCAGCTCGAACAGCGGCCCACGCGGCCACGAACCGAGTGAGATCTCCGCGTCGACGCCATCGGGCAGGACGCGCGGGAGGTTCTCGGGCAGCCCACCGCCGGTGATGTGGGCGAGCGCCTTGACGCGCCCGCTCGCGAGCGCGTGTTCGAGCACCGGCAGGTACGAACGATGCGGCTCGAGCAGGGCGTCGCCCAACGTGCGATCGAAGCCTGGCGGGGTGGCGTCCATCGGGACCCAGTCGAAGAGCTTGCGCAGGAACGAGAACCCGTTGGTGTGCGGTCCGCTCGACGCCACACCGATCAGCACGTCGCCGGGTGCCACGTCGTCGCGTGGAAGGAGTTCGCCCCGCTCGGCGATGCCCACCAGCGTGCCGGCCACGTCGAACGAACCGGCCGTGTACACGCCGGGCATCTCGGCGGTCTCCCCGCCGAGCAGCACACATCCGGATGCCTCGCACGCCTCGGCCATGCCGGTCACCACGTCGGCGACGAGATCGGCGTCGAGCGTGCTGGCGGCGATGTAGTCGAGGAAGAACAGGGGCTTCGCCGACTGCACGAGCACGTCGTCGATGCAGTGGTTCACGATGTCCATACCGACGCCGCGGACCTTGCCCAGCCGGGCAGCGAGCTCGACCTTGGTGCCGACGCCGTCGGCCGATGCGACGAGGACCGGATCGGTCATCTCGAGGATCCGCCTGGCCGACATGACTCCACCGAAGCTGCCGACGCCCCGCAGCACGTCGTCACCGAGGGTGCGTTCGACCGCCCCGGTCATCCGCTCGACGGCTCGCGTCCCCTCGTCGATGTCGACGCCGGTGTCGGCGTACGACCTGAGCAGCGCGCCCGGTGCACGCCACCCGATGTCGCGACGCACGTGCATGTTCGAGAACGACACACCGTCCATCCCCCGGTATGCCGCAGCGCGGGCCGACGCCAGGTCGACGCCGACACCGGTCACGGCGAGGACCCGGCCACCCGAGGTCTTGCCGCCGGTGACCCCGGCGGGGAACAGGATCGCGTCGGGCTCGATCGTGGAGCGGTTCGCCCACTCGGTCGTCGAGAACCCGTCGAGCTTGATCGAACTGCCGGTGTTGGGACTCGACGGATACCCCGGCGCCGCTGCGACGACCGTGCACGCCGCGCCGTCGCGCAGCGTCAGCTCGTGCTCGCCGATCCCGTCGGCGGTGCAGGCGAGGAGCAGCTCGGCCAGGTCGGATTCGAGCAGCGGCAGCACCGCCTGCGTCTCGGGATCACCGAACCGGCAGTTGTACTCGATCAGGCGAGGGCCGTCGGCGGTCAGCATCAGCCCGGCGTAGAGCACGCCGACGTACGGCGTGCCCGACGATGCGTAGTAGTCGAGGATCGGTTGCACGAAGGTGGCGAGCAGCTCGTCGGCCCGCTCGCGGATCGGCGCCGGTGCATACGCGCCCATGCCGCCCGTGTTGGGGCCGGTGTCGCCTTCGCCGACACGCTTGTGGTCCTGGGCGATCGGCAGCGCCACCGCAGTGGACCCGTCGCACAGCGCGAGCAGCGAGCACTCGGGGCCGGTCAACAGCTCCTCGAGCACGAACGGGCCGAGCAGTGCGGTGCTGCGGATCGCGGCCTCGGTCTCCTCGGCGGTCGTCGGCACGATGACGCCCTTGCCGGCTGCGAGCCCGTCGAGCTTGACGACGACCGGACGCCCGAACTGACGCCACCAGGCGATCGCTCCCCGGTCGTCGTTCTCCTCGAACCGTTCGAAGCTCGGTCCCGGCACGCCGAGGCCGTCGGCGAGCTGCCGACTGAACCCCTTCGACGACTCGATCCGTGCCTGCTTCGACGTGGGTCCGAAGCACGGGATCTTGCGGAACGCGCACTCGTCGGCGATGCCGGCGACCAGTGCGGATTCGGGTCCGGGGATCACCAGGTCCACGTCGGCGGCCGTGACCTCGCCGAGTTCGCTCGCCATGGTGACCGTGTGCCCGTGCTGCTCGCACGCCCAGGCGATGGCGTGTTCGCGCCCGCCTCCGCCGACGACCAGGACGCGCATCAGGCGATCGCTCCCTCGAACGACAGCTTGGCCTGCGCGTCACCGACGGCGATCGGGTAGTCGCCGGTGAAGCAGGCGTTGCAGTAGCCGTCCTCGGCGCCGACCGCGCGCATCATGCCGTCGAGCGACAGGAAGGCCAGGCTGTCGGCGCCGATGTGATCGCGGATCTCGTCGACGGTGCGCTGCGCAGCCATCAGGTCACCGTCGTGGCCCATGTCGACGCCGAAGTGGCAGGCGTGCGTGATCGGTGGGCACGTGATGCGCATGTGCACCTCGGTCGCTCCCGCATCGCGCAGCATCTTGACCAACGGACCTGCCGTGGTGCCGCGTACGAGAGAGTCGTCGATCATCAGCACCCGCTTCCCGGCGAGGTTCTCGCTCAGGGCGTTGAACTTCAGCGCCACGCCACGTTCGCGCATCGACTGGGTCGGCTCGATGAACGTGCGGCCGATGTAGCGGTTCTTGATCAGGCCGTCGTTGTGCGGGATGCCGCTCTCGGCGGAATAGCCGATGGCGGCCGGGATCGAGGAGTCGGGCACCGGGATCACCACATCGGCGTCGACGCCGCTCTCGCGGGCGAGTTCGACACCGAGCCGCTGGCGCACGTGGTGCACGTTCTGGCCGTCCCACACCGAGTCGGGCCGGGAGAAGTACACGAACTCGAACGTGCAGCGTGCGCTCCTGGCCGCCGGCGCCAACGCCTGGTGGCGTTCGATCTCCGCCCCTCGCAGCGTGATGATCTCGCCCGGCTGGACCTCGCTGATCTCCACACAACCGAGCGTCTGGAGCGCACATGTCTCACTCGCCACCGCGTGGCCGCCCTGGGGCAGGCGTCCGATCGACAGGGGGCGGAAGCCCCACGGGTCACGGACAGCGATGACCTCGTCGGCGGCGAGCATGACCAGCGAGAACGCGCCCTTCCAGGCCGGCAACGTGCGCTCGAGGCGCTCCTGCCAGGTGCGGCCGCCGGCGGCAGCGAGCATCAGACCGATGACCTCGCTGTCGCTCGTCGCCGTGAGCCCGAACCCACGGTTCAGGAGCTCTTCGCGCAGGCTGCTGGCGTTGACGATGTTGCCGTTGTGCGCAACGGCGAGCGGGCCGTGCATGGTCTCGACGAGGAACGGCTGGATGTTGCGCTGGGCGTTCGAGCCCGTGGTCGAGTACCTGGTGTGGCCGATCGAGTGATAGCCGGTCAGCGGCGCCATCGCCTCGGGCGTGAAGACGTGGGCCACGAGGCCTTCGTCCTTGTGGACCCTCGCCCGCTGGCCGTCGCTCACGGCGATACCGGCAGCCTCCTGCCCTCGGTGCTGGAGCGCGAACAGGCCGAAGAACGTCAGCTCCGCCACGCCGTCGCCGTGCGGCGTCGAGATCCCCATCACGCCGCACTCTTCCTTGGGACCGTCGCTGATGCTGACGGGCGTCTCGTTCACAGCAGGCCTGCTTTCGTGAGGTTCTCGACCAATCGGTCGGCGACCGGATAGGCGCCGGGGCTGAATGTGGTGCCGGTGAGGCGTTCGTAGGCGACGATGTACCGCCCGGTGGTGGCCGACCAGACCTCGCCCGGTACGTCGGGTACCGGGCCGTCACCTTTGTAGCCGATGGCGGCGAAGGCCCGACGCACGACCTCTTTGTCGAGGCTCTCCGGCTCGTCGCCCGCGGCGAGCCGTGCCTCGTAGGAGTCGGCGACCCACCATCGGGACGAGTCGGGCGTGTGGACCTCGTCGATCAGGATCAACTCGTCGTCGGCGGTGAGGCCGAACTCGTACTTGGTGTCGGCCAGGATCATCCCGGCGGCCGCACCGAGTTCGACCCCGCGCCGGAAGACAGCGAGTGCGGCTTCGACCACACGGTCCCACAGCTCGGGGTCGAGCAGGCCACGTTCGGTGACCTCGGCGCACGACAACGGTTCGTCGTGGCCGCCCGCTTCGGCCTTGGTGGTGGGCGTCACGATGTGCCGGGGGAGCGGGGTGTTCTTGACGAGCCCGTCGGGCAGCTCGTAGCCGTACATCGACCGGGCACCGGTCTCGTACATGCCCCACAGCGACGTATCGGTCACGCCGGTGATGTGGCCACGAACGACGACCTCGACCGGCAACGGGCGCGCCGACTCGGCGAGCAGCGCGTTGGGGTCGGGCACCGAGACCACGTGGTTCGCCACGATGTCGGCCGTGCGTTCGAACCACCACGCCGACAGCTGGTTCAGGACCTGGCCCTTGTACGGGACCCCGGCGAGCACCCGGTCGAACGCCGAGAGGCGGTCGGTCGTGACGATCAGGCGTTGCCGTTCGCCGACCGACCACGAGGCCCGCACCTTGCCGTCGCGGCGATCGGACAGCGGGAGGTCGATCTCCATGAACGGGTCGAACAGACTCGTGCGCATCGGACGATCACATCTCCTTGGCGGCGGCCACACCGTTGCGGAACAGTGCCAATCCGAGGTTGTCGAGGCCGGCGCCGCGCAGATGGTGTGGGTGCTGACGGCCGATGACGAAGTTCTCGGGGTGTGGCATCAGACCCAGCACGTTGCCGGTCGCGTTGCACACGCCGGCGATGTCGGCGACGGATCCGTTGGGGTTGGTGCTGCGATAGCGAATCGCGACCTGACCGGCGTCGGCGAGCGCATCGGGGTCGGGGTGGACGTACCGACCCTCGCCGTGCGCGATCGGACAGTGGATCGGATCATCCAGACCCTTGGTCCACACGCAGCGCGACTTCGGCTGTGGTTCGAGGACGACCCAGCGGCAGTCGAACCGTCCGTGGCTGTTGTGACCGAGCGCACCGGGCAGCAGTTTCGAGCGGGTCAGGACCTGGAAACCGTTGCAGATACCGATCACGGGGCGGCCGGTGGCCACGAAGTCGCGCATCTCGTCACCGATGCCGGTCATCAGATCGAGCGCCAACATGCGTCCGGCCCCGAGTGAGTCGCCGTACGAGAAGCCGCCGGCGACCCCGATCAGCTGGGCCGACTTCAGCAACTGTGGCCGTTCGATCAACTCGTCGACGAGCACCGTGGTCGCCGAGGCGCCGGCCAGCTCGAACGCGAGCGCCAGATCGCGGTCGCGGTTGGTGCCGGGGCCGGCGATCACGAGCGCGTTCGGCGCGGTCATGCGTCGTCTCCGATCGGGTCGGGGAACGAGATCCTGTTGAACGCGTCGGCCAACGTCTCGATCGGGATCGGGTCGACGCCGGCCAGACGCAGTTCCTGCTCGACGATGACCCGGCCGAGGACGTGGACCGGTTCGTGCATGACGTCGCTGAACCGTTCGACGTCGTCTTCGGCGACCTCGACCACCAGCCGACTCTGCGATTCGGCGAACAGGCTGGCCGCGAGGTGGTCGTGCGGCAGGTCGGTGATCTCGGCGCCCAGCCGACCGCCGATGCACATCTCGGCGAGCGTGACGGCCAAGCCCCCTTCGCTGATGTCGTGGCAGGCGCGCACCAGCCCGCTGTTGATCGCCTGGTGCAGGTGGCGGTACCGGCTGGGTGCGTCGGGGTCGGGGGCGGGAGCGCTGCCGACCTTCGCCGGCTCGCCGAACACCAGGTCGAGGTGGCTGCCGGCGAACTCGCGGCTCGTGCTCCCGAGCTGGATCAGCACGTTGCCGGCCTGGGCGAGCGCGGGGGTGACGCAACGGTCGGCGTCGGGGACGTGGGCGACCGCGGTGATCACGAGCGTCGGGGGTACCGAGTGCCGCTGGCCGTCGGCACCCGTGTACTCGTTGTTGAGCGAATCCTTGCCGGACACGAACGGCGCCCGGTAGGCCATCGCCGCGGCGCAGCAACCGTCGACGGCCGCGACCAGCTCCCCGAGCGTCGTGGCGCGCAGTGGGTCGCCCCACGAGAAGTTGTCGAGCAGTGCGACCCGGTCGGGGTCGGCGCCGACGGCCACCACGTTGCGCATCGCCTCGTCCACGGCGCCGTACGCCATCGCCTCGGGATCGTGCAGACCCTGCCACGGGTTCAACCCGATGCCGATCGCGAAGCCGGCGGTCTCCGTCGGGTCGGCGATCACCACGCCGTCGGCCGGGGCGTCGGACAGACGGCCCACGAGCGGCCGAACGGCGGTCGCTCCGAGGATCTCGTGGTCGTAGCGGTGGATCGTGCGGAACTTCGAAGCGATGTTCCGGTGCGACAGCAACCGCAGCAGCGCATCGCGGTGGTCGGACACCTCGCGGTTGACGTACTCGCCACGGCGCGGCTGCGGCATCTCGGCGACCATCTCACGCTGCGGTCGACCGTCGTGCAGGAACTCGGTCGTCATCTGCAGCACGTCGGTGCCGCCGCTGCGCACCGTGAGGACACCGTCGCCGGTGAACCGACCGATGTCGGACATCTCGACGCCGTGCGGCCGACACCGATCGGCGAGTTCACCCAGCTTCGCGGGTGGGACGGAGATCACCATCCGCTCCTGTGCCTCGGACAACCAGATCTCCCAGGGTTCGAGACCGGCGTACTTGAGCGGCACCAGGTCGAGATCGATCTCGGCGCCGACGCCTTCGGCCATCTCGCCGACCGCCGAGGAGAGCCCGCCGGCCCCGCAGTCGGTGATCGCCGAGTACAGATCTTCGGCGCCGACGAGCACGTCGATGAGCAACTTCTCGACGATCGGGTCGCCGATCTGGACCGAGGCGCCGGCCACCTCACCGGTCGTCGCGTCCATGGTCAGGGAACTGAACGTGGCGCCGCGGATGCCGTCGCGGCCGGTGCGGCCTCCGAGCAGGATCACCCGGTCGTCGGCGAACGGCCCCCGATCGGGCTCCCACCCCGTGGCGGCGCCGATGCAACCGGCGAACACGAGCGGATTGGTGGTGTACCCGGGGTCGTACACGATCGCGCCGGCCACGGTCGGCAGGCCGATCTTGTTGCCGTAGTCGGCGACGCCGGCGATCACACCTTCGCGGATGCGCAGCGGGTGGAGCGCGCCGTCGGGCACGTCTTCGAGGCGGGTCTCCGGCGGGCCGAAGCACAGGACATCGGTGATCGCGATCGGGCGATGGCCGATCCCGAGCACGTCGCGGATCACGCCGCCGACGCCGGTGTTCGCCCCACCGAACGGTTCGACCGCCGACGGGTGGTTGTGGGTCTCGGCCTTGAGCGCCAGCGTCGTGTCGCCCTCGAACCCGATGATCCCGGCATTGCCGACGAACGCGGACTTCACGAACGGCGCATCGATCGACTCGGTGGTCTCACGAAGCATGGCGATCAGCGGCGACCGGTCTTCGCCGTCGTCGGTGGTGATCGCGGCCCGGAACGTCTTGTGAGCGCAGTGCTCGCTCCACGTCTGAGCGAGGGTCTCGAGTTCGATATCGGTCGGCTCGCGGCCCTGTTCGGCGTAGTACGCCTGGATCACGACGAGCTCTTCCGGGTCGAGGGCCAGGGCGCGCCGGCGCCCGATCTCGACCAGTTCGTCACGTGTGCTGCCGGCGATCTCGACGACCTCCGGCGTGCCGGTGGCGTGCGCCTGCGGGTGGAACGTCGGCTCGATGCAGCCGTGTTCCCATCGTTCGATCACCGGGTTGGCGACGACCCGCTTGATGAGACCCTCGCGTCGGGTCGGGTCGACGGACGTCCCGAACTCGATCCGGCGTCCGGTCGCCGCTCCGGTCACGTCGAAGCCGAGCCGCTCGCAGGCCCGGAGGAGCGTGCCGGCCGCATTGTCGGTGACGCCGGGCAGGAACGCGATCTCGGTGCCGTCCGTGGTCGGCTCGTTCCACGAGCCCTTCTGGAGCAGCGGATCGACGAGGAAACCGTGCAGTCGGTTGCGTTGCTCCTGGTCGAGGTCGCCCTCCAGGAAGTACAGGTCCGCGACCTGCACCTCATCGGGACGCTGGAGGTCGGTGCCGAGTTGGTCGGCGGCCGCCGCGATGGCTGCCGCTCGGGGATCGGGTTCGATGGAGCGGATCGTCAGACGGTGCCGTGGGGCCACTGGCGCGAACCTAGGACGTGGAGCACCCGACGAGTGGTGTTTGAACGAAATATTTGCGCGCGATCACGCGAACTTGGACGACTCACGACGGCTCGCCGTGCCGCTACGGTCGTCGTCGTGGCGAAATGGCTGTTGAAATCGGAACCCGACGTCTTCGGATACGACGACCTGGTCCGCAACAAGCGGGAGGGCTGGGACGGCGTGCGGAACTACCAGGCTCGCAACTTCATGCGGGAGATGCGTCGTGGCGACCGGGCGATCTTCTACCACTCCAACGCGAAACCGCCAGGTGTCGCCGGCATCTGCAAGATCGTCAAGGGCGCCGAACCCGATCCGACGCAGTTCGATCCGTCCGCCAAGTACCACGACCCGGCATCCGACCCCGACGACCCGCGATGGGACTGGGTGACCGTGGCGCCGGACCGACCGCTCGAGTTCGTGTCGCTCGATGAACTGAAGCAGATGCCCGAACTGGTCGACTGCAAGCTGCTCGCCCGCGGCAACCGCCTGTCGGTCATGCCGCTCACCGACGCCGAGTTCGACGCCATCGTCGCCGCGGCCGACGCAAAACGGGCCCGGACATGAGCGACTCGTCCGACTTCCGACCGACCCGCGTCGTCCTCGTCCGACACGGCGAATCGAAGGTGACGGTCAGACGCGTGATCGGAGGCCCCCGGACGTGTAGCGGCTTGTCACCGCTCGGGGTCGAACAGTCGGCTCGGCTCCGCGATCGCCTGGCCGACACGGGGGAACTCGCCGACGCCACGGTGCTGCTGGCGAGCGAGTACCCGCGAGCCGTCGAGACCGCCGAGATCTTCGCACCCTCGCTCGGGCTCACCGTGCAGACCGACGCCCGCTTCGGCGAACACGATCCCGGCCCGGTCTGCGACGGCCTGACGTTCCAGGAGTTCGTCGACCGCTACGGGATGCCCGACTGGCACGGCGACCCGCACGCCGTCACGTTCCCCGAGGGCGAGACGCTGGCGACGTTCCACCATCGAGTCGGCGAAGCGTTGTCGGAAGCGGTGCGCCGACACGAGGGTGGTCTCGTGGTCATCTCGTGTCACGGCGGCGTCGTCGACGCTGCCTTCCGCTCACTCCTGCGGCTTCCCCAGACCGGGGCGTTCGACCTGCACACGCTCAACACCTCGCTGACCGAGTTCGTGCTGACCAAGCCGGGTCGCTGGCGGCTCGCTCGCTACAACGACGCCGCCCACCTGCACGGCCTCATGAAAGAGACCCCCCGGGAGTGACCCGCTGGCTGGTGGTCGGCGGTGGATCGGCCGGATGTGTCGTGGCCGCCCGGCTGAGCGAGGTGCCCTCCGACGAGGTGACCCTGCTCGAGGCGGGATCCGACCAGGGGGCGGTGTCGGGCGCTCCGGGCCAGCCCGTCGTCGATCGTGCCTCGATGCTGCGATCGGACGTGACGGTCGTGCGGCGACCCGGTGCCGACCCGGTGCCCTATCTGCAGGGATCCGGCTTGGGAGGTTCGTCCCTCGTCAACGGTGCCGTGGTCGTCGGCGACCCGGTGGTCGAGGCACGTGGCCACCAACTCCCGATCGAGCCGGCCGACGACCTCGGCCCGGTCGCCCGGGCCGTGCTCGCCGTCGCCGGCGACGGCGCCCGTGTCGGCCTCGTCCGCCGCGGCGGGCGACGGGTCACCGTGGTCGATGCGTACCTGCGACCGGCGCTCGCCCGGGACAACCTGCGAGTGCGGTGTGAGACGAACGTCGCCCGCATCGTGTTCGACGATCGTCGGGCGATCGGTGTCGAGACCACAGCGGGCGAGCAGATACCGGCCGACCGCGTCGTCGTGTGCGCCGGAGCGATCGAGACGCCGGCGCTGCTGCTCCGCTCCGGTGTCGACACCCCGGGGGTCGGCGACGGGATCCAGGACCATGCCGGCATCGCCATCTCGTTCGACCTGGCGGCCGGGCCGTCCGACGGTGTGGCGATCGGTGCGATCGTCGCACGACCGCACCGGCAGATCGTGGTCATGGACCGCCTGCCCGGTCGGACCGACATGGGAGCGTTGATCGCCGGTCACCTGACCGTGCGCAGCACCGGACGAGTGTCGCTGCCGGATCCGGACGGTCCACCGCTCGTCGAACTCCGCCAGCTCACTGATCCGGCCGACGGCGAGGCGCTCGCCGGCGTGCTCAGGGAAGCGGTCGCGCTGCTCGACGACCCGGCGCTCGGCGAGGTCGTCGGCGCCCGATACGTCGACGAGCACGGCACGTCGCCCGACGCGATCATGCGCGACGAGGGAGCGCTCCGAGCCTGGCTGCCCGATCACCTGGGCGGTTTCCACCACGTTGCTGCCTCGTGCCGCTCCGGCACCGTGCTCGACGGCGACGGCGCGGTCCGTGGCTACGACGGCGTGTACGTGTGCGACGCGTCGGCGCTCCCCGCCGTGCCGTCCCGCAATCTGTACCTGACGGTCGTCCGGCGCGCCGAACGCTTCGCGGCGCGCCGGGTTCGCTGACCGACCGCCGTGCGACTGGTCGGCGCCGCCCGATCGGTGCGAAGCTGATCGGACCGATCGACGAGGGGGTCGTCATGACAACGCAGGGGCTGTCGAACGTGCGGATCAACGGGGTGCACCACCTCGCGATCAGCACGGCGGACATCAAGGCACAGATCGAGTTCTTCTCCGACGTGCTCGGCGCCGAACTCGAGGCGCTGTTCTGGATGCACGGTGTGCCCGGTGGCTGGCACGGGTTCTGTCGCCTGAACGACTTCTGCTCGGTCGCGTTCGTGCAGCTGCAGGGCAATGCCGAGATCGAGTCCGAACTCGGGGTCACCCACGCCGGGACCGGCGCCGGCACGTCGGCCCCCGGCACGATGCAGCACGTGGCGTTCAACGTCGACACCCACGACGAACTGTTGGCGATCCGCGACCGCATCCGCTCCAAGGGCGTCAACGTGATCGGCCACATCGATCACGGCATGTGCGAGTCGATCTACTTCGCCGGCCCGGAGGGATTGGCGCTCGAGGTCGCGACCTCCTCGGCGGCGATGAACCCCGACGCGTGGATCGACCCGGAGGTCGTGGCGCTCGCCGGCATCTCTCCCGAGGAACTCGAGCGGTTCAGGGCGCCCGCCCTGTTTGCCGGCGAGGGCGGATCCGTCCCGCAGCCACCGGTCGACCCGACCAAGCCGCACCTCCCATATCCGCCGAAGCGATACGAGCAGGTGCTCGCGCTCTCCGACGCCGAGATCACGAAGCTGAGCAGCTACGCCGAGCCGCCCGTCCGGGTCTGACGTGTCCGATCTGCCCGTACCGGGTACGCCGCCCGGCTGCGAGCGCGTCGCATACGTGCTCGTGCATCGCGAAGACGCGGCGTTCAGCGACACGTACGGGGGTGGCGGCAACGTCGTCGGCCTCGACTGCCACCTCGTGCGACCGACCGAGTCGCCGGCGGAGCGGGTGCTCGTGTTCATGCACCCGACCGGAGGGGGCATGTACCTCCCGATCGTGTCGGGACTGGCCGCGTCGGGTCATCACGTCATCTGGGCCAACTCGCGCTACCGCGGTACCGACTCGGCGTTGATCATGGAGAAGGTGGTCGCCGACCTCGGGCAGGTGGTCCGCGACGCCCGCGAACGTCTGGGCTACCGGCACGTGGTGCTCGCCGGATGGTCGGGCGGTGGTTCGCTGTCGGCGTACTACCAGGCGGTCGCGAACGCGGGGGAGGGGATCGCCGACACACCGGCCGGCGATCCGTACGTCGTCCCGCCCGAGCAGCTGCCGCCCGCCGACGCGCTGATGATGCTGGCGGCGCACGTCTCCCGCCACGAGACGCTGACCGAGTGGATGGATGCCTCGATCACCGACGAGGTCCACCCGTTCGATCGCGATCCGGCACTGAACCTGTACGACCCCTCCAACCCGAACCACCCGCCGTACACCACCGGGTTCGTCGCGCGATACCGGGCGGCCCAGCACGCCAGGAACCGTCGGATCACGGCGTGGGTCCGCGACGAACTCGCGACGCTCCGCGAGGCGGGGGAGCCACATGCCGAGCGGGCGTTCGTCGTGCATGGGACGATGGCCGATCCGCGCTGGCTCGACCCGACGATCGATCCGAGCGATCGGGAGCCCGGCACCTGCTTCCTGGGCGACCCGAAGGTGGTCAACGACGGTCCGGTCGGGCTGGCCAGGTTCTGCACCCTGCGGAGCTGGCTCAGCCAATGGAGCGTCGACGACGCCCGCGGCGACGCCCAGCAGTCGTTGCCGAGCGTGACCCAGCCGGTCCTCGTCGTCGGCAACACCGCCGACGACGCCTGCACTCCCAGCCACACCGCTCGGCTGTACGAAGCGATCTCGCACGACCGCAAGCTCCTCCACCAGGTGCAGGGTGCGACGCACTACTACACCGGGAAGAACGGCCGCGCCCACCTCGCCGAAGCGATCGACGTCATCGGCCGCTTCCTCGACGATCACGTGGGGTGAGTGGTTACCAGTCGACGTCGGGGGTTGGTGGGAACAGGTCGTCTCGCTCCGCTGCGAGGCGGGCACAGTCCCAGTCGGGTTCGACGCGGACGAGGATGATCGGGCTCTTCGTCAGGTCGGGATGCTGGGCCCAGTTCGCATCGGAGCTCGCGAAGATCGGATCGCTCGCTCCGATGACCAGCTGCTCGGAGTCGTCGGTGACCGTGCCGACCAGCCGATCGGGCTCGACCAACTCGGCCTCGTAGGCGAACACCTCGCGTCGGGCGATGTACAGCTCGCCCGACAGATCGTCGCTGACCCGGATGGTCACCGTGATACCCGGTTGGCCGTCGCCGTCGTCGTCGACGATGCGCGGGTCGGTCGGGTCGGTGGGCAGTGACTCGTTGGCCGGATCGTCGAGCCGGATACCGACCGGTGTCGGCGTGGCCGCTCGGCTGATCCGCAGCCGGCCGTCGACCTCGGTGGCCTCGATCGGCGTCGCCGGCGGCCTGATCGCCTGGGTGGCGGCGTCGGACAGTGACGTCTCGATCGGTTGGTCGGTCCGCTGCTCGGAGAAGCAGAAACTCGCTGCATCGATCACCTTGCCGTCGTCCAGCGTGAAGTCGTTGAACCCGTAGCTGATGATGAGCGTCTTCAGGACGCCGTCCTCGTAGGCGACCACGTCGTAGTGGGCCCAGCGACCGACGAGCTCCTCGCCGAGGACGTCGTCGGAGGGAGCGCTGGTCGGAACCGTCGTCGGCGCATCGGTCGACGAGACGGTCGAGGGGGCGGTCGTCGCCGGCGCGGTGGTGGTCGCCGAGGTCGGAGGGTCGGTCGTCGTCGGCTCGCTGGTGTCGGTGATCGTCGTGTCGGTCGTCGTCGTGTCGGTGAGCGTCGTTTCGGGATCACCGCCGCACGCTGCCGCCAGCAGCGAGACGATGATCAGGGCAGCCCGAGTACGCACGCGTCGAAGCTACCCGCAGGCGTCGGTGGCCGGGCGAGGGGTGGCATCGAGCTGATGCCGCACGGTCTCGATGACGTCGGCGGCCCGTTCGGCCGTGACGAGCGTCGCCGGGTCGGCGAGCGCCAACCGCTCGGCACGGGTCAACGGTGCGGTGCCACCGTCGCCGAGGCCCTCCTCGAGCGCCGCGAGCGCCACCACGATCGCCTCGTCGTAGTAGTGGTGGTCGGCGAGCGTCTCGGCGCGCAGGAGCAGCCGGTCGGCGAGCGGCATCGACCCGACCGGCCGCACCGACAGCAGCCCACCCCGCCGACGGAGGTGGACGATCGCGACCAGCGCCAGGAAGATCGCGAGCGCCAGCATCCCGATCCACGTGGCGACCCGGAGCGCCACGGCGAGACAGGCCGCGCTGACCCAGGCGAGCTCCAGCCGGGTCTCGAGGCCGGCGTACACCTGCCCGCTCCTCGCGTGCGGCGCCTGGCGCTGAATGGTCGCGTCGAGGGCGCGTCGCCCGACGCTCACCGACATGCCGAGCACGAAGATCGCGATGGTCAGCGTGATGCGGCTGAACACGACGCCGGCCGCGAGCGCGACCAACGCAGACCCCACCAGGGCGACCGTGAACATCGATCGCTCGTTGGTGTGCCGGCGGAGCCAGGGCGACACGACGGTGCCGACGAACCCGCCGGTGCCGTTCGCCAGCAGGAGGGCACCGAGCACCCACGCCGGCTCACCTTCGGCGCGCAGCGAGAAGCCGAACTGGAACAGCGCGAACCCGAGCGCGGCGCGGAGCACCACCATGTCCCAGACGGCGCCCGAGACATCCGGCCGGACCATCTCGACGAATGCATCGCGGCCGACCGGCTCGAGCCGTGGTGCCACCGATCGGACACGCCACGCCACCACGACGCCTCCGACGTAGATCAGCGCAGCGACCCGCAACGACCAGACGCCCGACGTACCTGCGTACAAGGCGACCGCTAGCGCGGCGGCGATCCCGCCGGCGAACGTCGCCGTCCGTGACAGTCGGGCGTTGGCGGCGACGAGGTCGTGTTCGTCCTCGACGAGCGACGGCACCAGCGCATTCCGGGCGACCGTGTAGGTCTTGGCGACCACGAGGATGCCGAACACCAGCGGGAACAGGAACAGCGATCGCAGGTTCTCGGCCAGGAGCAGTGCGAGCACGGCACGGATGCCGAACGTCGCGACCATCGTCGACGCCAGACCGCCGCGGATCCGGTCGACGACCGGCCCGACGAGCGGCGCCATGACGAGGAACGGCGCCAGGGTCACGACGAGGAACAGCAGCACGCGAGGCCGCGCTGCATCCGGCGAGACGCTGAAGAAGATCGATCCGGCCATCGACACCGTGAAGAAGGCTTCGGCGGCAGCGTGGACGCAGTGGGTGACCGTCAGCCGATCGACGTGTGGTGGCCCCAGGAACCAGCGGCGCAGTCCGGCGCCAGTCGATCGGGTCGTGGCGACGTCGAGCGGTTCACTCGTCACCGACGAACACCTCCGGGTCGACCGGTTCGCTGGTGTCCACCCGCCACACGTCGTCGCGGACCGAGAGGGTGACCTTGTGTGCATCGACCGCACCGGCGGTGGTGTACACCTCGACCCTGACGACGTGCGGCACCGAGACCGAGATGGTGCCCACCCCGATCAGGAGCCCGTCGTCGCGCGGGGGAGCGTCGGTGTCCTCGTCGTCGACCGCTGCCTCGACGTCGTCGACGAAGCGGAGGTCGTGGCTCTCCTCGACGAGTTCGATCATCGCGACCTGGTCGTCGAGCGGGAACGGCTCGTCGCCGAGTCGGGCGACGTACACGACCGGCCGGCTGCCGTCGGCAGGGACCGCCGGCAAGAAGCCGTCGATCACCGTGCTGTAGCCCTCGACCCCGATCGGCCGGGGGTCGTCGCCGCTGCTGCACGCCGACCCGGCGAGCGTGGCGACCGCCGCGATCAGGTACCGGCGCCGTCGCCTCGCTCCGCGGTCATCGCCGTACATGGGCGCATCGTACTCCCGGCCGCCGACGGCCCGCCTGGTCAGGCAGCGAGGCGCACGGTGCGGCAGCGGTCGAACTCGGTGCTCTCGGTGAGCGCGATCGACTCGAGCTGCGGGACGCGCTCACGGACCTGGTGCCACAGGTAGCGGGCGATCTCCTCGACCGTGGGCTCGCGCTCCCAGACGATCGGCTGGAAACCCTTCCACTCGCCGAGGTCCTCGTGGGTGAGGTAGTGCTTCTCCCACGGTTCGACCAGCTCACACAGCGTGAGCTCGAGGTCGTCGACCGGCATCACCATCGGTGCGTCCTCGTCGCCGTGCACGGTCGCCTCGAGCGTCCAGGCGTGCGTGTGGATCAAACCGTCCACTCGGTGCCCCCATCGGGCGGTGATGGCAGCGGTCATGGTCAGCTTCATCGGGATCTCCGTTCTGCGGTGTTCGGCAGTACCCACGGGGTCAGTCCGAGTTTCTTGAGTGCGGTCCACGCTATTCGGATCCGAGCTCGGATGCGAGTACCAGCGGTAGCGTGCCGCGCCGTGAGCCGCCTTTTCGAGCAACTCGACCATCAGATCACTCCATTGGGCGACATCAGCCTCCGTCGGCGGCTCGAGCCGACGCTCCAGGTCGACATCTGGGAGGTCAAGCTCGGCGACGAGTTCCTGATGTCGAGCCTGTTCACCGCCGGCGAGCGAGCGGTGGCCGACCTGGGTCTCGCCGCGACCCACGGCGACGACCTCCGGATCGTCGTCGGTGGGCTCGGACTTGGCTACACGGCCCGGCAGGCCCTGACCGACGACCGGGTCGCCTCGGTCCATGTGATCGACACGCTCGCGCCGGTGATCGGTTGGCACGAACGCGGGCTGGTCCCGATCGGCTCCGAACTCGCCGACGATCCTCGCTGCACGCTCGTGCACGGCGACTTCTTCGCCATGGTCGAGGCCGGGCTCGACGGGCGGGTGCCCGGCGCGCCCTACGACGCGATCCTGCTCGACATCGATCACACGCCGAGCCATCTGCTGCACGCCGCCCACGCCGGGTTCTATCGACCCGACGGCCTCCGACGGCTGGCCGACCAACTCGTACCGGGAGGCGTCTTCTCGCTCTGGTCCGACGAGTTCTCGCCGAACGAGGACTTCGTCGAGGTGCTGCGTGCCGTGTTCGACACCGTCGACGCTCACGTCGTCGCGTTCCCGAACCACTACACCGGCGGCGAGTCGACCAGCACGATCTACGTGTCGTCAACGGCTGCCTGACCTGCCGGCCCGGTATGGTCTGGGCCATGGCCGAACAGAAGTCGTTGAAAGAGCTCGAGGCGGAGCGCATCGCCCGCCAGGAGGCGAAGGCCAAGAAGCCCGCTGGCAACTACTCCGACGAGGAGAAGGCCGCCCGCAAGGAGCGCGTCGCCAAGGCGAAGGACGCGCTCGCCCGCTCGGTCGGGATGAAGGGTGATCACATCGCGCCCGCCCGCGCCGCGCTCAAGAACTACCTGCGGAATCTCAACGACAAGAATCAGCCGGACGACGCTCGTTTCGAGCTGCTGATCGAGGCGCCGTTCAAGGCGCCGCCGAAGAAGCGCACCAACGACCGGTACTGATCCGGTCGGGCGTCGGTCGCTCCCGCCGGCCGCTCGGCGACCACTCCGGGCTCGCAGTTCCGATTGCGGCGTGCTAGCTGTGCATGACGGGGACGTTGTCCTTGAGCGTGTCGATTGGTGTTGACCATCCGAGTGCGCCGTGTGCTCGGTGGTGATTGTAGAAGTGCACGAAGTGGTCGTACTCGACTGAGCGTTCGTCGTCGCTGTGCCAGTCGCGGATGTAGGCCCATTCCTCGAGCAGGATTCGGTGAAAGCGTTCGATCTTGCCGTTGGTCTGGGGTCGGAACGGTCGTGTCCGTTTCGGGGTGATCCCGGCAGCGAGCAGCGTGTCTCGCCACAGGTGACTCTTGTAGCAGGACCCGTTGTCGGTCAGCACTCGTTCGACGGTGATGCCGTGAGCGTTGAACCAGGTGTTCGCTCGGTGCCAGAAGGCGACGGCGGTGACGGCTTGTTCGTTGGCGTGGATCTCGGAGTAGACGAGGCGGGTGCGGTCATCGAGCGCCGAGTGCAGGAACCTGTAACCGGTAGTTGACCGTTTCGCCGTGGGGGCGTTGCCTTTGCCGTGGATTCGCCAACCGCCACCGTCGGGGATGCCAGCGAGTTTCTTGACGTCGACGTGGACCAGCTCACCGGGCCGATCGCGCTGATAGCGCACGACCGAGTCCTTGGTGGCACGATCACCGGAGTCGAGCCGGCCAAGACCCTCGGCGATGAGGATCTTCTGCACCGTGGAACTGGCCCGACCAACCTCGAACCCGATGTGGGCAGCACCCCACCGATGCTGTTGACGCAGCTCGATGATCCGCCGCCGACAATCATCAGGTGTTGCGCTCGGAGAACGGTGCGGCCGCGACGAACGATCCAACAAACCCGACGACCCTTCGGCGACGAACCGGTCCCGCCACTTCCGAACTGTCTTCGCGTCGACCTGGAACCGTTCCGCAGTGGCTTCGATCGTCCAGCCCCGATCGATCACACAGGCAATCATCTTGCGGCGACCGAGCGGTGTCAGTGACGCGTTCGGGTGTTGGGTTCTAGCGTGTCCCATCGAGCTCTCCTTGCGAGTGGTGTGCGTTGTCGAAGACACACAGCCTCGCTCGGAGGGCTCACCTATTCAGCGGACCAACAATCCCATCCCGCCAGGGACAACGTTCCCGGTCATCACAGCTAGCCCATCGGTATGAGCGAACCGACGGCAACGGTGACCGAGGTCGGCGACGGCTGCCTGGCGTACCTGCAAGGTGACGGCGGTTGGGGCTGGAGCAATGCCGGCCTCGTGGTCGGCGACGGCGCCTCGCTCCTCGTCGACACGCTGTTCGACCTGCGGATCACCCGCCGGATGCTCGACGCGTTCGCGCACCACACGGGCACCGCGCCGATCGGCACGGTGCTCAACACGCACGCCAACGGCGACCACTGCTACGGCAACGAGCTCGTCGGTGACGCACAGATCGTCGCGTCGTCGGCGACGGCCGAGGAGATGGCCGAGGTGCCGCCGGCGATGCTGGCCGCACTCAACCAGGCGCCGGGCGACGTCGGCGAGCTGTTCCGGGGCTTCTTCGGCGACTTCGACTTCGCCGGCATCGAGCTGCGCCTCCCCGACAGGACGTTCGACGGCCGCCTCGATCTCGACGTCGGCGGCCGAATCGTCGAGCTGATCGAAGTCGGTCCGGCGCACACGGCCGGCGACACGATCGCGGTGGTCCCCGACGCCGGCGTCGTGTACACGGGCGACATCCTGTTCATCGGTGGCACTCCGATCGTCTGGGCGGGGCCACTGAGCAACTGGATCGAGGCGTGCGACCTGATGCTCGGCATGGACGTCGACCGGGTCGTCCCCGGTCACGGGCCGGTCACCGACAAGTCGGGCGTCGTCGCCGTCCGCGATTATCTTTCGTTCGTCGACGCGGAGGCCACCAGCCGCCACGCCGCCGGCATCGACGCGTTCGACGCCGCACGTGACATCGGTCGTGCGCTCGGTGCCTCCGAACGGTTCGGTGGGCTCGGCGAGTTCGGACGGATCGCCGTCAACGTCGAGACCGTGTACCGCCAGCTCGATCCCGACCATCGGACCCCCGACGTGGTCGAACAGTTCCGGCGGATGGCCGAGCTCGAACGCCCGCACGCCTGAAGCCCGCGGGTGTCAGCGGGTGTCGGCGCGGCGCCGGGTGGCGATCGATCGGCGCACGGCGAGCACCCAGCCGACCCCGACCGCGATCGAGAAGATGAACCACTGCGCCGCGTACGACAGGTGGTTGCCCTCGCTCAGGTCGGGCGCGATCACCGGTTCGGGCAGCCCGTCGAGCTCGGCGGGGACCGACTCGATCAGGTCGATGTACATCGGGACGACCTCGCCGTCGAGCTGTGCGGCGAGACGTTCGATGTCGAGCCGCTGCGCCTCGGCGAGGGCACCGTCGGCCGGGTCGGAGAGCTGGCCGAACCCGCGCTCCTGCGAGGGGCGGAGGCGCCCGGTCACCGCGACCTCGCGGGCGGGGACCGGTGGCGGGTCGAACGCCAGCGGGACGAACCCGCGGTTGACGAGCAGGATGCGCCCGTCGTCGAGCCGCATCGGGACGACGGTGTTGACGCCGGCCCGTCCGTTCTGGGAACGGTTGACGATCAACACCCGCTCGTCGGGCAGGTAGGTGCCCGACGCGGTCACCGGACGCCATGCGACGGCGTCGGGATCGGTGCCCGGCACGAGGAGTTCGTCGAGCGGCAACGGGGGAGCGTCGTAGCGCTGCTCGACCACCGCGTTGAAGGCCTGGCGCTCGTCGAGCCGGCGGAGCTGCCAGAAGCCGAGGTTGATCATCGTGATGATTCCGGCGACGACAAGCAGATGGAAGGCGATCCATGTGGGGCGCAGCAGGAACCGGTACATGCGCCGCAAACGGTATCGGCGCTGGCACGATGGACCCCATGGAGTTGCCCGACTTCCACATTCCGCACGCCGAGAAGATCGAGTGGATGATCGAGACCAACGGGTGGGCGCTCGAACCCGTCTCGCCCCGGTCCGACACCGAACCGCCGACGCCCGCCTACGCGTACACGATCGGACTCCCGGAGCTGACCGGGTTCCCCGAGGTCGCCGTGTTCGGTCTGACCCCGGTGGCCGCCAACGGGCTGATCGGGCTCGTCGTCGACGCGCTGCGCGGCGGCACGGAGATCCCGCTCGGCGTGGAGCTGGTCGGACTGCTCGACAACGAGCTGCGATGCATGTTCGCCCCCGTCGACCTCGACACGCACGCCGCGGCGTTCGCCACGGCGACCGCGTGGTACCGGGGAGCGCCGTTCCCGCTCACCCAGCTGCTGTATCCCGATCGCAACGGCTTCATGCCCTACGAGACGGGCTTCGAGCAGCGTCTCCGTCTCGCGCAACCGGTGCTCGGGCGCCCGGGCGAGACCGAGACGTGAGCGTCGCCGACGCGCCGGTCGGTCGCGGCCGCCCGCTCCTGATCTTCGACGGTGACTGCGGATTCTGCACGACGTCGGCTCGGACGGGACAGCGGTGGCTCGGCCTCGAGAACGTCGAGCCGTGGCAGTTCCTCGATCTCGACACGCTGCCGGTGACCGAGGATCAGTGCCGAGCGGCCGTCCAGTGGGTGGCCGCCGACGGTACCGTCGCTTCGGCCCACGAGGCGGTCATCGCCTCGCTGCGACACGCCGGCGGCGTCTGGGCCGTCCTCGGGCGGATCCTGGGGTTGCCCGGGCTCCGGTCGCTCGGCGGCATCGTGTACCGCACCGTGGCGCGTCACCGATACCGACTGCCCGGCGGCACGCCGGCGTGCCGACTTCCCGGTACCTGAGCGGTACGTTCGGGCCATGGTGATGATTCGCGGCGTCGACCTCGTCCACGATCTCTCGGGCGAGGGCCCCGACGTCGTCTGGGGGCACGGGCTCACGAGCTCGATGGCATCCGAGGACGAACTCGGCCTGCTCGACTGGTCGACGATCCGATCGACACACCGGGTACTGCGTTACGACGCTCGTGGACACGGCGAGTCGGGCTCGACCCCGGAGCCCGAGGATTACTCGTGGCGCGCGCTCGCCGCCGATCAACTGGCGCTCGCCGACCACCTGGGCATCGGCGAGTACGTCGCCGGGGGAGCATCGATGGGATGTGCGACCGCGCTGCACGCGGCCGTGATCGCTCCCGACCGCGTCCGCGGGCTCATCTTCGTGATCCCACCGACCGCGTGGGAGCGCCGCGCCGCGCAGGTTGACGCCTACGCCATGATGGCCGATCTGATCGAGGCGGGCGACCACGAGACGCTGCTCGCCGGGGCGGCCGCCGCCCCGGCCCCCGACCCGTTCGTCGATGACCCACGCTGGACGGCACGGTTCCCGCAACTGCTCGCGAGCGCCGACCCCGCACGGCTCGCCCGCATCTTCCGCGGCGCCGGCACGGCCGATCTCCCGGGCCCCGCCGAGATCGCGGCGATCGGCGTCCCCACGCTGATCCTCGCCTGGACGGGTGATCCGGGGCATCCGGTCACGACTGCCGCCCGGTTGCACGAACTGATCGACGGCAGCGAGCTGGCACTCGCGACGACGATGGACGGCATCGCCGGATGGAGCGGTCGCGTGCGCAGATTCCTCGATCAGGCCTGAGCCGCGCAGAACCCGGCGACCTCCTCCACCCATCGCGGCCACAGTTCGGGTGGGTAGTCGTGGCCCATTCCCTCGATCGCCACGAACCTGGCACCCGGGATCAGTTCGGCGGTCCGTCGACCTCCGCTGATGTCGATCAGGGTGTCGGCGGTGCCGTGCATCACGAGGGTCGGCGTCGTCACCTCCGGCAGCTGATCCGCCCAGGTCGCACCGGTGATCGCGAGATACTGCCGGGTCACGCCCGCCGGGTCGAAGCAGCGGTCGAACGCCCGGGCGGCGTTGGCGGCACACCGTTCCTCGCCGACGAATGCCGGGCTGCCCCAGATCCGCATGCCGGCCAGGCTCTTCGCGATCGCTGAGTCACGATCGGTGGCGGGAGCGCTCGTCAGCTGAGCACGAGCCTCCGGGGTGGAGTTCCCGTGGTCGGCCTCCCCGGTGTGCGACATCACCGAGACCATGGACAGCAGCCGGTCGCGATGATGGATCGCGAGCTGCTGGACGATCATGCCGCCCATCGAGAGACCCATCACGTGTGCCCGCTCGATCCCGGCGGCGTCGAGCACGGCGACGGCGTCGTCGGCCATGTCGGTCAACCGGTACGCGGCGCCGCGTTCGTCGGTCGGGGCGTCGGTGAAGTGTGTCGACAACCCCATGTCCCGATTGTCGAACCTGATGACGTGGAACCCCGCGGCGACGAACATCTCGCACCACTCGACCTCGTAGTTGATGCACTGCGAGCCCAGCCCGTTGACCAGCAGGAGCGTCGGATCGTCCGACGAGCCGAAGGTCTCGTAGTGGATCGAGCAGTTCCCGTTGGTCGCGGTCGGCATGCCGGAAATGTATCGACCGGGGCCCTCCGGCCAGAATGCGGAGATGCAGTTGCTCGTCGTCGCCGATGATCGCACCGGCGCCCTGGAGACGGCGGCCACGCTGGCCGACCGGCTGGGGGCGCCGATCCCGGTCATCGCATGGCCGGCACGACCGGCCGTTCCGGAAGCGCCCGACTCCGTCGCCGTGATCGACGTGGGATCCCGACACCTGTCGCCGGGCGACGCCCGTTCACGGGTCGGCCGAGTGCCGGCAGCCGACCGTGTCGCTCACAAGCTCGACTCGACGCTGCGGGGCAACTGGCCCGACGAGTTGGCCGCGGTCGTCGAGCGGCGCCCGGTCCTGCTCGTTCCGGCCTTGCCCGAGCAGGGTCGCACCTGCGTCGGTGGCATGGTGCTCGAACACGGCCGACCGGTCCACGAGGGCGGGGCCGGCAGCGACGTACGACGTCGCGTCAGCTCATCTCGGCCGGCCCGCCTGCTGCGCGCGGCCGGGGTGACAGCGGTGGTGGAACTCGCCGAACTCGACCGGGTGGTCGACTGGCTCGCCGATCCGGTCGGTGTCGCCGTCGCCGATGCGTCGACCGCCGCCGACATCACCGGCTTGGTCGGGGCCTGGAACGACGGCCGTGACGACGTCGTGCTCGCCGGCACGGCGGCGGTCATCGGCGCCGTCGCCCACGAGCACGGCGATCCGCCGACGCCGCCGGTCACCGACGGTCCGATCCTCGTGGCCTGTGGCAGCGTCCACCCGGCGGCGCGTGCCCAGCTCGCGGCTGCGGAACGGTCAGGCATCCCGGTCGCGACCATCGCCGACGAGATCACCGCCCGCCGTCTGGCAGCGTCGGGCACGCTGATCCTCGCCACCGAGATCCCGGTGGGCGATGTCGACGAACCGCTCGCCGTCGCCGCCGCCACGGCCCTGGCCGGCGGCGTCGACGACCTTCGACGGGAGGTGGCGCTCGGAGCACTCGTCGTCCTCGGCGGTGACACGGCGGCCGCGATCTTCGGCCAGGCTGCCGTGAGCGTGCACGGCACGGTGGCCCCCGGTACCGCCTGGTCGACGGTCGACGGGTTCGACATGCCCGTCGTGACTCGATCGGGCGGGTTCGGTAGTGAGAGTTCTCTCGTCGACCTCGTTCGCGCCACACTGAGGCCATGACCCGCCGACCGATCGCGATCACGATGGGTGACGCCTCCGGGGTCGGACCCGAGATCGTGCTTCGAGCTGCGGCCGACGGTGAGCTGCTCGGCGGCGACTTGGTGGTGTACGGCGACGCAGCGATCCTCCGGGCCGGTCAGGCGCTGCTCGGGCTCGACGTCGCGGTGCACGTCCTCGAAGCACCGACCGGTCTCCGCCCCGGTTCGCTCAACGTCGTCGACCTCGCCATGCTCGGCGCCGACGACCACCGCCCCGGAGTGCTCGACCGGGCGTCGGGAGCCGCGGCACGTGCCTACGTCGTGGCGGCGACCGACGCCGCGCTCGCCGACGACGTCGCCGCGATCGTCACGATGCCGATGAACAAGGAGGCGACGCAGCTGTCGGATCCGACGTTCGTGGGACACACCGAACTCGTCGCCGAACGGTGCGGTGTGAGTAACGTGACGATGATGCTCACGACCGAGCACGAGCACGGTTCACTCGCCGTGACCCATGTGAGTACGCACTGTTCACTCCGCGACGCGATCGACCGCGCCCGGGCGGATCGGGTGGTCGACGTGATCCGCCTGACCCACGAGGCGGTCGGACGGTTCGTGGCCGAACCCCGGATCGCGGTGTGTGGTCTCAATCCGCACGCCGGCGAACACGGCCTGTTCGGCACCGAGGACATCGAACAGATCGAGCCGGCGATCGCGACCGCTCGTGGTGAAGGCATCGATGCGGTCGGTCCGCTGCCGGCCGACACGGTCTTCTTCCAGGCGGTCCGTCGATTCCGCTACGACGCGATCGTCGTGATGTACCACGACCAAGGGCACGCGCCGATGAAACTGCTGGCGTTCGACACCGGCGTCAACGTCACGCTCGGACTGCCGATCATCCGTACCTCGGTCGATCACGGCACGGCGTTCGACATCGCGTGGACGGGGCAGGCGTTCACCGATTCGCTGACGCACGCGCTCGCGTACGCCGAACGCCTCGCAGGTTGAGGACTCGACGGCTACGCGCCGGTGGCGAGCGATGTGGGCTCGATCGGTGCCCGGTCGCGGTAGTCGGCCCACTCCCATTCCGTGCCGTGCTCGTCGAGCAGGTCGAGGAACGGTTCGGGTGGCAACGCCTCGGGGCCGACGACGCCCTTGGCCGACCACACACCGGTCGCCATCAGCTCGATCGCGACCGCCGGCATCACGGCCGTCTGCCACACGACGGCCTGATGACCGAACTCCTTCATCGACCAGGCGTTGTCGACGATGTGGTACAGGTACACCTCGCGTGGTTCACCGTCGAGGCCGAGCCCCTGCACCCACGTCCCGGCACACGTGCGACCGTGCATCTTGTCGCCGAGATCGGCGGGGTCGGGCAGCGCGGCGGCCACGACGTCGCGCGGCGACACCTTCACGCCGCGCACCTCGACCGGTTCGGTCGACACGAGCTCGAGCTTCTGCAGGGTCTTGAGCACGTTGATGAACTCGTCACCGAGGCCGTACTTGAACGTCACGCGCTCGACGTCGATCCAGCGCGGGATGAGGATGACCTCCTCGTGCTCGACGTTGACGCATTGCAGCGGTCCGATGCCCTCCGGGAACGTGAAGATCTCGGGCTCGCTGAACGGGGCGGTCGTGAACCACCCGCGTTCGCGTTCGTAGATCACGGGTGGGTTGAGGCACTCCTCGATCGTGGTCCAGATCGAGAACGTGGGGGCGAAGTCGTAGCCGTCGACGACGAGATCGGCACCGTCGCGGACGCCGATCTCGTCGATCTTCGAGAACAGGTGGTCGGCGGCGTACCGGGCGGCCACGTCGGAGAAGCCGGGCTCGACCCCCATGCCGACGAGCGCCATGAGGTTGCGGTTCTTCCACAGCGGCGACTGGGCGAACTGCGCGTCGCCGAGTCGTCGGCCCGTCTTCTCGTACGGCTGCGTCGGGTGCGGTTCGCTCATGTGCATCGCCATGTCGACGTAGTGGCAGCCGGCCGCGAACGCGCCCTGGAAGATCGGTGGGTTGAACCGCGGGTCACACGCGTTCAGGATCACGTCGGCTCGGCAGGTCCTGGCGAGTTCGGCGACCGACGCCTCGTCGGATGCGTCGACGCGTGCTGCTCGGACCCGTCCGTCGTCGACGTCGTCCGCGGTCAGCACCGCGGCCTCGGCCTTGCCGAGGTCGATGTCGCTGACCGTGATCTGCTCGAAGGCAGCACGGCGCGACGCGATCGCCGTGAATGCCGAGCCGACCCCACCGGAACCGATCACGAGGACTCGCATCGCGACAAGCTAGCCGTCGTGAATCGACCAGGGCGGTACGGCGATGCGCTGGTACGATGCGGCCAGCATCAAGAGCGGTTCGTGTGCCATTCGGTCCACGGTCCCGGCAACCTGGGCAACGCCCCCAAGGTGCCTCCCACGTCGTCGGTCACCCGGCGATGCGGAATGTGGTCGGTTCGCCGACAAACCGGCGTTCGGCCGCTTGCGATGTCATCCGAGATTCGACGACGAGAGGACCGAACGTGACGAGAACGCCGCTCCCGGTCACCGGCGCATGGCAGCCCGGTGACGATCCCGGTGGGCGCCGGTTCTTCACGTTCGCGTCCGACCACGCCTTCGCCGTCGAGAGCGGCGCCGTCCTGAGCGACGTCACGATCGCGTACGAGACTTGGGGCACCCTGAACTCCGACGGGACCAACGCGATCCTGCTCCTCCACGCCTGGACGGGAGACTCGCACGCCGCCGGCCGAGCCGGCCGCGGACACGACACCCCCGGCTGGTGGGACGACGTCGTCGGTCCCGGCAAGCACATCGACACCGACGAATGGTTCGTGGTGTGTCCGAACGTGCTCGGCGGGTGTCAGGGGTCGACCGGCCCGGCGTCGCCGCATCCCGACGACGGTCGGCCCTACGGCTCGCGGTTCCCGGTCGTCACCATCCGCGACATGGTGCGAGCCCAGGCCCAGCTCATGCCACACCTCGGTATCACCGAATGGGCGTCGGTCATGGGTGGATCGATGGGGGGCATGCAGGTGCTCGAGTGGGCGACCACGTACCCCAAGCGGGTCCGTTCGATCGTGCCGATCGCCAGTTGCATGCAGGCCAGCGCGCAACAGATCGCCTGGGGGGTCATCGGGCGGCGCTCGATCCGTCTCGACCCGCGGTGGCGCGGCGGCGACTACTACGACGCCGAGCCGGGCGACGGCCCGGCGGAGGGGCTGGCGGTCGCCCGTCAGGTGGCCCAGGTGACGTTCCGGAGCGACAATGCGTTCACCGAGCGCTTCGGGCGCGACCTGACCGATCGGGCCCGGCTCGGCGACACGTTCGGCCTCTGGCAGGAGTTCGAGGTCGAGCGCTACCTGCAGTACCACGGCGACAAGCTCGTGCGACGTTTCGACGCGAACAGCTACCTGATCATCGGCAAGGCGATGGACCTCCACGACATCGCCCGCGGCCGCGGATCGGTCGAACGGGCCATGGCCCGGATCAACGTGCCCAACCTGACGATCGGGATCAACAGCGACATTCTCTACCCGCCGTATCAACAGGAGCACCTCTCCCGGCTGCTCGCCCGCGACGGCATGCTCAGCGAGTACGTCGAGATCGACTCGATCCACGGCCACGATGCGTTCCTGATCCACTTCGACGAGATCGGGGCGCCGATCGCCCGTTTCCTCGAACGGCTCGATTGAGCGACGGTGCCGGAAGGACTCGAAGCGGAGCTGTATCGGCGGTCGGCCGAGCGGGCGCTGCATCGTCAGATCGAGTCGGTCACCGTCGACGAGCGTCAGGCGATGGCGGTCGAGATCGCCGCCGTGCTTCCCGGCGCGTCGTTCACGCGAGCGGATCGCCGGGGCAAGGTCGTCGTGCTCGAACTCGAGGGAGCCACGCCGGCCCGATCGCTCGGTCTGCATTTCGGGATGACCGGCCGACTCGTGGTCGACGGTGACGCCGCGATCGCCGAATTGGAGTACAGCAGTCGCCGTGACGATGCGGCGTGGGATCGGTTCCTGGTCCGCTTCGCCGACGGGGGAGCGATGCGGGTGAACGACCCGCGCCGGTGGGCCAAGTTCGTGCTCGACCCCGACCTCGACCGGCTCGGGCCCGACTTCCTGTCGGTCACCGCCGAGCACGTGACGGCGGCGTTCGCGCGTCGACGGACACCGGTCAAGTCGGCGCTGCTCGATCAGGCCGTGGTGGCCGGGTACGGCAACATGTGCGTCGACGAAGTGCTCTGGCAGGTCGGATTGTCGCCGGTCACCCCCGCCCGCGAGGTGGCGCCGACCGTCGTCCGGCGGCTGGTCGAGTTCGCTCCGGATCACCTGCGCGAGATGCTCGAATTGGGTGGCAGCCACCGTGGGGTGATCGATCCCGAGGTGCGTGCCGCCGTCCCGCCGTGCCCTCGCGACGGTGCCCCGATGCGGCGGGAGCAGGTCGGCGGTCGGACGACGATCTGGTGCCCCGCGCATCAACACGGCGGCGAGCCGTTCGTGGCAGACTGATTCCCAGCGTGACGACCACTCTCCCGTTCCATCAGTTGGCGACGATCGGTGACCCCGACGGCACGCGAACCGTGACCTCGATCATCGCGCTGCTCGTCGCGCTCGGACTCGGCCTCGCGATGTTGGCCGTCTGGCTCCGTCGGACCACCCGCCCGGACCCGGAGTTGCTCGCGCCGCTCGAGGTGATGGGTGAACGTAAGTGGCGGCGGGCCGACCCGGTCGCGCAGCGTCGCACCCTCGACGAGGTGCGACCGCCGAAGGCCCGACCGCTCGAACCGAGCGTCGCGCCGCCCGTCGTCGACGAGGCGTTCGACGCCGGGCCGACCGCCGGCGGGTTCGACGACCTCCACGCCGATCGTGACCTCGACGACGAGCCGGCGACCGCCGTCGAGCGCGAGCACGACGACTTCGGGCCGCCCGTCGGCGATGTGACCCCGCAACAGATCGATCGTCCGGAGGACGACTTCACCGAGGCGATCGACCCCGACCTGTTGGCCGCAGCGGCCGCGGAGATCGACGCCGAGTTGCATCGACGCGACCGATCCGCCGACGGCTGAGTCGACCGGCGTTACCGGGGCGCCAACCGGTACCATCGGTGGCATGGCAACGATCGACACCGACGCGATGATCGCCCGTTTCAAGCAGCGTGCACTGGCGGTGAAGCAACGCCCGCTCCCACCGGTGGCGGGTGAGGAGCGCCAACAGTTCATCACGCAGGCGAAGACCGACTACCAGGATTTCGCGATCATCGGCGATGCCACCGCATCGCTCGACGACGGCATCCTGACGTTCACGGTCGACCTCCGTCCCGAGGCCGAACGCGACTGAGGCCGACCTGAACCTCACGTCGAGGTTGTCCGGTCCGCCCCGACCGCTGATAATCTGTCCACCGCTGCGGACGTGGCTCAGTTGGTAGAGCATCACCTTGCCAAGGTGAGGGTCGCGAGTTCGAATCTCGTCGTCCGCTCCAAGCGAAACCCCAGCCTCGCTGGGGTTTCGTCGCGTCCGGGTCTCAACGCCGAGAGATCCCGCTTCCAGTCGTAGCCCGTCGCCTCGACCACCAGCGTTCGTCGACCACACTCGACTTCTACGTCCAAGCCGTCCCCGGCGGCGACGCCCACGCAGATGCAACGCCCGAAGCCCTCCTGAATGGTGGCCGCGGCGTCGCCGGAGTTCATGACTTGTGATGCCGATGGACGCGACTCGGTCTAGTTGCTGAGGCGTGCTACTCGGCTCTGACTCCGATGAGCCACACGATCGCCCCGAAGCCCATCTTGTACGTGGTGGCGCACTTGTACGTGGTGGCGTATGCCTCAGCCGCCGTGTTGATCGGATCGGGCTCGCGTGAGGCGTCAGGTTGCGGGTTGTTGGGGTGGGTGTCGTCGTAGGAGGTGGGTGAGGGCTTCGTGGTCGCCGGGCTGGTTGCGTTGTCGGTAGCCGTCGGCGACTTGTTGGCGGATGGTGTCGGGTTCGGCGCCGTCGAACTTGAACTTGGCTCGGACGTCGTTGATGGTGAGTTCGAGTCCGCGAATTTGGCGGAGCTCTGCTGTGTTTGGGCCGGTCGGGTCGTGCGGGTCGCCGTAGGGTTCGTCGGGTTGCATGGTGGCGAGTTGGTCGGCGAGGTAGCGGCTGATTTCGCTCGGGTCGTCGGTGATGGTGGCGGTGCAGTCGAGTTGTGCGGTGGCGTAGTGCGAGGTCGGGATGCCCCACTCCGGGGGCGTGTCTGGTGGTGCTTCCCATGACGTCGGCACATAGGTGACGGCGGCGACGACGACGAACAGGCAGCGCTGGTTCTCTGCCAGTGCGGCCCAGACCGGGTTCGGTTTGGCGAGGTGCAGGCGGATGGTGTCGTGGCCGTCGAAGTGGAAGTGGGTCGGCACGGCGACGGGCAGGTCTCGGTTGGTGCCGGGGGCGATCAGTGTGCCGAACGGGTGGTTCGAGACCAGGTTCCGCCATTCGGCGTCGTTGGTTGCGGTGTCGTGTGGGCGGATCAGCATCGTGAGAGCTCCTTCATCGGGTCGGGCCGATGGTGCGGGTGTGCGTGTTCGGGATCAGATCATCGAGCTGTTCGGTGACTCGGCGGGCGCCGTCGTGTCCGGGGGCGTCGAGGGAGTCGATGATGAACCCGACTCGGCTGGTTTGCCCGCCGATGGCGGTGCGGCTGGTTTGTCGCCAGTTCCATCGCCGGCATGTCACCCCGTCGCGGTCGACCCAGATGGGTTCGCCTGGGTCGGGGTGATCGACGAGGGGTTGCCCGTGGTCGGTGGTGTGGAACGGTTCGTCTCCGATGGCGAGGGTGAGTCGTGCGGGGCTGGCGTAGTGGTCGAGGTCCTCGCCGCCGATCGGTACTCGGTGCAGGATCGAGATCGCGTTGTACAGGTCGACGAGTGTGTTGATCCGAGGGAGTCCGTTGTCGGTGGTGGCGCGTCGGATCAGCGCGTCGACGCTGGGTCGCGCCACTCGCGGCTTGACACCGAAGTCGCGGTACGCCTGCTGCCAGCGAACGACGTGGGGATCGAGATCGTTCGTGTCGATCGTGCGGGCCTCGGTGACGGCCCGATCGAACAGCGTGTCGGCGATCGGTGCCAACGCCGCTACGTCGACTTCATCCGCTGCAACCAGGTTCACCTGATAGTCGGGCCAGCGTTCGTGCACGCTCTGGTCGACGGTCGACAGTTCGACCCAGTCGCGGGCGGTGATGCTCATCGGGCCACCAGCCCGGCGCCGATGACGCACAGTGCCAGCCCTGCCGAGCGCCCCGTCGTCAGGTGCTCCCCGAAACGCACCAGACCAACGATCACCAAGATCGCGGCGACGATTGCCTGAGTCGAGACGCTGGCGGTACCGACGCTCCACCCGGAGCGGTACATGGCCAACACACCGAGCTCGATCCCGGCGACCGAGGCCACCAGCAACCATGGCGCCCAATGTGACGCCGTCGTGGTGATGGCGCGCACTCCGCCCGAGGACGTGCCGGCGACAACGACGCCCACCATGACGATCGCCGCTGCGCCGTACACGAACGCGAACAGCGGTGCGGGCCGAACCGCACCCGGCATCGACCGCTGCGCGAGGTGGTAGCAGGTCAGCGCGGTGACCACCACGACGAGTGACACGAGCCTGTGGTTCATGCCACACCCCCGCTCGGCTCGTGCACCGCCAACACGAAACTGGCCGGTTCGTCGGTGTCGTTGCGATACCAATGCGGCTCGTCGGCTCTGAAGATCGCGGACTGGCCCGTGTGCAACGAGACCGGCTCGGCGGCACCGACGCTCACCGTGACTGTTCCCTCAGTGACGAGCATCGCCTCGCGGGAGTTCGATCGATGCGCGTCGGATATCCGCTCGTCGCCGGGACCCAACATCCACTCCCACAGTTCGAGCGGATCCGACCCGACCAGCAGACGGCCCCAACCGCCGCCGACCCCCTTCCACAGCATCGGCGCAGATTCGTTGTCAGCCTGCACGGTGATCGATGGTTTGTCCGCACCCGACAACAGCTCGACGAGTGATGTGTCAAACCCTTCAGCGATCGACAGCAACGTCGACAGCGACGGATTCGCCTGACCAGACTCGATCTGAGCCAACACACGACGGCTCACACCCAACCGCGCGGCGGCGACGTCCAACGTCCAGCTGCGCTGTTGACGACGGCGACGCACCTCGACAGCAACCTGCTTACTTTGCGCCGAAGACGATGCACTCATTCGTGCATTAAACAGCACTATCGAGTGCAACACAACCCGGAGGCGGAGGCGGAACTCAGCGTTCGTCGCGGCTGGTCAGGACGGTGCGCTGCTTGGGCGCGATGCGGAGCGCCCTCGCCGGCGTCGACCGGATTACGGAGCTGACGTGATGGGTGCGACGTCGTCGAGCATCCTGCTCCACATGTCTGTAGTCCACCTGGGGTTTTGCGGGGCTGATGGCGGGGCAACGACGGTGGGCATGGGTGTGGGACAACCCGGCCGAATGCGCACACCGGATCGCCGTGCCACCACCCGAACTGCGCCCGCGGACACCGGCCGTGCTGCAACACCTCCTCGATCACATCCGCGCCCGCGACGTCAGGTTCCATGCGCTGGTGTTGCTCGCCGCGACGACCGGCGCCCGCTAAGCCCACCTCCTCGGACTGACCTGGGACCACGTCCACCGGGAGGTACCCCGGGTCGCGTTCACCCGCGGATGGGTCCAAGGCAGTACTGGTTCGACGGTGGCACCGACGAAGACGAAGCGGCGCCGGAGCCTCGACCCGTCGACACAGACCTAGGACACGCTGACCGCAATCCGTGCGGACGAGGGGTCGGGGTTCGTGTTCAGTGACGACTCGGGAGTGACGGCGTGGAAACCCGACCGAGTGACCAAGACCTTCATCCGCTACCGCCGTGCCTTGCGCACCCTCCCGAAGGGGGCGCACGATGCGAGACATGCGAGCATCGAGCGCTGGAACCGCAGTGACATGAGCGCCGCCCAACTTCACATGACGACACGAACACTTGCATCGGTCGTCGGTGGACGAAGACCACTGGTTCGTGAGCCGCTTCGCGGAGTTCGGGGTTCGACGACTTGTCGATCCGTCAGTTCGGAACGTCGAGGAGCTGTCTGATGATCTCGGCGAGGTCTACACCCGGTGTCCCGTCGACCAAGGGCGCGGCCGAGTGGTCGACGCGGTGGTAGTCGAGTACTGCGTCGATCTCGCGTTCGACCGATGGCGTTCGTCGGTCGGTGAGGAGAGCGTGGAGGATTGTGAAGGCGTCGTCGGGTCGTTCTGCGACGAACGCGAGCTGAGCGAAGGTGATGAGTGCGATCGTCCAGTCGAGTGGGTCGTGTCGTTCCTACCCGGCGCGAAGTGCTTCGGTGGCGTCGCGCCGTCCGTCCTCGATGTGGCCGGCTTCGACTTCCGCTTGGGCCAAGTTGGCGAGACTGATCGCATGCGGGAGGCCGAGCCGTCGGCGCTGGTCGAGTGATGATCGGTAGAGGTCGACGACTCGTGTGTAGTCGGCGCGCCCAGGCCAGGGCTTCTTCGCGTCGGTACCCGGGGTTTGGTCGTAAGCGGGAACGGGCATCAGCGTGGCGATGACCACCGACCGGTTGCCCGACACCGACGTCGGATCCATCGCTGCCGCCGCCGGACTCCGCTACACGAGCGACGAGGCCCCGGGGATCAGCCGTCGACGCCGTGGCACCGGGTTCTCCTACCACGGACCACGCGGCGGGGCGATCTCCGACACGGTCCGTGCACGGATCGACGAGTTGGCGGTCCCGCCGGCGTGGACCGACGTGTGGATCAGCCCCGACCCCGACGGCCACCTGCTCGCCACTGGGCGCGACGACCGTGACCGGAAGCAGTACCTGTATCACGAGCGGTGGCGGGAGGTGCGCGACGAGCAGAAGTTCGAGCGTCTGGTCGGTTTCGCCGACGGCCTGATCGACCTGCGCAAGGAGGTGGCGGCCGATCTCCGGCGCCGGACGCTCGACGAGCGCCGCGTCGTCGCAGCGGTGATTCACCTGCTCGACCGGACCCTCATCCGCATCGGCAACGAACGATACGCCGCCGAGAACGAGACGTTCGGGCTCACGACCCTCGAACCCGAGCACGTCCGCGGCGACGGCCCGGTGCGGACGTTCGAATTCGTCGGCAAGGGGGGCTCCGACTGGCAGGTCGAGGTCTCCGAGCGGCGGGTGGTCTCGGTGATCGACGCGTGCCTCGGGTTGGGTCAGCCGCAACTCTTCGCGTTCCGTGGCGCCGATGGGCGGGTGATCGACGTCACCGCCGACCACGTAAACGAACGACTTCGGTCGATCGGTGGGCCGGACGCGACGGCGAAGACCTTCCGGACCTGGGGCGGGACCGTCGTCGCGGTCGAGACGCTCGCGCAGCATGGCGCGGAGGTGCTCGACGAGACCGCGTTGATCGGAGCGGTCGACGCCGCCGCGGAGGCGTTGGGCAACACGCGTGCGGTGTGCCGAGCCTGCTACGTGGCGCCGCGCGTGTTCGACCGGACGGATCGGCTCGACGATGCGTGGCGCTCGAGCAGGAGTAGTCGCTGGCGAACCCGTGCCGAGAGCGCGACCGTCAAGCTCCTGACGTGACCGCCGATCGCCCCGGGCAGGTCACCAGCCCTCCGGGTCCTGGTCGGCGGCGTTCGTGACGTCGCGCCAATCGGCGCCGACGTTGCCGCCGACCGGGAATCCGCCGCGTTCACGCAGCATCTGAGCGGTGTGCATGAGGTTCCAGGACATGATCGTGGCGTTCTTGTTCGTGAACTCGCTGTCGTAACCGGCGCGGACATCGGACCCCTCGACCTCGTCGCCGTAGCTCGGGCCGGGCCCGATCTCGCCCAACCAGCCGCAATCCGCCTGTGGCGGCACGGTGTAACCGATGTGCGACAGGGCGTACAGCGTTTCCATCGACACGGACTTCACGCCGTCTTCGTTGCCGGTCACGACGCAGCCGGCCGTCTTGCCGTAGTACAGGTACTGACCGTGCTCGTTGGTCTCACCGCTGTACGCGTACAGCCGTTCGATCACCAGCGTGGCGACGCTCGACTTCACACCGAGCCAGATCGGGGTGCCGATCACGAGGATGTTGGCCGCCATGATCTTGGCGTGGATCGACGGCCAGTCGTCGCGGTCGTCGCCGATCTCGGTCGTGTCCTTCACCATGCCGAAGCCGACCTGGTGGTCGAGCATGTGGATCAACTCGACGTCGACACCCTCGGTGCGCATGATGCCACCGACCCTCGCGAGCAGTCGCCGGGTGTGCGATGCCCGGGCATCGTGCACGAGGGAACAGTTCAGGAAGACGGCGGAGAGCCCGGTGAATCGAGCCATGGGCTCGGTGTCAGACGCCGCGGCCGTCGATGGCCGCCTGATCGTAGGGCTCGATCATGATGCATTCACCCGGGCATTCCTCGGCCGCCTCGACGGTGAGGTCGATCTTGGAGTCGGGCACCCGCGCCACGCCGCGCCCGCTGTCGGGCCCGTGCCCGGCACCCTCGGCGCCGTCGAACACGATCGTCTCGCCGAAGTGCTCGGCCTCTTCCTTCACCACCCAGAGTCCGTCGTCGCGAGCGACGAACACGTCGGGGCAGATTTCCGAACAGATGCCGTCGCCGGTGCAGAGGTCCTGGTCGATCCAGACCATCAGTGTCGTTGCCATATCGAGGGGCTCCTTGTGTTTGGATGGGTGCGAGCGAACTCGGCGTGACCGCCACCGTACCGGCTCGCCCGTTCCTCCAGAAGGAGTACCCATGACCGACACCGATCAACCGGGCCCGTCCGCCGCCTTCGACGCGGCTGCCCTCGTCGACGACGTTCGCCGCGGTTTCGACGACCGCATCACACAGCCGATCGAGTGGCGTCACGCCCAACTCGATGCGCTGACGCAGATGCTGCACGACCACACCGATCGGTTCGCCGACGCCTTGCGGGCGGATCTCGGCAAGTCCGAGATCGAGGCCTGGACCACCGAGATCGGCTTCTCGATCAACGACATCGCGCACCAGCGCGATCACCTCGCCGACTGGGCGGCGCCACGGAAGGTGAAGACGCCGCTGATGTTCAAGCCAGGCAGTTCCCGGATCGTGCCGCAACCCAAGGGCGTCGCGCTGGTCATCGCACCGTGGAACTATCCGCTCCAGCTGCTGATCGCGCCCATGGCCGCCGCGATCGCCGCCGGCAATGCGGTGGTCGCGAAGCCCTCGGAGTTGGCGCCGGCGGTCTCCGAGGCGCTCGTCGAGTTGGGCGGTACGTACCTCGATCAGCGAGCGGTTCGCGTCGTCGCCGGCGGCGTCGACGAGTCGACCGCGCTCCTCGAGCAGCAGTTCGATCACATCTTCTTCACGGGCGGCACCCGCGTGGGGAAGATCGTCATGCGGGCGGCGGCCGAGCACCTCACGCCGGTGACGCTCGAGCTGGGCGGCAAGAGCCCGGCGATCGTGGCGACCGATGCGAACATCGGGGTCACCGCACGTCGACTGGTGTGGGGCAAGTTCACCAACGCCGGTCAGACGTGCATCGCGCCCGACTACCTGCTGGTCGAACGAGGGGTCCGCGACCGACTGGTCGACGAGATGACCTCGGTGATCGGCGAGTTCTACGGCGCAGACCCCCGCGCCAGTGACGACTACGGCCGGATCATCAACAGCGACCATCACGAGCGTCTCTCGCGCCTGCTCGCTGACGGTGGCAGCGGGCGCGTGCACACCGGAGGCGAGACCGACGCGGCCGACCGCTACATCGCGCCGACGCTGCTCGTCGATCCCGAACTCGACGCCGCGGTGATGCAGGACGAGATCTTCGGTCCGCTGCTCCCCGTCATCTCGGTCGACTCGGTCGACGACGCCGTCGCGTTCGTCAATGCGCGCCCGAAGCCACTGGCGCTGTACGTGTTCTCCGACGACGACGACGTCGTCGGCGACGTACTCGATCGGACTTCGTCGGGCGGCGTCGGGGTCAACAACACGCTGCTCCACATCGGACCACCCGAGCTGCCGTTCGGCGGCGTCGGCCCGAGTGGCATGGGGGCCTACCACGGGCAGGCCGGGTTCGACACGTTCAGCCATCTGCGCTCGGTCTACGACCGCAACGTACGACCGGACCCGTCGTTGATCTACCCGCCGTTCGGCGGGTGGAAGGAGCGCTTGATCAAGCGGTTCACCTGAGGGTTCGAGCGACGGTCAGGGCAGGAGCCACGCCGCGGCGTTCGCGGGCAGGTCGCGACGGTCGCCGTCGAGCTCGATCGACGAGATCAGGAGTTCGCCGGCGGGCAGGGCGACCGGCACAACTCCGAAGTTGACGACACACAGGGCTCCCGACCCTCGGCGGAACGCGAGCGCCTCGGCCGCACCGGGGCCGTCGAGCTCGACCCAGGCGAATGCCTCGTCGGCGGTGAAGTGCTCGTCGCGGAGCGCGAGGGCACGGCGGTACAGCGACAGCGTGGACGCCTCGTCGCTCGCTTGGGCCTCGACGGAGAGGGCCCCGAACTCAGGTGGCTGCGGCAGCCAGGCCGGGCCCGCACCGAAACCGAACGACGGGCCGTCGGCGGTCCACGGGATCGGCACCCGGCATCCGTCGCGGCCCTTCTGCTCGTGACCGGAGTTCTCCCACACCGGGTCGTCGAGCACCTCGGGCGGCAGATCCCACACGTCGGGCAGGCCGAGTTCCTCGCCCTGATAGAGGTACACCGAACCGGGCAGGGCCATCAGGAGGAGTCCGGCGGCGCGCGCCCGACGAAGACCGAGCTCGGCATCGAGCAGGTCGTGAGGACCGGAGACCGGCCAGACTCGCCAGTCGACGTCGTTCGGCAACCCGTAGCGCGTGGCGTGTCGCATGACGTCGTGGTTCGACAGCGTCCAGGTCGGCGTCGAATCGACCTGTGCCGAGGCGGCGAGCGCCCGGTCGATCGCTGCTGCGGCTGCGTCGGCGGCCCACGGTGCCGTGAGGAAGTCGAAGTTGAACGACTGGTGGTACTCGTCGGGCCGAAGGTAGAGCGCCAGGCGTTCGGGGCTGACCCACGCCTCGGCGACCATCATCACGTCGCGGCCCGACGCGTCGAGGATCGCACGCCAACGGCGGATGATCTCGTGGACGCCATCGCGGTCCCAGTGCGGATGGTTCGCGACCAGGCTGGCGTCGAGCACTCTGCTGACGCCGGTGGCGTCGGGGTACGAGGGGTCCTTCACCATGCCGTGGGCGACGTCGACCCGGAAGCCGTCGACGCCTCGGTCGAGCCAGAACCGGAAGATGTCGTCGAACTCGGCGCGCACCTCCTCGTTGTCCCAGTTGAGATCGGGTTGCGTCGGGTCGAACAGGTGGAGGTACCACTCGCCGTCGTCGACCCGGTCCCAGGCCGAACCGCCGAAGACGGCGGTCCAGTTCGTGGGCGGTTCCGAGCCGTCGGGGCCCCGGCCCTCACGGAAGATGTAGCGGGCTCGCTCGGGCGAACCCGGCCCGGCCGCCAACGCCGCCTGGAACCACTCGTGTTCCTGCGACGTGTGGTTGGGCACGAGGTCGACGATCACCTTGATGTCGTGATCGTGGGCTTCGGAGATGAGCCGCTCGGCGCCGGCGAGGTCACCGAACAACTCGTTGATCTCGCGGAAGTCGGTCACGTCGTAGCCGCCGTCGTGCATCGGTGAGCGGTACCACGGGCAGATCCAGATCGCGTCGACACCGAGATCTCGGAGGTAGGGGAGGCGGGTGCGGATGCCTTCGATGTCGCCGGTGCCGTCACCGTTGCCGTCGGCGAATGACCGCGGATAGATCTGATAGACGGCGCCGCGACGCCACCAGGTGCCGTCGGCTTCGTCGTTCGGTGCGGTCGCGTTCGGCTGCTCCATGTTCGTCACCCGACCAGTATGCAAGCGTTTGCAGGAACGTGCGAGCGCTCAGCCGATCGAACCGTCCCGGTCGGCCCAGAACGGTTGGCGGAGCTGACGCTTGAGCACCTTGCCGGGGCCCGACTTCGGAAGTGGTTCGGTGCTGAAATCGATCGACCTCGGCACCTTGTAGCCGGCGATCCGTGAACGGCAGTGGGTCATCAGGGCGTCGACATCGACGCTGCCGCGCTCGCGGAGCACGACGACGGCGTGTACGGCCTCGCCCCACCGCTCGTCGGGAATGCCGAAGACCGTCGCCTCGAGCACCGCCGGGTGCGTGTAGAGGGCGTCCTCGACCTCGGTGCAGTAGACGTTCTCGCCGCCGGAGATGATCATGTCCTTCGAGCGGTCGAGCAGGAACAGGTAGCCCTCGCGATCGATCCGGCCGACGTCGCCGCTCCAGTACCAGCCGTCGCGGAGCGCGTGCGCGGTCTCGTCGGGCTTGTTCCAGTAGCCGGCCATGACGTTGGCGCCGCGGATCGTCACCTCGCCGGCGCGGCCGGTGTCGCACGGTGCGCCGGTGGGGTCGCGGATGACGACCTGGCAGCCCATGACGGCGCGGCCGGCCGACCGCCCCCGCTCGTGGTCGACCAGCTCGACCTCGTCGCCGAGTCCGGTCACGATCGGCGCCGTTTCGGTGGCGCCGTAGAGATGCAGGAAGCGTGTGTCGGGGAATGCGGTGATGCCCCGACGGACGACCTCGAGTGCGATCGGGGAGCCGCCGTGGGCGTACACGCCGAACGACGAGACGTCGCGTGGGCGTTCGAGTTGCTCCTCGACCGTGGCGGCCACCATCGCCGGGACCCCGAGGGTCTGCGTGATCCGCTCGGCGACGAGGAGGTCGAGCATGCCGCCCGGCTCGAATGCCGGCATGATGACCTGGGTCGCGCCCACGAAGATCGACTGCAGCACGCTCACCGATCCGGCTGCATGGAACATCGGCGCCATGATCAGGTAGCGGTCGTCGCTCGTCATCGGCTGCGCGAACTGGATGTTCCAGGCGTTCGCGATGAGGTTGCGATGGGTCAGCATCACCCCCTTGCTCGCACCCGTGGTGCCGCCGGTGTAGAACAGCCCGGCCACATCGCCCTCGTCGACGGCGCCGGCGTCGAACGGGACGGGGTCGGCCTCGCCGAGCAGTGTCTCGTACTCGCCCTCGTCGACGCGCACGACCCGTTCGACCAGGTCGGCGAGTGGGCCGGGCTCCCGATCGCACACGAGCACGCGGGCCCCCGAGTCGGCGAGCGCGTACGCCAGCTCCGGTTCGGCCCAGCGGAAGTTGAGCGGCACCTGCACCAGGCCGGACATCGGCACACCGCAGTACAGCTCGGTGAACTCGATCGAGTTGAACAGCAGGATCGCGACGCGATCACCCGGTCGGAGCCCGAGTCCGGACAACGCCCCGTGGAGCTGCTCGAGCCGGGCGGCGAACTCTCGATACGTCAGTCGACGTCCGTCGCAGACGAGCGCCTCGCGGTCGGCGGCCACGGCGAGCGCTCGTTCGATCGGGTCCAGGAACGTCTGCACGCCTGGATTCTCTCACCCTCGTCCTGACACCGGCGACCCCCGCCGACTAACATCGACCCCCGATGGCACACCAGCAGACGCCGAAGAAGGGCATCACACCGCCGAAGGGCCGGCCAACGCGCGGCCGGAACGAGCAGGTCAGGGAGAAGCGGGTCTTCGGTCCGACCGCTCAGTGGATCGCTGCGGCGTTCCTGATCGCGCTGATCTTCGTGACGGTCATCGTGCTCCTCGACGGCGGCGACTTCAGCATCTTCAACAACGACACGGGCTGAATCGCTGTCGGCCCGTGGCTCAGCCGGCGCTGAGTTGATCGGTCTCGCATCCGATGAAGTTGGCGACATTCTGTGCGTGCTGCGCGTAGACCGAGGCGATGTCGCCCGTCGCCGAGTCGTCGATCCGATCGGCCCACAGGTCGCGCTGGGCGATCACGCCGTCGCACCCCGACTCGAACGCGATGTCGACCGTCTGCTGGATGATCGCCGGGACGTCGCCGACGAATTCGATGCTCGGTCCGGGTCGGATCTCGATCGGACGTCCGTCGACGGTGTCGCCGACGAAGAGCAACTCGACGACGGTGGTGGGCGGCGCGGTGGTCGTCGGGACGATCACGGCTGCGCAGGTGGGCGCCTGGCGGACGAGTTCGTCATCGACCCGCTCGCAGCGGCGTTCGATGTAGGTGATCGGGTCGTAGCCGATGCTGCCGGAGTACTGCTGCAGCTCGGACGAGAACGCCTCGTACGAGCCGCAGGCGATCATCGCCCGGTCGAGCATGCGGACCTGGTCGCTCGGTTCGCTCTCGCGCGAGGCGTTCTCGACGAGCGATGCGCACCCGGTCGCAACCTGCTCGTCGGCGGACGGGTCGCAGGCCGAGATCGACGTGAGCGCCAGGGCCAGGAGGGCCGAAGCGGCGATGGGGGAGTGTCGGCGCACGCGGTCATGTTGACGCACTCCCGACCGCGATGCCAGTACCCCTGCGGCCTGCTCGACCGGGGGATCGCCGATCGGACGCGGGCATCCGATGGTGGTGCCGCTATCCTTCGGACCGCTGGCGACGTGGCCGAGTGGCTAAGGCAACGGCCTGCAAAGCCGTGAACGCGGGTTCGATTCCCGCCGTCGCCTCCATCAGCGCAAGGGCTCCCGGTCTCCGGGGGCCCTTGTCGCGTCCGGGTGTCAGAGCACGGGCTGGCCGAGGGGCCGGCTCGACATGCCGCCCACGCCGATCGGGTACGCGACGGTCCTGGACGGCTCGTCGTCGGTCGCCGGGGTGACCGTCGCCGGTGCGCCGTTCGGTTCGAACATCGACAGCGAACCGAGTGCGTCGAGTGCGACCATCGTCGACCGCATCGCGTCGGCGGGCACCGGTCGGCTGATCAGATAGCCCTGGGCCTTGTCGCACCGCAGCTCGCTGAGCACTCGGAGCTGGTGGACGGTTTCGACGCCCTCCGCGACCAGGTCGAGCCCCATCGACTGCGCCATGGCGATCACCGTACGGACGAGGGAGCGGTCGGTGCCCTGCTCGGCGATGCCGTTGACGAACGCCCGGTCGATCTTGATCCGTTGGATCGGGAACTGTTGCAGGAGCGACAGCGAGGAGTAACCGGTCCCGAAGTCGTCGAGCGCGAGTCCGACGCCCATGTCGCGGATCTCCCGGAGCGTGTGCAGCGCGAGTTCGGGCTCTTCGAGCATCATCGACTCGGTGACCTCGAGCCACAGCAGGTTCGGTGGCATCCCGGTGTCGTCGAGCGCCCGCCGAACGACCTTCGCGAAGTCGGGGTCGGCGATCTGGCGCGGTGAGACGTTGACCGAGATCGTGGTCGTCGGGCCGACGACATCGTCGTCGATCCAGCCGCGGAGTTCGCCGAGTGCCTCGTGGAGCGCCCAGGCACCCAGTTCGCAGATGATGCCGGTCTCCTCGGCGATCGAGATGAAGTCGACCGGCGGGATGATCGTCCCGTCACGCTGCCAGCGGATGAGCGATTCGAACCCGCTGATCGCACCGGTGGCGACGTCGACGATGGGCTGGTGGTAGAGCCGCATCTCCTGGCGTCCGATCGCACCGTGGAGTCCGTGCTCCAGGTCCATGCGGCGAGCGAGGTGGGACTGCATCGAATCGTCGAACACGGCCACGCTGTTGCGACCGGCCGCCTTGGCGCGGTGCGTGGCGATGTCGGCGCGTCGCATGAGTTCCTCAGCGGTCAACGTGCGGTGGCGTGGAGCGGTGACGACGCCGAAGCTGGCGGTCACGTACACGCTCGTCTCGCCGACCCGCAGCGGCTCGTGCAGAGCGGCTCGGATCTCCTCGGCCCGTTCGGAGGCTTCGGCCTGGGAGCGGGTGGTTGCGTCGACGATCACGAAATCGTCGCCGCCGGAGCGTCCGACGACGCCGCCGAAGCGGCTCGCCGCCTCGGTCAGGCGTTCGCTGACCAGCACGAGCACTTCGTTCGCCTCGTAGTGCCCGAGGCTGTCGTTGATGTTCTTGAACCGGTCGAGGTTGAGCTGGATGATCGTGGGCTGGAACTCGGAGCGCCAGGTCGAGTCGAGGACGGCGTCGACCTCTTCCGCGAACCGGGCGCGTGTCGGCAGTCGGGTGAGATCGTCGAGGTGCAGACGATCGCTCAACTCCCGATTCGCCGCTTCGTGGCTGCGGATCGCGATGAACAGGCGTGCGATCACGGTGCAGACGAGCGCCAGGAACGCCGAGGCGCGGATGACGAGGTCGGCATTGCCGAAGGGAGCGAGCGTGGCGACGAGCACGCCGGGGACGACGAGGCATCCGCCGGTCAGCAGGAGTCGGAACGGTGTGTATGCAGCACTGGGTTCCGAGCCGCCGTGCTGCTCGAGGATGTCGGCGCCCTGACGGTGGGTGAGCCCGGCGCAGAAGAACAGGAAGGCGGCGCAGTAGAGGGCGAGCTCGAACTGTCGGTCGGTGGTGACGATGTCGACCATGTTGAAGCCGGCGAGCACCGAGCCGAGCATGTTGACGCCCGCGGCGGCGGTGATCATCTGCATCGACCGGTTGCGTGCCAGCCCGGTGAGGAGCAGATCGACGACGAACGTGAACAGGAGGATGGCCAGCGGGAGGTACAGCGTGTCGATGACGGCGATGACCGGCCGCTCGTCGTGGACGAAGATCAGGCGGCTGGTGATGACGATCCATGTCGACATGGCCGCACCGATGGCCAGCGTGATCAGGTCGATGCCGTCGCGTTGGTCGAGGCGACCGCGGCGGAGTCGGAGCGCGAATGCCAGCGGGACCAGCAGGGCAACGCCCACGCCGTTGGTGGCGAGCATGCTCACCAGCGAGGTGATGTCGGCGGCGGTGAGGCGCTCGCCGTGCAGGAAGCCGACGCGGATGCCACCGATGGCGACCGCGGCGGTGATGAACCAGGGCAGACGGTGGACCCGGGAGCCGATCGCCGCCGCGATGATGCCGCAGACGGGGAAGATGATCCGCCAGACCGGGCCGCCGACCACGTCGAAACCGATCCCGGCGACCGCGAACGCGATCGCGCCGGCTGCGAACAGCCATGGTGCGGATCGAAGAGTTCTGGGCATGGAATCGTCCTGCGGTGGTGGATGGTCGGCGGTGTGATGGTCGATGGGTCGACTCGGCGATCGATCGAGGCAACGCTGGATGTATCGGTCGGATTCTCAAGATTCCGTAGGAAAAGCTGACAAATCTTCTCGGCCGCTGCACACGGTGGCGAAACGCGGGGTACCGCAGTCGCCGTCGAGGCGCTACCGTAGGGCCGATGAGCGCCGCCGGCGTCTGCTTCACGCATGACCAGCACTGACACGTTGACGACCGTCGTCGTGCCAGGTGCGCACCTGATGTCGGCCCTGCTCGGCCCGCGCGACCAGTACCTGCGACGGATCGAGGGCCAATTCCCCGAGACCACCGTCTCGGTGCGCGGCAACGAGATCTCGCTGCGCGGCGTCGACAGCGAGCAGGTCGGGCGCCTGTTCGAGGAACTCGTGGGTCTGCTCGAACGCGGTCACGAGCTCGACGACCGCACGATCGATCGGTCGATCGGCATGGTCCGATCCGACGAGCGCCCCACCGAGGTCCTCACCCACCAGGTGCTGCGTGGGGCCAAGGGGCGCAACGTGCGGCCCAAGACCGCCGGTCAGAAGCGGTACATCGACGCCATCCGCTCCAACATCATCACGTTCGGCATCGGCCCGGCCGGTACCGGCAAGTCGTGGCTCGCGGTGGCGATGGCGGTCCAGGCGTTGCAGGCCAAGCAGGTCCAGCGGATCATCCTGACCCGGCCGGCGGTCGAAGCCGGCGAGCGGCTGGGGTTCTTACCGGGCGACCTGATGGCCAAGATCGACCCGTACCTCAGGCCCCTGTACGACGCGCTGTACGACATGGTCGATCCCGAGGGTGCCGCCAAGCTGATCGAGCGGGGCACGATCGAGGTCGCGCCGCTGGCGTTCATGCGTGGCCGGACCCTGAACAACAGCTTCATCATCCTCGACGAAGCCCAGAACACCACGCCCGAGCAGATGAAGATGTTCCTGACCCGGATCGGGTTCGGCTCGAAGGTCGTGGTGACGGGCGATGCGACCCAGGTCGACGTGCCCGACGGCCGTTCGGGGATCAAGGGGCTCGAGCGCATCATCGGCGACGTCGACGACCTCTCGTTCGTGCACCTCACCGCCGCCGACGTCGTTCGGCACCAGATCGTGGCCGACATCGTGGCCGCCTACGAAGAGCAGTCGGAACCGTCCGATGCCTCCCGACGCCCCAAACGGACGCGAGGAGCTGTCGCCGGTGGCTGACCCGTCCAGTCCCACCGGCGTCGATGCGCCCGTTCAGGTCCAGGTCGTCGTCGCCGACGAGCAGTCCGAACTCGACATCGACGCCACCCGCTGGGCTGAGCTCGCGGCGGCGGTGCTCCGATCGGAGCGCCGCGACGGAGAACTGACCTTGACGTTCGTCGATCGCGACGAGATCGCCGCGCTCAACGAGGAGCATCTCGGCAAGGTGGGCGCGACCGATGTTCTGTCCTTCCCGCTCGACGACGACCCGTCCGATGTCGCGGCCGGTCCGGTGCTGCTGGGCGATGTCGTGATCTGCCCGTCGGTTGCCGCCGAAGCGGCGGCGAACCATGCGGGCACCCTCGACGACGAACTCGCGTTGCTCACCGTGCACGGAGTGCTCCACGTGCTCGGGCACGACCACGCCGAAGCCGACGAGCGCACGACGATGCAGGCCGCCGAGATGGAGCATCTCCGCAACCACCACTGGAACGGCCCCGCACCCGCAGGATTCCGCCAGGAGCACATCGACACATGACCGGTACCGACCTCGGACTGCTGATCGCGATCATCGCGATCCTGGTCGTCCTCGTGGTGCTCGCCGTGGCCGAGACCGGGCTCAACCGGATCTCCCGCGTCAAGGCACAGGCGATGGCCGACTCGACCGAGAGCAAGTCGGCCGACGCGCTCGTCGCTCTCGTCGAGCACCCGGAACGCTTCATCAACCCGCTGCTGGTGACCGTGACGGCGTTGCAGACCGCGCAGGCCTTCCTGACGACGATCCTCGCCGACAGCTTGTTCGGTCCGTGGGGTGTCGTCGGGGCGTTCGTGATCAACGTCGTGGTGTTCTTCGTGCTCGCCGAGTCGATGCCCAAGACGTGGGCGGTGCTGCACACCGACCGGGCCGGGCTGGCGACGGCTCGTCTGACGTCGGTGCTCATCTCGTTCCCGCCGCTGCGACTGATCTCGCGCGGTCTGATCGGGCTCACGAACGTGTTGCTGCCTGGGAAGGGTCTCAAACAGGGCCCGTTCGTCAGCGAGCAGGAACTGCTCGGCATCGTCGAGGCGGCTGCGCAGGACGAGGTCATCGAGCACGAAGAACGAGAACTGATCGAGAGCATCATCGAGTTCGGCGACACGATCGCTCGCGAAGTGATGTTGCCGCGGCCCGACATGGTGATCATCCCCAACGACGCCACGGTCTCCACCTCGCTCGATCTCGCGATCGCCAACGGTTTCAGCCGTCTGCCCGTGTTCGGGCCCGGCGACGACGACATCATCGGGCTCGCCTACACCAAAGACCTGATCCGGGCCGAGCGTGAGGGTCGCGGCGATCTGTCGGTGCTCGACCTGGTGAGACCGGTCCGGTTCATCCCCGAGAACAAGCCGGTGAGCCGGCTGATGCGCGAGATGCAGGCCGGCAAGTTCCACCTCGCGATCGTCGCCGACGAATACGGCGACGTCGCCGGACTGATCACCCTGGAGGACTGCCTCGAAGAGCTCGTCGGTGAAATCGTCGACGAGTACGACACCGAGGGTGCCCAGGTCGAACACCTCGAGAACGGCGAGGTGATCGTCGACGGCGGCATGTCGATCGACGAGTTGAACGAGATCGTCGAGGGTGACCTGCCCGACGACGACTGGGACACGGTCGGTGGACTCGTGTTCAGCACACTCGAACACGTGCCGATCCCTGGCGAAGACGTCGAGTTCGAGGGGTGGCACTTCACCGTGCTCGAGCTGGAGGGCCGGCGCGTCAGGCTGGTCCGGGTGCGGCGTGCCGACCCGGTGCCCGCCCCCGCCGATGACGACGAGCACGTCGAGACCGCCACCGACGCCAACGTCGGTGGCGGCCGCAGCTGATCAGCTGTCCTCGAGGTTCGCGAGGACCGGCCGTGCGAACAGCACCGCCGCCACGAGCGTGATGCCGCCGCCCACGAGGAACGGCACCCGCACATTGGTCGCGTAGGCCACGAACCCGCCGGCAGCGACACCGGCGGCGCTCGCCGCAGCACCGAGCCAGCGGTAGAAGGCGTTGACGCGACCGAACCGATCGGCCGGGATCTCGCGTTGACGGATCGTGATCGTGGCGACGTTCCACACGGTGACACCACCGCCGAGCACGAATCCGGCGGCGGCCACGAGCCAGACGGTCGAGGTGAGGCCGATGACCACCTGCGCGACACCGAAGACCAGGTACGGCGCGACGATGCTCGCCCGCAGCCCGACGCGGCCGATGATGCGATGCGCCAGGAGGCCGCCGGATGCGGCCCCCATCGCCGTGATCGCGAGCAGCAGGCCGTACTCGATGCCGTCGAGCCCGAGCTCGTCGATCGCGTACTTCACGAAGATGCCCTGGGCGAACAGCAATCCGAGGTTGGTCACGGCGAACATCAGCGCAAGTGTCCGCAGGAGACGGTGGCCGCGGAGCCAATCGAAGCCCGACCGGAGTCGCTGGTCGCCGATCACGGGCTGCGTGTCGGTCGAACGTCGACGCGGGCGGATGAACGAGATCAGGGCGCCGGCGACCGCGAACGACAGCGCGTTGGCGGTGAACGGCAACCCCGGCGACGCCTCGAACAGCAGCGCGCCGAGCGCGAGGCCGGCGAGGCTGCCCGCGATGACCTCGGCCGCGTACAGGAAGCCGTTGGCGCGTTCGAGTTGGTCGGCCCGCACCAGCGAGGGCAGGAACGCCTGGGCCGTGCTGTCGAACAGGACCTCGCACGAACCGATCACCACGAGGACCGCGAGCAGCACCCAGATGCCGAGCGACTCGCTGATCGCGGCGAGGCCGATCGCGGCGAACAGCACCAGCCGGATCAGGTTGGCCCCGATCATCAACCGTCGTCGGCTGACACGGTCGACCACGATCCCGACCGGCAGGGCGAGTACGAGCCACGGCACGAAGGTGGCGAAGACGGTCAACGACAGCAGGCGCTCGTCGTCGGTCAGCGAGAGTGCCAGCAGCGGCATCGCGACGAAGTTGATGCCGTCGCCGAGGTTGCTGATCGCACTGGCGAACCACTGCTTCCAATAGTCGGCGGGCAGGGACCGGAGCGTCGTCTCACTCATGCCGAGCCGTCGCTCGTGCCGATGCCGCTGGTCACCCGAGGGAACCTAGCGGTCGAGTGTGGCCAGCCCGGCGCGCTGGATCTTCCCGAGCGTCGTGCGTGGTATCCGGTGGCAGGTGACCACCCGCCGTGGTGCACAGAAGGCCGGCAGCGTGCTCTTGACGTGGGCCCGGAGGTCGTCGAGGGTGGGCGGGACGGTCGGGTCGGACGGCACGATCAGGGCGGTCACGGCCTGACCCCACTCGTCGTCGTCACGCCCGTAGACGGCGGCGTCGGCGACGCCGGGATGTGTCAGGAGTGCCGCCTCGGTCTGCTCCGGCCACACGTTCTCGCCGCCGGTGATGATCAGGTCACCTCGGCGTCCGTGCACGATGACGCGACCCTCCGCGTCGAGTTCGCCGAGGTCGCCGGTCGGGAACCATCCGTCGGGTCCCTTGGGATCGGTCCCGTCCCGGTAGCAGCGCAGCAGCATGTCGCCGCGCAACTCGAGTTCGCCGTCGACGACGCGGACGTCGACCCCGTCGAGGGGCAGCCCGTCGTACACCACGCCGCTGCCGGTCTCGGTCATGCCGTAGGTCGCCACCGAGTTGGCCGGCCGGTCGGCCGGGGGCCGCGAACCTCCCAGCACGATGACGCGGAAGCGGCTCGGGTCGATCCGGCGCAAGGCCGTCGCGACGAGCGAGACGAGCGTGGCGTCGGTGTGTTCGATCGCAACGGGGTCGAATGCCGGGTGGACCGTGAGCGGCGTCCCGAGATGCAGCGCACGGAACACCACCGACAGACCTCCGACGTGCGACAGCGGGAGGCACGCCAGCCAGTGATCGTCGGGCCGCACCCCGAGGCGGGCCGAGGTGGCCTCGGCCGAGGAGGCGATCGCGGCGTGGGTGAGCACGACGCCCTTGGGTGTCCCGGTCGACCCGCTGGTCGCGATCACCGCCGCGTCGCCGGGTTCGACCGGTTGCCCGGTGTCGAGCCGATGTCGCTCCCGACCGTCGACGACCCACGCAGCTCCCAGGCGTCGGATCAGCTCGGATTTGGCGGCGTCGGGGAGCCGCTGATCGATCGGCGCGATGGCATCGCCGGCATCCCAGGCGCGGCGCAGTTCGTCGACGAACCGGTCGCCGCCGGGCAGGTCGAGCGCGACGAGGTCGGGCACGGTCAGGCGGTGACCGGATCGATCGGGGTGACCGGTGCGCTCGCCCGCTCGATCTGTTCGGCCATCGCGAGACAGCGGAGGTCGGTGAAACGGTCGCCCATGATCTGAATCCCGACCGGCAGTCCGGCGGCGGTGCCGCACGGCACGACCGCCGCGGGGATGCCCAGGAGGTTCGCGGGCAGCACCGGTCGAAGCGTGTCGCGAATGACCCCTTGGGCGCCTTCGCCGATGTCGGCGCCGTGGCGGAACGCCGGGCGGCCCCAGGTCGGTGAGATCAATACCGGTTGGTCGGTGAAGAATTCGGACCACGCCCGCATCGCCGCGAACCGGCGACCCTGCAACTCGACCGTCGATGCGAAGGTCGGCTCGGGGTACTGATCGACGAGCGATGCCAGGACCGACACCGCGTCGGTCGAGAGCACCAGTTCGAGGAGCGGACGGGTCACCGCGATGTCGCCGAGCAGGTGCATCGCCCAGAGTTCGAGCGTCTCTTCGTACAGCGGCGGCGTGGCCTCGACGACCTCGTGGCCGGCGTCGGCCAGCAGTTCGCCGGCGTGCCGGACCGCGGCGGCGATCTCCGGGTCGGTCTCACCGCCGGGCGGATCGGCCAGGACCGCGATCCGGATCCGTTCGCCGGGGTCGAGATCGGTGAGCACGGCCGGCACCGAGCGGGGGTCGCGAGGGCTCCAGCCGGCGAGCACGCCGAGGGCGGCGCGGACGTCGGCGACGTGGCGGGCCATCGGCCCCTCGCACAGCATCTGTTGGGCGGCGCCGAGCAGGTCTTCGGGTGGCACGACGGTCGCCATCGGGACCACCCCGACGGTCGGCTTGATCGAGACGATGCCGCAGCAGTGGGCCGGGTTGCGGAGTGAGCCGCCGATGTCGTTGCCGAGGCCGATCGGACTCATGCCCGACGCGATCGATGCGGCCTCGCCACCGCTCGAACCCCCGGCGGTGACGTCGGGGTTCCACGGGTTGCGGGTCAGCCCGTGGAGCGCCGAATCGGTGTGGACCCTGAGCCCCAGATCCGGCAGGTTCGTGCGGGCGAACGGGATCGCTCCCGCCTCGCGCATGCGGGCGACGGTGGGGGCATCGACGCCGGCGACGGCGTCGGCGAGTGCCGGCACCCCCTGGGTGGTCGGCGTGCCGGCGAGGTCGATGTTCTCCTTGACGGTGCACGGCACCCCGTGGAAGACACCGAGGTCGCGGCCGTCGGCGGTCGCCCGGTCGGCGGCGTCGGCGGCGGCGAGTGCGTCGTCGTCGAGGCGACGCACGATGGCGTTGAGGTGAGGGTTCACGGCATCGACGCGGTCCAGGTGAGCCTCCATCACCGCCCTGCTCGTGACCTCGCCGCGCCGGATCCGATCGGCGAGTTCGAGTGCGCCCAGTTGCCAGAGTTCGCTCATTGCTCCATCATGACCCACGCATGACGTCGTTCTCATCACCCGCACCCTCCCCGACATGGGCCGACTGGCTGGCCGGAGCGCGGCCGCGCACTCTGCCCGCGGCGGTGGTCCCGGTCGCCGTCGGCGTCGGCGTGGCCGCAGGGGCCGGTGAGTCGTTCGGCGACGGCGTGGTGTGGTGGCGGGTCGCGGGCGCGCTGGTCGTGTCGCTGCTGCTCCAGGTCGGCGTGAACTACGCCAACGACTACAGCGACGGCGTGCGCGGCACCGACGACGTCCGGGTCGGGCCGCTGCGGCTCGTGGCCACCGGCACGGCCAGCGCCGGGGCGGTCAAGCGGGCCGCGCTGGGCACCTTCCTCGTGGCTGCCGTGGTGGGGCTGGCGCTCGCCGCTGCCACGTCGTGGTGGCTCGTCGCGGTCGGCGCGGTGGCGATCCTCGCTGCGTGGGGGTACACGGGTGGGCCGAAGCCGTACGGGTACCTGGGCCTCGGTGAGTTGTTCGTGTTCGTGTTCTTCGGGCTCGTGGCCACGGTCGGCACGACCTATCTGGCGATCGAGACGATCCCGTGGGTCACCTGGGTCGCCGCGACCGGTGTCGGGTTCCTCGCGTGCGCGCTGCTCGTGATCAACAACCTGCGCGACATCCCGACCGATCGTGAGGTCGGCAAGCGCACGCTGGCGGTGCGGCTCGGTGACACCTGGACGCGTCGGTTGTACGTGGCGCTGGTCGTCGGCGCGTTCCTGGCGGCGGCTGCCGCGGCGGGTGAACGGAACTTCTCGTTGATCGCCCTGGGAGCGCTGCCGATCGCACGGCCGTGGCTGCAGTCGGTGCGCGAGGGAGCGAACGGCCCCGATCTGATCCCGATCCTCGGAGGGACCGGCAAGACGCAACTGGCCTACGGGCTGCTGTTCGCGGTGGGTCTGGCGCTGGGCTGAACGACGGGCTGGGTGCGCCGAGCGCGTCAGAGCCGGTCGGCGATCAGCCGAGCGGTCTGCTCGGGTTGCTCGATGTGTGCGGCGTGGCCGGCTCCCGCCACCGACACGAACTCGGCGTCGGGGAGGCATTCGGTCATGCGGCGCCCGATGTCGGTGAACTTGGTGTCGTGTTCGCCGGCGATCACGAGCACGGGTGCGGTGATCTCGCCGAGGCGCTCCCACACCGAGGGTTGGCTGCCGGTGCCGGCGGTCCGCAGACTGCGAGCGAGGCCGGCTGCGGTGTTGCGTCGCCGGTGGGCGAGCCCGTCCGGATCGGCGGGGAGCCCGGCGAACATCGGTGCGGCGAGCCATGCGTCGAGGAATGCGTCGACGCCGTCGCGTTCGATCCGGGCGGCCCGCTCGTCGTCGAGTGCTCGTCGCTCGGCTCGTTCGGTCTCGTCGTCGATCCCCGGGGTGGCTCCGATCAGGACGAGACGCTCGACGAGATTGGGCCGGGCGAGTGCCGCCATCAACGCGAACCGTCCGCCCATCGAGTACCCGAGGTAGGTGCCACGCCCGGCGAGCGCCGCCAGGGGCTCGCCGGCATCGGCGATCGGGGTGGCGTCGTCGGCGGCGAGGCCGTGGCCGGGAAGGTCGACGAACAATCGTGTCGGAGTGGTGTCGAGTGCTTCGACGATCCGATGGGCCACCGGGTGCCAGTGGTGGTGCGTCTGGGTGAACCCGTGCAGGAACACGAGCCGTGCGCCTGGCCCGGTGTCAGACCTCGCAGGCATCGTCGTTGCAGGCGTCGTCGTCGGTGGTGTCCGGCGCGGAGGGCTCGGTGGCTGCTTCGGCGGCGAGCTTGTCGGTCAGGCGGCGGAACACGTTGACGAACGTGTCGGTGTCCTGGGCGCCGGGGATCGCCCATTGGCCGTTGATCACGAACGTGGGAACGGCGGAGATGCCGGCGCCCGCGGCCTGTTCGAGGTAGGCCGCGACCTCGGCCCGGCCGCGGTCGGATTCGAGGAAGTCGATCGCGTCCTGCCGGGGGAAGCCCACCTCGGCGGCGCAGTCGGCGAGCACGTCGGGGTCGCCGATGTCGAGGCCGTCGACGAAGTAGGCCTGCAGCAACCGCTCCTTCAGCATCTGCTGGTCGACCGGTGAGCCGGGGAGTTCGGCGAGCCAGAGGAGCCGGTGGGCGAGCAGGGTGTTCGCCCGCAGAGCACGGTCCATGTGGAACTCGATGCCGTCCTCCGCCGCGGTCTCGGTGACCCGCTGGAGGATCGCGGTCGCCTGCTCGGGGCCACCGAACTTCTTGGCGTACGCCTCGAAGACGGGCTGGGTCTTGCCGGGCGACGCCGTGGGATCGAGCTGGTAGGGCCGGTACACGACGTCGATGTCGAGCTCGCCGTCGAGTTCGGCAACGGCCCGTTCGAACCGGCGCTTGCCGATGTAGCACCAGGGACAGACGACGTCGGACCAGATCTCCACCTGCAACGTTGGTGCGCTCATGGGGATCAACCCTATGAGCTATAGCGTCGGGCCGCATGACCGGGTCGCCGATCGGAAACGCCAACGCCACCGCGTGCGCCACGCTGGTCGACGAGTGGATCAGTTGCGGCGTTCGGCACGCCGTGGTGGCGCCCGGGTCACGCAGCACGCCGATGGCGATCGCCCTGGCGGAGCGGGACGAATTGGCGCTGCACGTGGTGCACGACGAGCGGGTCGCCGCGTTCGTCGCCTTGGGCCTGGGGCTCGACGGCGTTCCCGCCATCCTGCTGTGCACGAGCGGTACCGCCGCCGTGAACTTCCACCCGGCCGTGGTCGAGGCGGGACTCTCCGACGTGCCGATGATCGTGGCGACCGCCGACCGGCCGCCGGAACTGCGGGGGATCGGGTCGCCGCAGACGATCGACCAGCTCGAGCTGTACGGGCGTTCGGTGCGGTGGTTCCACGACGCTGCGGTACCCGACGAAGCCGACCCGGCCGGATGGCGCCCGCTCGCGCAGCGGGTGTTCTCCACGGCGGAGACGGGTCCGGTGCACCTCAATCTGCCGTTCCGGGAGCCACTCGTCGGTGTGGCGGGCGACCTGCCCGAGCCGATCGGTCCGCCGCTGCCGATCCCACGTGCGTACGCGGTGAACGGCCCGCTCGCTGCCGAGTACGACCGTCAGCGGGGCGTGATCGTCGCCGGTGGTCGGCACGGGCTCGACATCGCCGACATCGCCGCGTTCGCCGAACGGACCGGCTGGCCGATCCTGGCGTCACCCGAGTCGGGTTGCCGATCGCTCGAGCAGTCGGTGGGCGCGTTCGACTCGCTGCTGCGGCATCAGGCCTTCGCCGATGCCCATTCGCCCGAGATCGTGGTGCGGTTCGGGCGGGCGCCGGCGTCGAAGGTGCTGTCGCAGTGGCTGGTGAAGTCGGGCGCCCCAGTGCTGCAGGTGGGCGGCCCCGGCGTGATCGACCCCGATCGGAACGTCGCCGTGCGCTGCACGCCGGACGAGCTCGAGTCGCTGCGCGGTGCCGCAGGGACGCCGTGGCTGGCCCGCTGGCGTCACGCCGACGAGCGGGCGGAGGCGGCACTGACGGACGCCTTTCGGGAGGCCCCGATGTCGGAACCGGGGGTCGCCCGAACGATCGCCGGCGCGTTGCCGGCCGGTGCCGAGTTGGTGGTGGCGTCGTCGATGCCCGTCCGTGATCTCGAATGGTTCGGCGGCCCGGCCGCTCGCGCCCATGCCAATCGTGGGGCGAACGGCATCGACGGCGTGATCTCGACGGCGCTCGGCCGTGCGCTCACCGGCACCCCGACCGTGGTCCTGCTCGGCGACATCGCGTTCGTGCACGACAGCAACGCACTGGTGGCGCTGGCGGGGCGCGCTGCCGACTTGCGGATCGTCGTGGTCGACAACGGGGGTGGTGGCATCTTCAGCTTCCTGCCACAGGCGACGTCGCTGTCGACGGAGCGGTTCGAGCAGCTGTTCGGCACTCCGCACGCCACCGACATCGAGGCGCTCGCGGCAGCGCACGGCGTGCCGGCGCAGACGGCTACGTCGGTCGACGAGTTGGTCGCCGCCGTGCAGCACCCGGGCCCCAGCGTGACCAGAGTCGTCACCGATCGAGCCGAGAACGTCAAGCTCCACGACCTGCTCAACCAGGCCGTCGCCTCGGTCCAGCGCTGAGCTCAGGAGAGTTCGGCGACGAACGCTGCGACGTTCTTGTTGTTCATGGGGGTCTCGTAGAGGCGGCCGGTCCCGTCGGAGAACGCCAGCGTGACCGGCGCACCGATCTTGTCCTTCGCGACCTCGATCCCGGCGATCTCGCTCCTGGGCACCGTGAGTTCGACCCCCTTCGGCTTGCCGGAGAAGCCGGACTGGCTGTACACGAGTGCTCGCTCAGCGGTGAGGCCGATGAGGAGTGGGCCATCGGGCATCTGTGCGGCCGTTCCCCGGTCGGAGACGATCGTCCCGTCGTCGTTCTTGCTCAGGCGCGATCCGATCGCAGCGCCGAGCGCTCCGCCCACCGCGACCCGTTTCGCCATCCCGCGCGGGTGCAGGACCATCGCGGCGATGATCGCCTCACCCGGGTGGAGGCCGACACCGGCCTTGTTCAGCTTCTTGACGAGGTCGGCCATGCAGACAGTCAAGCCGATCTGAGCCCCGGGGTCGAGACAAGGGTTCGGCACGTCACCGGTGCGGCCGATCGCCTCCCGGTGGCCATCGGGAGGCTGAGTAACCTCGGCGGGATGGCACTCCGGACCCCGATCTGTGACCTGCTCGGCGTGGAGCACCCAGTCGGGAACGCCGGCATGGCCGGGGTGGCGCATGCCGACCTGTGCGCCGTGGTGGCGTCGGCCGGCGGCATCGGCACGCTCGCAGTCGGTGGAGCATCGGCGACCGAGGTGACCGAGCGGATTGCGGAGGTCAAGGCGTCGACCGATCGGCCGTTCGGCGTCAACTTCATCCTGTGGACCATCGAGCACGACTCGTCACCCTTGGACGCAGCCCTCGACGCCGGCGTCTCGTCGGTGACGCTGTCGTTCGGCGACCCGGAGCGCTACGTCGACCGGGTGCACGCGGCCGGGTCGCTGCTGGTGAATCAGGTGCAGACGCTCGAGGCGGCCCGCCGAGCCGTCGAGGTCGGGGCCGATGTGATCATCGCACAGGGCAACGAGGCGGGCGGCCACACCGGCGTCACCCCGCTGCTGCCGCTGCTGCCGCAGGTGGTCGACATCGCCGGCAGCGTGCCGGTGCTCGCAGCGGGCGGCATCGGCGACGGGCGCGGGCTCGCCGCCGTGCTCATGCTCGGCGCCCAGGGAGCGCTGATGGGCACACGTTTCATCGCGGCACACGAGGCCACGAGCGTGTGGCCGCAACTGCCCGAGCAGGTGCTGGGGGCATCGGCCGACGACTCGGTCTGGACCACCGCGATCGACATCGCACAGGGAGGCGGACGCTCCAGCTGGCCCCGGGGGATCGGTGCCCGGTCGATCCGCACGGCGTGGCTCGATCGCTGGGTCGGCCACGAGGACGAACTCACCGGGGTGCTCTCGGCCGACTCCGACGCCGACCACACCGGGGGGAGCGACCCCACGCCGGCCTACGCGGGCCCTGTCGCCGGCATGGTGACGCAGCGCGAACCGGCAGCGCAGATCATCGCCTCGGTCGTCGGTGACGCCGCAGACGCCCTCGAGGCGGGTCGCCGCCTGGTGACCGACGAGCGCTGAGCCGACGCGTTCAGCCGGGCTCGGCCATCGAGGAATCGTATCGCTGACGTATCTGACGGCTCGGCTGTGTCTCTGTGCGATGCCGACGGCGATCCCGCTGGATCGCTCGGCGTGTCGATCGATGACGAACGAACGGGGAGCGAGATGGGTGGTTGCAGCGCAGTGTCTGACGATCGTGTGGAGGAGGTAGCGAGTTTCTCGGAGATCGATGCGCGGCGTGCCGGACCGGTGTGGCGGCATGCGCCGGCCGTCGGTTGGGACGAGCCCGCCGGTGCGGGAACCGCCGCCGACGATACGACGCCGAACTACGACCGCGGACCGGTCTGGCGTCGGCGTCCGTGGTGGCTCGGCCTACGTCGATCTGCCGAGGGCCGTGTCGCGAATCTGAGGCTGGGAGCCTCAAGAACGCGACACGGTACGCCAATCGTCGAGCCGGTCGAACGTTGAGATTCGATTCGATCGTGAACATCGTGTGCCACGAGGCAACGCTCGGTGATGTGATGGCCGGTGCGGGGTTGACGCTGCCGAACGGTCGTCAACTCGACGTCGACGACTTCGGCGGCGTGTCGCTCGACGAGATGGTCGGCGAGCTCGCCGGCGGATCGGCCGACGACCCCGCTGCGTTGCTCGATCGCCGCTGCGAGACCGCCGAGGGCACGCAGATTCACCCGACGTTGCTCTTGCGAGCGCTGTTGACCGGCCACGTCCGTCGAGTCGTCGTCGACACGGATGGTGTCGTCACCGACCTGGGTCGGCGGTCCCGGTTGTTCACCGGCAGCGCCCGAGAGGCGGCGAAGTTGCTGGTTCGCACGTGTTCGCACCCCGGCTGTTCGGTTCCGTCCCGGTTCGCGCAGGTCGACCACATCGAGGAGTGGGCCGACGGCAACGGGTCGACCGATCAGTACAACAGCGCTGTCAGTTGCGGTGGGCACAATCGATTCAAACACCGACAGCGATGGAAGACCCGACGTGACGAATACGGGCGCTGCTACTCGATCCGGCCGGATGGCACCATCGTCCTGCCGGTCGGCGAACGGCCACCCGACCTGTCCCTCGACGAACTCGCGCGCATCACTCGGGCCCGGGTCGCCGAACTTCGAGCGCTGCGGTCGGCGAGCTGACCTGGCCCTGCGGGCTGCTAGACCAGCGGGCGTGAGCGGCGAGTGGTTGAGCGAACGGCAACGGCACGGAGGGATCGACGAGATCCCGCTGCCCGAGGGCGTGGCCGGTCGGCTGTGGCTGTGCGGCAAGCGAGCGATCGCCGACGGTCAGTTCGCCGACGACGATGCACCCTGGTCGACGGTCGTCTGTCTCTGCCAGCGGCACGAACTCGTCGAGCGTTACCCCGACTACGTGGCGTGGATGGGGGAGTCGGGCGACCATTCGATCTGGTGGCCGATCCCCGATCTCGGTGCCATGCCGTTGGCCGCGACGGTCGAGTTCGTCGACGGCCTCGCCGAGCGGCTGCGATCGGGGGAGCGGTTGCTCGTCCACTGCGCCGCCGGGATCGGTCGGGCCGGCACGACCGCGGTCTGCGTGCTCATCCGCCTCGGCCTCGACATCGACACCGCTCGTCGGACGGTCGCCGAGGCCCGGCTCGGTGCCGGACCAGAGGCGGGAACGCAGCTGGCACTCGTCCGGTCCATGTCGTCCGAGCCCTGATTCGGGAGGACGTGAGCGGTCCGGCTGCTCGGCATGATCACGATCGCCAGCGCCACCAGCGCCGCTGCGACGAGGTGTCCGGTGGTGATCCGTTCGCCGAACACGAGCCCACCGATGATGAACACGGTCGGCAATTCGGTCGCGCCGGCCACGGCCGAGCGGGCCGCCCCGATCACGGGAGCAGCCGTGGCGTAACAGAGCATCGGCACGAGCGCCGCTCCGATGGCGAGCCCGAGGATCGCGGCCCACTGCCCTGCACCCTTCGGCAACGCACCCTCGAGTGGTTGTGACACGACGAACGGCGACAGCGCCGTGACAGCGCCCGCCGCCACCGAGGCGAGACGCTGCGCCGGTCGAAGCCCGGCCAGTCGTTCGGTGAGGATCGCGATGCTCGCCCCGAACGTCGCCGGAGCGAGGAACGTGATCAGCGGTAGCCCTCCGCCAGAGGCGGCGCCGAACAGGGCGACGGCGGCTGCGGCGAGCACCAACGCACCGCCGGCCACCTGTCGGCCGGACGGGCGGTGGTGGAACACGAGCGCGAGCGCCGCCAAGGTGAACAGCGGGTACGTCATGTACGCGATACCGGCGAGGGCGACGTCACCGGAGCCGATGCCCTCGACGTACGCCACCCATCCCAGTGCCATCACGGCCCCGCTCGCGGCGCCCCACAGGGTGGCGCGGCGATCGTCCCGTCCGAGCGCCAACCACGGAGCGAGCACCACCGCGATCAGGGCGAACCGGGCGAACGCCACGGTGAGCGCCGAGACGCCGCCGTCGGTCAGACGGCGGGCGAAGAAGGTGGCGAAGGCGTAGGCGACGCCGGTCAGACCGATCACGATCGTGGCGGTCGTCTGCGACAGACGTGGGGACAGACGTGGGAATCGGCGTCGCCGGGGGTTCGTCGTGAGCATGACCCCAGCCTGCGGGACGATGACCGATGCGTCCAGCGCGTTGTATGATACTAACCCATGCAAGTTGTGCATGAGTCACTCGATCGACGGCACCTGGAGCTCCTGATCGCGCTGCGCCACACCGGACACCTCGGCCGCGCTGCCGACCAACTCTCACTCAGCCCGTCCGCGGCGAGCCACCGGCTCAAGGAGATGGAGCGACGACTCGGCATCGCCGTGACCGAGGTCGCCGGTCGCTCGATCCGACTCACGCCGGGTGCCCTCCATCTGGCCGACGTGGCGCTCGTCGCCGACGCCTCGTTGCGCTCCGCCGAGGCCACGGCGCGGTGGATGCAGACCGCCCGCCGCCCGACGGTGCGGATCGCGCTCGACTTCTACGACACCGCCCCGTGGTTCGAACCACTCCTCGATCTCGAGGAGCAGGCGGCCGACATCGACCTCGTCCGGGTTGCCTATGACGACACGACCGCAGCGGTGCACCGGCGGCGGGCCGATCTCGGCATGTCGGTGCTGCCCGTTGGCGTCGGCGAGGGTGACCCGCTGTTCGTCGACGAGCTGGTGGCGGTCGTCCGGGCCGACCATGCGGCAGCCGAGCGCGGTGTCCTACTTCCCGACGACGTCGCGACCGACGTGTACCTGACGTCGGGGGATCGTCCGCAGCACGGCTTCGAGCACCACGGCTTCATGGAGCCGGCGGGCGTCCTGCCGATGCGCCTCCGCAAGGTCGAGTCGCTCTCGATGATCCTGCGACTGCTCCGTCGCTGGGGTGGCATCAGCGTGCAGCCGCGCAAGGTGCTGTTGCCGTCGGTAACCCAGGATCTCGCGATCGTCCCGCTCGACGGTCCCGGCATCGGAGTCGAATGGCGCGCGGTGCACCGTCCCGATCCGAGTGACGCGGTCGTCGAGCTGATCGAGACGATCCGGCGCCTGCAGCCCGTCGGCTGATCTGCGTCGTCAGGGTCGGACGATGGCGCTCAGCATCGCCTGGAACTTGGCCTGTGTCTCGGCCAACTCGGCGTGCGGGTCGCTGTCGGCCACGATGCCGCCGCCGGCCACCAGGCGAGCCGAACGACGATCTTCGGGCAGCTCGGCGCAGCGGAGGGTCACTGCCCAGCAGCCGTTCCCGGCGCCGTCGCACCAGCCGACCGCACCGCCGTAGCGGCCGCGCTCGAAACCCTCGACCGACGTGATCAGGTCGATCGCACGCTCGCGGGGGTACCCCCCGACGGCGGGGGTCGGTTGGAGCGCCCGGACGAGATCGATCACCGTCGGTGCCGGACGCGACAGCATGCCGAGCGCCTGCGACCCGAGGTGCTGCACGTTGGCGACCTTCACGATCTCCGGTGCCGGTGACCAGTCCAGGTAGCTGCAGAAGGGCAGGAGCGTGTCGCGCACCATCTCGATCGCCACCCGGTGCTCGATCTGGTTCTTCTCGCTGGCCTGGAGCTCGTCGGCCAGCCGTTCGTCGAGCTCGGGGTCGCCCGTCGTCCGGGTGGTTCCGGCGAGCGGGAACGATGTCACCTGCCCGTCGTCGACGGCGACCAGCAACTCCGGAGACGCGCCGATCAACCCGTCGATCGAGAAACGGTGGCTCGAACCGAACGTCGCCTTGAGGCGGCGGAGCACGGCGTGGACGTCGATCGGCCGGTCGGAGGTGACGGAAATCGGTCGAGCGATCACCGCCTTGTCCATGTCGCCGGCGCGCACGGCGTCGCGGGCGGCCGCGACGGCGTCGAGATACCGGTCGATGTCGACGCCGGAGGTGATCGAGTACTCCGCCGCGGCGGGTATGGGCTCGGTCGCTCCGAACAGGTCGACGTCTGCATCGTCGATCGTGGTGATCCACCGTTGTCCGTCGGACCGCTTGCCGACGACCACCTGCGGGACGAGCAGCTCGGCCTCGGCCCCGGGCAGGAACGGAACGGCGCCCATGGCGATCGGCCCGTTGGTGCCGCCGACACGGTCGTCGTGCTCGATCGAGGCGAGGAACGACACCGCGTCGTCGACGGGTGCCCGAGCCGCGACGCCGCGGCCGGCGAAGCCCACACCGTCGCGCACGAACAGGTAGCCGTCGCCGCGGGCGACGTCGTTGAGGTCGAGATCGGTGTCGAGCGGGACGGTGACCGCACGCATGGGCATCAGTCGCGGGTGCCGAGCAGCTGCTGCGTGAGCCCGCCCGACAACAGATGGTGCGACGCGTCGGAGAACCCGGCCGCCCGCAGCATCGCCACCATCTCGTCGGGCTCCGGCAGGTACGCGACGCTCTTCGGCAGGTATCGGTACGCCGCGCCGTCGGAGAGCATCGCACCGATCTTCGGCACGACCTTGCCGAAGTAGATGCTGTTGCCGAACCGGATCACCCGATTCTTCGGGATACCGACGTCGAGCAGTGCGATCCGGCCACCGGGCCGTACCACCCGTGCCAGCTCCTCGAAGAACGCCGGCAGTTCGAGCAGGTTGCGGAGCGCGAACCCGCACGTGACCCCGTCGACCGCACCATCGCGAACCGGAAGGTTCAAGATGTCGGCCTGGGTGCGGGAGGCACCCGACCGGTCGGCCGCGAGCATGCCGTACGACAGATCCATCGACAGCGGGACCAGTCCGGCTTCGCGGAGGTCGATGCACAGGTCGCCGGTGCCGGACGCCAGGTCGAGCACGGTCGAACCGGCCGGGAGCGCGAGATCGCGCACGGTCTTGCGGCGCCACCGGACGTCGAGACGGAACGTCATGATCCGGTTGACGAGGTCGTACCGAGGCGCGATCGCGTCGAACATGTCGCGCACCGCACGCTTCTTCTCCTCGCCCTCTGGCAGGGTGTCGCGGTCCCAGGACGAGTCGGTTTCCGAGTTCGGCATCGCCAACGAGGCTACCGAGGGCCCGCACGCGCCGGTTCGCCCGCGGTCGGAAGCGATCGTCAGACTCGGTCCATGATCGATTTCACGTTCCCGCCCGAGGTCGAAGAGGTTCGCCTGCGGGTGCGCGCGTTCATGGACGAGCGAGTTCGCCCCGAGTGGGAGGCGACCGATCAGGACGACCGCAGCGAGGTGGTCGCCACCATCGTGCGACTCCGCAAGGAGGCGCACGACGAACGCGGCCTCTGGTTGCCGCACATGCCGCCCGAGTGGGGCGGCATGGGGCTCGGACCGACGGCGATGGCAGCGGTCTCGGCCGAGGCGTCGAAGGTGTCGATCGGTCCGTTCGTGATCAATGCCCAGGCACCCGACGAGGGCAACCAGCACACATTGCTGCACTGGGGCACCGACGAGCAGAAGGAGAAGTACCTGAAGCCGCTGTGCAACGGCACCGCACGCTCGTGCTTCGCCATGACCGAGCCCGAGGTGGCCGGCTCCGACCCGACCCTGATCCAGACCTTCGCCTACCAGGACGGCGACGAGTGGGTCATCAACGGTCACAAGTGGTTCATCTCCGGCGCCCGCGGCGCCAAGTTCGCGATGCTGGTGGCCCGCACCGAGGAGGACCCGGAGATCCCGCAGGCTGCGAACTCGTGCTTCATCGTCGACCTGCCGAGCGAGGGCTGGAACATCGTTCGCGACGTCGAGACGATGTCGGGCGGTCACAACCACTGCGAGATCCTGATCGAGGACCTCCGCGTGCCCGCCGCCAACATGCTCGGCGGGCGCGGCCAGGGGCACCTGCTCGGCCAGTACCGGCTCGGCCCCGCTCGCCTCGCCCACTGCATGCGATGGATCGGCCAGGCCGAGATCGCGCTCGACATGATGGTCGAGCGGGCGATGGAGCGATACTCGCACGGGTCGATCCTCGCCGAGAAGCAGGGGATCCAGTGGTTGATCAGCGACTCCGCGGTCGAGCTGTACCAGTGCAAGCTGATGGTCCTCCACGCGGCCTACCAGATCGAGCACGGCATGGACTTCACAGCCGTCGTGTCGATGGCGAAGCACTTCGTCGCCAACAGCCTGTGGCGCATCATCGACCGTGCGATCCAGGTGCACGGCGCGCTCGGCTACTCGACCGACACACCGCTCGCCGGGATGCTGCAGCAGGCACGCTGGGCACGCTTCGCCGACGGTGCCGACGAGATCCACCAGATGCGCATCGCCCAGCGCACCATCGCGGCGTTCAACGACGACGGCACCACGAAGCGGGCCACCGGTGACCTGCCGCTGTGATCACCAGTCGGTGGGCCGGTAGTCCTTCAGGAATTGGCCCCATACGTGGGTGTCGGTGTTGACGCCGTCGATGATCGGGTCGACGATCCGGGCGGCGCCGTCGACGATGTCGAGCGGCGGGTGGAACGACTGCTCGGCCCGCTTGCGTTCGGCGATGTGCACCGGATCCTCGTCGCTGACCCACCCGGTGTCGACGCTGTTCATGTGGATGCCGTCGGCGTGATAGTCGGCCGCCGACGTGCGGGTCATCATGTTGAGCGCGGCCTTGGCCATGTTGGTGTGTGGATGGCGCGTCGTCTTGAGTCGCCGGTAGAACTGCCCCTCGACCGCCGACACGTTGACGACGTGCTGGTCGCGGCCCGGGGCGGCGAGCAGCAACGGCTTGAGTCGGGCGTTCAGCACGAACGGCGCGGTGGCGTTGACGAGCTGCGTCTCGAGCACCTCGACCGTCGGTACGTCTGCCAGCTGGAGCCGCCAGGAGTTCTGATCGCGGAGGTCGACCTGTTGGAGGTCTTGATCGAGTCGTCCCTCGGGGAACAGCCCGGTCGACGGGGCGTCTTCGGGGAGCAGTTCGGCTTGGGAGAGCTCGGCGGCATGGCGGAGTCCGATGAGCGACGCGGGATCGTCGGCGACCGGTGCGCTGTCGGCACCGAGCATGTCGGTCCGTCGGAGGCCTTCGTACGGGCCGACCAGGCGGGCGATGTCGGCGTCGAGTTCGCCTCGCTCCGCGGCCATCATGTGACGGTAGAAGTCGGGCGGCCGACGCACGGTCTGGCAGGCGTTGTTGACGATGTAGTCGAGCCGCTCGTGTGTCGTCAGCAGGTGATGGCAGAACGCCTCGACGCTCGGGGTGTGCCGGAGGTCGAGCCCGTAGATCTCGAGTCGATGTGACCATTCGTCGAAGTCCGCTTCGCCCGCATATCGCTTCGCCGCGTCGCGCGGGAACCGCGTCGACACGATCAGGTGGGCGCCGGCGCGAAGCAGCTTGATGCCGGCTTGGTACCCGATCTTGACGCGGCCGCCGGTGAGGAGCGCCACACGGCCCGACAGGTCGGCCGTCTCGCTCCGCTTCGCGAAGTTGAACCGCGCGCACTCCGGGCAGAGCTGGTCGTAGAAGTCGTCGATGCGGGTGTAACGCTGCTTGCACACGTAGCAGTGCTGCGGCTCGACGGTCTCGCGTCCGGTGGCGCCGTTGTCGAGATCATCGATCCGGTCGGTGGGTGCGATCGCTGGGGCGAACACATCGGGTGTCGTGAAGACGGGCTTGCTGCGCAACGACCGGATACCGGTCTCGTCGAGCGCCTTCTGGTCGCTCGACGCCCGCTCGCGTTTGCGAGCCCTGCGTTCGGCCTTGATCTGGCGTCGGCGCGCGTCGACGTCGGGCTCGTACACGTCGCCCGCCGCGTTGAGAAGTCGCGTGCGCTCGTCGACGGGGAGCCGTTCGAGCACGGAGCGATCGGCGACCACCGACTCCAACAGCTCGGTCGCGGCGCGCAGGCGGGCAGCCAGGTCGTCGTCCGTCACGCCGGCAGGCTACCGATCCGCCGGATCGAGCGTCACGGAGTACGACTGGATACGTGGCGGCCGGGGCGGCGCGAGCAGCATCGTCACGCTGGCACGACGTCCCGCTGGCCCCGTACACCGGATCGTCGCCCTGGCGGCGCTGTGGGGTTCGATCGAGGCGATCGACAACGGGCCGGTCTCCGACGTGACCCGCTCGGCGGCCGTACGGCGACGATCGAGCGAGTCGTCGTGGATCAGTGACGGTGTGACGACCCGGCGTGCCCGCGCGTCGTCCCAGTCGTTGACCAGACCGACGAGCTGCGTCGCGAGCGCGGCGACGTCGTCGGAGACCGGCTGCGTCTCGGCCGGCACGAGCCCCTGCGCGTGCACCTCGTCGAGGAGGCGAGCGGTCAGCTCGGTCATCGGCGCGTAGGTCACGTTCGCGAGGGCGACGGCGCCGATCCGTCGGCCCGGCAGCCAGCGCATGTTCGACCCGTAGCCGGGGAAGCCGCCGGAGTGGGTGACGACGGTCCCCAGCTCCGGTTCGTCGAGGATCCGCAGCCCGAGCCCGTAATGGCCGGCCGAACGGACGCCGCGCAGCGTGCCCATACCGCTGTAGCGATGTGGGGTCTGCATCTCGCGCCGGGTCGCCCGGCTCAGCGGCCCGTCATCGGGCTCGTCCCGGGCGGGAAACGCGGCGTCGAGCCAGGTGACCCAGGTCGTCAGGTCGAGCACCGTCGACCAGATGCCACCCATCGGAGCGATCAGGCCGTCGGGGAGTGGGTCACGTTCTGCGACGTGGCGTTCGTCCTGCCAGCGCATCGGGCGCGCCCAATCATCGTCCTCGGGCTGGGTCCACCGGGATCGCGCCATGCCGAGCGGCTCGAGGAGTCGGGTCGTCACGACGTCTTGGATCCGGCGGCCCGTGGCCCGGTGCACGACCCGGCCGAGCAGGGCGAATCCGAAGTTGGAGTACTCGTAGACGTTGCCGGTCGGGTGGGCCCACAGGATGCCCTCGGCGATGATCCGATCGAACTCGTCGTCGGTCAGATCGAGGTGTCGGTCGGCCCACGGGTCGTCGGTCGGCAACCCGCTGGTCATCGTCAGCAGGTCGCGGATCGTGATCGGTGCCGAGTCGTGGCGCTCGAGTGCGGCGAGCTCGGGCGCGTGGTCGGCGGCCCGGTCGTCGAGGCGCAGGACGCCGTCGTCACGCAACGCGAGCGTCGCCGCCGCGGAGAAGCTCTTGGTCATGGAGGCGATGCGGTAGACGGTGTGTTCCGTGACGTCGCCGACGCCGCCGGTCACGAGTTCGCCGTCGATCGTGATCCCCCAGCTGATCGTGGGGCAGTTCCGCTCGGCGGCGAATCTCTCGACGAGGTGGTCGAGCGGGGCGCGATCGATCGGTTCGGTGTCGGTCGGCATGCCGCCATTCTGCTCGAACGCGTAGGTTGGCGGCATGAGTGGTCCTGAGATCGTGTTCGGCGCATTCATCCCCCAGGGGTGGAAGATGGATCTCGCCTCGATCGACGGACCGGTCGAGCAGTGGCAGCACGCCGTCGCGGTGGCGCAGCTCGCGGAGCGGTTGGGATACGACTCGCTGTGGGTCTACGACCATTTCCACAACGTGCCGCGGCCCGCTCAGGAGGCGGTGTTCGAGTGCTGGACCACGATGGCGGCGATCAGCCAGCTCACCAGCACGATCCGGCTCGGCCAGATGGTCGGCTGCAACAGCTACCGCAACCCGGGCGTGCTGGCCAAGGTCACCTCGAACCTCGACGTGATCTCCGGTGGGCGTCTCGACTGGGGGATCGGTGCCGGCTGGTACGAGAACGAGTACCGGGCGTACGGCTTCGCCTTCCCGAAGCCGAAGGACCGGATCGGCATGCTCGAGGAGACCGTGCAGATCGTCCGCTCGATGTGGACCGAGCCCGAGACCACGTTCTCCGGCACGTACTACGACCTCAAACGGGCGAACTGCGACCCGAAGCCACTCCAGCAACCGACCCCGCCGATCTGGATCGGGGGCGGTGGCGAACAGCTGACGTTGCGGGTGGTCGCCAAACACGCCGACTGCTCGAACTTCGGCGGTCAGCCGGAGACGTGGGCCCACAAGCGCGACGTCCTGCGTGCGCACTGTGCCGACGTCGGGCGCGACCCCGACGAGATCCGCATGACATGGTCGCCCGAGATCTTCATCCGTGAGACCGAGGCCGAGGTCGAAGCAGCGGGCTCGCTCGCGGTGTGGGGCCAGCCCGCTGCGGAGTGGCGGGCGAACAACCTGGTCGGAACGGTCGAGCAGGTCGCCGAGAAGATCCGCACGTACGTCGACCTCGGATGTCGCGGCTTCATCCCGTGGTGCTCCGACTATCCGGAGACGTCCTCGCTCGAACTCCTGGCGACGCGGATCATGCCCGAGTTCCGCTGACGGGCGACTACTCGTAGCTGCGGTAGATGACCTCGGCGACGCAGTTCGGCTTGGTGCCGCCCTCGGTCTCGAAGGTGAACTCGAGCACGGTCTGCACGCCGCCGGGGATGTCGGTCACCTCGAGCAGTTTCACGCCGAGGCGGAGCTTCGACCCGACCATGACCGGTGCCGGGAAACGCACCTTGTTGCAGCCGTAGTTGACCCCCATCGAGAAGCCGGTGATCGTGACGGCCTGCGGGTACAGCACGGGGCCGAGCGAGAGCGTCAGGTAGCCGTGGGCGATCGGTCCACCGAACGGGCCGGCCTTCGCCTTCTCGACGTCGACGTGGATCCACTGGTGGTCGCCCGTCGCCTCGGCGAACACGTTGACCTGCTCCTGTGTGACCTCGACATAGGGGCTGTAGCCCAGGTGTTCCCCGACGAGCGCCTTGAGTTCGTCGGAACCGTTGATGATGCGTGCTGCCATGTCGCCAGCTTGGCACCCGGGGCGACTCGTGGCGAAAGCGGGCCGACCGGTGCATGCTGTGGTGGTGAACGACCCCGATGCCCCCGACGATGTGACCAGCCCGGCCGCCGAATCGACACGATCGGGCTTCATCGCGTTCGTCGGGCGTCCGAACGTCGGCAAGTCGTCGCTCGTCAACTCGATCTGTGGCCGCAAGGTCAGCATCGTCTCCGACAAGCCGCAGACGACCCGTCACCGGATCATGGGCGTGTTGACCCGTCCCGACGCCCAACTGGTGTTCGTCGACACACCCGGGCTCCACAAGCCGGTCACGGCACTCGGCGAGCGCGTCAACGCGACGGCGCTCGACAGCTCAGCCGATGTCGACGTGCAGTGCCTCGTGCTCGACGCGACGATGCCGTTCGGCAAGGGCGACCGCTGGGTCGCCGGGCACCTCCACCTGCCGACGGCCCTCGTCATCGTGAACAAGGTCGACGTCGCCAGCAAGCAGCAGGTGCTGAAGATGCTGGTCGCTGCGTCCGACCTCGGTGCCGAGGCCTACTTCCCGGTGTCCGCCAAGACCGGCGAGGGCGTCGGCGAACTCGTCGATCACCTCTCGAAGCGCCTGCCGGAGGGGCCGAAGTACTTCCCCGACGACGAGGTCAGCGACATGCCAGAAGAGCAGTTCGTCGCCGAACTCGTACGCGAGCAGCTGCTCGCGGTGACCCGCGACGAGCTGCCGTACTCGATCGCGACCAGCGTGACGGAGTGGGAGTGGCCACGGATCCGGGTCGACATCGTCGTCGAGCGCGACAGTCAGAAGGGCATGGTGATCGGGAAGGGCGGCAGCGTGCTCAAGGAGGTCGGCAAGCTGGCGCGGGCGCAGATGCCCGAGGGTGTCTACCTCGAACTCCGGGTCAAGGTCGACAAGGACTGGCAACGCCGACCCGACCGCGTCGAACGACTCGGGTACTGACCAGGGTTCGGCACCGCGGGCCGTCAGGCGGCGGTCTCGTCAGGTTCGGTCGTCGGCGCTTCGGTCGTCGGCGGCTCGGTCGTGGTCGTGGTGGTCGTCGTGGTCGTGGTCGTGGTCGTGGTCGTGGTCGTAGTGGTCGGCGTCGCGGTTGCTGCGATCAGGCTCGAGAAGTCCTCGAACGCCAGCTCTTCACCCGGTTCGCTGCTGCCGCCGAACGCCGGCACGAACACCTCGAAACCCTCGCCGTCGATCACGAACCGCACCCGGCCGATGGCGCCGTTGTCGTCGGTGCTGAACGACGTCAGCGTCAGCACGAGCTGAGCGATCGCCCGCCGGAGGTTCGTCTCCGACATCTCGGAGATGATGCCGCCGTCGAGCTCGACGGTGGCGACCCCGCGGTCGACGACGACGTCGCCGGTGACCATGCCACGTCGCACCGAGGTCTGGTAGCGGATCTCGGCGACGTCGGGGAGCGGCGACTCGAGTTGGTTGATCACCTGGGCGGTCGAGGCGTCGTCGGGCAGGGAGCGCTTCAGGCGAGCCATCTCGTCGGAGAAGCCGACGGTGTAATAGAGATCGACCACGGTGGTCGCGAACACCGCGCTCGTCGTCGTCGGAGCCGGCACCGTCGGGGTGCTCGAGTCGGTGGACGCGATCGTGGTCGACGGCGGCGTCGTGGTGGTGGTGCTCGTCGTCGTGGTGTTGGCGATCGCCGGCGGCAGGTCGTCGCGGTCGTACGGCGTCGCCCGCTGGTCGGTCGGCAACGCACACGCGGCGATCAGCAGCAGCGGCGCCAGGGTCAACGCAGTCAGGCGTCGCATCATGACGGTTCCTCGGTCGGGAGTCGGACGACGAACCGGGCGCCGCCACCGGGGCGGTCTTCGACCCAGGCCTCGCCGCCGAGCGCGACGGCGTGTTCGGCCACCAGGGCCAGGCCGAGCCCGGTGCCGATTCGGTTCCGGGCGGCGCTGCCGCGGGCGAAGCGCTCGAAGATGCGGGTCCGTTCGCCGACGGCGACGCCGGGGCCTGCGTCCTCGACGACGATGTTGACGTTGCGCTTGACGTCGGACGGCTCGATCGCGATGCGGGTGGGTCCGTCGCCGTGGTTCGTCGCGTTGTCGAGCAGGTTGCCGAGGATCCGCTCGAAGCGGACCCGGTCGATCATGGCCCGTCGTCTCGCCCGACGATGGACCTCGATCGGGAGTTCGCCGTAGCCGTAGCGTTGCGACACCCGATCGCACAGCTCGACGATGTCGACGGACTCTCGGTTGATCTCCGAGGCGTTGGCGTCGATCCGCGAGAGCTCGAGCAGGTCGATCACCATGTCGTTGAATCGCCGGACCTGGCCGACGACCACGTCGAGCGCCTGCTTGCCGCGGTCACTCAGGTCGTCGCGGCGGGCGTCGAGCACCTCGATCGCCGCCGTCAGGGCCGTGATCGGCGAGCGCAGCTCGTGGCTGACGTCGGACGCGAACCGCTGCTCGCGGCTGATCCGCTCCTCGACGGCGTCGGCCATGTCGTTGAACGAGCCGGCGAGACGGTTGAGATCCGGGTCGTCCTCGGTGTCGAGTCGGGCGCCGAGCTTGCCGGATGCGATCTCACCGGCGGCGTCGGCGACGTTGGAGATCGGGCGCAGCAACCGGCGACTGGTCGACCAGCCGAAGAAGGTTGCCACGACGGCGGCCAGGATCGACCCGACGACGAGCGCGGTGGCGAGGATCTGCAACGTCCGTTCGGTGGTGTCGAGCGGGAACGCCTCGATGTAGCCGACATCCCACGCCCGCAGGTTGACCCCGACGCCGATGAAGGGCTCACCGTTCTCGTTGACGAACAGCTGTTGACCTGCCGCACCCGACTCGACCGTCTCCACGAGCGACTGCGGCAGGTCGCTCAGCGAGAAGGTCGACCGCGAGAACAGCGGACCTGTGCGGTTGGGGAACGACGGGCTCTCCAGCAGCACCGCGAAGCCCTGGGGATCGGTGTCGATGTCGAGGAAGTTGAGGGCGATGTCGTCGGGTGCGAGGTCGAGCAGTTCGTTCACCCTGGTCGCGTTGGCGATCGCATCGGACTTCGCCGTGGTGATCTGCTGTTCGAGCAGCGAGTTGCGTGCGAAGAAGAAGGTGGCGACGGTCAGGCCGATGCCACCGAGCAGGACCATCGCTCCGAAGAAGATGGTGACCCGGGTGCTGAGTCGCAGCGAGCGCCGTCGGGCCATGGTCAACAGTGTGGCATGCGGCCGGAATCGGCCAGCGAGGGGAGTTCCAACGCTGCCGGTGAGGCACCAGGGGGAGGAAGGTACCTCACCGGGGCAGCGTGAACAGTCATCATGTTGGTCGTCGTTTGTGACGGCACGACGCTGCCTGTGTGCGATTTCTGTAACAAAGCGTTCATATTGGTGCGGAACAGGCCTGGATATCGCTGCTTTTCCCAGATGACGAGAATCGTGCCACACTGGGACGACCGTGAACACCCTGCTCTTCATCGAAGACGACGACGGCATCAGACTGGCCTTGCGGCTGGCGCTCGAGGACGAGGGGTACACCGTCCACGAGGCAGCCAACGGCACCGACGGTCTGGCCCGTTTCGCCGAACACGAGGTCGACCTCGTGCTGCTCGACCTCCGGCTCCCCGACATGTCGGGCTTCGACGTGTGTCGGTCGCTGCGGGCGACGAGCACCGTGCCGATCATCATCATCACCGCGCAGACCGACACCCACGACATGGTCGCCGGTCTCGAAGCAGGTGCCGACGACTACGTCACCAAGCCGGTCGTCCCCAAGGAGCTCGCCGCCCGGATCCGTGCGCTCATGCGCCGCGTCCACCTGCTCGAGAACACCGCGGCGGCCCCCAAGTCGGTGATGCTCGGTGACATCGAACTGCGGCGCGAACAGGGGATCGTCCTGAAGGGTGGTCAGGAGCTCAGCTTGACCAAGACCGAGTTCCGGCTGCTCTGTGAGTTCGCGGACCATGCGGGCGCGGTGCTCTCACGCGATCAACTCCTCGAACGGGTCTGGGGATACGAGTACCTCGGTGACTCCCGCCTGGTCGACGCTCACGTGCGCCGTCTCCGCCTCAAGGTCGAGGACCAGCCCGACGAGCCGCAGCTGATCATCACCGCCCGCGGCATCGGCTACCGCCTCGTCGCCTGACGGCCCGACGGTCAGCGCGGTCAGCCCGGCCAGACCGGCGCCCGCTTCTCGCGGAACGCGGCCATCCCCTCGGCGGCGTCGGGGCTGCGGAACAGTTCGTCGCTGAGCCGTCGCATCTCGTCGAAGGCGGTGTCGGCATCGAGCGTCGGAACCCGTCGCAGCAGGCGCTTGGTCTCGGCGACGGCGCGGGGAGCACCGGCCAGGACGCCCTCGCAGAGCGCGGCCACCCAGGCGGCGACGTCGTCGGTGACGTGGGTGACCAGCCCCATCTCGCGGGCGTCCTCGGCGGAGAACACCTCGCCCGTGAGCATCGCCGCAGCGATCTTGCCCGCCGGGACCCGCCGGAGGATCGGCACCGAGATGATCGCGGCGGCGACGCCGATCCGCACCTCGGTCAGCGCGAAGTTCACGTCGTCGTGGACGACGACCAGGTCGCACGACGCCATCAGCCCGATCCCGCCGGCGCGCACGGCGCCCCGGACCGCCGCGATCGTCGGCCGGTCGGTGTCCATCAGGCGCCGCATCACGGTGACCATCGGCGTCGAATCGAGCGGACCGTCGTCGACCGCACGTTCCTTGAGGTCGGCACCGGCACAGAACGCCGGCCCCTCGTGACGGAGCACGATCGCTCGGGCGTCGGCGGCCTCTGCCTGGTCGAGTCGCTCGTGGAGTTCGGCGATCAGGCGTCGAGAGAGCGCATTGCGGTTGTGCTGCGAGTCGAGCGTGATCGTGGCGATGCCGGCGTCGAGTTCCAGCCGGACGAGTACGTCGTGGTCACCCATGGCGCCCGAACCTAATGGGGATCGATCGTCCGAAGCCGTGTGATCGGTCAGGATGGTTCCGAGCCGCCGGTCGGTCAGCACTTTTGGAGCCAGAGCCTCGAGCTCTACGCCTAGATCGTGCGCCGGTCGGTTGGTGAGGTCGACTCGTGATGGCTGGTGGGATGACGTGCTGCGAGCACTGAACCATTAGGGAGCTGCTGGTCGCCTCGGGCTCGAACGATAACCGATTGAACAAGGAGGTGACCGATGAGGCAGGTGTTCGTCGGCCTGGACTGGGCTGAGGACCATCACGACGTGTTCGTCGAGGACGACAACGGCCAACGGCTCGGCGGCGGCCGGCTGCCCGAAGGTGTGGAGGGTGTCGCCCGGTTCCACGAGTTGGTGGCCGGTCGCGTCGACGACCCGGCCGATGTGATCGTCGCGACCGAAACCGACAGGGGGTTGTTCATCGGCGCCCTGGTGGCTGCCGGGTACACGGTGCTGGCGGTGAATCCGATGTCGACGTCGCGCTATCGCGAACGGCACTCGACGTCGGGCGCCAAGTCCGACCCCGGTGACGCCAAGGTGCTCGCCGACCTGGCCCGCACCGACGCTCACAATCACCGGCCGGTGGCCGGCGACAGCGAACTGGCCGAAGCCGTCAAAGTGCTCGCCCGGGCGCATCAGACGATGATCTGGAGCCGGCAACGCCACACCAACCAGCTGCGTTCCACGTTGCGCGAGTTCTACCCGGCAGCTCTGGAAGCATTCGATGAACTGGCCGGACGCGATGCTCTCGCGGTGTTGACGATCGCGCCGACCCCGATGACCGGCAAGCTGCTGTCACGCTCGAAGATCGCCGCTGCTTTGCGTCGCGGTGGTCGGCAACGGCGCATCGACGAACGCAGCGTCGAGATCCAGACCGCGCTCCGCACTGAGCAGCTCGAAGCACCCGCTCTGGTCACTGACGCGATGGGCGCCAGCGTTGCCGCTCTCGTGGCGGTGATCGTCGAGATGCAGATCCAGGTCGACCGCCTCGAGGCCGAGCTGGCCGACCGTTTTGAACAACACCCGGACGCCAAGGTCATCCGTTCCCTGCCAGGATTGGGGATGACGCTCGGCGCCCGGGTGCTCGCCGAGTTCGGGGACGACCCGAACCGCTATGCAGACGCCAAGTCTCGCAAGAACTACTCCGGCATGTCACCCATCACCCGCGCCTCGGGCAAACATCACGTCGTGCTCGCCCGCTACGCCCGCAACCGGCGCCTCGCCGACGCTTGCTACCAGTGGGCCTTCGCAACACTCACCGCCAGCCCCGGAGCCCGCTTGTTCTACGACGCCCGCCGAGCCGCCGGCGACACCCACCACCGAGCACTACGCGCCCTCGCCAACCGCCTCGTCGGCATTCTCCACGGCTGCCTCCGCCACCACACCATCTACGACGAACACACCGCCTGGGCCCACCGGCTCAACCTCGCCGCTTGACACCTACCGCCCGTGGGATGTCTAGGCGTCGCGGATCGCTCGCAGGAAGTCCTCGACGTCGCTGCGAACCTTGGTGCGCTTCATCGGCGGCAGCGCCTTGATGATGTCCCACCGATACCGAGCCGAGCCGAGCCGCGAGTCGAGCACGGCGACGACGCCACGGTCGGTTGCGGTGCGGATCAGGCGTCCGGATGCCTGGGCGAGCAGGGTGGCGGCCCGCGGCACGTCGATCTCGGAGAACGCCGTCGGTCCGAGGAGTTCGCGGCGTGCCGACAGGAGCGGGTCGTCGGGCCGCGGGAAGGGCAGCTTGTCGATCACGACGAGCGACAGCGTCTCACCGGGCACGTCGACGCCCTGGAACATGCCCGTGGTCGCGAACAGGCAGGTCTCGCTCGACTCGGCGAACTTCTTGACCAGTGCCGGCTTGGGGAGGTCGCGCTGCGTGAGGATCGGCACGTCGACCTCGTCGCGGACCGCGTCGACGGCGGCGTCCATCGCGGCCCAACTGGTGAACAGCGCCAACGTGCGGCCGCCGGCGGCGCCGATCAGCGCGATCAGCTCGTCGGCCACGGCGTCGCGGAACTTCGGCGACTTGGGCGGCGGGAGGTGCATGGCACAGTACAGGATCGCCTGCTCGTCGTAGTCGAACGGGCTGCCCACGTCGGCCTCGAAGCTCCGGTCCGGATCGATCCCCACCCGGCGCCCGAGCGATGCGGGGATCGTGGCGCTGGTGAGGATCGCCGTGTGCTGTTCCCACACCCCGGCCTGCATCGTCGGGCCGACGTCGAGTGGCGCGATCTCGAGCCGGGGATGATCCCGGCTTCCCGAGACGAACGGCACCGTGTCGGTGCCGGCGGACAGCGCCGCCTCGACCGCTTCCATCGAACGGGTGATCATGCGCTGCGCCCGAAGCTTGCGTTGCTGGGCGTCCTCGATCGGCGTCTCGATCTTCTGGACCGCCTCACCGACTCGGGTCAGTTTGAGCTGTGCGTCGCGGAGTGCCTCGGTGATCGGCTCGGGGAGCGGCGTCGGGAGTCGCCGGCCGGCGAACGGGGCGAGCGCCTCGCGGGTGACCGACGCGAGATCGGCGATCGACCCGACCAGTTGCGGGTCGTCGAGGAAGCGGCGGATCGTGGCGCTGACGGTCACGAACCGCCCCGGGGCGATCTGGACGCCCACCGTGTCGCTCATGATGTCCTCGAGGACGTGGGCCTCGTCGAACACGACGACGTCGTGTTCGGGCAGGATCGCTCCACCGCTGCCGACGTGGAGGCCGTAGAGGTGGGTGTTCACGACGATCACGTCGGACGCCTGCGACCGGCGTCTGGCCTGCTCGGCGAAGCACTCCTGACCCATCGGGCAGCGGTCGGCGCCGGGACACTCGTCGGATCCGACGCTGACCGCCCGCCAGGCGGCGTCGCCGGGGTTCCAGTCGAGCTCGGCCTGGTCGCCGGTCTTCGACGTCGCCGCCCATTCGCCGAGCTTCTTCACCTCCAGCTTGGTGACGGCCGACATGTCGTCGAGTTCGAGTTGGGCCTGCGCCGGATCGTTCGTCTCGCGCAACCGTTGGAGGCAGACGTAGTTGCTGCGTCCCTTCAGCACCGCCCAGTCGACGTCGATGCCCTGCGAGGCGAGCTGTGCGGACAGGAACGGCAGGTCCTTGGCCGCCAACTGGTCCTGCAGCGCCTTGGTGGCGGTGACGACCACCGTGCGCTTGCCCGAGGTGATCGCCGGGACGAGGTAGGCGAGCGTCTTGCCGGTGCCGGTGCCCGCCTGGACGATCAGGTGTCGGCCGTGCTCGATCGCATCGGCGACGTGCTCGGCCATCGCCCGTTGACCGGCCCGCTCCTCGGCAGCCGGCAAGGCGGTCGTGACCGCGTCGAGCGCGGTGAGCGCGCGGGCGCCGCTGTCGCTCATCGGCGCCCGATCATCGAACGAGGGCGATCGCGGCGTCGAGGTCGGCGGCGTCGAAGTCGGGCCAGGCCGTGTCGGTGAAGTGGATCTTCGAACCGGCGCTCTGCCAGAGCAGGAAGTTGGACACCCGCTGCTCACCGCTGGTGCGAACCATCACGTCGACCCGTGGCACGTCGGGCAGGTACAGATGCTCGCTGACCGACGCCTCGGTGATCGGCTCCCCGGCGGCACGAGTCGCCCGGACGGCCGACATGAGTTCGGTTCGGCCGCCGTAGTCGAACGCGATGGTGAGCACCATGCCCGTGTTGCCGGCCGTGTCGGCGATCGCCTTGCGGATCGCCCGCTGCACGTACTTGGGTGTCCGTGCCGCCGGACTGTCGAACGGTCGTCCGATCCACTGGATCCGCACGTTGAGTTCGTTGAGCTCGGCGACCCGTCCGAACAACTTCTCGTGGAGGCCGAGGATGTGGCGGACCTCGGCGCGGGGGCGCACCCAGTTCTCGGTCGAGAAACCGAACACGGTCAGCCAACCGATCTCCCGGCGCACCGCGACGCGGACCAGGCGGGCGAGGTTCTCCTCGCCCTCGGTGTGACCGGCGGTCCGCGGGAGTCCGCGATGGCCCGCCCAGCGGCCGTTGCCGTCCATGATGCACGCGACGTGCAGGGCGCGAGTCGTCGGGCTGGTCACAGAGCGTCCACGTTAGCGACCGGTCACGTGGGAGAATGGCGCAGTGGAATCGACATCCTCGATCACGAGCGAACGAACACCCGCGAGCCATCCGTCGCTCCGGCACGTCCTCGTCGTCGGTGGCACCCTGCACGACTGGTCAGAGCTGACCGAGCAACGATGGGACGAACGTGTCGAGTCGCTCGGTGGCCTGTGTGCCCGGATCGGTGTCCCGTGGCTCACCCTGCGGGCCTACGAACCCGGCGACGACGCGGCCGAGACCTGCGACACCGCTCGGGACCTCGAGATGTGGCGGCGCTCCGTCGGCACCTGTGAGGTCATCGTCGACCCGTGCGGCGACGGGCGCCAACGGTTCGCCGACGCGATGCAGCGCCTCGACCCGGCCGACGAGGTCAACGAGGCCACCGTCGCCGGCGCGCTGTACGAACCGGCCGACTGCGAACCCGACCTCGTCGTCGTGCTCGGGCCGCCGACGCAGCTTCCGCCCTCGCTCGTGTGGGAGCTCGCCTACGCCGAACTGGTCTTCATCCAGGTCGACTGGGGAGACCTCGACATCGACGACCTGTCGGGCGCGATCAACGACTTCTCGAACCGTCGCCGCAGATTCGGCGGTCTCGACGAATGAAGGAGCTGTATCGCGACGTCGGCGTCGTCCTGCGTACCTACAAGCTCGGCGAATCCGACCGCATCGTCGTGTTCATGACCGCCGAGAACGGCAAGGTCCGAGCGGTCGCCAAAGGGGTCCGGAAGACCAAGTCGAAGTTCGGTGCCCGTCTCGAACCGATGAGCCACGTCCGGTTGCTGCTGTACCGCGGACGTGAACTCGACATCGTGAGCCAGGCCGAGTCGGTCGAGCCGCTCGCGCCGCTGCTCACGTCGCTCGACCGGGCCTCGCAGGCGATGGCGACGCTCGAGGCGGTCGACCAGCTCGGGCTCGAGCGCGAGCCCAACCCGCGGCTGTACCAGATGGCCGTGGGGGTGCTCCGCACGATCGCCGAGCGTCCGGCTCCGCTGAACGTACCGGCGTTCTACTGGAAGCTGCTGGCCGCCGAGGGGCTCGAACCGCAACTCGACGCCTGCGTGCGGTGTGGCGAGTCCGAACCCGAATCGCCGATGGTCGCGTTCGACCTGAACGAGGGTGGCACGCTGTGCCGGGCCTGTCGGAGCGGCGGCGCGATCAGCCCGGCCGCGCTCGCGATCATGCGCGACATCCTCGGCGGCCGACTCCATCACGCATTGTCGCTCGACGAATCACCGGCGACACACGAGGTCGGGGCGCTCGCGACCCGGGCGCTCGAGCACCACATCGAACGTCGGCTCCGCGCCGTAGCGATGTTCGAGCACCACTGACGCGGTCGGGTCCGCTCAGCGGTGCCAGTCGAGGATCTCGCCCTCGCCGGCCAGGAGCATGCTGCCGGGGAACACCCGGAGACGCCACGGATCGAGCCGGAGCACGGCGAACTCCGGCTGGGTGGGACCGTCCCAGAACGGGATCGTCGCCGGGTCGTAGCCGACCGGTTCCGGGCCGTGCTCGAACAGGTCCCAGACCCGGGTGCAGGTCTCGTCGTCGTGGTGCCAGGTGACCTCGCACTCGGCGGTGGCGATGTCCTGCTGCTGGTCCCAGTAGTTGACCGAAGCGAAGGGTCGGTGGTCGAGATGGGCGACCTTGACCGGTGTCGGCCCGGTGGCGACCCACCCGACCAGCCGTTCGCCGTCCCACTCCCAGATCGGGTGGAGCACACGCGACCGCGGCCGGTCGTCGGTGTCGATGGTGGCGACCGTCGCCCACACGATGCGGTGCGCAACGTCGATGAAGCGAGGAGCGATGTCGGCGACCGAACTCATGCGGCCGATGTTGACAGCACGGCGGCCCCGTGCGCGAACCGGTTTCGCGCGGGCCGGCTCAGGCCCCGAGGATCCAGCCCTCTTCGCGTTCGACGACGAGCAGGTCCTCGTCGCGCACGTTGGGAGCGAACAGCGCGCCCAGGTGTCCGGCCCGGTCGAGCGCTGCGAGGTGCTGGGCGGTGCTGATCGCCCGTGCGGCGTCAGGAAGTGGATGTGCGGCCGGGTCGAGCTCGTAGCTCCAGGGCCACACTTCGCCGATGACGACCGCGTCGTTCGACGCCCGGGTCGGTACGGCGGTGCAACCGGTCTCGAACGGCCAGAGCCGCACCCGCTTGGCGAGCCCGGAACGCTCGGCGAGTTCCCGGACCAGCGGCATACCGAGCAGGGCCCGTCCACCGGCCGAGAGCGGTCCGTGCAGCTGCCATGCGGTCGGCGTCGACACGCCGCGGCTGGCCAGTCGCTGTTCGGCGATGCGGTACTCGGGGAGGCCGGCGAACGTGCGCGGCTTGTCCGGCTGCACCGAGCCGTGGACTTCATCGGGTGGACAGCCCCAGAAGGGGCCGGGCGACATGCCGGCGCGCGAGTTGAGGGCAGCGCCGGCCTCGTACCGGTTGTTCGAGTTGTCGGCGTCGTCGGTCACGGCGGTGTCGACAGCGGTCCACACGGCCCGCCAGTTGGCCGTCTCCCCGACCAGGCGGCGGGCGAACCCGCGTGGGAATCCGAGCGGGAAGTCGAAACCGAGGAAGACCTTGCGGCCCGCGGTGTCGCTCAGCTCATCGACCAGCGCCTTGGTCGCGAGGTGGCGCGTCGCGTGGTTGACGCAGGCGGTTCGGCCGCCGGCGACGTCGATCGACGCCCGCCAGATCGAGTTGTCGCCACGGGTCGGCGCATCGGCGTCGCTCCAGCCGACGATGACGATCCGGTCGAACAGATGCAGGTGGCCCAAGAGGCAGCAGTTTGGCACGTGACGTGGCAGAACGGACACTGCGGGATTCCGGAAGTCCCCGTAGTCTGAGATCCCTATGCCCGCCACCGAGCTCGATCAGATCGTCAACCTGTGCAAACGCCGTGGGTTCGTGTACCCGTCGGCCGAGATCTACGGCGGCTTCAGGTCGACCTACGACTACGGCCCCCTCGGTTCGCTGCTGCTCCGCAACGTCAAGGAAGCCTGGCTGCGTTCGATGGTCCAGCAGCGCGACGACGTGATGCTGATCGACGCCGCGGTGCTCGGGCCACCCCAGGTCTGGGAGGCGTCGGGCCACCTCGGCAACTTCTCCGATCCGCTGGTCGACTGCACCAACTGCAAGAACCGGTTCCGCCTCGACAAACTCGACGATCCCGACACCTGCCCGGAGTGCGGCGCGACGAAGAGCTTCACCGAGGCGCGCGAGTTCAACCTGATGTTCAAGACCCAGGCAGGTCCGGTCGAGGGGGCCGGCGCCGACGCGTATCTCCGTCCCGAGACGGCGCAGGGCATGTTCACCAACTTCTCCAACGTGCTGCAGACCAGCCGCAAGAAGCCGCCGTTCGGCATCGCCCAGATCGGCAAGAGCTTCCGCAACGAGATCACGCCGCAGAACTGGATCTTCCGGACGCGCGAGTTCGAGCAGATGGAGATGGAGTTCTTCGTCCCGCCCGCCGACAGCGACCAGTGGTACGAGTACTGGTGCAACGAGCGCCTGAACTGGTACATCGAGCTCGGGATCCCGGCCGACATGGTCATGCTGCGACCGCACGACGCCGACGAGCTGTCGCACTATTCGACCGGCACCGCCGACGTCGAGTTCAAGTTCCCGTGGGGTTTCGACGAACTCGAGGGCATCGCCAAGCGCACCGACTTCGACCTCAAGGCGCACGCTGCGGCATCGGGGGAGAAGCTCGACTACTTCGACCCGCAGACCAACGAGCGCTACGTGCCGTACGTGATCGAGCCGGCCGCAGGTGCCACCCGGACCATGGCGGCGTTCCTGCTCGCGGCGTATGACGAAGACGAGGTCAACGGCGAGACGCGCACCGTGCTGCGCCTGCACCCCCGGCTCGCGCCGTACAAGGTCGCGGTGCTCCCGCTGAGCAAGAAGGACACGCTGACGCCGCTGGCGCACGAGGTCCGCAAGACGCTCAGCGACCGGTACATGGTCGATTACGACGAGACCCAGAACATCGGCAAGCGATACCGCCGGCAAGACGAGATCGGCACGCCGCTGTGTGTCACGGTCGACTTCGACTCGCTCGACGACGACGCCGTGACCGTGCGCGACCGTGACACGATGGAGCAGGTCCGGGTACCGATCGACCAGCTCACGTCGCTGATCTCCGACCGTCTCGGCTTCTGAACGAGGCCTGACCTGTCGTGAGCACCTATCTCGACCGCATCCTCGACCGCCATCGCCAGGTCACGGCGGCCGACGAGCGCTCGCTCGACGCCCTGATCGCCACGGTCGACGGCACCGGGCCGACACGCGGGTTCCGTCGGGCGCTCGCCGGGTCCGACCGGCTGGCCGTCATCAGCGAGGTCAAGCGACGGTCGCCGTCGAAGGGTGATCTGTTCCCGAACCTCGACCCGGCGCATCTCGCCGGTGAGTACGAGGCCGGGGGAGCAGCATGTCTGTCGGTGCTGACCGACGAGGAGTTCTTCGGCGGGTCGGTCGCCGACCTCCAGACGGCGCGGGCCGCATGCTCGCTGCCGGTCCTGCGCAAGGACTTCACCGTGTCGGCGCTCGACGTGGTCGACGCCCGGATCATGGGTGCCGACGCCGTGCTGCTGATCGTCGCCGCCCTCGACCAGGCCGAACTCTCCGACTTCCATGCCCTGGCCGTCGAACTCGGTCTCGACGTCCTCGTCGAGGTGCACGACGAACCCGAACTCGAGCGTGCGGTCGCGGTCGGCGCGACGCTCGTCGGCGTCAATCAGCGTGACCTGGTCACCTTCGAGGTCGACCACGAGCGTGCGGTCCGGATGGCGTCCGCGATCCCCGACGATGTCGTGAAGGTCGCCGAGTCCGGTGTGCGGGGCAGCGACGACGCCCGTGCGCTGCATGCTGCCGGGTACCAGGCGGTGCTCGTCGGCGAGTCGTTGGTCACCTCCGGCGATGCGGCGGCAGCGGTCGCCGACCTCATCGGCTGACATCGCTCGAACCCATGATGACGTCCGGGCTCTTCGGCGGATACGGTCGTGCTGCATGTTCGTGAAGATCTGCGGCATCACCAACGAAGACGATGCGCTGTTCGCGGTCGCCATGGGCGCCGACGCGGTCGGTTTCGTCTTCGCGCCGTCCACTCGCCAAGTCGCGGCGCAGACCGTGTACGACATCACCCGGCGACTGCCGCCCGAGGTGCTGACGGTCGGCGTGTTCCGCGACGAACACCCGTCGCGGGTGATCGACATCGCCAACAAGGCCAACGTCAAGGCGGTCCAGCTGCACGGACGCGAGACCAAGGAGCAGGCGATCGAGATCGGCAAGAGTGTCCGATGGGTCATCAAGGCCTTCGGTGCCGACTCGCCGCAGCTCCCCGAGGCCGATCAGTACGGCACCGATCTGGTGCTGCTCGACGCGCCGACGCCCGGATCCGGCAAGTTGTTCGACTGGCGACTGGCGTCGGAGGTGCCCGACGGTCTCCGGCTGATCCTCGCCGGCGGCCTCGACCCCGACAACGTTGCCGACGCGATCGAGATCGTCGAGCCGTGGGGCGTCGACGTGTCATCGGGCGTCGAGGCGTCGCCGGGGCGCAAGGACCCGACCAAGATCCGGCGGTTCATCGCCAACGCGCGCGCTGCCGCCCCGGAGCCGTACCTCGGCCCGGACGAGCTGCCCTACGACTGGGCCGACGAATAAGGACCTCGATGACCGACACCCCCACCCCCACCCTGACCGCCCCGCCCGACGCCTCCGGCCGGTTCGGCGAATTCGGCGGTCGTTTCGTGCCCGAGACGCTCGTGCCCGCGTGCCAAGAGCTCGAACGTGCCTTCGACGAGGCCTGGAACGACCCCGGGTTCCGGACCGAGCTGGCCGACGTGCACCGGCAGTACTCCGGCCGACCGTCGATCCTCACCGAGTGCCACAACCTCGGCGCCCGGCTGGGCATGCGCGTGATCCTCAAGCGCGAAGACCTGAACCACACCGGCTCGCACAAGATCAACAACGTGATCGGTCAGACCCTCCTCGCCAAGCGGATGGGCAAGCGGCGGATCGTCGCCGACACCGGTGCGGGCCAGCACGGCGTGGCCAGTGCCACCGCGGCAGCCCTCATGGGGCTGGAGTGCAAGGTCTACATGGGTGCGGTCGACGTCGAACGCCAGGAGCTGAACGTCTTCCGGATGAAGCTGCTCGGTGCCGAGGTCGAGTCGGTCGAGAGCGGCAGCCGCACCCTGAAGGACGCGGTCAACGAGGCGATGCGGCACTGGGTCGCGACCGTGGCCGACACACACTTCTGCCTGGGGTCGGTCGTCGGACCACATCCGTATCCGCACATGGTGCGCCAGTTCCAGAGCATCATCGGGATCGAGGCCCACGAGCAGTGCAGTGAGTTGCTCGGCGGGATGCCCGACCTCGTCGTCGCCTGTGTCGGCGGAGGGTCCAACGCGATGGGGATCTTCGCCGGCTTCGTCGACGAGCGCGACACCCGGCTGGTCGGTGTCGAGCCTGCCGGGGGAGCGGCGATCGGACGTGGCTCCCCGGGTGTCGTGCACGGCATGCGGAGCAACCTGATGCAGGACGAGGTCGGCCAGGTCGAGGAGGCGCTGTCGATCTCGGCGGGACTCGACTATCCGGGCGTCGGCCCCGAGCACTCCTACCTGGCGTCGATCGGACGGGCCGAGTACCCGAACGTGACCGATGCCGAGGTGATCGACGCCTTCCGGTTGCTGTCCGAGACCGAGGGCATCATCCCGGCCCTCGAGAGCGCCCACGCGATCGCCTGGCTGTGCCGGGAGGCCGACACGCTGCAGGGCCGGACCGTGCTGGTCAACCTGTCCGGGCGTGGCGACAAGGACGTCGCCCAGATGATGGACATTCTGGCAGGGAAGCTCTGATGGGCAGGGAAGCTCTGATGGGCCGGATCGAGTCGGAGTTCCGCGACAAGCGAGCCGCCGGCCGCAAGCTGCTCGTGCCGTACATCACCGGCGGGTACCCGGGCTGGCAGGATGCGATCCGCGCCGCCGCCGCCAACGGTGCCGACGCCGTGGAGATCGGGGTGCCGTTCTCCGACCCGGTGATGGACGGACCCGTGATCCAGCAGGCGTCGCAAGCGGCGCTCGAGGGCGGAGCGACGCCGGCGAGCGTGCTCGACCTGGTGCCGTCGCTCGACGTCGACATACCGCTGCTGGTGATGACCTACTACAACCTGGTCCACCACGAGGGCCACCGGCGGTTCGCTCACCGGCTGGTGCAAGCGGGCGTGTCGGGTTGCATCCTGCCCGACCTGCCGCTCGAGGAGTCCGAGCCGTGGTGCCGTGCGGCCGACCACGAGGGCGTCGAGACGGTCATGCTCGCCGCGCCGACGGCTCCCGACGAACGCCTGCCGCTCGTCGCCGCTCGTGCCCGGGGCTTCCTGTACTCGGTCGGTCTGCTCGGCGTGACGGGGGAGCGCGACACGCTGGCCGGCACGGCGACCGCGCTGGCGGCTCGACTCAAGTCGATCACCGACGTGCCGGTCCTGGTCGGCGTCGGTGTGTCGAACGCGGCCCAGGCGTACGAGGCGACGCGGGTCGCCGACGGCGTGATCCAGGGCGCGTCGATGGTCCGCCGCTTGATCGAGAGTGGCCCCGACGCGGTCGGTGCCTACGTCGCCGAGGTCCGCGCCGCGATCGACGCGGTCTGAGCAGACGCGGAACGAGGGCCCGAAGGCCCTCGTTCTCGTTCGGTTCTGCTCGGTCGTGCGCTGTCCTCATCGCACGGCCCCCTGCTCACTGGCGGGTGGGTCAGGGTGCGCCGAACGTGTGGTCGGGTCGGACGCCTGGGTGATCGTTCGGTCGGACGTTCCCGCCACACGATCGCTCGTGCTCGGTCCGAGGTCGGATCACCAGATCGTCCGGTCGTGCGAACCCGGCCGCCGTTCGGTCGGTGATCGGAGGCCCCATCACCGTGGCCGGACGGACGAGGTCGCAGCCCCGAACGTGGATGGCGTGCGGTCAGCACGGACGGACGTAATGCATGGGTGCCTCCTTCCGACCTGGGACAAACGGTCTGTGGGGAGAATAACACTCTCGGTGACCAACTTGCAAGAACTGCGAGGTTTTCTTGACGATAACGCCGTCACCAGGTCAAATGTGGCGCGCACCGTGGTCGCGTTGCTACCAACACGTTCGGTGGTCGACGGGTGGCGGGACGGAGCCGGTCGATCGCCTACAGTCGGTGAGGTGCAACCTGAGGACTTCTTGCCACACCGCCCGCCGTTCCTGTTCGTCGACGAGATCCTCGACGTCGAACCCGGGGTGTCCGCCAGGGCGCGCTGGCGCCTGACGGGTGACGAGTGGTTCTTTGCCGGACACTTCCCCGGCCGCCCGACGTTGCCGGGTGTCCTGATGTGCGAGGCGATCGCCCAGGTGGGCGCGCTCGCCGTGCTCAACGACGAGCGGTTCGCCGGCAAGCTGCCGCTGTTCGGAGGGCTCGACCGCGCCCGGTTCCGACGTCAGGTCGGCCCGGGCGACGAGCTGATCCTCGAATGCACGATGGGTCGCCTGTCGGCGCGGGCCGGCAAGGGGAGTGGGCGCGCGCTCCTCGGCGGCGAGGTCGCGACCGAATGCGATCTGATGTTCGTCGTCGTCGACGCCTGAGCGTCGCCGAAACCCGAGCGGGGTGCGGCGGAGCTCAGGCGGGAGCGATGATGATCGAGCCGTTGTGCCCGCCGAACCCGAAGTTGTTCGACAGCGTCGGCCCCGGTGTCCAATCGCGGGGCTCACCCATCACGACGTCGATCGTCATGTCGTCACCGAGCACCTTGGTGTTGGCGGTCGGCGGGATCTGGCGATGCTCGAACGACAGGAGCACGGCGGCGGCTTCGAGCGCCCCGGCGGCGCCGAGCGCGTGTCCGGTGACACCCTTGGTCGACACCACGGGGACGGTGCGTTCGCCGAACACCTCGGTGACGGCCGCCGCCTCGGCGGCATCGTTGAGCGGGGTGCTCGTGCCGTGTGCGTTGATCTGCTTGATGTCGCCGGGCGTGAGGCCGGCGTCGTCGAGCGCCAGGTGCATGCAGGCGATCGCACCGACCCCGCCGGGGGCCGGGGCGGTGATGTGATGGGCGTCGGCGTTGCTGCCGCCGCCCACGATCTCGCCGACGATGTTCGCGCCGCGCGCCACGGCATGCTCCCACTCTTCGAGGACGAACGACGCGGCGCCCTCACCCATGATGAACCCGTCGCGGTCGGTGTCGAACGGTCGGCTCGTCCCGGTGCTCGAGAGCGCCGTCATGTTGCCGAAACCGGCGAGCGCGGTGGGGGTGCCGGCGTGCTCGGTGCCGCCCGACACGATCGCATCGGCCAGTCCCCACGAGATCAGGCGGGCGGCGTACACGAGCGCGTGCGTTCCGGCAGCACAGGCCGTCACGATGGTCTCGTTGGGGCCGCGCAACCCGAACCGCATCGACACGGCGGCACCCGGTGCGTTGGCCATCATCATCGGGACGAGGAACGGCGACACCCGCCGTTCGCCCTTCTCGAGCCGGATCGAGATCTGTTCCTCGAGTGTGTGGATCCCGCCGACACCGGTTGCGAAGATCGTGCCGATCCTGGCGGGATCGATGTCGAGGTCGCCGGCCTGCTCCATCGCCTCGATCGCCGCGCCGACCGCGAATTGCTCGCTGCGGTCGGCCCGGCGGGCGTCCTTGGGCGAGTCGTAGTAGGGCGTGGGGTCCCAGTCGTCGATCTCCGTGACGCGTCCGCTGTCGGACAGACCTGGGCCGAGGAGCCCCTGCCAGTAGTCGTTCTTGCCGATGCCACACGGAGCGACGACGCCGTACCCCGTGATCGCGACGCGACGGCCTTGACCGTTCATGGTGATTCCTTCGTGTCGGCCCGCAGTGCGGGTCTGATCATCAGAGCTTGTTGGCGACGAGGTCGTAGGCCTGGCCCACGGTCTCGATGCCCTCGAGTTCTTCCTCGGGTACTTCGACGCCGAACTCTTCCTCGAGCGCCATCACGAGCTCGACCAGGTCGAGGCTGTCGGCATCGAGGTCGTCGCCGAACTTGGCATCGGGTGTGACTTGATCCTCCGAGACCGAAAGCACCTCGACGGCGCACTTCTGGAAGCGGGCGAACAGTTGTTGATCCAACGGATGTCTCCTTGTTGTGTGGGTTGGTCAGTGTAGATGAGGGTGGTCAGTGTCCCATGCCCAGGCCGCCATCGACCGGGAGCACGGCGCCGGTGATGTAGCCGGCGTCGGGAGAAGCGAGGAACAGGACCGCAGCGGCGATCTCGTCGGGCGTGGCGGCTCGTTCGAGCGGGACGGCGGCGACGATCGCCTCAAGACGTTCGTCGCCGAGGGCCGCGGTCATGTCGGTCTCGACGGGACCGGGCGCGACCACGTTGACCGTGATGCCGCGCGAGCCGACCTCGCGAGCGAGCGACCGGGCGAGGCCGATCAGGCCGGCTTTGGAGGCGGCGTAGTTGACCTGACCGGGTGCGCCGAGCATGCCGACGACCGACGACATCAGCACGATGCGGCCGGCACGTGCCTTGAGCATGCCCCGGACGGCCCGCTTGGTGACGCGGTACGACGCGGTGAGGTTGGCGTCGATGACGCCGGCGAAGTCGTCTTCGCTCATGCGGAGCAGGAGCCCGTCGCGGGTGACGCCTGCGTTGGACACCAGGACCTCGACCGGACCACCGAACTCGGCCTCGACCGCGGCGAACGCCGCGTCGACCTGCTCTCCGTCGGTGACGTCGCACTTGACGCCGAACAGACCGTCGGGTGGGGGCGACGAGTTGTAGGTGACCGCGACGTGGTCGCCGAGCTCGGCGAAACGGCGGGCACACGCCAGACCGATACCGCGGGATCCGCCGGTGATCAGGACGATGCGTGGTTCGCTCACGCGACACCACCTCCCCAGCGGAGGACGCAGCTCGCTGCGGTCATCCCGCCGCCGAACCCGACGAGCAACACCAGGTCGCCCTGCTCGACGCGGCCGTGGTCGAGCGCGTCGGCGAGCGCCAGCGGGATCGACGCCGATGACGTGTTGCCCGTTCGCTGGATCACGACGGCCGCTCGTTCGATCGGCACGCCGAGGCGGTCGCAGGCGGCCTGGATGATCCGGATGTTGGCCTGATGCGGGACGACCAACTTGATGTCGTCGCCGGAGACGCCGGCGTGCGCCATCGACTTCTCGGCCGAATCGACCATGATCCGAACGGCTCGGCGGAACACCTCCTTGCCCTCCATCTCGATGAACCCGCCGACCTCTGCCTGCAGGATCCCGAGCGCCGACCCGTCGGCGTCGAGGTCCCAACCCAGCAGTTGACCGCCGCCGTCGACGCTCTCGAGGACCACGGCGCCGGAGCCGTCGGCGAACAGCGGGGCGGTCGCCCGATCGTTCCAATCGGTGATGCGGGACAGGCTGTCGGTGCCGATGACCATCACGCGGTCGGCGCCCATGGCGATCAGGCCGTGGCCGGTGACCAGGCCGTACACGAAGCCCGAGCAGGCGGCGTTGACGTCGAACGCCCCGCAGCGCAGCCCGAGCTCGTTCTGGACCGCTGCGGCCGAACCCCACTGCTTGTCGGGGGTGGTCGTCGCCAACACCAGACCGTCGATGCGGCTCGGGTCGAGTCCGCTCATCTCGAGTGCCTGACGGCCGGATTCGACGCTCAGACCGATCGTGGTCCCGCCGATGTGGCGCTGTTCGATGCCCGTGCGCGTCCGGATCCACTCGTCGCTCGTGTCCATCGTTGCGGCCAACTCGTGGTTGGTGAGCACCTTCTCGGGGAGGGCGGTGCCCCACCCGGAGATGACGGCCCCCTTCGAGCCTTCGCGAATTGCTGGCATCGTGCCCTCCCTCAGCTGGTTCGCAGCCAGGCGATCGGTTGTCGCGACGTCACACGCTCGGTATCGACCGCGATGTAGTTCTGCAAAGCCCCGTCGAACGGCGAGCGGACCTCGTGCTCGCCGACGTGACCCAGCACGGTACCAACCGAGATGGTGGCACCAGAACCGAGCTCGGCGGGGGTGAAGATGCCGGCGGCCGGGGACACGACGACACGCTCGGCGACGAAGAGGTGTTCGCCTTCGATCTCGGGCGTCGGTGCCGCCTCGACGGCGATCCAGGTCAGCAGTTTGTCGAGGTCGTCGGGTGTGGCGACCGAGATCGTGCGGGCGCCGTCGACGCTGCGCTTCGCCATGCCGGTGAGCACGCCGCCGGGTCCGAGTTCGGCGAAATCGGTGACACCGAGCCCGGCGAGCGTCTGGAGGCTGTGCTTCCAGCGCACCGGACTCGACAGCTGGGCCGAGAGCAACGAGACCCACTCGCCGCCGCGGTCGTGGGGCTTCGCGTCGACGTTGGAGACGACGGGGATCTCCGCATCGCGGATGTCGGCCGCCGCGATCGCGCCGCGGAGGCGGTCGCGTGCGGGCGCCATGTACGAGGTGTGGAACGCACCGGAGACCTGCAGGGGCATCACCCGCTTGGCGCCCAGTTCCTTCGCCTGGGCGCCCGCCTTCTCGACGCCCTCGGGCGATCCGGCGATCACGACCTGGCCGGGCGCGTTGAAGTTGGCGACCCAGACATCGGCGTCGGCGAGATTGCAGGCCACCTCGACCTGGTCGTCGTCGAGCCCGAGCACGGCAGCCATCGTGCCGACCTGGAGGCCGCCCGCTTCGTGCATCGCCGCGGCCCGTTCGGTGACGAGGGAGACGCCTTCGTCGAATCCGAGCGCACCGGTCGCGGCCAGCGCGGTGTATTCGCCCAGGCTGTGCCCGGCGCAGAAGCTGGCTTCGATCCCGAGCCGCTCGACCGCGTCGAGGACCATCAGGCTCGAGACGAACGTGGTCAGCTGTGCGTTCCGGGTGTCTTTGAGTTCGTCGGCGTCGGCGTCGAGCAGCAGGGCTCCGACGTCACGGCCGGCGACCTCGCTGGCCTCGTCGACCAGTTCCCAACTCTCGTGATCGACCCAGGGCCGACCCATTCCCGGTCGCTGCGACCCCTGTCCGGGGAACGTGAATGCGAGCATCGTGGCGAGGCTAGACGCTTCGAGCGGCCGTCCTCGCGCTACCTGCGGGTAACCGGCGGGTTTCTGGTGGGACAGAACTTCGGTCACCCGGTGCGGCGACGCCGTCGCCTACTCTGCTCGCCATGAGCATGACTCCACCACCACCGCCGCCGCCCCCGCCGCCGCCCATGAACGAACCGCCCGCCGGTGCGGTCGCCGGCGGTCAGCCGCTCGCCTCTGCCGGCATGCGGGTCGTCGCCCGGCTGCTCGACGCGATCATCGTCGGTCTGGTGTTCGGCTCCGTGTTCGCCGCGATCATCCTGAGCGGTGACGACGACGCCGGCCTCGCCGGGTTCGGCACCGACACGAGTCTCGGGCGGGCGTACCTGATCGCCCTCCTCGGCGCGGCCGTCGGATTCGCCTGGGACGCGGTGTGCACGAAGATGTTCGGTGGCACGCCGATGAAGCTGGCGTTCGGCATGAAGGTCGTCCAGCAGAACGGCGCCGACGTCGAGTGGGAGCATGCGATCAAGCGATGGGCGCTCCCCGGTGCCTTCGCGTTGATCCCGCCGTTCGTGGCGCTCAACGTGCTCCTCGGCCTGGCGCAATTGGTGATCGTGATCGTCAGCCTGGTGTTCATCTTCTCGAAGCCGCTCCGGACGGCGGTGTGGGACCAGTTCGCGTCCACGATGGTCGTCTCGACCCGCTGATCACCGCCTGATGGCGTCGGGTGGGGCGCCGGTATCCTCACCCGCACGCCCCGGTAGCCCAACGGCAGAGGCAGCGGTCTCAAACACCGTCAAGTGTGGGTTCGAATCCCACCCGGGGCACATGGTTTCCTGGCTCGTCCAACGGCGTCTCGCGCAGACGTCGACGCGCCTGCGTTCGCTGCGGACCGAGCTGTCGCAGATCGACGAGCAACTCGACGTCGTCGCCGACGAGGCCGACAGCCAGGCGATCCGTGCGCTCGTCTCCGAGACGCCGGGCGCGTCGTTCGAGGCGAACGACGCGCGCAAGCACGCCGACGCGATGCGCAAACACCGCCAGCACGTGATCGACAGCATCCGAGAGCTCGAGACCCGCCAGGACGAACTCCTCGACAAGATGAACGCCGGGGGCTGAACCGCTCGCCCCCATCGCGGGGCTGGTTGAATGTGATGTACGGCCGTCGAGGCCGATGAAAGAAGGAACCGAAGTGTCGCTGAGAGTTGTGATCGCCGAAGACGAAGCCATCATCCGGATGGACCTGCGCGAAACCCTCGAAGAAGAGGGGTACGACGTCGTCGGCGAGACCGGACGAGGCGACGAGGCGGTCGAACTCGTGCGTTCGCTGCGTCCCGACCTGGCCGTGCTCGACGTCAAGATGCCCGGCATGGACGGCCTCGAGGCCGCCGGCATCATCACCGACGAAAAGCTGTGCGGTGTCCTGATCCTCACGGCGTTCAGCCAGCGTGAGGTCATCGAGCAGGCTCGCGACGCCGGAGCGTTGGCGTATCTCGTGAAGCCGTTCCAGAAGAGCGACCTCGTCCCGGCGATCGAGGTCGCGATCGGGCGTTTCCGCGAGCTCCGCAACCTGACCGGTGAGATCGACGCGCTCGGCGAGCAACTCGAGGCCCGCAAGACCATCGACCGTGCCAAGGGGTTGCTGATCGACGAGTGCGACATGAAGGAGGCCGACGCCTTCTCGTTCATCCAACGCACCGCGATGAGCGAGCGCACCAAGATGCGCGACGTCGCCGAACGCATCCTCGACGGCTCACTGCGCCCCGATTGATCGGTTGCCGTCGGGCCGAGTGGTTCGGTTCGTGTCGCGCCTAACGTGGCGGGCGTGTCCACCTATCTCCTCGTCGACGGCAACTCACTGACGTACCGGGCGTTCTTCGCGCTCCCGGCCGACATGGCGACAGCGAGCGGACAGGTGACCAACGCGGTCTTCGGGTTCACGTCGATGCTGATCAACGTCATCAAGGACCAGGAGTGCGACGGCATGATCGTCGCCTTCGATCGGCCGGAACCCACGTTCCGCCACGAGGCCGAGCCCGAGTACAAGGCGCAGCGCGAAGCGGCGCCCGACATCCTCCGCCAGCAGATGGGGCTGGTGCGCGAAGTGCTCGATGCGATCGGTGTCCAGCAGATCGAGGCGGCCGGCTGGGAGGCCGACGATCTGATCGCGACGCTGTCGTCCAAACTCGTCGAGCGCGGCGACGACGTGCTGATCGTCACGGGTGACCGCGACAGCTACCAGTTGGTCGCGGATCCCCACGTACGCGTGCTCTACAACAAGCGTGGCGTCAGCGACTACGCCCTCTACGACGAAGCCGGCATCGCCGAACGGACCGGGGTCACGCCGGATCTGTATCCCCAGTACGCGGCGCTCCGCGGCGACAACTCAGACAACCTGCCCGGTGTGCCCGGGGTCGGCGAGAAGACGGCGGCCAAGCTCATCAACAAGTACGGCGGGCTCGACGGCATCTTCGCCCATGTCGACGAGCAGACGCCGAAACTGCGCGAGAACCTGACCGAGCACGAGGCTCGCGCTCGGAAGAACCTCGAGCTGATGATCCTGCACCACGACGCGCCGGTCGACTCGGTCGACCTCGATCCGGCGGCCCTGGCGATCACGCCGGACCCCGAAGAGATCCAGCGGCTGTTCGACTTCCTCGAGTTCCGCACGCTCGCCGACCGCCTCGCCGACGTGTTGGGGCCCGACTCGGGCATCTCGTCGAGCGAGCCCCGCGACGAGTTGGTGGCCGAGGTCGAGACGCTGCCCGACGCCGCAGCCGCGGCGGCGGCGATCGCGGCGACTCCGGTGCTCGATCTCGCCGGGGTCTGGGAGGGCGAGCCGGGACGCAGCAACCTCGACGGTCTCGCGTTCGTCACCGATGCCTCGACGTCGTCGGTCGCCTGGGTGCCGGGGGAGTACCTCCGCGACGATGCGGTGGCGTCGGCGCTCGGTCGGCACGGGCAGGTGCGGGGACACACGGTCAGGCCGCTGATGCGTTCGCTGCTCGACGCCGACATCGACGTGCGCGGCCTCGTGCTCGACGTCGCGATCGCCGCGTATCTCATCGACCCGGCCGAGGCTCGCTACGAGATCGCCGATCTGCTGACCAAGTTCACCCCGTTCGCCCCGCCGAGCGACGATGCGGCCGTCTCGGGTCAGCTCGATCTCGACGGCAATGCCGTCACGCAGGCCGATCGCGCCGGGCGCGACGCGCTGGCGGTGCACCACATCGCCGGACCGATCGAGGCGAGCCTCGATGCGCAGGGCATGGCCGACCTCTACCACTCGATCGAGAACCCGCTGGTGCGGGTGTTGGCCAAGATGGAGCACGTCGGCGTCGGCGTCGATGCCGACACGCTGCGGTCCATCAACCAGCGCCTCACCGCCGAGGTCGAGGCGCTCGGGGTCGAACTCCGCGCCGTCGCCGGCAAGGACGACCTCAACCTCAACTCGCCGACGCAACTGCGAGCCCTGCTGTTCGAAGAGCGCGAACTCAGCCCGGTCGGCGTCAAGAAGACGAAGTCCGGCTACTCGACCGACGCGCAGACGCTCGAGAAGGTCAAAGACCAGTGGCCCGAGTTCATCGTGCCGCTGCTGCGCCATCGCGAGGTCGAGAAACTCCGTGGGACCTACGGCGAGGGTCTGCTGCACGAAGTGGCCGAGGACGGTCGGATCCACGCCACCTTCAACCAGACCGTCGCCCGCACCGGGCGCCTGAGTTCCGACAAACCGAACCTGCACAACATCCCGGTCCGCAGCGACGAGGGGCGCGTGTTCCGCACGGCGTTCGTCGCCCCGGCCGGTCGCACGCTGCTGGTCGCCGACTACAACCAGATCGAGTTGCGCTGCATCGCCCACCTCGCGGCCGATCCCGGCCTGATCGAGGCGTTCACGGGCGGCCAGGACATCCACAACGCCACTGCGGCGCGCGTGTTCGGTGTGGAACCGGGAGACGTCACGCTCGATCAGCGTTCGAAGGCGAAGATGGTGTCCTACGGCCTCGCGTACGGCATGGAGGCGTACGGCCTGGGCCAGCGGTTGAACATCCCGACCGACGAGGCGGCGAAGATCCTCGAGGCGTACTTCCTGGCGTTCCCCAACGTGAAGGCGTACATGGACGCCACCGTGCAGGAGGCGCGCAAGACCGGATACACCGAGACGCTGTTCGGTCGGCGCCGGCCGATCCCCGAACTGCTCAACTCGAACTGGCGGATCCGTCAGGCGGGTGAGCGGCAGGCGATGAACGCGGGCATCCAGGGGTTGGCCGCCGACATCTTCAAGGTCGCGCTCGTGCGGATCGACCAGGCGCTCGAGGCCGGCGAACGCGAGAGCGAGGTCGTGTTGCAGGTGCACGACGAGGTCATCGTCGAGGTGCCCGACGCCGAGCGCGACGAGGTCGGCGACGAGATCATCGACATCATGCGGCACGCTGCCGATCTCGACGTGCCGTTGGAGGTCAACGTCAGCTGGGGCGAGACCTGGGCGGCGGCGAAGGGATAGTCGCTGCCGTCGCCTCCGGCCCGGACACCACGACCGGGCGCAGCAGCGACCAGGCGGTGACGCAGGCCGCGACCAGGGCGGCCGCCGACAGGGTCGCCGCCGGTCCGGCCGCGACGGCCAGTGCACCGCCGATCGCGATCGCGACGGTCTGCGAGCCGTACTGGACGCCGCCAGCGACGGCCATCGCCGACGATCGGCCGTAGCGCGGCAGTCGCTGTCCGACGACCTGATTGGTTGGCACCGCGATCGCGTCGACCGTGCCGGACAGGAACAGCGCCGGTGCGGCGATCAGTGCCCAGCGGATCGAGACGGCGAACAGCGCGGCGGTCGCGAGCGACAGCACCAGCGTCCGGATCGCAGCGCGACGAAGCAGGTCCGACGGGTCGGTCTCGCTGTGGGGCCACACGGCGATGGCGAGCATCGAGCCGGCGGCGATCGTTGCCGCCATCACGCCGACACCGATGCCGGACGTCGAGACCCCCATCTCGGCGGCGTACGGGACCACGAGCGCCTCGGGGAGCACCATCACCATGTTCACGCCGACGAACAGCAGGAGCGCCCGCCGGCAGATGGGGTCGGTGCGCCACACCGTCGCGCCGGCGGTGACGCCCGCCCAGCCGATCGGCGCCTCCTCGTGGCGTTCGGCGGCTCGACCGTGACGGAGCCGGGTGAGCAGGAGTGCCGAGACGACGAAGGTCGAGGCGTTCACCGCGAGCGTCGCCTGGGCGCCGAGCAGGGCGATCGCGGCGCCACCGAGCGCGTAGCCGAGCACCAGTTCCGCCTGCGATGCGACGCCGAACAGGGCGAGCGTCGCCCCGTAGCGCTCGGTCGGCACCACGTCGATCAGCGCGGCGCCACGTGCGGTGACGAACGGCGGTACGCACAGTCCCGCGAGGAACGCGAGTCCGAGCAGGGCCGGAACGGGGAGTGGCGCGAGCATCGCGAGGATCAGCGCCGCCCGGACGAGGTCGGAGATGATCATCACGCGGGTGCGACCGAAGCGGTCGGCGAAGGTCGACAGCATCTGGCCGGGCCCGAGCCAGGGCAGGAGTGAGACGAGGGTGACCGCGGCGGTCCACCACGCCGACCCGGAGCGGTCGAAGACGAGTACGGCCAGTGCGAGCCGCCCGGCCCAGTCGCCGAGACCGGAGACGAGTTGCGCTCCGAAGAGGATCCGGGTCTCCGGGTGTGTCAGGGGCGACAGGAGATGCTGGAACCGGTCGCGCATGGAGTGACATTGCTACCACCTTCAGCGTTCGGCGAGCGTTCGGCGAGCGTTCGGCAGGGTGTCGGGGGTCGTCGAGGCTGCTCGGGGGCTCGTCGAGAACCCGGCAGACTGGGCCGATGGACGATCACTGGTTCGAGCCCATCGCGGACCATCTCGGAGCGGCGTACCTTCGCTACTCGTTCACCAAGGGGACACGCCAGGAGGTCGACTTCCTGGTGTCGGCGCTCGACCTCCGGCCGGGCCTCCGAGTACTCGACGTCGGGTGCGGCCCGGGTCGTCACGCCCACGCCCTCGCCGAGCGGGGCATCGCGGTGCACGGCATCGACGTCAGTCGTCGCTTCGTGGAGCTCGCAGCCGAGTCGGCCCCCGACGGCGCCACCTTCGAACGGCTCGACGCACGACACCTGGAGTTCGACGCCGAGTTCGACGTCGCGATCTGCCTGTGTCAGGGGGCGTTCGGTCTGATGACCGCCGACGGGCACGACGGCACGGTCCTCGCCGGCATCGCGAGGGCGTTGCGGCCCGGGGGGCGGCTGGCGTTGAGCGCGTTCAGCTCGTACTTCGTGATGAAGCACTGGGACGGGGCCGAGTTCGACGCCGAGACCGGCGTCAACCACGAGCGGACCGAGATCCGCAACGAGGCGGGTGAAGCCGTCGAGACGAGTCTCTGGACGGGCTGCTACACCCCTCGCGAGCTCCGCCTCCTCGGCGCGGCCAACGGGTTCACGGTCGATTCGATCAGCAGCGTCGAGCCGGGCGCGTACGGGATGTCGCCGCCGACGGTCGACACGGCGGAGTACCTGGTGCTCGCCAGGCGAACCCCCTGATCCCGGAGCGATCGGGCCCGAACGTGGGGCTGTTGGAACGCGTCGAGGGCTGATAGCCTTGACTGCTGCGCTGGGCACCCGGCGCGCACGTGAACACTTACCCGTCCCTCTGAAAGCAGTCCGTCCTTTGTCCGATACCACGACCCAGCCCACCGAAACCGCGAATGAGGCGGTGACCGAAGCGCCCGCCGACAATCCGGCGTTCGGCACGTTCGACGAGGAGGGCAACTACACCCCGCGCCAGATCGTGTCCGACGATCTCGGCATGAGCTTCGCCGACGCGATCGACGGCACCATCGTCGACGTCGAAGACGGCCAGATGGTCAACGGCACCGTCGTCAAGATCGACAAGGACGAAGTGCTGCTCGACATCGGCTACAAGAGCGAGGGTGTGATCCCGAGCCGCGAGCTGAGCATCCGCAACGACGCCAACCCGTCCGAGATCGTCACGCTCGGCGAAGAGGTCGAGGCGCTCGTCCTCACCAAGGAAGACAAGGAAGGCCGTCTGGTCCTCTCCAAGAAGCGGGCGCAGTACGAGCGTGCGTGGGGCACGATCGAGGCCAAGAAGGAAGCCGACGAGATCGTCGAGGGTCCGGTCATCGAGGTCGTCAAGGGTGGCCTCATCGTCGACATCGGTCTGCGTGGCTTCCTGCCCGCATCGCTGGTCGAGCTCCGTCGTGTCCGCGACCTGGCGCCGTACATCGGCACCACGGTGCAGGCCAAGATCATCGAACTCGACAAGAACCGCAACAACGTCGTGCTCTCCCGTCGGGCCTACCTCGAAGAGAACCAGAAGGAGACCCGCGACAGCTTCCTCACCAACCTCAAGATCGGCGAGGTCCGCGAGGGCACGGTCTCGAGCGTCGTGTCGTTCGGTGCGTTCGTCGATCTCGGCGGCATGGACGGGCTCATCCACGTCAGCGAGCTGTCGTGGAAGCACGTCGACCACCCCGGTTCGGTCGTCGCCGTCGGCGACCCCGTCAAGGTGCAGGTCCTCGACGTCGACTTCAGCCGCGAGCGCATCAGCTTGTCGCTCAAGGCGACGCAGGCCGACCCGTGGCAGGAGTTCGCCGAGACCCACGAGGTCGGGCAGCTCGTCTACGGCCGGGTCACCAAGCTCGTCCAGTTCGGTGCGTTCGTCCAGGTGGGCGACGGCATCGAGGGCCTCGTGCACATCTCGGAGATGTCGACGCACCACGTCGACTCGCCCGAGCAGGTCGTCACGCCGGGTGAAGAGCTCTGGGTGAAGATCATCGATCTCGACCTCCAGCGTCGCCGGATCAGCCTCTCGATCAAGCAGGCCGCTGAGGGTGGCGAGCTCGCCGCCGAGTACCGCGAGCACTTCGAGGTCGACGACGAGGGCAACTGGGCCAGCAGCAGCGACGAGGTCGAGGCTGCCTGGGCCGAGTACCAGAACGGCGAAGGCGCCGACGCGGCCGCACCGGCCGACGACGCTGCCCCGGCGGCCGAGGCCGCCGAGGCCATCGAGCCGGCGGCCGAGTCCAGCGAGGCCTGAGACCACATGCTCCTGGTCGGTTTGACCGGGGGAATCGGCGCCGGCAAGTCCACGGTGTCCGCACTCCTCTCGGAGTACGGCGCCGTGATCGTCGACGGCGATCAGGTCGCCCGTGACCTGCAAGCGCCCGGTTCTCCGGTCCTCGGCCGGATGGCCGAGCGCTTCGGCGAGCACATCATCCGTGACGACGGCTCACTCGACCGGGCGGCGGTCGCTGCCATCGTGTTCGGCGACTCCGATGAAGCGAAACAGGCGCTCTCCGACCTCAACGCCATCGTCCATCCGGCGATGCACGACGAGATCGCGGCGCAGATCGCGGCGCAGGCCGACACCGACCGCATCGTGGTGCTCGATTTCCCCCTGTTGGGCGAGAACCCGCGCGACGACCTCCCGGCGACGATCGTGGTCGACGTCCCGGTCGAGGTCGCCGTCCGCCGCCTCGTCGAGTTTCGTGGCATGGACGAGGCCGACGCCCGTAACCGTGTCGCCAGCCAGATCGACCGGGACGACCGCTTGGCGCAGGCCACCCACGTCGTCGACAACTCCGGCGATCTCGATCAGCTCCGACACGAGGTCGACGGTCTCTGGGCCGCCCTGGTCGAGCTCCGCGACTCGTCAGCCGTCCGATAGTTCGAGCCGGGCCTCGATCTCGCCGTCGTCGACCCGGCCCGTCGGGACGAACCCGAGCCGTTCGTAGAACGGCGCCGGCGCTCCGGGCTGGTCGGTGACGTAGCTGACGGTGATCGCGTCGAATCCCGCCGCACGGCGTTCGGCGATGATCCGTTCGATCGCGCGCCGTCCGATGCCCCGCCCCTGGTGCCGGACGTCGACCACGAGCCGCCACAGGTACGGGTCGGGACGCCCGTTGTAGGGCTCGGCCATCAGCACGAACCCGACCAACTCGCCGTCGGCCTCGATCGCCCGGTACCACGGCGTGACCCGATCGCCACGCACGACCGGAGGCACCAGCGCCTCGGCGAGCGACTCCGTGACCGGGGCGACGAACTCGCGCTGTGAGAACGTGCGGTCGATCTCGCCGACCGAGCGCACGTTGTCGGCGGTGATCTCGACGAGCTCGACGCGTCCGGGTGGCGTCGTCGGGCGCTTGCACCACGCCTTCCAATCCGGTTCGAGCATCGAGAACCGAGCGTCGTCGGTCCACTCGCCGCGCACGAACGCCGAGGAGCGGGCCGTGCCGACGTACTCGAAGCCGCATCGCTCCAGTACCCGAGCGCTGGCCAGATTGCGCGGGTCGATCGTCGCGGCGATGCGGTGCACGTGCTTGCGACGGAACAGCCAGGCGATCACCGCCTCGACGGCTTCGACGGCGTATCCCCTGCCCTGGTACTCGGGGTCGAGGGTGTAGCCGATCATCGCCAGGGTGGCGTCGGGGTCGAGCCAGACCGCGACGTCACCGACGAGGACGCCGACGTCGCTTCCCGTCACCAGGGCCAACTGCACCCAGGTCCCGGCGGTCGGACCGGCGAGCGTCTCCATCTCGTCGACGAGCTCGTGCGCGAGGTCGCGGGTGTACGGCATCGGCCAGTCCTGGTATCGGGCGACGTCGGGGAGCTTGCGGTAGTGCGTGAACGCGGTGACGTCGTCGCGCGAGAGCATCCGGATCGTCAGACGATCGGTACGCAGTTCGAGACGGCGGCGGTGCGGCACGCGACCATTCAACCTCGGCGGGCCGTTCCTCACCGACGCGGAGGCCTACACTCCGCTCGTGGTGATCGGACTCGCCCTCTTCGGCGTGGCCGTCGCCGTGTTCGACTGGTGGGCCGTGAGCGCCGGACGCACCCGGGCCGAGACGATCGCGAAGCCGGCGACGATGCTCGTGCTGATCGCGATCATCGCGGTGATGCCCGATGTTCCTGGTCCGGTGCGGACCTGGTTGGTCATCGGAGCCGTGCTGGGACTGGTGGGTGACGTCGCACTGCTCGGCGACGGCGAGTCGGCGTTCATGGCCGGGCTCGGGTCGTTCGCGCTCGGGCATCTCGCGTACGTGGCGGCTGCGCTCACCGTCGGCTTCGACGCAGCGTGGGCGCTGCCCGGCGTCGTGTTCCTGATGGCGCTGCTCGGCTACCGGTTCCTGCCGCGGACGTTGCCGGGGGCCCGATCGTCGGGTGGCGCCGCCCTCGCCGGCGCGGTGATGTTCTACGCGGTCGTCATCTCGGCGATGGTCGTCACGGCATGGGCGACGTCCTCGCCCGTCGCCGCGGCGGGAGCGATGTTGTTCGCCCTCAGCGACTGGGTGCTCGGTCACCGACGGTTCGTCGGCCCGCTCCCGGGTGGCCGCTTGGCGGTGATGGTGCCGTACCACGTCGGGCAGGCGTTGCTCGTCGTCGGCCTCGGAGCTGCGTGACGGGTCGGACCGCGGCCGTTCGGTCCGGTATCGTGCCGCCGATGGCGGGCCGTTGGGTATTCGGGTACGGGTCGCTGGTCAGCCCGGTGTCGTTCGCCCACACGCTGGGACGTGCACTCACGCCCGGCGTCGACTTCTTCGAGGCTGAGTTGGCCGGCTACGGGCGCCGCTGGAACTACGGGACCGACGTCACGTTCACCGCGGTCGGTCCCGACGGGGTCGAGCGGTCGGATTGGGTGTTCGTCGCACTCGGTCTCGTCGACGCACCGGGCGAGGTCACCAACGGCGTGATCGGCTGGGTCGGCGACGACGAGCTGGCAGCACTCGATCTCCGCGAACGTCGCTACGACCGCGTCGACGTCACGACCCGGATCGCACTCGGGCCGGGTGCGGTGCCGGTCGTCGGTGCCGCCTCGATCGTGACCTACGTGCCGCGCGCCGACCCGATCGCGGCGTACGAGGAGGCGAAGGAGCGTGGCGTGGCGGCGATCACCGCTCGATACTGGGACCTGGTCGACGAGGCCTTCGACGACCTCGGACCCGGTCGGCGGGCTCGATACCGCGAGACCACCCCCGACCCCGGTCTGCCGGTGCTCGCGCAGGCCGATGCCGACGTGCCGGAGCGGCACCGCGGGCGACGGGCCTGACACCCCCGGCCGGTCAGCACTCGGCGACGATCTCGCCGTCGACGGGTGTCGCCGTCGTGTCGCCGCCGGGGAAGAACGATCCCGAGCCGCGGATGGTGGAGCCGTCGAGGCTCAGCTCGATCGTCCCGCCGACAGCTTCGTAGAAGGTTCCCGCCTCCCAGAGGGACTCGTAACTCTCGTCGTACACCGAGATGGTGGCGATGCCGGTGACGTTGCCCTCGTCACCGAACTGGGTGATGTCGAGGCCCGGGGTGTCGTAGGACACCGCGGTGAACAGGATCTCCGAGCCGGCCGCCATCTGCGGCTCGAGGCTGCAGAGGATCCCGAACTCGAACGTCTCGCCATTGGCGAGCGTGAGTGTCGCGTCCGATCCGCCGGAGCCCGCCGGTTGGTCGTCGGCCGGCTCGTCGGCCGCCGCCTCCGGGGTGCCCGATGCACCGGCATCGTCGTCGGTATTCGTGGTGGTGTCGTCGTCACCGCCGCACGCGGTCATCGCGAGGGTCAGGGCGGCGGTGGTCAACAGAGCGGTGAGGGAACGCATGTCACCAGCGTCGCGAACCGTGACGGGGCGCGTCCATTCGATTCGAGCTCGATCGATCGAACGGACGTTCGCTGATAGGATCGTCGGTGATGTCCGACACGACCGTCACCGCCCCCGTCCCCGACCTCGCCGGGCAGCCGATCGCGCAGCCGACGGCCGACGACCGGCCGTTTCGAGTCGTGTCCGACTTCGAGCCCGACGGCGATCAGCCCAAGGCGATCGCGCAGCTGGCCGAGGGCATCGAACGCGGCGACCGGTTCCAGACCCTGCTCGGTATCACCGGCTCCGGCAAGTCGGCGACGATGGCCTGGACCATCGAGCAGGTCCAGCGGCCCACCCTGATCCTCGCCCCGAACAAGAGCCTCGCCGCCCAGCTCGCATCCGAGATGAAGGAGTTCTTCCCCGACAACCGGGTCGAGTACTTCGTCAGCTACTACGACTACTACCAGCCCGAGGCCTACATCCCGTCGAGCGACACGTTCATCGAGAAGGACAGCTCGATCAACGACGAGATCGACCGGCTCCGTCACTCCGCCACCGCCGCGCTGCTCACCCGACGCGACACGATCGTCGTCGCCTCGGTCAGCTGCATCTACGGCATGGGCAACCCCGACGAGTACAAGGGCCAACTGCTCGACCTGTCGGTCGACGTCGACTACGACATGCGCAACATCCTCCGGCGTCTCGTCGACATGCAGTACGACCGCAACGACGCCACGCTCGGCCGCGGCAAGTTCCGGGTGCGGGGCGACACGATCGAGGTCCACCCCGCCTACGACGAGTCGGTGCTGCGGATCGAGATGTTCGGCGACACCGTCGACCGGCTCACGCGGATCGATCCGCTGACGGGTGAGACGCTCGAGGAGCTCAAGCGCACCGTGATCTTCCCCGCGACGCACTACGTGGCCGGCAACGAACGGTTGGCCGTGGCGACGGGCAAGATCGAACACGAACTGCAGGTGCGGCTGAAGCAGTTCGAAGACGAGGGCAAGCTGCTCGAGGCGCAGCGGCTGCGCATGCGCACCCAGTACGACCTCGAGATGATCAGCGAGGTCGGTTACTGCAACGGCATCGAGAACTACTCGATGCACATCGACGGGCGCGACTACGGCGAGCCGCCGTTCACCCTGCTCGACTACTTCCCCGACGACTTCCTGCTCGTCATCGACGAGAGTCACGTCGCCGTCCCGCAGCTGCACGGCCAGTACGCCGGCGACCGAAGCCGCAAGGACGTGTTGGTCGAGCACGGGTTCCGCCTGCCGTCGGCACGCGACAACCGTCCGCTCACGTTCGAAGAGGTGCTCGAGCGGATCAACCAGGGTGTCTTCCTGTCGGCCACGCCGAGCGAGTACGAACTCCGGGTCTCGAGTCAGGTCGTCGAACAGATCGTACGGCCGACCGGTCTGGTCGACCCCGAGGTCATCGTCAAGCCGACCAAGGGCCAGATCGACGACCTGATCGAACTCGTCAACGGCCGGATCACCAACGGCGAGCGGGTGCTGGTCACCACCCTCACCAAGAAGATGGCCGAAGACCTGACCGACTATCTGCTCGAGCAGGGGCTGCGCGTCCGGTACCTCCACTCCAACATCGACACGATCCAGCGGATCGAGATCCTCCGGTCACTCCGGCTCGGTGAGTTCGATGTCCTGGTCGGCATCAACCTGCTGCGCGAGGGCCTCGACCTCCCCGAGGTGTCGCTCGTCTGCATCCTCGACGCCGACAAGGAGGGGTTCCTCCGCAGCGAGACCTCGCTGATCCAGATGATCGGACGGGCCGCCCGCAACGTCGCCGGTCAGGTCGTGATGTACGCCGACAAGCAGACCGACTCGATGGAGCGCGCGATCGGTGAGACGCAACGTCGCCGTCAGCTGCAGCTCGCCTACAACGAACAGCACGGCATCAACCCGCAGACCATCCGCAAAGCCGTCGGCGACATCCTCTCGATGCTGCGCCCCGACGGCGGAACGGCGCCGGTCCCGGGGAAGGACCGACGCCGTCAGCGTGAACGCACCAAGGTCCAGCAGGAACTCAAGTCACTTCCGCAGCAGGAGCTGCAGCGACTCATCCAGACCTTGGAAGAAGAGATGCACGAGGCGTCGGCGGATCTCAAGTTCGAGTACGCCGCTCGCCTTCGTGACGAGATCAACGACCTGCGGCGCGAGATCCGCGACGCCGAGTGATCGTCCCGGTCAGTCGATGACCGGCGCCCAGGTCGACTCGATCGACGTCAGCTGCACGCTGCCCAGGATCGGCGTGAGCACATCGCCGACTGCGTCGAGTTCGACGAAGTAGGCCTCGCCCGCCGGCAGGGAGGTGAGGTCGATCGTGCGGCAACCGGCGGCCGTGATGTCGAGGTCATCCACCAGATCGGTCACCGCGCCGAGTTCGTCCCGCACGGACACCGTGATCGAGTCGATGAGCGCACCGAGCAGGAGGTCGTCGAAGCAGAGATCGATCGCGTCGAGTTCGTACTCGGTGATCCCGTCGATCGGGTCGATGATCGCTCCCGGCTGATCGAGTTCGAGGATCCCGTCGTCGAGCACGCCGATCGTGACGCCCTCGATCGCGTACAGCAGCGAGCCGAGCAGTCCGCGGACGTCGCTGGTGGCCTGCCGCACGAGCACCTCGGGGCCGCCGGGGGCGAACCGGGCGTCGGCCTCCGCCTTGGTGTAGCCGTCGCCGACGTCGGCCTTGGTGGCGAGAGCGGCATCGATCTCCTCCTTCGAGTAGGTCTCACTCTTCGTGTAGAAGTTCGTCACGGTGGTGGTTCCGTCGAGCCGGCCCATGACCTCCTGGATCCACGTGTCGGAGTAGTACCCGCTCACGTCGATGACGAGGTCGACGGTCCCGGCGAGGTTGTACACGCCGATCGCTCCGGTGGTCGAGAGCATCACGTCCACCTTGTTGGGGGTGGGCGCGGCACCCGGCAGATAGTTGAGGTTGCTCGCCACCGGCAGGTCGTCACCCTCCGGGAACAGCGTCATGAAGCTCGGCGCGGTGGGTCCGACGGCAGTGACGTTCAGGGAGACGCCCTTCGCTCCCTCGGGAACGGCGCAGTTGCCGATCGCGCCGGTGACCTGCTGTGCGTGTGTCTCGTCCGCCTGGAGCGGCGTCGATCGGTCACCGACCTGGAACTCGGGACGGGTGTCCACCAGCCGGCACGGCGGTACGGCGACGTAGACCGACGGCTCCTCGGCCGGCGCGGCTCCGGCACCGAGGCCGGCGATCGTGATCGCTCCGACCGTGGCGGCGACGACGGCGGAAACGCCGACCCATCGAGAGTTGGACAGTGTTGACATGGGGCCTCCTGGGCAGTGGTTTCGACTGAGCTGTCGACCGCCCGTGGGAGTGTCTTGACCCGATGACCCGGGTATATCGACGTGATGTCCGACAACGCCGGTATGGCGGGGATATGTCGTGGATATGCCCGGCTACTGCCACCGGGCCACGAGTTCGCGGAGGTCGGGGGCGTCGGGTCGCCCGGCTCGTTCGATCAACACCGCGGTCGCGATCAACGATCCGCCGCCCAGCGCCAACCAGACCCAGGTGGGGATCGCGGTGAGGTCGGATCCGGTCGCGAGCACGGTCGCGATGCCACACAGGACGGTGCCGCCGACGAGCGGGGCGGCCAGACGGTGCCAGGCACCGAGCCCCGCCGCCACGACCCCGAGGGTCAGCAGGAGCGGGAGGACCCACACCGGGTCGCGGTCGAGGTGCGCAGCAGGCAACCAGAGCCCCGGGATCACCAGCGCCGCGGTGTAGGCGACCCAGCTGCTGACGCCGAACTCGGCCCGCAGTGCTCGACCGACCAACACCGAAGCGACGGTGATGGCAGCCAACCAGAGATCGGCGACCCGGATGTCGGCCGGGGCGATGAGGTCGGTGAACCAGACGTGGGCGCCGGAGGTGAACCACCAGCCGATCGCCCCGCCCACCGCCGTCGCCAGTCCGGACCAGAGCATCGGGCGGCGTTCGAACGCCACCCCGCCCAGCGACATCTGGATCCCGAGGACGAACCACGCCGCGGCGATCCACGGCGGGTCGAGCCCGAACAGCGTGGTGGTGAGCAGCACGACGCCGGCGGCGCCGGCCGCGGCGTCGAGCGCGGTTCGACGGCCGATCGTTCCGGCGAGTCCGGTGAGTGCCACCACCGCGAGCATCGCCATGACGACGACGTCGCCGAGTGGGACGTCGAGCGGGGCCGCCGATGCAGCGACCGTGACGACGGCAGCTCCCGCCGCAGCGTGGGCCATGACGGCGGAGCGGTGGACCGACCAGGCGATCGTGAACGCCGCGGTCGCCGCCGCCCACCCGGCCCAGTACGAGGTGTCGAGCGTGCCCGCCGCCGTGGCTGCATCGAGGGCGACGACCGACGTGCAGGCGACGGTCGCCACCGCAGCGACCGTGTGGCGGCGCTCGACGATCACGACGAGCAACATGACCCCGGCGATGACACCCAGCCCGATCGCCGGGGCGAAGCGGTCGGTCAGTGCGAGGGCGCCGAGTGCCACGCCGATCGCGATCGCACCCATCTCGAGTCCGCCGACCACGCGGTGGTCGGCTGCGAGCCGACCACGTGCGGCGACCACGATCGCGACCGTGGCGGCCAGGAATGCGAACGCGATCGCTCCCGTGGCCAAGCCGGTGTCCGAGCCGACGGCGCCGATGCTGATCAGGGCCCAGATCCCGGCCGGATGGAGAGCGAGCGGGGAGAGGCGCCTCGACAGCACCACGGCGAACAGCACCGCGACCGTCGCGGCGCCGGCGACGGCGAGGTCGGGCGGATCGAAGGCGACCACCAGGCCGAGCAGCGCCCCGGCGACGGATGCGACACCGAGATCGGCGAGCCGGGGACGGGACGAACGCCACCGGAGCAGCGACAGGCCGACACCGAGGCCGGTCAGCGCGACCGGGATCGCCCAGGGAGACGCGAGGTCGGTTCCGCCGATGTCGAGTCGAGCGATGGCCGGCGCCGTCCACGCGCCGACCGCCACCGTGACCGCTCCGATGTCGACGAGATCGGCGATCTGCCCGCGCCACCGATCCGTCGGCAGGAGGAGCAGACCCAGTTCGGCGGCGATCAGCGCCATTGCGGGGACACTCCACCAGGCGACGAACGACCCGTCGGCGGCGGCGAACCCGGTGACCAGCCCGATGACCGGACACGCGACCGCGACCAGCATGAGCGGGTTGCTCCGGCGACGCCAGGCGATCGCGCCGATCACCGTCGCGGCGAGGAGGCCGACGGCGGGCCCCGACCAGCCGAGTCGCTCGCCGACGAGGCCGGCCCGCTGCAATGTCCCGTTCCCGATGCCGGTGTCGGCCAACGCCGTCAACGCCGGCGAGACCACGGCCAGTCCGGCGAGCATCGCGCTGCGGCGGTGGGCACCGACCACGAGCAGGCCGGTCGCCGCGAGCGCGGCGAGCAGGCCGGCGGTGGTGCCGAGGAGTGCAGCAGCGCCGGTCGCCGCCGTCGCCCACCCGGCGATCTGCGCCAGATGCATCGTCGCCCGCCGCCGGCGGGTGGCCTGGAGCTCGGTGGCGACGATCAACGTGACGCCGCCGAGGAGCAGACAGCCGGGCCAGGTGACCCCCACCACCGAGAGCGCGCTGATGCCGACCGAGGCTGTGAGCAACGTACCGACGTGGGCGACGATCCCGGCGGTCGTCGGCGCCATGGGACGGAGTCGTCTCGCGGCGATGAGCAGGCCGACGGTCACGCCGGCAAGTCCGGCGACGCGCACGCTCTCGCCGATCGTGTTCCAGTTGCTCGCGACGACCGCGACGGCGGCGACGAGCAGCAGCGCCCCGCCCAGCAGGCCGATCCAAGCTGCGGCGGGGACGGCGCTGAGCCCACGACGCTCGGCGTCGGTCTCGGGTACGGGTACGGGATCGACGGTGGGAGGTGGCCAGTTCATGCCTCCATCGTGAAGGCAGGCGGCTCCGGCGGATATCGGGGACATCCCCCAGAGCGGGCTGGGGAGCCGTGGGGAGATTCAGTCCAGGCCGTGCTCGACGGCGTACCGGACGAGGTCGCTGCGTCGGCTGAGGTGCAGCTTGCCGAGGATGTTGCGGACGTGGTTCTCGGCGGTCTTGGCCGCGATGTCGAGTTCGAGGCCGAGCTCCTTGTAGGTGCGGCCGCGTGCGACAAGCTGCAACACCTGCCGCTCGCGCTCGGTCAGGGGGTTCGTGTCGGCCGATTTCGCGAGCCGGCGGAACTCTCCGAGGACGAGCGCAGCGAGCGATGGTGAGAACACGGGTTCGCCGGCGGCTGCGGCGCGGAGCGACGCGGTGAGCTCGTCGATCGGCGTGGTCTTGACGAGGTACCCGGCGGCGCCGGCGGCGACCGCGTCGAGCAGATCCCGCTCGGCCTCGCTCACGGTCAGGATCACGATGGGGCACACGGTGGCGCACCGCTCGACCACGGCCAGGCCACCGCCGCGCGGCATGTGCAGGTCGCAGATGACGAGATCGGGCTGTCGGGCGGTGATCACGTCGATCGCCCCCTCGGCGTCGTCGGCCTCGCCGACGATCTCGAACCCGGGGCCGAGTTCGTTGCGCAGGCCGGACCGGACGAGTTCGTGGTCGTCGGCGAGTACCGTCCTGATCGGGTCGTTCACGACGTCGATCCTCCCATGCCGGCGGCCTCCGGCGCGGGCTTGGTCCAGATGCAGACCTCGGTGCCGCTCCCGATCGACGATGAGATCTCGACCCGTCCGCCGATCGATGCGATCCGGGCGAGCACCGACTCGTCGATGCCGTGCGTACTCCGGGGAGTGGCCGGATCGAACCCCATCCCGTCGTCGTCGATGCTGGCGAAGACGTGCCCGTCGTCGTCGGTCTCGACGAACACCACGACCCGGTTCGCCACCGCATGCTCGAGCGAGTTGGCGACCGCTTCGCCGATCGCCCGGGCGACGAGGTCCTGGTGGCGGTCGGGGAGACGGCAGCCGTCGTCGAGCACGCTGACGGTGACCGGTGTGTCGTGGCCGGTCCGGACGCGCTCGATCTCCGAGCGAACCCGCGTCTCGAGATCGGCGACCACGCGCCCGGCGCTCCCGAACAGGAACGCGCGGAGATCCTGGTCGGCCTGCCGCGCCGCGGTCGCGAGTTCGGGGTCGCTCGACGCAGACCGTCGTTCGACCAGCGCCAACGTCTGGAGCACCGTGTCGTGCAGCACCCGGCCGACCTCGTCGCGGGCCCTGCGGTCGGCGATCTCGCCCTCGACCCGCTTGAGGAGCCGTGCCTGCCACCCGAACACGACACCGCACGCGCCGTAGAACAGGCTCGTCGCGGCGATCGACACGATCTCGGGTGTGCCCCACGCATCGAACCGGTTCAGCTCGGCGCCCGCCCACTCGGCCGGACCGACGAGGAGTCCACTGAGACCGGCGATGACCGGCCCGTACGCCACCCCGACCGTCGCCATCGCGATCAGCGGCCATTGCGTGGCGATGCTCTGCGACGTGGCGAACACGTGGTCCGGTTCGAACACGTAGCCGTCGACGATGCTGAGTCCGATGGCGAACGCCACGTCGGCGATCACGAACGGTGCGTGGAGCAGGCGCTCCGGTCGGCGGCGCAGGAGCACGGTGCCGACGACGGTCAGGGCGAGCGTGGCCCCGACGGCGCCCCATCCGACGATCGGGTGGCGGACCTTGGTCTCCGCGTCGGTGAAGAGCAGGATGCCGGCCATCCAGAGCCATGCCAGCCAGCGTGCGACCACCAGCGCCTTGAGGATCGTCAGACCGGTCGGGAACAGCGCCGGTCGAGGCGTCAGCGTCGGAAAGCGGTCCACCGCATCAGTGTCGCATTCCGGCCTCGGACCGGTATGGATCACGCGCCGTGTCGCCCGCGGAGCGGCACGAACCGAACCGGAATGAGCGTCTCGATCGTGTCGCCATCGGGGCGGCGGGTGAGGAGGACCAGTTGCTCGACGCCGCGGCCGACGGGCATCACGAGCCGCCCACCCGGCGCGAGCTGGTCGAGCAGCGGTTCGGGGATCTCGGGCCCGGCGGCCGTCACGCTGATCGCGTCGTACGGCGCGCCCGACGGGTGTCCGAGCGAGCCGTCGCCGGTGATGACCTCGACGTGGTCGGCGTGGTCGGCCAGCAGTGCCCGTGCGGTCTCCGCCAGCTCCGGTACGACCTCGACGGTCGTGACCCGTTCGGCCAACTCCGCCAGCACCGCGGCGCCGTACCCGGAACCGGTGCCGATCTCGAGGACACGATCGGTCGGCGAGACGCTCAGCGCCTGGGTCATGAGCGCCACGATGTACGGCTGGGAGATCGTCGCCCCGTGGCCGATCGGGACCGGCTGATCGCCGTACGCGAGATCGGCGTCACCTTCGACGAAACGGTGGCGTGGCACCCGGCGCATCGCGTCGAGGACCCGCTCGTCGACGATGTCGCGAGCGGCGAGTTGCTGATCCACCATTCGGTGTCGAGCGATCTCGTGGTCGGCCACGAGATCGACGGTACCCGTCGGATACCGTCGCTGTCATGCGCATCGGTATCAACGACGGAACTCTCAACGACGGCACCCTCGACCAGGTCGTCGAGAACGCTCGAACGGCGGAATCGCAGGGCTTCGCGAGCTACTGGGTCTCGCAGATCTTCGGGCACGATGCCATGACCACGCTGTCGATCGTCGGACGCGAGGTGCCACGGATCGAACTCGGGATCGCGGTCGTGCCGACGTATCCGCGGCACCCGATGCAGATGGCCCAGCAGGCGCTCACCACCAACGCCGCGACCGGTGGCCGTTTCACCCTCGGTATCGGGCTCAGTCATCAGCCCGTCGTCGAAGGGATGTGGGGCCACACGTTCGACAAGCCGGTGCGCCACATGCGCGAGTACCTGTCGGCGCTGATGCCCTTGCTCGAGCAGCAGTCGGTTCGGTTCGAAGGTGAGACGGTGACGGCGCGTGGCGACATCACGGTGTGCGGCGGCGACCGGCCGGCGGTGATGCTGGCGGCGCTGGGCGAGCAGATGCTCAAGGTGACGGCGCAGTTCGCCGACGGCACGATGACGTGGTGCACCGGGCCCAAGACGCTCGCCGAGCACACGGTGCCGACGCTGCGAGCCGCCTCCGAGGCCGCCGGGCGGGATGCGACCCGGGTGGTCGCCGCGCTCCCCGTCTGTGTCACCGACGACGTGGCCGGTGCGCAGGAGCGCGCCGCGTCGGTCTTCGCGATCTACGGCCAACTGCCCAGCTACCGCAAGATGCTCGACCGCGAAGGTGCAGCGGGCCCCGGTGACATCGTGATCGCCGGCTCGGCCGAGGAGTGTCGCGAACGTGTGCTCGCACTCGGTGAGATCGGCGTGACCGACTTCTCGGCGGCCGAGTTCGCCAGCGACCCCGACGAGCGCGCCGCCACGCGCGAGATGCTCGTCAGCTGTCTCGACGGCTGAGCGCGAAACCTCCTTCGCCGGCGCGCCGGGGGTGGGGTACGTTGCACACGTACGCCGACACGAAGGGAGGGTGATCCACATGACGGTCTCATCGATGCTCTCCCTCCGGTCGCGCCCGTCGAGTCGCTGAAGCACCGACTCCGGGGTCTGCGGCCGATCATCCCATCGGCAAGCAGTTCAAGGAGTGTGCTCGTGCGCGCTGTTCCCACGTGGGTCATCATCGATGGCCTCCACGACGACGACCTCGGCGTCGTCAAGACGGGCAAGGAAGCCCAGGTCAACCTGATCGAACGCCACGGCCACGACGGTCGTTCGTGTGTGTTCGCCCGCAAGCGCTACCTCCCGCGGGAGGTGAAGTCCAAGGGAGAACTCCAGGCGATGGGCGTGCAGCGCTCGTCGGCGTTCGTCCACGACGTGCAATATCGGGAAGGGCGCCAGTTCCGAAAGACCCGCGACCGTCGTGCGGTCGAGCGCATGTCGACCTACGGCAAACGACTCCTCCAGGACCGGTGGATGGGTCACGAGTTCGACGTGATGTCGCGACTGTGGGCGACGGGGATGTCGGTGCCGTATCCGATCGCGTACGACGGCAACGTGTTCGACCTCGAATACGTCGGCGACGACGAGCGGGCGGCGCCGCAGCTCCAGGCGGCGCGACTCGGGATCGGAGCGCTCACCGACGCATTCGACCAGCTCGTCGTCGGTCTGCGGGCCATGGTGGGGGAGGGATACGCGCACGGCGACCTGTCGGTGTACAACCTCCTGTGGTGGGACGACACGCTGTGGTTCATCGACTTCCCGCAGGCGATCGACATCGCCGCCAATCCGCAGGGGATCGAGTTCCTGCACCGTGACGTGCTCAACGTGGCCACCTGGTTCGCCGGACGCGGGGTCGACGTCGACGGCGAGGAGCTCTTCGCCGACCTGCTGTGCGTCATGTGACCCCGGCCGGTCCGGACCGGCCGGACGTCGTACAGGTGTTCGGTCGGTCTGGTAGCGTCGGCGGGGTGATCATTTCCCTCCATCGGGCGGCTCGGCCGTCGCCAGTGGCTCGGTAGCCTCGACATCCTCATGGCTCCGCGCAAGAACGCGACGCCGTCCGGTCCTGTCATCGAGGTCCGCGGTGCGCGCGAACACAACCTGAAGAACGTCAACGTCGAGCTCCCGCGCGACCGTCTCGTGGTGTTCACGGGCCTGTCCGGTTCCGGCAAGTCGAGCCTCGCGTTCGACACGATCTACGCCGAGGGTCAGCGCCGCTACGTCGAGTCGCTCAGCTCGTACGCCCGCCAGTTCCTCGGGCAGATGGACAAGCCCGACGTCGACGTGATCGAGGGCCTGTCGCCGGCGATCTCGATCGACCAGAAGTCCGCCAGTCGCAACCCTCGCTCGACCGTGGGCACGATCACCGAGGTCTACGACTACCTGCGCCTGCTGTACGCCCGCATCGGGGTGCAGCACTGCCCCGACGACGGCACCACGTTGCAGCGGCAGACGCCGCAGCAGATCGTCGACCGCATCCTCGAACTGCCGGAGGGGTCGCGGTTCCAGGTGCTCGCCCCCGTCGTGCGCGGCCGCAAGGGCGAGTACGACACACTGCTCGCCGACCTGTCGGGGCAGGGGTACGTGCGAGCCCGCATCGACGGCGAGACCGTCGTGATCGACGAGTTCCTCCAGCGCGACGAACGCCTCGCCAAGTACGAGCAGCACAAGATCGAGATCGTCGTCGACCGTCTCGTGCTCCGCGAGGGGATCGAGCGACGCCTGACCGACTCGCTCGAGACCGCGCTCACCCTGGCTGACGGGGTCGCCGAGGTCGAGCTCGTGGCCCGTGAGGGTGAGCCCGAGCCCGAGACGCTCACGTTCAGCCAGCACCTCGCCTGCCCCGTCTGTGGCAAGAGCTACGACGAGCCGGCGCCCCGCAACTTCTCGTTCAACTCGCCGTACGGCGCCTGCGTCACCTGCGACGGCCTCGGTACCACGTTCGAGGTCGATCCCGAGCTCGTCATCGCCGACCCCGAGCAGTCGATCAACGACGGCGCGATCGTGCCGTGGCGGAGCGCGCACACCCAGTACTTCACCCGCATGCTCGAGTCGGTGGCGAACATCCACGACATCGACCTGTCCGCGCCCTGGGAGCAGCTGCCGGCCAAACAGCAGAAGCTGATCCTGCACGGCACCAAGGGCAAGCTGACCGTCAAGTACAAGAACCGGTACGGCCGCAACCGCTCCTACTCGACCGAGTACGAGGGGGTCATCCCCTGGATCAAGCGTCGCCACGAGGGGTCCGAGAGCGACTACTCGCGAGAGCAGTACGAGGGCTACATGCGCGAGGTGCCGTGCCGCGCCTGCGGCGGTGCTCGGCTCAAGCCGTTCACGCTGGCCGTCACGGTGGGCGACAAGAACATCGCCGAGGTCTGCGAGATGTCGATCGGCGAGTCGGCCAAGTTCCTGTCCGCGCTCGAACTCAGCGAGCGCGACCGCCTGATCGCCGAGCGGGTGACCAAAGAGGTCAACGCCCGGCTCGGGTTCCTGCTCGACGTCGGCCTCGATTACCTCACGCTGTCGCGGTCGGCGGGCACACTCGCCGGTGGTGAGGCCCAGCGGATCCGGCTGGCGAGCCAGATCGGTTCCGGCCTGGTCGGCACCCTGTACGTGCTCGACGAGCCGTCGATCGGCCTGCACCAGCGCGACAACCGGCGTCTGATCGACACGCTCACCCGTCTGCGTGATCTCGGCAACACCGTGATCGTCGTCGAGCACGACGAAGAGACGATCAAGGAGTCCGACTGGATCGTCGACATCGGCCCCGGTGCCGGTGAGCACGGCGGCGAGATCGTGTACAGCGGCCCGGTCAAGGGCATCACGCGTGTCAAGGAGTCGGTGACCGGCCAGTACCTGTCCGGTAAGAAGTCGGTGCCGGTCCCCGAGGTCCGGCGCACGCCCAAGGGCGAGAAGCTCACGATCCGAGGTGCCCGCGAGCACAACCTCCAGAACCTCGACGTCGACATCCCGCTCGGCTGCTTCGTCGCGGTCACGGGCGTGTCCGGCTCGGGCAAGTCCACGCTGGTCCGCGACATCCTGCTCCCGGTCCTGATGCAGCGGATCTACAAGTCGAAGCTGCCGGCCGGCAAGCACAAGAAGATCGAGGGCATCGAGTTCCTCGACAAGGTCATCGACATGGACCAGTCGCCGATCGGCCGCACGCCGCGATCGAACCCGGCCACGTACACGGGCGTGTTCGACAGCGTCCGCAAGTTGTTCGCGACCACCAACGAAGCCAAGGTACGCGGCTATCAGCCAGGGCGCTTCTCGTTCAACGTCAAGGGCGGGCGCTGCGAAGCGTGCTCCGGCGACGGCACGCTCAAGATCGAGATGCACTTCCTGCCCGACGTCTACGTGCCGTGCGAGGTCTGCAAGGGCGCCCGGTACAACCGCGACACGCTCGATGTGGAGTTCAAGGGCAAGAACATCGCCGACGTGCTCGACATGCCGGTCGCCGAGGCGGTCGAGTTCTTCGGCAATCAGCCCCGCATCGCCAGGTACATGTCGACGCTGATGGACGTCGGTCTCGGCTACGTCCGGCTCGGCCAGTCGGCGCCGACCCTGTCCGGCGGCGAGGCGCAGCGAGTCAAGCTGTCGACCGAACTCGCCAAACGATCGACCGGTCACACGATCTATCTGCTCGACGAGCCGACGACCGGGCTCCACTTCGACGACGTCCGACGGCTCCTGACGGTGCTGTCGCGCCTGGTCGACCAGGGCAACACCGTGCTTGTGATCGAGCACAACCTCGACGTGATCAAGACGGCCGACTGGATCATCGATCTCGGCCCCGAGGGCGGCAGCGGTGGCGGCATGGTCGTGGCCGAGGGCACGCCGGAAGACGTCGCGAAGGTCGAGGCCAGCCATACCGGCCGGTTCCTCCGCGACATCCTCCCGAGCTGACCTGCCGCCGGTTTCGGCTCGTTCCCGAACGGGAAGAGTCGGATCATGGCACGACACCTCCATCAGCAGGCCGGCGGCGATCCCAGTCAGGGGCCGGTACGGGAGATGGCCAACCCGACGCCGTCGCCCGAGGCAGGCCGCGACTTTCCCGACGCGCCGGGCGGCGACGGCCGTTCGGTCGGCGGCGACCTGTCCGATCAGCAGCTCGCCGACATGGCCGATCGTCTGGGCCTGGGTGATGACGAGCACGGCGGTGAGCCGACATCGCCGCTCGATGCGCTGCGGTCGCCGCGCGTCGCCGGCATCGGTGCCGTGGCGGCGCTGATCGCCGCGCTCTTCGTGCTGCGCCGGCGCCGCTCCTGACGGGCGTTCTGAGGGCCGGCGAGCAGCCGTGACCTGACAGAGTGGGGGAGTGACGACGACCTCCCCCGATGTCGACCTCGAGCGGCATCAGGACCAGCAACGCGCGACCCTCAACGTCCTGCGCCTCGCCGTGGTCCCGGGCCAGGCTGCCGTCGCTGGCACGGTCGCCGTCGTGAGCCTGCTGGCGTCCGACATGCTCGGCAGCGACCGCTTGGCCGGTCTCGGCAGCGCGTCGTTCACGCTCGGTGCCGCCGCGATCTCGATTCCGCTGGCCGCATTCATGCGCCGTCGCGGGCGTCGTCCCGGGCTGATCGCCGCGCTCGTGATCGGTGGCGTGGGAGCAGGCGTCGCCGCGACCGGGGGCCAGCTGCGTTGGTTCCCGCTGTTCGTGATCGGCATGTTCCTGTTCGGGTCGGGCCAGGCCGCCACGCTGCAGGCCCGGTACGTCGCAGCCGACCTGGCGCTCGATCAGGACCGCGCCCGGGCGATCGGTGCCATCGTGTGGATCGGCACGCTCGGCGCCGTGTTCGGCCCCACGTTCACCCCGCTCGAGAAGCGCTTCGGTGAGTGGCTCGGGCTCGACGAGTACATCGGTCCCTACCTGTTCGCCGGCGCCCTGTTCCTCCTGGGTGCGGTCGTCTACTCGGTGGCGCTGCGACCGGATCCGCTCGTCCTGATCGGCGGGACCGATCCGAACGCCCAACGCACGCGCCCGATCCGGCAGGTGCGCCGGTCGTACGGCGTGATTCGCTCGTCGCCCGGGGCCATGCTCGGACTCGTGGCGATGGCCGGTTCGCAAGCCGCGATGGTCGGCGTGATGACGATGACGCCGCCCCACATGAAGGACCACGACCATGCCGATCTGTCGGCGCTCGTGATCGCGGTGCACATCCTCGGCATGTTCGGGCTGGCACCACTCGTCGGACGGTTCGTCGACCGGGTCGGCGCCGTCAAGGCGATCCAGATCGGCGCGATCGTGCTCGGAACCGGCACGGTGGCCGCGGTGGTCGCCGGATATGTCCCAGCGATGATCTTCCTCGGCTTGTTCCTGCTCGGACTCGGCTGGAACATCGGGCTGATCGGTGGAACCACCCTGTTGACGGCGTCGGTCCCGACCTCGTCGCGCGTCGAGGCACAGGGCACGGGCGACCTCACCCTGAGTCTCTGTGGTGCCGTTGCCGCCTTCGGCTCGGGCTTCGTCAAACAGTCGGTGGGGTTCCACATCCTCGCGGACCTGGCGACGGTGCTCGCCGCAGCCATGCTCGCCTACGCCTGGTTGACCCAGATGCGCCTGGCGCGTGCCGGCGTCGTGGCGTCGGCCTGAGCGCTGCGGTGATCAGGAGGCGATGACGAGCCGGCCGGTGCCGGATCGTTTGCCACTGGCGACGGCGTCGTCGGCCGACTCCATCAGCTCCTCCATGTCGACCAGTCCGAACTGGTGGGCCAGCGCCACCGTTGCGGTGACCACCTCGGGCCCGCCGGCGATCGGCAGCGGCATGGCGATCGTGTCGAGCAGCCGCTTCGCGATGTGCAGGCCGACCGAGCGGGGCGCATCGGCGAAGAGGATCGCGAACGTGTCCGGGCCGATGCGGGCGATCAGGTCGTCGCGACGGCACGACGACACCATTCGATCGGCGATCTCACGCAGCACGGCATCGGCGACGACGTCACCGCACTCGGCGGGCACCTTCGCGAAGCCGTCGAGGTCGACGACGACCAGGGTGGCCTCGTCGGACTCGTAGGCGTCCATGGCGCTCTCGAAGTCGGCTCGGGTGGCGAGACCGGTCACGCTGTCGAGTGAGGGGTCGTCGGCGTCGAACTCGCGACGGCCGGACGGGGCCTCCTCGGGTGCTGGAGCGTTGGCGGCCCGCTCGGCTGCCTTGGCGGCGAAGTGTCGGCGTTGCCGTTCGGCAGCCGCGGCCAGCAGCTCCATCGTGGAGCGTCGGTCGTTCGGGCCGGCGACCGCACCGTCGACCTCGAACCACACGGCGACGGCAGCCAGCGGTGGCTCGGCGTCGTCGATGATGCAGCCGACGTGGGCCGTGGTGATGTTGCTGGCCTCCGCTGCGGTGCGCACGATCTCGGGCATGCTCCGGGTCGAACGTTCGATGGTTTCGGTGCCCTCGACGCCGCTCCAGAGACGGGCGTTCTCGGCCGCCACGGCGACGGAAATGGCCGCTCGGAGCGGGCCGACGCCACCGCCGCCGATGGCGCGATGGCCACCGTCGGCCGTGCGGGCCACGATCACGAGTTCGCCCATCGCCGAGTCGTGATCGGCTCGTGCCGATGCGGCGTTCGCGACGGCGACGATCTCGCTCCCTGACGGTGCGGCCATGTCGGCATCCGAGGCGTGGAACTGCTCAGCAGTGGTCATACTTGATCATCGACCGGTACGGCTCGAACTTGACCGATTTGTCACGGCCTTGACCGTGCTGCCGCTACGGTCGGCGACATGCGGGTGTGCGTGCTGGGGGCCGGGTCGCTGGGATCGGTGATCGGCGCGATGCTGGCCCGGTCGGGTCACGATGTGACCCTCGTGACCAGGAACGATGCCCACGTGTCGGCGATCCGACGGCGTGGTCTACTGCTCGTCGACGACCGGGAGCGACGCGAGGTCGCAGTCGGTGCCGCCACCTCCGTCGACGGCCTGACGCCCCCGGATCTGCTCGTCGTGCTCGTGAAGTCATTCGACACCCGCTCCGCGATGGAGGAGGCGGCCGATCTGGTGGGGGACGACACACTCGTCCTGACCCTCCAGAACGGCGTCGGGTGCGACGAGATCATCGCCGAGATCGTGGGCGCCGATCGGGTGATCGCCGGGAGGACCTTCGTCGGTGGACGTCTCACCGAGCCGGGCGTCGTCGAATACGGGGTCGAGGGGCGGATGACGGTGCTGGGCGAGCTCGACGGACGGGTGACCGACCGCCTGCGTGTCGTCGCCGACGCGTTCGAGGCATCCGGCATGGCGGTGGAGATCAGCGCCGACATCGTCGCGATGGCGTGGGAGAAGCTGTTCGTGAACGTCGCCACCGGTGCCTGGAGCGCACTCACCGGTCTCCCGTACGGCGAACTCTCGGTGCACCCCGAGATCGAGCGCATGGCGATCGCGACCGTGCAGGAGGCGATCGACGTGGCCCGTGCGCTGGGGGTCGGAGTCACGACCTCCGACCCGCAGGTGCCGTGGCGTCGAGCATGGGAGGGATTGCCCTACGGGTTCAAGGCGTCGATGCTGCAGAGCGTCGAGAAGGGGTCGCAGACCGAGGTCGACGTGATGCACGGAGCGGTGACCGCCGGGGGTCGCCGGGCTGGGGTGCCGACGCCGGTCAACGACGCGCTCGTCGCGGCGGTGCACGGCCTCGAACTCCGGCTACGTCTCGAGCGCGAGAGCAGGTCGGATTCGCCTGCGACACTGTCCTGATGGAGTTGGTGACCGACGACGATGGGCGACCTCGGTGCTCGTGGGGGACGGCGACCCCCGACTACGTGCACTACCACGACACCGAATGGGGCTTCGGCGTCACGTCCGACGTGCGGCTGTTCGAGAAGATCTGTCTCGAGGGATTCCAATCCGGGTTGAGCTGGCTGACCATCCTGCGCAAGCGCGAGAACTTCCGGGCTGCGTTCGCCGGCTTCGAGCCGGTCTCGGTGGCGGCGTTCGACGAGCGTGACGTCGAACGCCTGCTCGGCGACGCCGGGATCGTCCGACACCAGGGCAAGATCAGGTCGACGATCAACAACGCGCAGCGGGCGATGGAGATGATCGACGAGCACGGTTCGCTCGCCGAGTTCTTCTGGCCCCACGCCGACTTCACGTCGGGCCCGCCCGGCGAGGTGCCGTCGATCACCGAGACGTCGACCCGGTTGTCGAAGGCGCTGAAGCGACAGGGATGGTCGTTCGTCGGACCGACGACGATGTATGCGTTCATGCAGGCGATGGGGCTCGTGAACGATCACCTGGACGGGTGCTGCGCCCGTGACGAGGCCGAGACGTCGAGGCGAGCCGCGGCGACGTCGATCGGACTCGGCCCGACGTGACGGGCGGTCGGCTCGTCGGCGTGCTGCTCGCCGTGGTGACGGCGTGTGCATCCGAGGCGCCGACGGCGGGACGGTTTTCCGCGGCTGCTGGGTCGTCATGATCGGCACCAACGACGCCGCCAACATCGCAGCCGGCGCCGCGCTCTCCGCCGAAGAGCGGATCCTGCGGCTGCTGTTCGTGTTCGGCGACGAGCCGGTGCTCAGGTGGTCGGACGCCGTTCGACCCGAGTGGTTCGTCGCCGACGGCATCCACATGGGCACCGAGGGCCGCATCTGGCGTGCGGCGGTGACGTCGGCGGCGCTCGCCGAGTTCTTCCCCCGCTGACCGCTGCTATCGAGCCTGGATCGAGCGGACCATCTCGGTGAGCCGCGCTCGCTCGTCGGGGTCACCGGCCGGGATCGAGAACTCGACTCGGTCGCAGAGGCCCTCGTAGCGGCTCGCGACCGCCTCGGCGATCGTGTCGTACGGCGCGACGACGGCGATCTCGTGGACCATCTCGTCGCTGACGTGATGCTCCATCTCGTCCCAGCGCTGCTGACGAGACAGCGCCGACAGCTGTTCGCCGATGTCACCCCACCCGTGCAGATCGAACACGGCCCGGTAGGTGCGCGTCGATGCGTAGAACGAGATCCGAGACCGGACGGTACTGACCTTGTCGGCGAGTTCCGCTTCGGTCGGTGCGGTGACGATCAGCGGCGACGCGACCATCTCGATCGCATCGACACTCCGGCCGCGCTCGCCGGCACCGCGCTCGACCTCCGGCCGGAGGACCTCGTCGATGTAGCGGCGGGTGCAGATCGGGTGCGGGCGCACGGCGTCGGCATGTCGGCCGGCCAGCCGTGCCATGTGCCGATTGACCGCCGCGAGGTGGATCGGCGGGAACGGGTGCTCGATCGGGCCCGGGTCGAAGAGCGGGTTCATCAGCGTGAGGTCGTAGTGCTCGCTGTGGAAGTCGAGCGGTGTCCGCTCCTGCCAGGAGGTCCAGACGGCCTTGACCGCCTCGACGTAGTCCTCGAGCCATGGCCCGGGTGCGTGCCACGGGACGCCGTACCGGCGCTCGATGTGCCCCTTGACCTGTGTACCGAGGCCCAGCTTGAACCTGCCCTCCGAGGCGCGCTGCAGCGTCCATGCCGTCATCGCGGTGACCGTCGGCGAACGTGGGAACGCGATCGCCACGGCCGTCGTCAGATCGATCCGCTCGGTGGTCGTCGCTGCCATGGCCATGGCGACGAACGGGTCCTCCTTGGTCTCGGTGAGCACGAGGCCGTCGAACCCGAGTGCTTCGACGACGGCTGCGTCGTGGTGGAAACGAACCATGTCGACCGGCTTCTCCGTTTCGCGGATGCCGGGGTCGACCTTGCCGAGTGGGAGGTGCGTCTCGACCTGCATGCCTCGACGGTAACGCGGCGTCGTCGGCGGGATCGGAGCGGGCTCAGTCGAACCGTCGCCGCAGCTCGACGTACACCTCGTCGCCGACGATGACCGTGAGTTCGGCGGCGAGCGAGTCGACGACCGGTCGGTCACCCGAGAAGGCCTCGGCTCCCTCGTCGCGTTCGGTGCAGCACCACGCCATCGTCTCGCTGAACCCGCCCCAGTCCTGCCGGCTCCAGCGGCGCACGGTCGCCACCTCGCGGTCGTCGCCGTCGGGTTCCCAGTCGACGCGGATCGGGAGCTGCCAGCAGACCGATGGCTTCCACTCGATCGGGTCGTCCCCGGCCGCGAGCGCGCCGATGTGCAGCGCACATCCGGCTCCACCGGCGAATCCCGGACGGTTGAGAAACACGCAGGCGTCGTCGACCAACGCCGTGTGATTGCGGTGGGCGTCGGTGAAGATCGCCGCCGGGCCGTGTTCGACGAATCCGGCTCGGAACTGCCACTGCTCGTCGGAGAGGACCGACGCGAACGCGGCGACGTTGAGCGCCTCGGTACGTCCGTCGGCACCGTCGCCGAGATGGGCGCCGTACGAGCAGCACCCTTGCTGGAGTTCGGTTGCATCGTCGGGCAGGATGCCGTGGCAGCCCGATCCGTAGATGCAGGTCCAGTCGGACTCGAGGAAGGCGCGGTCGAACCGCCAGGTGACGTCGCCGTCGGCGATCTCGATCGGTTCCTCGCTCACGGGTGTGACGGTACCCGGCGGTAGTGTCCGCTCGATGCGCGCCGCCGTGATGCACCAGTGGAAGCTGCGGGTCGACGAGGTTCCCGATCCGGTGCCGCAGACCGGCCAGTTCCTCGCCCGGGTGCTCGCGTGCGGGATCTGCGGGAGCGATCTCCACACGCTCCGCTACGGGGCCGAGCTGCGTTCCCTCATGGCCGACGTGGGCCGTGCCGACCCCGACGCGCCTGCCGATCCGCTCCCAGCACAGTCGTTCGAACCCGAACTCGACTGTGTCATGGGTCATGAGTTCTGCTGCGAGGTCCTCGAACTGGGGCCGGGGGTCGACCGGGTCGGCGAGGGCGACCGGGTGGTCAGCATGCCGGCGGCATTCGATGCATCGGGCATCCACACGCTCGGGTACTCCAACCACTATCCGGGCGGGTACGGCGAGTTGATGGTGCTCGATCAGCAGCTCGCCATCACGGTCGAGCCCGAGGTGGCGACCCGTCACGCCGCTCTCACCGAGCCGATGGCGGTCGGCGTGCACGCGGTCAACAAGTCGGGCATCGCACCCGGCGACGCCGCGATCGTGATGGGGCTCGGTCCGGTCGGGCTGGCCTGCGTGGCCGAGCTGGTGCGGAGGGGGATCGGCCCGGTGATCGGCGCCGACTTCTCTCCGAAGCGGCGGGCGCTCGCGGAACACTTCGGCTGTGACGAGGTGGTGTCGCCCGATGACGAAACGGCGATCGCCGTCTGGCGTCGGGTCGACGGCAGACGCCCGCTGGTGATCTTCGAGGCGGTGGGCATGCCCGGGATGATCGACCAGGCGATGCGGGCCGCCCCACGGAACACCCGGATCCTCGTGGTCGGGGTGTGTATGGCGCAGGACCATCTGATCCCGATGGTCGGCATCGGTCGTGAGTTGTCGATCCAGTTCGTACTCGGCTACACGCCCGACGAGTTCGCCGCGACCCACCGCCACATCACCGCCGGCGCCTGGGATCTCGACCCGCTCGTCACGGGCACCGTCGACGTCGATGGCATCCCGGATGCCTTCGAGATGCTCGGACTCCCCGAACAACACGCCAAGATCCTCGTCGAGCCGAGCTGAGCGCGGTCCTGGCCGAATACGCCCGAGCCGAGCAGGGCGCAGCCGCTGTGCCAGGCTCGGCCCGTGAGGTCCGATGAGGTCGACGACGCCTGGTTGACGCGATCGCTCCGCCAGGTCGGCGAGAACGTCAGGTTCCGGCTGCGCTGGGACGCCCCGGACGACGAACTCCCGCGCACGGTCGTGGGCAAGTTCCCGTCGCCGAGCGAAGTCAGCCGCGCCGCCGCGGTGCAGATGAGCACCTACGTCAAGGAGGTCGGGTTCTACCGCGATCTGCAGCCGCTCGTGGGGATCCGGACCCCGCAGGTCTTCCTGATCGAATGGGACCCGGCAACGCACGACTTCGCACTGCTGATGGAGGACATCTCGCCCGCCCGCGCCGGTGACCAACTCGCCGGATGCACGGTCGCCGAGGCCGAGTCGGCGGTCGATCAGGCGGTTCGGCTCCACGCTCCGACATGGGGCCGGGTCGACGAACTCGGTGCGGGCGAGTGGTTGGGCGGGCCGGTCGATGACGAGCAGACGGCATTCCGCACCCAGCTGTTCGAAGTGCTGACCCCTGGCTTCGTCGATCGGTTCTCGTCGCGACTGCACCCCGACGACCTGGCGCTGGCGGCGCCGCTCGCAGCGGCATTCCCCGACTGGTCCGCACGCGTGCGGTCATGGGTCGACCGCCACGGCGCCTGGTGCGTGGTGCACGGTGACTTCCGCCTCGACAACCTGATGTTCGGGGAGCCGCCGTCGTCGCCCGCGGTCACCGTGGTCGACTGGCAGACGGTCTCGGTCGGTACCGGCCCCGCCGATGTGGCCTACTTCTGCGGCGCCGGATTACCGCCCGGAACGCGAGCGCTCGCCGAACACGATCTGGTCGTGCGGTACGCGGCGGGGCTGCGGTCGGCCGGCGTCGACATCGCCGACGACGCGGTGTGGGAGGGGTACGTGCTCGGCTCGGTCACCGGGTTCTACATGGCGGTCCTCGCATCACAGGTCGTCGAGCAGACCGAGCGAGGCGACGAGATGTTCGCGGTGATGGCCGAACGGCACGCGGATCAGGTCCGCACCGTCGGCCTGCTCGACCGCCTCGGACTCAGCTGAGACCGAGGGAGGTGTCGAGCGCTCTCGTCATCGGCCAGGCACCCGACGACGTGTTCGCCATCACCGTGTGGGTCACTTCGGTGACCGGGTCGTGCACCGTCCGGAACGAGACGCCGGCGTCCATGCCCTCGAGCGAGACCGTCGGGGTGACCGGATCGATCCAGCACCCGAGCCCGTAGCGCATGCGCTGTGCTGGGGCCTCGCTGCGCGGTCGCAGCATCAGGTCTGGCAGATCGGGTGGCACGACGGTGCCGGCCAGCCACGCCGCCCAGAGTCGATGGACGTCGTCGGCGGTCGTCACGATGCCGCCGTCACCGGACCCGAGGACCGGCAGGTGCAGCACGTTGCTGCGCAGCCCACTGGTCGCGAGGTAGCCGACCGCCACGTCGGGGGCGGGTTCGTCACCGCGGACGAACCCGGTGTGGGTGAGGCCGGCGGGGGCACTCACCCGCTCACCGACCAGGCGTTCGAACGGTATGCCCGAGGCGCGCTCGACGAGCACGGCCAGCACGACGTAACCGCTGTTGTTGTAGCGGAACTGCTCACCGGGAAGCTCTCGTTGGGGGAAGCCGTCGAGGACCGGGAGATAGGCCTCGGAGGACGACAGCTGATGCACGGGCACGGGCATGATGTGGTCGTCGATGTCGCCGAGCAGTTCCTCGTCGAGGTAGTCGCCGATGCCGGAACGATGGCCGAGCAGGTGCTCGACGGTGACGGCGTCGTCGATCAGTGGCAGGTCGCGACCGAGGAGGGATCGAGCCGTGGTGTCGAGGCCGAGCGCGCCGTCGGCGACGAGCCCGAGTGTGGCCAGCGCGGTCCACCACTTCGTTCCGCTGGCGACGCCGAATCGCGTCGACGTCGTGTTCGCCACGTCATGGCGGCGGTCGGCGAGGCCGAACGCCAGGGACACCGTGGGCAGACCGGGGCGGTCGACTCGGACGACCCCGGAGAACTCGTGCTCGTTCGCGGTCCGGGTGACGACCGCTTCGAGGTCGTCGGCGGCGGCGATGTCAGCCTCCGGCCAGTTGTTCGAGCATCGCCTTCATCTGCGCGTGCACGGCGTTGATCGCCTGGAGCGGGCGCATCATGACCTTGAACTCGACGATGATGCCGTCGTCGTCGCACGAGATGATGTCGACACCGTTCGCGTACTTGCCGTCGACCTCGGTCTCGAATTCGAGCATTGCGTGGTGACCCTGCAGGATCTCCCTGGTGTACCGGAACGTCGGGCTGGACTCGATCGAGGCGGTGCCGTCGTCGGGGTCGGCGTCGGCGAGGGTGCTGCCGGCGGCTCGCAGGTACATCTTCGTGATGTCGCGGCCGCGCTGAGGGGTGAACACGATCGGGGAGAGGAACACGCAGTCCTCGTGGAGCAGGGCGTCGAGCCCGCCGTCGAGCTCGCCCCGGGTGTGCCGGTGCCAGCGCTCGATGCAGCCGTGGATCGGACCGTCGGATGTCGTGTCGGTCGATGTGTCGGCCACCGTCAGCTCTGATCGAGGTGGGTGTGGAGGAACTCGACCACCTGCGGCCAGATCTCGTCGTAGAGCTCCTGGTCCTGTGTGCCGAGCGCGTTGTGCGGTGCCATGAAGGCGTGGCCGGAACCGGGGTGCACGGTGAGTGTGACGTCCTTGCCCATCGCCTGCAGCTCGGCTTCGAGCGCCTTGGCGGCATCGGGCGGGAAGAAGTCGTCGTGCTCGGCCATGTGGCCCTGGATCGAGGCCTCGATGTCGCGGTAGTTCGGCTGGTCGTCGCCCTGGGGGAATCCGTAGAACGGCACGAGGGCGGCGATCCGGTCGGGACGGTGGGCGGCGAGCAGGAACGACAGCATGCCGCCCATGCAGAACCCGACCACGCCGATCCCGTCGTTCGACGTGGCGTCGTGGTCGGCGAGGTAGTCGACGGCGCCGCTCATGTCGCGGGCAGCCCGGTCGGCCGGGAGCGATTGCATCAGTTCGCCGGCCTTGTCCATCTCGGTGTGACCGGCGAGTTCGCCGTGGTAGAGGTCGGGCGCAAGGGCCACGAAGCCGGCGGCGGCCAAGCGGTCGGCCATCTCCTTGATCCCACTGTCGAGCCCCCACCATTCCTGGACCACGATGACGCCCGGACCGCGTCGGCCGTCCGGCAGCGCCAGGTACCCCGAGGCTGTTCCACCATTGCTCTTGAAATCGATCAGTGAACCCATACGCCCACGTTACGACGCTGCGAGCCACGGCGCCGGATCCGGGGACGTGTCGCCTCCGGGGCTCGCGTCCTACAGTGCTCGTCATGGCGAACCGGTTCGACTCGCAACCACCCGTGCTCTGGACGCCGGTCACCGATGCTCGGACGACGACACGGCTCGGGCGGTTCCTCACGTTCTGCGAGGAACGATCGGGACATGCGTTCACCGACTACGACGAACTCTGGAGTTGGTCGGTCGGCGACGGTCTCGAGGAGTGCTGGGCGGCGATCTGGGAGTACTTCGACGTCGAGGCGACCGAGCCCTATCGGACGGTCCTCGACCGGCGGGTGATGCCCGGCGCCTCGTGGTTCCCAGGAGCTCGCCTCAACTACGCCCGGCACGCCCTCCGCTGGGCCGACGACGACCCCGACCGGGTGGCGATCGTCGCCCGCTCGCAGTCGCGCGACCGGGTCGAGCTCACCTGGGGTCAGCTCGCCGATCAGGTCGGCCGCGCCCGACGTGGACTCGAACTGCTGGGCGTCGGCGAGGGCGACCGGGTGGCGGCGTACCTGCCGAACGTGACCGAGACCATCGTGGCGTTCCTCGCGACCGCGAGCCTCGGGGCCACGTGGACGTCCTGCGCTCCCGAGTTCGGGGTCCAGGCGGTGCTCGATCGTTTCGCCCAGGTCGAACCGAAGGTGTTGTTGGCCGTCGACCGCTACGAGTACGGGCGACGCACGGTGAGCCGGGTCGACGAGTTGGCCACGATCCGCGCCGGGCTGCCGTCACTCCTCGCCACGGTGGTCGTGCCGTACCCCGAGGCGACGACCGCCGACGACGGTGTCATCGAGTGGGAGCGCTTGCTCGCTGAGTCGGCGCCGCTCTCGTTCGCCGCCGTCCCTGCGTCACACCCCCTGTACGTCCTCTACTCGTCGGGGACCACCGGCCTGCCGAAGCCGATCGTGCACGGTCACGGCGGGATCCTGCTCGAGCACCTGAAGGTGATCGGACTCCACGGTGACATGGGACGCGACGACCGGTTCTTCTGGTTCACGACGACCGGCTGGATGATGTGGAACTTCGTGGTGTCGGGTCTCCTGGTCGGGGCCGAGCTCGTGCTGTACGACGGCGACCCCAACGCCGACGGCCCCGAGACACTCTGGCGGCTCGCGGCCGAGGAGCGACTCACGTGGTTCGGTGGTGGTGCGCCGTTCTTCACGGCGTGTCTGCGAGCGGGCATCGTTCCCGGTGACGACTTCGATCTGACCGCACTGCGTGTGATCGGTTCGACCGGGGCCCCGCTGCCCGCCGATGCGTTCCGTTGGATCTACGAGTCGGTGTCGGCCGACGCCCTGTTGTCGCCGATCTCGGGTGGTACCGATGTCTGCTCGGCATTCGTCGGTGGGAGTCCGCTGACGCCCGTGTGGGAGGGCGAGATCCCGGCGCGCTACCTCGGGGCCGCGGTCGAGGCGTTCGACGAGTCGGGCGAGTCGGTGGTGGGGGAGCAGGGCGAGTTGGTGCTGACCCAACCGATGCCCACGATGCCGATCGGCTTCTGGGGAGACGCCGACGGGTCGCGCTATCGGGCGGCGTACTTCGAGGACTACCCGGGTGTCTGGCGACACGGCGACTGGGTCGTCGTCTCCGACCGCGGTAGCTGCGTGATCTCCGGCCGCTCGGATGCCACCCTCAACCGCGGTGGCGTGCGGGTCGGCACCGCCGAGATCTACCGCGTTGCCGAGTCGCTCGACGGCGTCGCCGACAGCTTGGTGGTGCATCTCGAGTCGTCGGATGCCGACGACCCCGGGAACCTCGTGTTGTTCGTGGTGCTCGGCGAGGGCGTCGAGCTCGATGACGAGATGCGCGCTCGGATTCGGGCCGGTCTGCGCTCCGGGCTCTCGCCGCGCCACGTGCCCGACGAGATGCATCAGGTCCGTTCGATCCCGACGACGCTGAGCGGCAAGAAGCTCGAACTCCCGGTGAAGAAGATCCTGTTGGGCGCAGACCCCGCCCGGGTGGCGAGCCGAGATGCACTGAAGGAGCCGGCGGCGCTCGATGCGATCGTCGCCATCGCCGCAGCCCGCTGAATCGTCGGTGCGAGCGTTTCGAGACGTTGGCGTTCCGTTGCGGAACGTGTACGTTCCGCAACTTCGGATGCACGCCCCGGAAAGGCATCGATGACGCAGGCACTCCTCCTCCACGAACAACCCGAGATCCACCAGCGGCGCTGGTTCCTGCTCGGCGTGATGTGCCTCAGTCTGGTGATGGTCGTCATGTCGGTGTCTGGCATCAACGTCGCGTTGCCCTCGATGCAGCAGAGCCTCGATGCCGACGCGACCGATCTGCAGTGGATCGTCGATTCGTACGCGATCGTGTTCGCCGGCCTGCTCCTGTCGGCCGGAGCCATCGGCGACCGGTTCGGTCGCAAGCTGGCGCTCGTCGGTGGACTCGCGGTCTTCGCGTTCGGATCACTGATCGGTGCACTCGCCGACACGTCCAGCATGGTGATCGTCTCCCGAGCGGTGGCCGGTATCGGTGCCGCGTTCGTGATGCCGGCGACCCTCAGCCTGGTGTCGGCGATCTTCCCGCCGGAGGAGCGGGGCAAGGCGATCGCGATCTGGGCGGGTTTCGCCGGAGCCGGCGGCGCCCTCGGGCCGCTGGTCGTGGGCTTCCTGCTCACCGGATGGTGGGTGTTCCCGTCGTTCTGGTGGGGAGCGGCCTTCGTCGTGAACGTCGTCGCGGCACTGGCGGTGCTGATCGCGGTCGCGTTGCTCTCGCCGCGCAGCCGGGACGACGAACGGACACCGCTCGACCCGGTCGGAGCGGCGCTCTCGCTCGTCGGCGTCGCGGCCTTGCTCTACGGCATCATCGAGGGCCCGGCCAAGGGATGGGGAGACTCGCTCGTCGTCGGAGCGTTCGTGCTCTCGGTGGTGACCCTCGCCGCCTTCGTCCGGTGGGAGCTGCGCATCGAACACCCGATGCTGCCGATGCAGTTCTTCCGCGACCGTCGCTTCGCGACCGGGAGCGGTGTGATCACGTTCGGTTTCATGGTGATGTTCGGGTTCTTCTTCCTGATCACCCAGTACTTCCAGTTCGTACGGGGCTGGTCGCCGCTGCGGGCCGGCATCGCGACCCTGCCGTTCGCGATCACCATGATCATCATGTCGCCGCGGAGCGAGGGCTTCGTCCGGCGGTTCGGTGTCAACAACGTGATGGCGGCCGGCTTCACGTCGATCTCGGCCGGGTTCGCCGTGCTGGCGTCGATGTCCACCCGCACGTCCTATCCGATCATCGTCGTCGGTCTCGTGCTGCTGTCGGCCGGCATGGCCGTCTGTATGGCGCCGGCGACCGGGTCGATCATGTCGTCGGTGCCGCTCAACAAGGCCGGGGTGGGGTCGGCGGTCAACGACACGACACGCGAACTCGGCGGAGCCCTCGGGATCGCGATCCTCGGCAGCATCGTCACGTCGAGCTATCAGGCCCGGTTCGACGGTGGGGGCAGCCTGCCGGGTGACCTGGGAGCGGTCGCCGACGAATCGATCGGTGGGGCGATCGGCGTCGCTCGCCAGATCGGCGGTGTCGAGGGAGCACAACTCGTCGAACGGGCCGGCGTGGCCTTCACGGGAGCGATCAACACCGCGTTCGTGGTGTCGGCCGTCATCTCCGTCATCGCCGGCGTCATCGTGTTCACCACGGGGCGCCGCGCCCCGCTCCCCGCGCCCGACCGTGAGCCGGCCGCGTCGTCGTGAGCGAGCCGGCACTCGATCCACGTATCGAACGCACGCGGCGTGTGGTGCTCGAATCGACGCTCGACGAACTCGCCGAGGTGGGTTACGGCGCGCTGACCATCGAAGGTGTCGCCCGGCGTGCGGGCGTCGGCAAGGCGACGATGTACCGGCACTGGGCTGGGAAGCTCGAACTCGTCGGCGATGCCGTCGCGACCTTGAAGCAGCAGGTCCGTGCCCCCGACACCGACGACCATCGCGAGCGCGTCACCGGACTGATCCGGGCGGTCGCCGAGACCCTCTCGTCGTCGCGGTTCTCGGCGTGTATGCCGGCGATCGTCGATGCGAGTGAGCGTGACGAATCGGTGCGCCGCATGCACCATGCGGCGTCGTCGGTTCGACGCGAGTACACCGAGAGTGTGCTCGACGACGCCCGCCGCGCCGGTCACCTCCCCGACGACGTCGATGTCCCCCTGCTGGCGCAGGTCCTGGTCGGCCCGTTGTTCGTACGACGGCTGATGACCGCCGAGCCGTTCCCGGTCGAGCAGGTCGATCAGCTCGTCGCCATGGTGCTCGATCCGCTCTGGATCGCATCACCGTGAGCATCGGGCGGGGCCAGGGCGGGCGTGGGACCGTTACGATCGGTGACGTGACCCAGATCTATCTCGACCGCCTCGCCCGTGTCCGTGCCGCCATGGCCGAGCAAGGGGTCGACACGCTGCTGTTGTCGGTGGGGCACGATCTGCCGTATCTCACGGGCTATCTCGCCATGCCGCTCGAACGGCTGACGATGTTGGTCGTGCGGCAGGACGGCGACGCGACGTTGCTGATCCCGCGTCTCGAGGCGCCTCGGGTCGATCCGCAGCCGGGCGTGTTCGAACTGCTGCCGTGGAACGAGACCGAGGATCCGACGGCGATCGTCGGGGGCCTCGCCCAGGGTTCGACCTCGGTGGCCGTGGGCGACCAGATGTGGGCTCGGTTCCTGGTCGAACTCCTGCCGCACCTGCCGAACGCCTCGTTCCGACGCGCAGTCGACGTGGTCGGTCCCCTCCGGATGATGAAGGACCGGGCCGAGATCGATGCGCTCGCCGCTGCCGGCGCCGCCGTCGATCGGATCGCGGTCGAGCTGCAGGCCGGGCGGATCCCCCTGGTCGGTCGGACCGAGGCCGAGGTGTCGGCCGACCTCTCGGCGCGCATCATCGCCGAAGGTCACCAGAAGGTGAACTTCGCGATCGTCGCCGCCGGCGAGAACGCCGCGAGTCCGCACCATCACGCCGGCTCGCGGGTGATCCGCGAGAACGAGATCGTGCTCTGTGACTTCGGCGGGACGATGAACGGGTACTGCTCCGACATCACGCGCTGCGTGTTCACCGGCGACGTCGCACCCGATGTGGCCGAGGCGTACGCCGTGCTGCGCGAGGCGCAGGCAGCGTCGGTCGCCGCGGCGACGGTCGGCACGCCCTGCGAAGACGTCGACCGGGTGGGTCGGGCCATCATCGCCGACGCCGGGTACGGCGAGTTCTTCGTGCACCGAACCGGCCACGGCATCGGGCTCGAAGAGCACGAGGATCCCTACATCGTCGAGGGCAACGGGTTGCCGCTGGCGTCCGGGCACGCGTTCAGCATCGAACCGGGGATCTACGTCCCCGGCAAGTGGGGGATGCGGCTCGAGGACATCGTCGTGGCCGGCGACGACGGCCCGATCCCGATGAACACGGTCGAGCACGATCTGATGTCGGTGGGCTGACCGGCCGACGCTCCGATCAGGCGTCGCGGTCGGTGCCGCCGGTCAGGAGATCGGCGTCGACGTCGTTCGTGAACGAGGTCAGCTCGATCGAGACGTCGGCATTGAAGTAGCGGGCCAGGATGCCGGCGTCGAGCGCGCAGTACACGACGACGCCGCCGAGCACCGGCACGTCGGCGCAGGCCGCCGGGCGGTCGGCGATCGTCTCGGTGTGGCCCTCGCTGAAGCCGACGCGGCGGGCCGCGTCGATCGCGAGTCGGGCGGCGATGCCGTCGGACCAGAAGCGATGGGTGAGGTTGAGGTCGCTGATGAGGGCGTCGTCGATCAGGTCGACGCAGCTGCCGTCGTCGATCCGGCAGGTGCGGGCCGAGCCGCGATCGAGCAGGAAGTCGACGTTGCCGATCGTGATCCGACGCTGGTCGCCGAGCTGGCGGACGGTCGCCTGGGTCGTCCGGCCGGTGGTGCTCGGGATGATGTCGTACGTGGCGGTGAACGTGACGGAGTTCGCTCGCTCGAGGCGTTCGAGCACCACCTGCGCCGCCGCGTCGTCGATCACCGGGACCGGTTCGAGTTCGGGTCGCTGACCGGTGAAACAGCCCGAGGTCGCGAGGACGAGCCCGACGAGGAGGGCCGCACTGCGGAAGCGGGGGATCGGCCGGTGTTGGCGCTGCTCCGTCGGCATGGATGCATCAGCCTAGGGCGTTACCCTCCAGCCACGTGATTCGCCTCGACGCCGCCACGGTGCTGCTCCAATGGGCGGTCGGCGGGATGTTGTTCTGCTGGTTCACCACCCGACGGCGCGAGGTCGGCCTCGGTTACGGCTGGTTGCTCCGCGGGACCTACGGACACCTGGCGCTCGGCGCGGCCGTCGCCGGGTTCCGGTACGGCACCCTGCCGGTCCGTGAGGCGAGCTCGATCGCCGTCGTCGCCGCCTGCACCGGAGCGCTCGCGGTGTCGGTCCTGCGGAGGCGGGCCGGCGTGCGCGGCCAGCGGCTCGAACACGACCGACGTTCCGAGCGTGTCGCTGCCATGACCGGGATCGACCGTGGCGCCGATCGGGTCGAGACGAGCGACGGTCCCGAGTTCCCGCCGTTCCTCGACCTCGTCCCGGTGCTCGTCGGGGTGGTCGGGTTGATCGCTGCCGGCATCGACGCAGCACCCGACGGTGGGTTCGACACGGTCGTCGGGTTGCTCCGCACGCTGGTCGGCGCAGCGTTCCTGGGTGCGGTCACCAACGCGATGCTGCTCGGCCACTGGTATCTGGTGCAGCCCGGCTTGCCGCGCCGGTTGCTCAACGAGATCGTCTCGGCACTCGGATGGATGTGGCCGGCCGAGATCGCGGTGATGCTGCTCCCGACCGGGATGATCAGTGTGTGGTCGGGTGCCGTCGACGACGGCTGGGGCGGAACGCTCGGCTGGTTCTGGGGTGCGTGTGCGCTCGCGACGATCGTGCTCGTGTTCGTCACCAAGGCCGCGTTGCGCGAACGCGAGTACTCGGCGGTGATGGCGGCCACCGGTCTGCTCTACCTGGCGATCCTGACCGCGTTCGGTACCGACTTGGTCGCTCGCGCTGTGCTCGACACCTGAGTTCGGGCATGATGGGGGCATGCCCCGCCCCGTCTGGACCGGCACGATCAGCTTCGGGCTCGTCGCGATCCCCGTCAAGTTGTTCCACGCCGTACGCCGTCAGAGTGTGTCGTTCAACCAGCTCGACGATCGCACGATGTCGCGCATCAAGTACCGCAAGGTGTCGGCGCTCGACGGTGAGGAAGTCCCCGACGATCACATCGTGAAGGGGTACGAGGTCTCCAAGGATCGCTACATCGTCGTCGACCCCGACGAGCTCGAACCCTTCATTCCGGCGGCGACCAAGACGGTCGAGCTCGAGGAGTTCGTCGACCTCGAGGAGATCGATCCGGTGTTCTACGACAACGCCTACTACGTGGCGCCCGGCGCCAACCCGAAGCCGTACGTGCTGCTCGCCCGTGCGATGGAGGAGAGCAACAAGGTGGCGATCGGTCGGTTCGTGATGCGCAACAAGCAGTACACGGCGGCGATCCGGGCCGAGGAGGGGCGGCTGATCATGTCGACGCTCGCCTACGCCGACGAGGTCCTCGACCCGGCGACGATCGACGAGCTGAGCGAACTCGACGACATCGAGGTGTCGAAGAAGGAGATCGCGATGGCTGAGTCGTTGGTCGATTCGCTGACGGCCGCGTTCGAGCCGGCGAAGTATCGCGACGAGTACCGCGAGCAGGTCCTCGACCTGATCGAGATCAAGGCGTCGGGTCAGGCGTTCGAGTTGCCGGAAACCGAGACCGAGAAGCCCAAGGTCATCGATCTGATGGCGGCGCTCGAGGCGAGTGTCGCGAAGGCCAAGGAGGCTCGCGGCAGGCACCCGTCCGGTGCCAAGCAGGCGGCGGCCGCCAAGCCCGCCGCGAAGAAGAGCACGGCCAAGAAATCCGCCGCCAAGAAGCCGGCGAAGAAGTCCACGGCCGAGAAATCGACGGCGAAGAAGAGCACGGCGAAGAAGTCGGCAGCCAAGAAGAGCGCGTGACCTCCTCGGTCGAGGTCGAGATCGACGGGCGCCGGCTTTCGCTGATCAACCTCGACAAGGTGCTCTATCCGAGCGGGTTCACCAAGGCGCAGGTCATCGACTACATGGCCAAGGTCGCCACGGTGGCGATCCCGCATCTCACCGGCCGGGCACTGACGTTCCGTCGCTACCCCGACGGGTCAGACACGAACGGCTTCTTCGAGAAGCGTTGCCCCGGCCATCGCCCCCCGTGGGTCGACGTCGCCCTCGGGCCCGGCGATCGGCAGGGGGGCATCGAGTACTGCCGGATCGACGAGACGGCGGCGCTCGTGTGGGCCGCCAACATGGCGGCGCTCGAACTGCACGCGCCGATGGCGCTCGCCGACGACCTCGATGTGCCGAGATCGCTGGTGTTCGACTTCGATCCCGGTGCGCCGGCGGCGATCCGTGAGTGCTGCGAGATCGCCGTCGCCGCCCGAGCGGTGCTCGACTCGGTCGGACTCGCCGGCTGGTGCAAGACCTCGGGTTCGAAGGGCTTGCAGATGTACGTCCCGCTGAACTCGCCCGATGCCACCCACGATGGCGCCGCCGATTTCGCGCTCGCCGTCGGGCAGGTGCTCGAGCGCCAACTGCCCGGGCGGGTCACGACCGTCATGGCCAAGGCGGAGCGGCCGGGCAAGATCTTCGTCGACTGGAGCCAGAACGCGTTCCACAAGACCACCATCGCACCGTATTCGCTGCGGGCGAGGCCGGAACCGACCGTGTCGACGCCCGTCACCTGGGACGAGGTGGCCGCTTGCGCCGAGGGTGACCTCGACCTCAAGTTCAGGGCGAATGATGTGCTCGAACGGGTCGAACGACACGGGGATCTGTTCGCCCCGGTCCTGACCACGGTACAGACCCTGCCGCTGTAGGTGTCAGTCCTCTCACCGAGGGTGCAATTGTGTCTCGACCTTGACATGATGGTGAGGTGATGTTGCGACGTTGGGACGTGGGCCGTACGGCCGCGCTGGTCGTCGTCGGCGCGTCGCTGGCCGCATCGTGTGGTCAGGCCGAGTTCACGACGCCGCCGTCGCCCGAGTTCTTCGAGGGGCGCCGAGCGGAGCCGACCGTGGTCGCTCCCGACGACATCGACGGGACGCCCGACGGAGCCGGCTCCGACCCCGATGCCGACGTCCTGCTGTCGGCGATCGAACCCGACGCCGACGGCGTGGCGCTCGAGCGGATGACCCTCGTCGACGACGCCGGCGTGGCGGCGCCCAACGTCAGCGGATGGGCGCACTTCGACGAGGTGCTCGCCGACCGCCTGATCCCGGCCGACGTATCGGCCTCCGTTGCCGTGATGATCGACGGTCAACTCGTCCATGCGGCCGCCTTCGGTGAACGCGTCGCCGGCGCCGGCGAGCCGGTCGACACGAGCGACCGCTTCCGGGTGGCGAGCATCTCCAAGTCGATCACGGCGATCACGACGCTGCGCCTCGTCGAAGCCGGTGCGCTCACGCTGGACGAGCCCGTCGGCGATCTGCTCGTCGGGCACCTCGGATTGACGACCGTCGACCCTGATGTCGCCTCGATCACCGTACGCGAGTTGCTCAGCCACACGGCGGGGTTCCCGCAGCACGAGGGCACCTTCTTCTCCAACGGGGCGGCGTCGTGCACCGAGGCCGCGAGCATCGGCCTGTCGCGCTCGGTGTCGAGCGGCTCCGGCTTCCGGTACTCCAACATGAGCTACTGCGTGCTCGGTCTGCTGATCGAGGCCGTGACGGGCAAGACCTACGAGCGGGTCGTCACCGAGCAGCTCCTGACCCCGCTGGGTCTGAGCGGCATGCGGTTGACCGCCACGTACGAACTCGGCCCCGACGAGGTGTCGCACCACCCGTCGCCCAACCGCAACTTCATGGAGGCGCTCGGTGCCGCCGGTGCGTGGAACGCCACGCCGAGCGACCTGGTGACGATCTTCAACTCGGTCGACCCGAGCACGCCGGGCTGGAAGGCGCTGTCGCCCGACCTGCTGTCGGTCCTGCGGTACCGCGTCCCCGCCGACACGCCGCCGGGTGGCTACGGCCTCGGCGTCATCAACTACGACGGTGACGCCTGGGGCCACACCGGCACCCTGCAGAACACGCACGCGATGGTGCTGGTGCAGCCCGGTGGCCTGACGTGGGCGATCACCGTGTCGGGGGAGTATCCCAGCAACACCGGCCAGCTGCGAAGCATCATGCAGCATGCGCTTGCCGCCGGGTTCCCCACGAGCTGACGACACCGCTGCGTCGTACCTGACGCCGGCCCTCCAGCGATGGAAGCGGCTGGCCGACCCCGTCCTGCTGGTGCTGGCACTCGGGTCGATCCCCGTGCTCCTGCTCGAGGTCGAGAAGGCCGATCTGCCCAGCGGCGATCAGATGTTCATCGACATCGTCAACATCATCGTGCTGGTCGCCTTCGCCGTCGACTACGTGATCGGGCTGTTCCTCACCGACGACCGATGGGGATACGTGCGCGGCGAGTGGCTGAATCTGCTGATCGTGTTCGGATCGGCGGCGGCGGTGGCTCCCGACCTCGCCGCGTTCGGGACGACGCGGGCTCTGCGCGGTCTGCGGCCGTTGCGGGCGATCATCGCGCTCGTGCGCGTGATCGTGATCGGTGGGATCGCGGCGCGGGAGGGGAGACGGATCGTGCGACACAATGCCGTGCGGTTCGCCGTCGGAGTGTCGCTGATGACGTGGTTCACCTCGGCGGCGGCGTTCACGATCGCCGAGGACGTCGGTGTCGGACGGTCGGTGGCCGGCTTCGGTGATGCGCTCTGGTGGTCGGCGGCAACGATCACGACCGTCGGCTACGGCGACATCGCCCCGGTGACGATGGCCGGTCGGGGAGTGGCGCTCGTGACCATGGTGGTCGGGATCTCGACGTTCGCGATCATCACCGCTCGGGTGGCGAGCTTCCTGGTCGCCGACGACTGAGACCGCCATGGAACAATGGCCGGATGGATCTTCCGCAGCAGGGTAGGGGCGTCGACGAGGTCATCGCCGATCTCGAACAGAAGCGGGGCGGCGACGTCCGTTGGCGGGAGGGCAAGGCGTTTAGCCTGGTCTACGACGGTGGCCCGTCGGTGCACGAGGTCGCTGAGCGGGCGGCGATGCTCTACCTGCACGAGAACGCGCTCAACACGAAGGCGTTCCCGTCACTGGGCCAGATCCAGTCGGAGGTGGTGAGGTGGACCGCCGGGTTGCTCCACGGACCCGACACAGCGGCCGGCTTCCTCACCAGCGGGGGGACCGAGTCGATCCAGTGTGCGGTGCTCGCCGCCCGTGAACGCGGCCGGGCCGAGCGCGGCATCCGGTCGGGCGAGATCGTGGTCGCCGAGTCGGCGCATGCGGCATTCCACAAGTCGGCGCACATGTTCGACATGCCGATCCACACCACGCCCGTCCTCGACGACTGGACCGTCGACGTGGATGCGATGGCCGATGCGGTCAACGAGAACACGGTGCTCGTGGTCGGCTCGGCGCCGCAGTACCCGCAGGGGGTGGTCGACCCGATCCCGGCGATCGCGGAGCTGGCGGCGTCGGTCGGGGCGAACTGTCATGTCGATGCCTGCATGGGCGGCTTCGTGCTCCCGTTCGCCGAGATGCTCGGGCGGGAGATCCCGCCGTGGGACTTCCGGGTCGACGGCGTGCACTCGATCTCGACCGACGTGCACAAGCTCGGCTATGCGCCGAAGGGGATCTCGGTGGTGCTGCACCGGACGAAGGAGCTGCGTCGCTACCAGACGTGGATGTTCGACCAGTGGCTCGGCGGGTTCTACGGCTCGCCGAACCTCCAGGGCACCAGGTCGGGCTTGCCGATGGCGGCCGGCTGGGCGGTGATGCAGCACCTCGGGGTGGACGGTTACGTCGATCTGACCCGCCAGACGCTCGAGAACGCCGATCGGATGCGATCGGGGATCGACGCGATCGACGGGATCCGTGTGCTCGGTGACGGTGGCTTGCATCTGATCGCGATGGCGAGCGATCCGGCCGCGGCCGAGCCGATCGACGTGTTCGCACTCGGTGACGCGCTGCTCGCTCGCGGCTGGCACCACGATCGCCAAGGGCCGCCTGACTCGCTGCACTCGACGGTGAGCAACTCGAACACCGGCGTCATCGATCAGTACCTGACCGACCTCGCCGAGTGCGCGGCCGAGGTGCTGGGCCGATCGGCGACCGACCGCAGCACCTCGTATTCGACCGTGGAGTAGCCGAAACGCCGTTCGACGGGTGTCAGCCGGCGGGGACGACGACCAGCTGGGCTTCGGCGCCCTGCTGCTGCAGGTCGATCTGTGCGCCGTCGAGGTCGTCGGCGATCTCCGGTGCGACGCAGATCGTGAGGCCGTGTGCCTCGCCGACCTGGTCGCCGGCCATCGGCTCATCGACGAAGCCGAGCGTGATACCGCCCTGCTGGCCGTCGGGGGCCGGTGCGGATGCGACGCGCAGGCTGGCGTCGTCCGGGATGTTCTGTCGGGTCTTCGTCTCGGTCAGCGCGTTCGCGGCGGTGGGACTCAGGGTCAACATGTGGGTGATCATCCTCCTGGATGTTCGTAGATGTTCGTGGGTGTGAATTCACGCGCGTACCCGACGGTCGTGATCTCAAACCCGAGCGATCGCGGAGCGCGACTCGGAATCTCGGTCGTACCGATTTCGGCGGTGGGGCAGCGCTGGTGTGGGTCGCTCCCGGTCGGCGTCGTCGGGTGACCGGGGCTCGGGGGAGGGGAGCCTGCGAGCGAGGTGGCCGGGGCCGACCGGCCCGGGGGCGCGCACGAACGCCCGACCGGGTCGGGGCTCAGGCGCTCAGGGGCAGCTGCCGGTGTGGCACACCCGATGGTGGATCGGGTGGCTGTTCGGCCGGTTGTCCGGCTGACCGGTCGGCACGGCGACCGGGCGGAGGCTCGGGCTCGACCGATCGTCGGCGTCGCTCGGATTCGAGGGGAACGGTCGCGTACACCTCGCCCATCCGTTCGATGGTCAGCGTTCGTTCGGGCGACAGGTGGAGCGCCCATCCCGGTTCGTGAATCACGTGGTGGTGTCTCACGCAGAGGGGGAGGAGTTGGTCGAGATCGGTCGACCCGCCGAGCTCCCACGGGTGGAGGTGGTGGATCTCGCAGCGGTTGAAGGCCACGTCGCAGCCGTGGAAGGCGCAGGTGGCGTACATCGCTCGAAGGGCACGACGCTGGTCTCGGTTGGCCAGCCGCTGGTCGCGGCCGACGTCGAGGACCACCCCGTTGGTGTCGATGACGATCGGCACGACGACGCCGTTGCACAGCATCCGGCGGACGGACGGAAGCGGAACCGGTGTGCCGTCGTCGAACTCGCACACCGTGTCGGCGTGCGGGCCGTCGATCAGGCTGGTCGCGTCGACGTGGACGCGGACTTCGCTGCGGTGCGGACGTACTGCTTGATGCCCGCCGGTGACGAGGTTGCCGAGTGCCTCGGCTGCGATGGCGGCTCGATCGACCGAGCGGTCGCCGCCGGCCTTGACGAGCTTGGCGGTCTCGGCGTCGAGCATGTTGAACACCGCGTGCCCCAGCTCGGGATGGAGCCGTGCATTGAGGACGTACATGCCCTCTCGGTCGATCGTCTTCGTCAGTCGGGTCTCGTTCCGCTGCTGACGGTCGCGCTCGACGCCCTGATCGCGCTCGAGTTGGCGGATGAGGTCTCGCACGCTCTTGCCGAACTCGTCGGGCGTCATGCGCGTTGCGTCGGACGCCAGGTCGGTTTCGTGGTCGTACAGCTCCCGCCGTGTGTCGTCGTCGAGACGGCTGGTGGCGTTCGCCAGCGCGTCGGCGTGTGCGGCCGTAACCTCGCCGTCGGCGAGTTTGTCGGCGAGTGACGGTGCCTGCTCCAACGCGTCGGCCCGACGCTCCTTGGCCCTCGCTTCTCTGGACGAAATGCCGCCATTGCGGGTGTGGAGGTCGGCAGCGGGCGCCGACTCGCCGTGGGCGTGGAGCGAACGGATGTGGCTGGTCACGTTGGCCTCGTAGGCGTCGAGGAAGCCGCGGACCGACTTGACGGTGCCCAACGCTGCCGCAGCACCTGACGCATCGAGGTCGCCGACATCCCCGGGCAGCAGGGCACTCAGCGCCTGTGCGGGAGTCGGGATGGCGACCATGAAGCCATGCGATCGAACGTATGTTCGATCGTCAACCCCGCGATGCGGATTTGGTTCGCGGGTGATCGTCGCTCGTACGGGTTCGGCGTCGGCCCAGGGCCCGGTCCGTCCACGGACGCGGCGCGGCTCGAGGGCCGGTTCAGGGCCGGTGGTAGCGCTCAGTGGTCGTGGCGGTGGTGCAGGTCGGGCACGTGTGGGTGTGCGTGGACCAGCGGGCGGTGTTCGTGAACGTGTGTGTGACGGCCCGCGAACCCATCGACGTGGTCGTGGTCGTGGTGGTCGTCGTCGTGCGTGTGTTCGTGATCGTGGACGAGCTCGTGGTGCTGATGCGAATGCACGTGCGCCGATCGCAGCGAGACCGCGACGCCGACACCTGCGGCGACCGCGGCGGCCACCTGCAGTGCGGTCGCATCCTCTCCCAGCAACGTCCAGGCGATCGTCGCGCCGATGAACGGCGCGGTCGCGAAGATGACCTGGCCCCGAGCTGCTCCCAGGTCGCGGGCTCCCTTGACCCACAGCGTGATCGACAGTCCGTAGCCGGCAGCCCCGATCGCGAGCGCCGCGACCACGTCGGACACCGTCGTGGTGGTCCCCCATCCGGCGATGATCAGTCCGATCGCCAGGTTCGCGCCGCCGGCGATCACCCCTTTCAGCATCACCACATGTTCCGGACCGAGTTGCTCGATGCTCGCGGTCACACCGTTGTCGAAGCCCCACGCGATGCAGGCAGCGATCACGAGTAACGCGCCCACGTCGGGGGTCGCACCGGGCTGCCACGTCAGGGCCGCTCCGGCGATGGTGATCAGCGCCGCCGCAACCCACATCCGGGCTCCGAGATGTTCACGGAACAGCACGGCAGCCAGCACGACCGTCGCCGCGAGTTCGGCGTTCAACAGGATCGACGCCGTCGCCGGATCGGTTCGGGCGAGCCCGGCGACGAGCAGCACCGGCCCGACCGCTCCGCCCATCAGCACCGCGGTGGCCGCCGGTCGCCACTCCGAGCGCAGCGCCCGAGCGGTCGGAGGCTGACGGAGCGCCACGGGTGCTGCCGCGAACGCCGCCCCGATGTACAGCAATCCGGCCAAGGTGAACGCCGGCAGGGATCCCGCCAGCTCCGATGCGAACGGTGCAGAGGCCCCGAACAGCACAGCCGCAGCCAAACACCGGAGCACCCCGACCTGTCTCATGCCACCCAGTCTGCCCCCACACCCACCAAGTCACCGAGATGACCCTCAGCTCGGTGTGGCGCGTTCGAGCCAGCCGTTCTGGCCTTCGTATCCATCCGATGCTCCGATTCCGGCCGACTGGAACATCGCAAACCTCTCTTGAGGGTGCCCACCATGTCGGCACTGACCAGCGCACCTCACGATGTCGTGATTGTCCCGCTCCGATCGCGGAGGTTCAGGAAGGTCCGGATACCTGAGAGTGAGCCAAGATGTCGACATGACGTTCGCCCTCGACCACGAACAGCGACGGTTCCTGCGCGACGCGAACAGGTCGTTCCTGTTTGCGAACCGCCGTGACGGGACACCCACGGGATGGCCGATGACACCGCTCGACCGCGAGGACGGCTGCATCTATTTCAACACGTACCGCAAGAGCGTGAAGGCCCAGGTGATGCGGCGCGACCCCCGGGTGAGCGCGGTGATCGAAGGGGACCTCGACGGGAAGCGTCGGACGCTGGCGGTCAGCGGTGACGCTGAGTTGATGGACCAATCCGAGGCGGCATCGATGTTCGAGGCAATGGTGCGAACCGATGGTTTCGTGCCTGCCGAACAGGTCGCCACGACCGTTGCTCGAATGCAGGCCGGGAAGCGTTGCCTGTTTCGGATCCACCCTCGATCTGGGCGGTGGTTGCCATGACGAGCCGTGACGCACTGGGTCTCGACGACGCGGAGTTGGCGCAGTTCTTGTCCGACGAGGTGGGCAGCGGCGCCGAGATCGTGGTCGCCTCACCGGGTGTCGACGGCTATCCCGAGGTGGCTGTGGTCGCCGCTCGCTTCATCGCGGCGCAAGATTCCGATGCCGCGGCGATCGAGATCGCCGATACGTCGCCGCGCGAGGGGGTGCCTGTGTGCGCGATCGTCGAACGTGGGGCGACCTACGATGAAATTTGCGCGGCCATCATTCGCGGCGTGGTGAGGCATCGTCGAGTCGCGGTCGATGACGTGGTCACCTTCGCGTTCGCCAAACTCCATCAGTAGCCCCTCGCCATGTCCGCAGACGTGCCTGGCTACATCGGCAGTCTCGCTCGGCCGATCGGCTCGGCGGACCGAGGTAGCCGGCACCGTTGCCCATCACCGACATGGCTCGTGAAGGCGCAGGAGACATACTCTCAGTCGAATGGTTGCGCCGACTGTGCGGATGCGTGACACACCGGTCGACCTCTTCATCATGGGCTGATTCGTTCGTCAGTTGAGCTCGCTCCCGTCGGTCCTCCGACACAACAGGTCCCGTACCACTGGGGCGGAGTCCGACCTCGTCGAGTTTGACGAGGAAGGGTGGAGCCCCGGTGACGGTGACTTCGAGCCGGTCTTCGTGGATCGTGACGGCTTCGATGAGTTCTTCGATCAACACGCGGCGTTCTTTGTCGTTCGCGTTGGCCCAGATGTCGTCGAAGTCGAAGTCGGGATCGCGCAGGAGTGCGGCGGCTCGCTCGAATGCTTGGGCGAGGATGTTTGTGGTCTTCGCGGTTTCGACGGCTTCGTTGTGGTCGGCTTCGAGGGCCTTGATCTTGTCGGAGAGTTGGCTGATCTGCGCGGCGAGGTAGTCGGTGTCGGTGATTTCGTCGTCGAGGTACAGCTGCAGGAGCTTGTCCCGTTTCCTTGCCAGGTTGGCCAGCGCACCGGAGCGTGTCGGCTCCGCCGCCCCGCCTCCGGCTCGCTCGGCCTTTCCTGCGAGCTGAAACCGGATCGCGTCGATCAGCTGGTCATCAGTCCGCAGCAGCTCGATGCCGAGACGCGCCGCGCGATGCAGACCGGCAGCGGACCGACCGGGGATGCGACAGCCGTGGCCGCGGTGTCGACATCGGTAGATCGGTTTGTTCCGTCCGTTGGTGTCGATCGCGGTAAGTCTCCCGCAGAGGCCGCAGCGGACGCGGCCGGTGAGTAGGTCGGTGCCGCGGCGTCGACCGGCGACGTGGCCACGGTGCGCGGCGTTGAACTGTTCTTCGGTGACCAAGGCTTCGTGGCGGCCGGGGAACCAATCGTCTTTGATGCAGACTTCGCCTCGGTAGACCCGGTTCTGGAGCAGGTGCCGGACGCGTGAGTACTTCAGACCGGTTGCGCCGGCGACTTCGGGCAGTGATGCGCCGGCGGCTCTGATCTTGAATGCTCGGCGGACGAGGTGGGCGTCGTCGTCGGGGTAGAGAACGTTCTGGTCGAGGCGGTAGCCGATCGGCGGTTTGTTGAGCCAGTAGCCATCGCGGATGAGTTCGTGCATGCTCGTCGTGACGTTCTCGACGATCTGCTCGCGTTCGAGCTGCGCCAGCAGGCCGTGCAGACCAGCGGTGAACCGCCCCGATGCAGTGACCGACTCGACCGCGCCTTCGCTCAGGGAGTGAACGACGACGCAGTGCTTCTCGAACAGTTTCAACAGCCGGTTGACGTCGGCTGAATCGCGAGAGAGCCGGTTGATGCGCCACACGATCAGGTTCGCGACCTGGTCGGCTTCGATCAGCTCGATCAACTGTTGCATTGCAGGCCGGTCGAGGTTCTTGCCCGACAGTCCTTCGTCGCACAGGAACTGGGGCGGCTCGAGGCCGTTCGCGCGTGCGTACTCGGCGCAGCGTTTCCGTTGGGCGGCGGGGGAGTGCTCGACTTGGTCGTCAGTCGAGACTCGGACGTATCCGATCGTCAGCATCAGCAAGCTCCTCGGCTGGGTGGTGTGCTCAGGACCATACGCGCTCGCGTCGAGTGCGTCGGAGATCAAGAGCGTTCCGCCGTCGCCCTCCGGGCTCGGCAGCTCACAGGGAGCAGGGAACGGGTACTGTGCAGTTTGAGGGTGCTGTATTACAGGAAACGCACCCGCCGGGGGCCAGGACGTGAAATTCGATTCGCTTCGCATCGAGAACTTTAGAGGCATCAGCCGCATGCAGATCGACGACCTTGGTGGAATGGTCGTTCTCGCCGGCCCCAACGGTTGTGGCAAGTCCTCAGTACTGGACGCGATTCGTCTTCTCAAGTCGACATACGGCGGATACCGCCGAAATGAAATTGAGCGATGGTTGTCTGAAAATCAGATCAACGCTCGACGGTTGCATGAGGTGGCAAGGCTATTCAGGAATCCCGCCGAGCCGATAGTCGTACACGCCACAGTCAGTTTGTCCGACTCCGAGCGGGCGTTCATTCGAACCAACGTTCAGCGCCTCGCTTGGAGCACGACATGGCGTGGATTCAATCTTCAGTCACCGGAGCAGCCTGAGTGGAGTATGCCGCTCGCTCCGGAACTGCGCGCGCATGGGAAACGCGCTGAGCGGCTGACTGAAGCCCTGTCCGACGAAATTTTGGACCTTGTCGATAGCGGACCGCATGCCATCGTTGTTTCTCTGCAGGCTGACGGGACATTTCATCACGACAAGAATGGTCTAATCGAGACACTCTTTCAAACATACGATCCGGGAAACCTAGGAGTGATTGACTATTACTCCGCCCATCGCCAGTATGCGCGTGAGACGGTTAGTGGGATCAACCTTGGGACATACGAGTACGATGAGCGTAGATCGCAGCACTTGCTCTACGAATCGCAAGGCAAGCATCAGAATATCAAGCAAGAGCTGGCGAGTAGCTATATCGCAGACTTGGTCTCTCAAGCGGCTGGTGCCGATGGTGTCGAGAATTCGCTAGGCGACTCGCTCGTCTCACTATTCGAGCAGTTCTTCGATGGAAAATCATTCGGAGGAGTTAGACCGACGCCCGAGGGGAAGACGGAGTTTCCTGTCGTGTTGGACGACGGGACCGAGCACGACATCGACGAGCTGAGCTCAGGTGAGAAGGAGATTCTCTACGGCTATCTCCGATTGAGAGCGTCCAACATTAGAAATTCGATTGTGCTTATCGATGAGCCGGAAGTACACCTCAACCCTCGGCTCGTCCGAGGGCTGGCTGCATTCTACAACAAGCATGTTGGAATCGAAATGGGGAATCAGCTGTGGTTGATTACTCATTCCGACCGATTGCTTCGCGATGCATTGGACCGGCCTGACTTCTCGACGTATCATCTGCGCCTACCACAGAAAAGCCTAGGGGGTAACCAGGCAACTGCCCTCTCCTCGCAGTCGGAGCTCGACTCAGCCATTTTCGAGCTGGTCGGTGACCTGCCATCAATTGCGGTTGGTGCACCGATCCTAGTTGTTGAAAGTTCCGAGGACGTTGCATTCGACGAGTATGTCGTGAGACAGCTCTTTCCAGAGTTCGTTCTTGCGGTGACGCTCGTGAGTGGAGGAGACAAGACCCGAGTTCGCGATCTCTACCGGCTCGTCTCGTCATCTCCGCGCATCCAATCACAGATCGGCTCTTCCGTCGCTGCGATCATCGACAGGGACAATGAGTTCAGCCGGGAGCCTTCCATCTCGGTGTTCTCTTGGGACGTCTACCACATTGAGAACTATCTGCTTTGGCCAACCGGGATCGCTTCGGTCCTCACCGCAGCGAGGCCGAGGAACCCCGTCTCCGCTGAGGAGGTCGAGACCCTGCTACATGAATGTGCACATACGGTGAAGCATCGGCTCGTGCTTGATCGGCTGACGCAGTTAGTCAACAAGTCGCTCGTCAAGGGCGTTAGGTGGGGCATCGACCCGGAAACTGACGACGTTGCGGCGGCGATGTTCGCAACCATCACTCGTGAAGCGATGGGTATTAGGGAGCGAGCCGCTGACTTTACGGAGGAACGCATCAAGCATGAGGTTGCGTCAATTGAGTCGGACCTCGATGATGCGCTGACCTCGGAGCGTTGGAAATCTGACTTCCGAGGGCGTGACATATTGCGGAGGCTCTGCTCCACCGATCGGGTTCCAATGAAGTATGAAGTGTTCCGGAACCTATTGGTCGCAGAGATGGCGCGGAGTGAGTTTCGCCCTGCCGGCATGGAGTCGACTCTTCGAGAGGCAGTTCCTGGCGGCTGGCCGTTAGAACACTGAATCAATCATGGTCATCTCCGAGCAAGACGCCAGTGGGTGGTACGGGATCGCGTGGCTCGGTCCTCCGACGTGAACCCCCACTGCGGGTGTGGACAGCCTGGGGCCCGCTCGGTGGCCTGGGTGGGCGGCCGAGCGGGCCCGTTCGCTTGGTCAGCCTTGGTTGGCGGCGTACCAGTTGTTGAGGTCGTAGCAGGTGTCGTAGTTGGCGGTCGGCTCGACCCCGCAGGTGATGTTGTAGCCACCCACCACGGAGATCGCGTTGTTGGTGGTGCCGAGGCCGATGGTCTGCGAGGCGATCGTGGCGACCTCACGGCCGCCGAGGATCGACGAGTACGCGCCCTGCGCCACGTTCTGCCTGCCGCCGCTCACCGACGAATAGCCGCCGTCGGCGGCACCGCCGTACCCGCCGCTGACCGACGAGTAGTACCCGCTGGCCGTGTTCGACGAGCCGCCGGACACCGTGGCGAACGACCCCAACCCGGCGGCGTTGCCCGTGCCACCGACGACCGAGTTCGACGGCCCCCAGATCGAGTTCTGGTAGCCGAACACCGCCCCGCCGTAGCTGATGTACTCGTGACGATCGCCGACGATCAGGTTGTGGCTGCCGGTCCGTTCGGCTGCCGTGCCCGGACGCTGGGCGTTGTAGCCGACGATGAGGTTGCCGCTGCCGTCCGACACCCCCGTCGAGCCGAGGCCGTTGACGACCTGGACGTTCACGCCCTCGAACCGGACGGTGCGTTCCCCGTCCACCATCACGACCGACATGTCGTCGGTCACGTTCTCGAGCGACGTCATTCGGCCGCCGAGGTCGATGATCTCGTCCTCCACGGTGTCCTCGTTCGCCTCCAGCGTGGCGACTCGGGTTGTCAGCGCAGCGACGTCGGCCTCGAGAACGGCGTTCGCGCTCTCGAGTCCCGCATTGGCGGCCTCCAGGTCGGCCACATCGGTCTCGAGGGCATCCAGCCGATCCAGCACGGCCTGCGGCACGCCGCCCTCGACCGGTGCGGCGTCCTCGAGCGCCTCCACGCGGGCGTCGAGTTCCGTCAGGTTGCCGTCGGTGTAGTAGCCCATCACGTCGCCGATCAGGTGGACGGATCCGAACGCGTTGTAGAGCGTGACGGCACCGTCGTCCGAGAGTTGCACCTCGATCTTGTTCGGCGTCGGCACCTGCCCGGGCAGCAGGTTGAGCGCCGACGTGCCCGGGTTGTCCGCTCCCGCCGGCCAGATCGCGACGAACGTCGGGCTGGTCGCATCGAGACCGGTGAGGTTGATCGACACCGCGGTCGCGTCCGCCGGCACCACGCACTCACCGTGTGTTCCGGTCACGGCCACGTCGATCTCGGTGTCGGCGGGAAGGGGATCGCTCCGGAACCCGATGTTGACGTCGCCGGGTCGGGTGTCGAACAAGCGGCACGGCGTGGTGGGCACGAAGCTCGCCTCGTCGGGGTCGAACGCCCGGCTCTCGCCGCCCTGGAGGATGACGAACGAGCAGACGATGCTCGCCACCGCGGCGATGACGTACGGCCACCGCGCGGCGGTGCGTCCGTCGGGTGGGAGGGTCTCGTGTGACATCACGCGCATCCTTCCGCGGTGGTGGCGAGCCGGCCGAACAGCGGATCGATGTCGCCGGCGGCCTCTGCGACGGCCGCATCGAGATCGAGTCCGGCGAACGCCGTCCGCACGCAGTCGGCGTCGACCGCCAGTTCGTCGGCGTACTGGCTGGCGAGCCGGTCGAGGTCCAAGCAGGTCAACACCAACTCGGCGTGAGCGGAGCCATCGGACGACACGGCCGGGTCCTCGGTGTCGCCGCCGTTGTCGAGCAGCAGCGTGGCATCGCCGTCGGGGATGCCCTGCACCCACGTCTCGAGGCAGGTCCGATCGAAGACCACACCCTGTGCCTCGAGGTCGGGATCGATCAGCATGTCGACGATCCCCGCGTGGACGGCGGCCAGATCCCCACCGCCGTCGGCCCCGTCACTCGTCGATTCACCGCTCGTCGAGTCGGCGCCATCGCCCTCTGCGGCAGCGGCGACCGGATCGCCGGTCAGGCACCCTTCGATCTCAGCGATGTCGTCGACGGGGCCGGTGGTCTTGAACACGATGTCGTCGACGCGGCCGACCTCGAAGCCGAACGGCGAGTCGACGTACCCGGCCTCGGCCACGTCGGCCTGGGCCGGTGATGCGTACGCCTCGATCGTCCCGCCCCATCCGGCGCCCTTGTCGAACACGATCATCGCCTCGATCCCGAGGCTCTCGTTCATCTCCGGGGACAATCCGGTATTCGTCTCGTCGGCGGGCTCCACGCTCACCCCGAGCCCTTCGAGGCACGCCTGCGCCGCCGACAGATCGGTGACGTCCGCTGCGCCACTATCGTCGGCACCCTCGTCAGCACCCTCGTCAGCACCCTCGCCGCCGGACGTCGGCGGCGATCCGGTGTCGGCCGTCGGCTCCGCTGCCTCCGGCGTTCCATCGCTCTCGTCGGTTCCGCCACCGCACGCCGACGCGGTGATCGCGAGCGACACCACGGTCGCTGCGCCGGCCCACCGACGTCGAACGGCTCCTGAGTTGATTCTGTTCATGGCACCATCCAACGCCCGGGAGCGCAGCGGCGGGAGTGCGCCAGCGGGACCATCGCACCTACGGCTACCCGTACCGTCGGATCACGGCTGACGCTGTCGCCCCGATCTCCGAGCATTGCTACCGTCGGACGCTGATGCCGTCGTCCACCCAGATCCGAATCGTGTTGGCCGAGGACAACCTGCTCGTCCGCGAAGGTCTGGTCAGCGTGTTGTCGGCGATCGACGAGTTCGACGTCGTCGGCACGGCGGCCTCGCTCCCCGAGTTGTTCGAGTCGGTCGATCGGCACCGCCCCGACGTCCTCGTGACCGACATCCGGATGCCGCCCGACCACGACGACGAAGGCATCCGCGCCGCCCGGCGGCTGCGCGGCGAGCGACCCGAGGTCGGCGTCCTCGTGCTCTCGCAGTTCGTCGGGCCCAGCTACGCGATCGAACTCCTGCACGACGGGACGACCGGGCGCGGGTACATGATCAAGGACCGGGTCCACGAGGTCGATCGGCTCGCCGACGCGGTCCGCACCGTGGCGACGGGTGGCTCGTTCATCGACGACGTGGTCGTCGACGCGCTGGTCCGCTCCCGGACCCGGATGGTCGACTCGCCACTCGCCACGCTGACCGACCGCGAACGTGACGTGCTCGCCGAGATGGCGACCGGAGCGACGAACTCGGTGATCGCGGATCGGCTGCACGTGAGCGAGCACTCGATCGAGAAGCACTCCAACTCGATCTTCCACAAGCTCGGGCTCGCGGCCGACCCCGAGGTCAACCGGCGGGTCAAGGCCGTCCTGATGCTGCTCGCCGGCGAACCCGACGACTGATGCCCCTCGAACTCGGCCCGGCCCGGCTCGGCAGCGTGATCCGGGCCAACGTGGCGCTCACCGCCGCGGCGGGCGGCTTCACCGTGCTGACCAGCCTCACGGTGGCCCGGCTCCAGTGGCTGACGCTGGCGGGCGTCGCCGTCGTCCTCACCGCCGTCCCGCAGTGGCTCGCGCTTCGTCGCCTCCATCGTGGCGACACGACGCAGGCGCTGCTCATCTATTCGATCGCGAGCTGGGCGATCGCCCTCCTCAGCAGCTTCATCGTCACGTTCCAGTGGCCGATCCAGGTGGCGGTCGCCTTCCTGCCGACGGTGCTCGCCGCGACCTTCCTGCCCGAGCGACCGATCACCGGGTACGTCGCGGCCTCGGCCGGTGTCGCGTTCGGCGTCGCCCTGCTCGGGGTGTCGCAGGACGTCACCGGCCTGTCCGACGAGATCCCGGGCTGGTTGAAGAACGCGGTCCAGGCGCTGGTGTTCCCGGCCTTCTTCGCGTTGGTGGTGTTCGCCGTCGTGCAGCACCATCGTCGTGTCAGCGACGTCCTCGCCGTGCAGCGGGTCGCGCAGGAACTCGCGGAGCAGCGCGCCACCGAACTCGCCTCCTCCCGTCGTCGGCTGGTCGACGCGACCGATCGTGCCCGTCGACAGATCGAGCGCGACCTCCACGACGGCGCCCAGGCGCACCTCGTCGGCATCGACCTGCAGTTGACCAAGGCCACGTCATTGACCGACCTCGACGCAACCCGGCAGGCGATCCGCGACGCCCAGCGTGAGCTGCACCGGGCTCACGGCGAACTGCGCGAACTGGCGCACGGCCTGTTCCCGCCGGTCCTGACACAGCACGGCCTCGTCCCCGCGATCGAGGACGCGGTCGACCGGATCTCGACCCGGGTACGCCTCGACATCGCCCGGATCGGCCGCCCGGCCCCCGACATCGAGGCGGCCGCCTACTTCTGCGTGCTCGAGGCGCTCCAGAACGCCATGAAACACTCCGGTTGCGAAGCGGTCACCATCACGATCCGGCGCGACGGCGACCCCGACCGGTTGCGGCTCGTCGTCGCCGACGACGGACGAGGGGCACCGTCGCCGCTGCCGGCAGGGCATGGCATCGACAACATGCGCGACCGCCTCGGGGCGGTCGGCGGCTCGGTCACGGTCGAACCCGGCGATCAGGGCGGCACGCTGGTCGACGCCTCGATCCCGTGGCGCGACCCACCCCGCTGAACGGGCTCACTCGATCCGGCGTTGGTCGACCCGGCGTCGGTTGCCCCGGCGTCAGTTGACCTGGCGGTCGGCGCCCGCCCAGAACGGCTCGCGCAGCTTGAACTTCTGCAGCTTGCCGGTGGCCGTGCGGGCGAGTTCGTCACGGAACTCGACCCGCTTGGGGCACTTGTAGCCGGCGAGCTTCTGCTTCGTCCAGGCGATCACCTCGTCCTCGGTCAGCGACGAACCCGGCGCCTTCACCACCAGCGCCGTCACCAGTTCGCCCCACTTCTCGTCGGGGATCCCGATCACCGCGACCTCGGTCACGTCGTCGTGCTGGAAGATCGCGTCCTCGACCTCGATCGAGCTCACGTTCTCGCCGCCCGAGATGATCACGTCTTTCTTGCGGTCGGCGATCGTCACGTAGTTGGCGTCGTCGATGTAGCCGCCGTCACCGGTGTGGAAGAAGCCGTCGCGGATCGCGAGCGCCGTCTGATCGGGTTGCTCCCAATAGCCGGCCATCACCACGTTCGACCGGGCGAGGATCTCGCCCTCGCTGTCGACCGCCATCTGACACCCGATCGCCGGTGCGCCGGCCCGGTTGAGCTTGACGGCCCGGTCGGCGGGGGAGAGGTCGTCCCACTCGGCCCGGTTGCGGTTGATCGTCAACAGCGGCGCCGTCTCGGTCAAGCCGTAGATCTGCACGAACTCCCACCCGAGCTCGGTCTCGGTCCGCTCGATCGTCCGTGTGGGTGGGGGAGCGCCGGCGACCACGATCCGAACCCGCCCGCTGCCGGGGATCGGACCGTCCCACTCGGCCGCGGCGTCGAGGATCATGTTGAGCACCGCCGGCGCGCCGCACATCAGCGTGACCCCGTGCTCCTCCACGCGCCGGAGGATCTCGGCGCCGTCGATCTTGCGCTGGATCACGTGCTTGCCGCCCATCCCGGTGACGGCGTAGAGCATCCCCCAGCCGTTGCAGTGGAACTGGGGGAGCGTGTGCAGGTACACGTCGCGGTCACTCACGCCCATGTGCCACCCGAACGTGGTGGCGTTCAGCCACACGTTGCGGTGGGTGAGCTGCACGCCCTTGGGGCGAGCGGTGGTGCCCGACGTGTAGTTGATCGTGGCGGTCGCGTCCTCGTCGCCGTCCCACGGTTCGGGTTCGGTGTCGAACTTCATGAGGATCGCATCGCTCTCGGCGCCGATCGTCCACTTCATCTCGCACTCGACGTCGGCCATCGCCTCCTCGAGTTCGGGGTCGACCAGCAGCACCCGCGCGCCGGAGTGGGCGACGATGTACTTGACCTCCTCGGCGACCAGCCGGAAGTTGATCGGCACGAGGATCCGGCCCGACCCGCTCACGCCGAACAGCGCGGTCAGCAGCCGCGCGGAGTTGTGCGACATCATCGCCACCCGTTCGCCCGGCCGGATGCCGAGTGCGTCGAGCCCGGCGGCCATCGCCTTCGCCCGGCGGGCCATCTCGCGGTAGGTGATCGTGCCCCACGACTCGGCCGGCTGGTCGGGCTCGTCGGCGATCGCCTCGCGGTCCGGGTAGAGCGCCTCTGCGCGCCGGATGAAATCGTTGACCGTCAGCGCCACTTTCATGCCGCCGAACCTAGTTCGCGCCGGGGTACGGCCTCTACGTGGCGTCGGGACGCGGCCAGAACTGATCGACCATGATCCGGTTGCCGTCGGGGTCGGTCAGCACGACGTGGGCCGGCTCGGTCCCGTCGGGGTCGGTCGGTTCGACCATGGTGACCCCGGCGTCGATCAGCCGTGACTGGATCTCGCGAACATCCGTGAACCGATCGAGTCGCTGCATCTGTTGGTCGATACCGGGATTGAACGTGAGGATCGGCTCGTCGAACATGCCGTGGAACAGGCCGATCACCGTGTCGCCGTTCCGGAGGATCACCCAGTTTTCATCCGGGTCGCCGCCCGTCTGTTCGAAGCCGAGCGTGGCGTAGAAGGCCATCGACGCTGCGAGGTCGGCGACGGGCAGACTGACGGAGAACGCACCGAGTTCCATGTGACGACCCTAGATCGTGTCGGCGGCGACCCGTGTCGTGAGCGGCCAGGGGCGGTTGCGCTCGGCCGTCAGGGCCATGTCGAGCAGGAGTTCCTCGGTGAAGTGCGGCCCGACCACCTGCAAACCGATCGGGAGCCCATCGAGGAAGCCGGCCGGGATCGAGATCGCCGGGTTGCCGTGCAGGTTGGCGGGAAAGGTGAGCCGTCCGTTGATCTTGGCCCCGGCTTGCACGCCGCCGAATGTGTCGGGCAGCGGCCCGTCGGCGGCGAACGCCACGTCGGGATTGGTCGCGGTGATCACGAAGTCGACCCCACCGGCGGCGGTGTCGAAGATGCGCGCCATCGCCTCGTTGAGTTCGGTCCGGCGCCGTTCGAGCTTGTTGCGGGCCTCGGCCCCGTACTGCCCGGGTCCGTACTCCATCGCCATCCGGATCTCCGGGGTCAGTTCGTCGGCGCACGCCGGCCAGTGCTCCTCGAGCTTGGCGATCAGTCCGACCGAGTTGGCCACCGACCAGGCAGCGCCCATCCGTGGCAGTTCGGTGTCGACACCGTCGACCCGCACCAGATCGAGATCGGCGATCAACGCCTCGGCCGATTCCTCGAGCAGCTCCCACATGACCGGGGAGACGACGGCGGCGCCCCAGTCGGGAACCACGGCGACACGCTTGCCACGCAGCTCGTCGAGATGTGTGCCGAGCCCTTGCTCCCAGCCCTCCACCCGGGGGAGCGACAGCGGTTCACGCGGATCGCGGCCGTTGCACACATCGAACCAGCGAGCGGTGTCGCGAACCGAGCGCGACAGGCAACCGTGTGTGACGGTCATCGCTCCCAACCCGGCGGCGGGCGTCAGGGGGATCCGGCCGTAGGTGGCCTTGAGGCCGACCAGCCCGGTGAAACCGGCCGGGATCCGGATCGACCCACCACCGTCGCCGCCCGTGCCGAGCGTGACGAGCCCACCGGCGACCGCGGCGGCCGTTCCACCCGACGAACCACCCGGCGTGGTGCCGTGCTGCCACGGATTGTGCGTGGTGCCGTTGAGCACGGTGCGGGTCACGTTGACGCCACCGAACTCGGACGCCGTTGTCTGCCCCATCAGAACGGCCCCACCGCGGTCACGGGCCCGGCCGGGGTTCGTGTTGGTGTGCGGCGCGACCGCATCGCGATACACGACGCAGGCGTGCGTATCGGGCCAGCGCTCGACCTGGTCGAGCTCTTTCACCCCGATCGGGACCCCACCGAACGGCTTGCCGATGTCGGCCACGTCGGCGGCGGCACGAGCTTCGTCGCGGTGGAGATGGGAGAAGGCGTTGAGGTCACTGGCGTCGATCGCGTCGAACACAGCGTCGAGCTCTTCGCGTGGGCTGCGCTCGCCGGATCGGAATGCGTCGACGAGTGAACAGGCATCGCCCTGCCAGGGTTGGTCGGCCATGGCAGGACGGTAATCCTCCAAGCGTGACGACCTACAGTCGCACGCATGTCGATCCCCCAACGCCCCGGAATGACGATCCCCCTGAGCGGTCCGCTCCATGCCCAGCGCGACCGCATCGTCGAGCTCGCCGACCTCGGCTACACCGACGTCTGGACCGCCGAATCCGACGGCGGCGACGGCCTGACGCCGCTGGCGTTGGCGTCGGTGTGGGAGCCACGCCTGCGGCTCGGCACGGCGATCCTCCCGGCGTACACCCGCGCCCCCGCGTGCATGGCCCAGAGTGCCGCCACGCTCGCCGACGCGGCGCCGGGGCGATTCGTGCTCGGCATCGGCTCGTCGTCGAACGTGATCGTCGAACGCTGGAACGGCGTGCCGTTCGAACAGCCGTATCAGAAGGTGCGCGACATGGTCCGCTTCCTGCGCGACGCGTTCAGCGGCGAGAAGGTCGATCGCGAGTACGACACGTTCGAGATCCGCGGGTTCCGGCTCGGGATCCGACCGGAGGAGCCGCCGAAGATCGTCGTGGCCGCGCTGCGCGACGGCATGTTGAAGATGGCCGGCCGCGAGGCCGACGGCGCGATCACCAACTGGTTGGCGGCCGGCGACGTGCCGCAGGTGGCCGCAGCGCTCCGGGAGGGTGCCGGCGGGGAGGATCGAGAGCTGGTCGCTCGCATCTTCGTGTGCCCGAGCGACAACGCTGAGGTGGTGCGTGCCGGTGCTCGCCGCGCGATCGCGGCCTACATGAACGTGCCGGTCTACGCGGCGTTCCAGGAGTGGCTCGGTCGTGGCGACGAGCTGGCGGGGATGTGGGCGGCGTGGAAGGCCGGCGACCGCAAGCAGGCGTTGGCCGAGATCCCCGATTCGGTCGTCGACGACCTCGTGGTACACGGAACCCCGGAGGCGTGCCGGGCCCGCATCCAGCAGTACTTCGACAACGGCGTGACGACCAGCGCGTTGGCGATCCTGCCGTTCGATCCGGACCTCGACCACTGGGACGCGGTCACGTCGCTGGCGCCGAACGCCGGCTGAGGCCGGGCGCCGTCGGAGCGGCGGATGTCAGGCTGCGGTCGCCTGACGCGCCGCCTGGCGGTCGGCGAGCATCCGGCGGATCTCCGCGATGTGGCGTTGCCCGCGGCGACGCGTGTCGGCATCGAGTCGGAACTGGACCGGCACGTTCGACGACGGCAACAGGGTCAGTTGCTGGGGGACGTCGTGTTCGTTCATACCCCGATCATGAAGGAGGGGTGTGGCAGAGATGCTGTGAGGTTGCCGGGTCAGCGGTGGAGGACCGGGTGTTGCGGGTCGATCCCGACGAGGCGGACCTCGATCCGTTGCCGTTCGAGGTGGTCGAGCGCCGTTTCCAGACATTGCATCGTGACGGCATCAGCGATCAGGGCGTCGCCCAGGTCGAGGTGCAGCGCACACGGTCCGACGAGGTTCGACCAGGCGTCGAGCAGTCGGTCGATCGTCGCCGGGCAGAGCATGCCGTCGGCGCGCACCAACCGGAAGGGGAGCTCGGGATCGTCGACGTGCTCGACCCGGATTGTGGGCGTCAGGGACGCGCAGTGACCAGCGGTCGGACTGACGGTGGCGGCCGGTCGGCCCCGGCGGGCGCGACGGGCGGTGACCCATCCTCGGAAGCGGCGATGCGTGCGAGTCATGCAAAGAACGTAAAGTCGAGTTGACAGTGAGTTCACAGTAACATTGGGGCGGTCCGACCAACAGTCAAACCGACTGAACTTGACGAAATCCTGCCACTCGATGGCGTGATCACACCGCCAGCACCGAAATGACCACACTGAGTGCGACAACGGCGGCAGGTGCCACGTACGGTGCCCAGCTGGGATAGCCGCGATGCCGCGGTGCCATGACGATCACCGCCATCACCGCGCCGGCGGCCGCACCGCCGAGGTGACCACCGATCGAGATCCGTGGGAACAGGAAGGTGATCACCAGATTGAGCATCAGCAAGCTGCCGATCGACGTGTTCAACGGGTTGGCGCCGTTGAGGTAGTACCCCACGAAGGCCAGCGCCATCAGCCCGAACACGGCACCCGAGGCGCCGGCGGAGATCGCGTTCTGGCGATCGAGCACCAGTGAGCCCGCCGAACCGCCGAGCAGCCCGCCGAAGTAGACCAGTAGGAACTTGACGCGACCCAGGGCCGGTTCGAGCATCTGGCCGAGCATGTACAGCAGGTACATGTTGAAGCCGATGTGGATCAGCCCGTAATGCATGAAACCCGAGGTGACGAGGCGATACCACTCGCCGTCGAGCCGCAGGAACTGTTCGTTGAGGCCGAGCTGGACGTGGGCCTCGGTCAGACGTCCGCTCAGGCTCTCGGGATCGAGCAGCGTGGTGTACAGGAAGAAGGCGACGTTGATCGCGATGATCGCCATCGTGACCATCGCCGGCTGCCGTGAGCTCCAGAACTTGGCGCGGGTGCGCACGTCAGGGCGCGACGCCTTGGCGCAATCGACGCAGTGGCTCCCGACGGAGGCCTGCACGAGGCAGTCGGCGCAGGCGGACTTGCCGCAACGGGTGCAACGGCGACCGGTCGGCCGATCGGGGTGGCGGTAGCACGTCGCCGACTCGGTCGATGGGGGCGGGGGAGGGAGGCTCATCAGGGCTGAGCGTATTGTCCGTCGAGACCGGCGTCCCACCACGACCGCAGATGCGTCCACGGGTAGATCCCCGTGCTGTGGCCGTCGGACCAGTCGATCGAGATGCCCCAGCTGCCGTGCATCTCGGCCCCGCGGGCCTCGATCGACGAGCCACCGTAGGCGTCGAGCCCTTGCTCGCGACGGCCTCGGCACGTGGCGCAGGGGCAGGCCTGGCGGAGCGTCAGCAGGGGGAACGAACAGGTCACATCGTCGTCGTAGGTGACCCGGAGTTCGAGCTGCCGCTCCAGTTCGACGTCGATGACCTGGGCGTTCGTCACCGGGCCAGGGTACCGCTGGTCAATCGAGGTTCATGTGGGCGACCAGCTGGTCGGGGGCGCTCGGCTTGCCGACCAGGTGGCCCTGCACGAGATCACAACCCGCGGCCCGGAGACGACGCAACTGTTCGACACCGGTGACCCGTTCGGCGACGACCTCCATGTTCAGCGCGTGCGCCAGGAGGACCAGGGCTCGGACGACCCGGGTGTCGGCCTCGGACGCCCCGCTGGGGAGTGCCAGCGAACCGTCGAGCTTGAGGACGTCGGCCCCGATCTCGGTGAGCAGCGACAGGGCGTTGGAGCCCGTGCCGAAGTTGTCGAGTGCGATCCGGACCCCGACGCGACGGAGCGCACGGACCGACCGGATCACCGCATCGGCGTCGCTGCCGAGCAAGGTCGCCTCGCGTGCCTCGAGCACGATCTGGCGTGGGCGCAGGCGGTACTCGCGGAGGAGATCGACCACGCGGTTGACGAACGTGCTGTTGGCCAGCTGCATGCGTGACACGTTGACGTGCACGGCGAAGCGCTGGCCGACGACGCCGTTGTCGATCCAGTAGCGAGCCGAGATGCACGCCTGCTGGAGCACCCAGTCACCGATCGGGACGATGACACCGGTCTCCTCGGCGACGGGGATGAACTCGCTCGCCTCGATGCGGCCACGGACCGGATGCGACCAGCGCACGAGCGCCTCGGCCGCCTCGGCCTGCTGCGAGACCGCCGAGAAGATCGGTTGGTACTCGACGTGGAGTTCGCCCTCGCGGAGTGCCTTGGACAGCGCGGCGGCGAGTTCGGTGCGGATCTTGGCCGCGTTCTGGAGCTGATCGGTGAACTGCGCGCACCGGGCCCGCCCGGCCTGCTTGGCGGCGTGGACCGCCGTGTCGGCCCGGGTGATGAGACGGATCGCGGCGGCGTCGGGTGCGCTCTGACGCAACGTGGTGTCGGTGATCCCGACCCCGACACTGACGGACACGTCGAGTTCGAGTTGCCGGATCGTGAGCCGACCGGTGAGGGCCCGCCGCACACGGTCGGCCAGGTCCATCGCGACGGGGGCATCGGGCACGCTGTGGCAGATCACCACGAACTGATCGCCGCCGAGCCGGGCGACGATGTCGTTCGGTCGGACGGCGGTGGACAGACGCTTCGCGGTGGAGGCCAGGAGTCGGTCACCGATCTCGTGGCCGAGTGCGTCGTTGACGTCACGCAGTCGGTCGATGTCGACCAGCAGGACGGCGACCTCGCCGCCGTCCTCGTCGATCCGGCGGAGTGCGTCGGTGAGTCGTTCGATCACCGCGCTGCGATTCAGCAGGCCGGTGACGCTGTCGTGCTCGAGGAGCTGGAGGAGCGACGCCTGGCGCCGGCGCTCGTCGGTGACGTCCTGGCACATCACGGCGATGAACCCGCCGTCGGCGGACGTCGGATCGTGGTGGACGTGCACCGTCGTGGACTGGACCGAGTCGGGCATGCCGTGGGCGCTGACGTCGACGTCGCCGTGCCAGACACCGCCTTCGGGATCGGTCAGGAGACGCTGCGGGATCTGGTCGAGCACCGTCGACAGCGACTCGCGGCCGTCGAGACGCCCGCCGGGCACCGCCTGCGAGCGGAACAGCTCGGCTCCGGCCTCGTTCGCGTGCAGGAAATCGCCACGGATCGTCGTGAAGATGGTGGCGATCCCGGACGCATCGACGAGCTGCCGGAGTCGGTCGATGTCGCCCGCGTCGAGAGCGGGTGCGTCGGCGCTCGTGGCGATGGCGATGCGTTCGTCGGTCATGTGGGGTGTGCCTGCTCAGCCGGAACCGGCCGTGAGGCCGATGACGGATGAGCGGGCGATGGTGATCGCGTCCAGGATGGACAACACTTCGGTTGGTGATGCATCATCGGCAGATTCGAGCTGTTGGTTGAGCGCGTAGACCGTGATCTGGTACCGATGTGTCTCGCCGGCGGGCGGGCACGGGGCGAACCAGCCGGGCTGACCGGCCGAATTTCGCCACTCGAACGTCGCTTCGGGCAGCTGCCCCTCGGGGAGGCCCGGTTCGACGGGAGCGATCCCGTACACGATCCAGTGGACGAAGGAGGCGGCGTCGAGGTCGACCACCGAGACGGCGAGTTCCGCGGTGCCAGGCGGCACGTTCGACCAGGTCATCGCCGGTGAGACACCCGCGTCAGCGCACGTGTTCCGCTCGGGGATCGCGGCACCGTCGACCCACGGTGTGACCAAGGTGAGCGGCGGCGCCATCGTCGTCTCGGCGGCCTGTTCGGCCGGAACGCTCGTGTCGACCGGCGGCGCCGGCGGTGGGAACACCGGCTCGTCGAGCACCTTTCCCGAGCGTTCGCCGCAGCCGGCGACGACGAGGGCGAGGACCGCAGCGATGGCGGCGGCACGGGTGGGGCGGCTGGATACGGACATCCGACCCGAGCGTAGCCACGGGTAACGTGGGCGTCGATGGCCGAACCGCGAACGATCATGACGGTGCACGCGCACCCCGACGACGAAGCATCGAAGGGCGCTCCGACGCTCGCGAAGTACCACGCCGACGGCGTCCACACGGTTCTCGTGTGCTGCACCGGTGGCGAGGAGGGCGATCTCCAGAACCCGACGCTGCGTGAGCCCGGTCAACCGTTCCACGATCTGACACCGGAGCAGGAGCGGGAGTTGGTCGTGTCGATGCGTCCGGCCGAACTCCGACGCTCGGCGGAGATCATCGGATTCGACGAGGTCGTCATGCTCGGCTATCGCGACTCCGGGATGGCCGACTCCGAACCGAACGAGCACCCCGACTGCTTCCACCAGGCCGACCTCGACGAGGCGACCGAACGCCTCGTGGCGTCCATCCGACGCACCAAACCGCAGGTCATCATCACCTACAACGACGACCAGGCCGGGTACCCGCACCCCGACCACCTCCGGGTCCACGACATCTCCGTGCTGGCGTTCGATCGTGCCGGCGACCCGTCGTGGTACCCCGACGCAGGCGAACCGTTCCAGCCGTTGAAGCTCTACTACTCCACGTGGAGCCGGCGTCGCCTCGTGGCGATGCACGAGGGTCTCCTGAAGCACCGCGGCGAGTCGCCGTTCGACGACAAGTGGTTCGAGCGCCCCGACACCGATCATCGCGTCACCACGCGGATCGATGTGGGCGAGTTCATGTGGGCGCGTACCCAATCGCTGTTGGCGCACGCGACGCAGGTCGATCCGACCGCACCCTTCTGGTTCGGTCTCTCCGACGCCGAACTCGCTGCGATCTATCCGTGGGAGGACTGGATCCTTGCCCGATCGCTCGTCGGCGACATCCCCGGCCACGACGACGTCGAACACGATCTGTTCCAGGGCATCGACGCGAACGCCGAGGTCGGTTCGTGAGCGTGCAGTACCGGGTGGTCGTCGCCAAGAAGGACGAGCGGGCCGAGGGCCCCGACGACGCCGAGATCGTCGTGACGGTGCCGGTCGCCGTCGCGACCGAACCCGACTTCGATGCCACGGTCGAGTTCATGCGAGGCCGCCTCAAGGCGACGGGCCACAGCGGCCGCGTGCTCGACGTGCTGAAATCGGGTGAAGCGACGTCGGCGCTCAGCCGGCTCGCATCGCATCCCTGAGTTCTCGGTAGCCGATCAGCACCGCTCCCGACTCGTCGATCGCCGCGCGCAGCGCGTCGCCGGTGACGAAGTCGAGGTCGTCGATCCAGTGCCCGGCGTGGGGCGTCAGGGCCCGGACCTCCGGCGTGTCGATCGCCGGCTGCACGTGCAGTTCGGTGACGCCGGGCTCGAGTGCTGCCAACGCCGCCATCACCCGGTCGCGGGAGCCGGCCCGCCAGTCGTGATCGAAGTGGTCGGGGAACAGCACGCCCTCTTCGGCCGCGAGCTTCCGGAACGGGAACCCTGCCTGCTCGGCGGTGACGGTCGACGGCAGGCGCACCGGGAGCCGGAACTCGGTCGCCACGTCGAGATAGATCCCGAAGAACTCCGGTCGGAGCGTGATCGCCGTCAGGTGCGGTGCCAGGTGGGTCACGTCGATGCCCCACGCGATCGCCCGGCTGACCTGGGCGGTGAGCTCGCGGTAGACCTCGTCGGGGTCGGCGTGCTCCCAGAGGTCGTCGAGGTCGCGGGGAAAGCCGCCCTCACCCGACAGCAGGGACGGAGCATGGGTCACCGGACCCCAGCGGTAGGTGGGATGTTCGGCATTGAGGGTGAGGTGCACCCCGATGTCGTCGGACGCCTCGTAGACGCCTGCCGCATGCTGCGCCCACGGAGCGGGCACCATGATCGAGGCGCACGTCGCCACACCCTCCCGGATCGCCCGGTAGACCCCGACGTTGGCGGCGTGGCACGAACCGAGATCGTCGCAGGACAGGATGACCAGCTTGGTGTCGGCGGCGTACCCGAGGCGTTCGGCGAGAGTCCCCACGGAGACGACGCTATCGCTCGTCAGAGTCGCCCGACGGCGTCGACCAGCCGATCGACGTCGTCGTCGGTCACATACAGGGCGATCCCGGCACGAACGGCGCCGTCGATGCCGAGCCGGTCCATCGCCTCGAGGGCGTAGTAGTTGCCGTCCCAGACGGCGATCTGTTCGGCCGCGAGCGCCGTGGCCACGGCCTCGGCGGTGAACCCTGCGACGTTGAACGCCAATGTCGGTGCCCGGTCGACCAGGTCGTGCGGTCCGTAGATCGTCACCCGTTCGTCGGCGGCCAGCCCGTCGAGCAGGCGCTGGAACACGCCCCGTTCGTGGGCCTGGATCGCGGCCATGCCGGTGTCGATCAGGAATCGGGCCGCGGCGTCGATCGCGGCCAGGTTCTCGTACGCCGGCGTGCCCAGTTGGAACCGTTCGGCACCCGTGTCGGGCGCGGGCCGGACCTTGTAGGCGGGGAGCTCGTCGAGGAGTTCGGGGCGGACCCAGGTGATGCCGGCGTGTGGTCCGTACCACTTGTAGGAACTGGTCGAGTAGATGTCGCACCCGATCGCGGCGAGATCGACGGGGGCGTGCGGGGTGAGGTGGACGCCGTCGACCACGACCTGAGCGCCGGCCTCGTGGGCAGCCGCGGTGATCGCGGTCACGTCGGGCATCGTGCCGATCGCGTTGCTGGCGCCGGTCACGGCGACCCACCGGGTCCGATCGTTCAGCAGCTCCGTCACCGATTTGACGGGAAGTCGGCCAGAGCCCGGATCGAACTCGGCGAACTGGATCGTCGCTCCGGTGTCGGCGGCGATCAGCAACCACGGCGACACGTTGGAGTCGTGGTCGAGCTGCGTACAGATGATCTCGTCGCCCGGCCCGAGCCCGCGGGCGATGGCACGGGTCAGCGAGAAGATGTTCGAGGTGGTCGACGGGCCGATGATGAACCCGTACGGATCGGCGTGGAGCAGTTCGCCCATCGTGCCCCTGACCTGCTCGGCGAGGTCGTCGCACGCCTGCGCCGCGGCGAAGGCGCCGTGGCTGTTCGCGTTGTTGCCGCTGCGCTGCCATGCGGTGGTCGCCTGGATCGCACTGTCGACCACCTGGGTGCCGGCCGGACCGTCGAAGCGGGCCCATGCGGCGTGTGTGCCCTCGGTGACGGCGGGGAAGCGATGTCGCAGGTCGAGCATGCCGTCACTCTCGCACAGCGGGGCCGTTCAACGACAGGCCGACCAGAGCCCGACGTCGTCGGCCTCAGCGGCGCGAGCGGCGTCGACCATCAGGTCGGCGAACGTGACGTTGGGTGGGATCGTGAGCGGCTGGGCATACCCCTGCCGGACGATCTCGTAGTTGACGAAGATGCCGTCGTCGGCGCGGTAGACGTAGGCGAGCACTCGGCCGTAGTCGTCGCGTCCGACGATGTCGCGTTCGAGCCGGACCGGAGTGCCGACCGGCAGGAGCGACTCGGTGAATCCGGTCGCCTCGTCGCCGAAGCACTCACCGATGGTGGCCGGGCGAGAACCGGACGCGCCGTGCGCGACCTCGGGTGTGTCGATGCCGGTGAGACGCACCCGCTCTTCGGTGCCGTCGATCATCACGTCGATCGTGTCGCCGTCGACCACGTACGCGACCACGGCGTTCGCCTCGACGGCACCCGGCACCGAGGTGCTCGCCGCCGGGGTCGCCCCGCCACACGCGGTCAGCGCCGCGCCCACACACAGCCCGGCGAGCGCCGGCCGGATCGGCGTCACGCCGAGCGCTCGTTCGGGATCGTCACCTCGCCATCATGCCGTCGAGGTGTGGCACTCCGGGCGGCGTGTCGTCACGTGGTGTAGCCGGTGGCGTCGATGATGATGTGGGTGGTGGTGAGGTTGTAGATGCAGATGGTGCCGGTGGGGGAGAGTTGGGTGGTGACGGCGTTGGCGATGGTTTGGCCGGCGGTGTAGTTGATGGTGGAGGCGGTGGGGATGGTGTCGGTGCAGGGGTAGACGGTGGCGAAGCCGGGGGCGTCGGGTTGGGTGATGGTGAGGTTGAGGATGGCGGTGGTGGCGTTGTCGGGGATGTGGTTGCGGCCGGTGATCTGGATTTCGATGGTGGTGTCGGCGGGGATGATGCCGGTGCCGGCGTGTTGGGTGTCGATGGTGGTTTCGCCGGGTCGTGAGTCGAGGAGGCGGCCGGGTGCGACGGTGTGGAGGTCGGAGTCGTCGGTGGTGTAGCCGGTGGCGTCGATGATGATGTGGGTGGTGGTGAGGGTGTAGATGCAGATGGTGCCGGTGGGGGAGAGTTGGGTGGTGACGGCGTTGGCGATGGTTTGGTCGGTGGTGTAGTTGATGGTGGAGGCGGTGGGGATGTCGTCGGTGCAGGGGTAGACGGTGGCGAAGCCGGGGGCGTCGGGTTGGGTGATGGTGAGGTTGAGGATGGCGGTGGTGGCGTTGTCGGGGATGTGGTTGCGGCCGGTGATCTGGATTTCGATGGTGGTGTCGGCGGGGATGATGCCGGTGCCGGCGTGTTGGGTGTCGATGGTGGTTTCGCCGGGTCGTGAGTCGAGGAGGCGGCCGGGTGCGACGGTGTGGAGGTCGGAGTCGTCGGTGGTGTAGCCGGTGGCGTCGATGATGATGTGGGTGGTGGTGAGGGTGTAGATGCAGATGGTGCCGGTGGGGGAGAGTTGGGTGGTGACGGCGTTGGCGATGGTTTGGTCGGTGGTGTAGTTGATGGTGGAGGCGGTGGGGATGTCGTCGGTGCAGGGGTAGACGGTGGCGAAGCCGGGGGCGTCGGGTTGGGTGATGGTGAGGTTGAGGATGGCGGTGGTGGCGTTGTCGGGGATGTGGTTGCGGCCGGTGATCTGGATTTCGATGGTGGTGTCGGCGGGGATGATGCCGGTGCCGGCGTGTTGGGTGTCGATGGTGGTTTCGCCGGGTCGTGAGTCGAGGAGGCGGCCGGGTGCGGTCGTGGTGACGTCGACCTGCTCGACGCAAACGCCCTGGCCGGTCAGCGGCTGGTGGGAACCGTCGGGGCACGGGGTCGGCTCGGTGGCACCGGTCACCGCGACGAAGTGATCCTCGGGGGCCGATTCGCACGACGTCCGGTTCGGGTCCGGCTGGTACGTACCGACCGGGCACGGCGTCGAGTCGATCGCTCCGGCGACGGCGACGAAGGTGCCGGGTGCTGCCCAGAAGCAGACCATCTGGCCCGTGTTCGGCTGGTACGTGCCGGGCGGGCACGACAGCGGATCCGACATGCCCGTGACGTTGGCGTACGTGCCGGCCGGTGCCGGCAGGCACGAGCTCTGGCCGTGGTCGGGTTGGTACGACCCGATCGGGCATTCCTCGACGTCGATGGCCTCGGCGTCGGCGACGAACGAGCCGGGCGGCGCCGGGATGCACTCGCGTTCTCCCGTACGCGGCTGGTGGCCGCCCGGTTCGCAGGGCTCTTGTTCGGTTGCGCCCCTGGCGTCGACGATGTTCCCGGGTGACGCCTCGATGCACTCGGTCTGGCCGGTGGCCGGTTGGTACGTCCCGTAGGTGCACTCGAATGCGTCCGTCGACTCGGTGACAGGGACGAACGAGCCGGCCGGTGCCGGGAGGCAGGAGGCCTGGCCGTGGTCGGGTTGATACGTCCCGATCGTGCACGGGGTCGATTCGATGGCGCCCGTGGTGTCGACGTACCGACCCGGCGGGGCGTCGACGCATTCCGCCTGGCCGGTGTCGGGCTGGTAGCGGCCGGCGGCGCATGGGGTCGATTCGACGGCAGCGGTGGTGTCGACGTAGCGGCCGGCGGGGGCGTCGAGGCAGGACGTGCTGGCCATGTTGGGCTGGTAGGTGCCGGTGGCGCAGTCGGTCGGGGAGGTGGACGCCGGTGTGTCGACGTAGCTGCCGGCGGGAGCCGGGATGCAGTCGGTCTGACCGGTGTCGGGCTGGTAGAAGCCGGTTGGACACGGGGTCGCCTCGGTGGCGCCGGTCGTGTCGACGAAGTGCCCTTCGGGAGCGTCGGTGCACGGCACCGCACCGGTTGCCGAGAACATGCCGGGGTCGCACAGATCGACCGCGGCGGCGGGGGCGGCCCACGCCAGAACACTCGACATCAACAGGGCCGCGAGCACCCCGAGTACTCGGCCGGAGTTGGTCGGGAACGTCGACGTGCGGGCGCGGCGGGGCAGAGCGGGCATGATTGCGCCATCGGCACGCCCGTCGCCGGGCTTGAGCCGTCAGAGGCGTTCGATGAGGGTGCCGGTGCCGAGTCCGCCGCCGCAGCACATCGAGACGAGGCCGAGACGGCCGTCGGTGCGTTCGAGTTCGTACAGCGACTTCGTGAGCAGGAACGCGCCCGTCCCGCCGAGCGGATGGCCCAGTGCGATCGCCCCGCCGTTCGGGTTCGTCTTCTCCGGGTCGGCGCCGACCTGGCGCTGCCAGGCGAGCACGACCGACGCGAAGGCTTCGTTGATCTCGAAGTTGTCGACCTCGTCGATCGACAGCCCGTTCCGCTCGAGGAGCCGTTCGGTGGCGTCGATCGGGCCGGTCAGCATCAGCTCCGGGTCGACCCCGACGAGGCAGGTGTCGACGATCCGAGCGCGCGGCGTGAGCCCGAGCGCGACGGCCTGGTCGGCGGTCATCATCAGCACGGCCGCGGCACCGTCGGAGATCTGTGACGAGTTGCCGGCCGTGTGCACGCCGTTCTCGCGCCCGACCGGCTTGAGCGAAGCGAGTTTCTCGAGGTTGGTGTCGCGCAATCCCTCGTCACGGGTGACCAGGTGGGTCGAATCGGCGGGGTTGCCGTCGTCGTCGACATCGGGGGCCTCGACCTCGACGATCTGCCCGTCGAACCGCCCCTCGGCCCACGCCCGCGCCGCACGCTCCTGCGAGGCGAGCCCGAACGCGTCGGTGTCGGCCCGGGTGATGCCCCATCTGTCGGCGATCCGCTCGGCGCCCTCGAACTGCGAGGTCATCTCGTACTGCTCGAAGTACGGCTTCGGGATCGGGATACCGAGGCCCAGCCGCTTCGACGAGTTCGAGCCGATCGGGACCCGGCTCATCACCTCGACGCCGCACGCGATCGCGGCATCGACGACGCTCGAACCCACGAGGGAGGCGGCGAGGTTGGTCGCCTGCTGGCTCGAACCGCATTGGGTGTCGACGGTCGTGGCAGCGGTCGTCAGCGGGAGACCCGCCGAGAGCCATGCGGTGCGCGTGACGTTGAAGCTCTGCTCGCCGACCTGGCTGACGCAGCCACCGACCACCTGGCCGACCTCGGCCGGATCGATGCCGACGCGTTCGATCAGCGCCGCCTGCACGGTCGCCAGCAGGGTGGCAGGGTGCACCGACGAGAGGCCGCCGTTCCGGCGCCCAATGGGGGTGCGGACTGCATCGACGATCACGACATCCTGAGCGTTCCCGGTCATGGGAGCAGCCTAGGAGTCGACGAGGTGGTGCCGACAGTCGGGCGCGGTCAGGTCGAGGCGTCGCCGGGTTGCCGGGTGAGCCTCGCCGCCAGGTGGTGTTGGCGGGGTAGGCCGACCGCGGCCATCGACAGCCGATACGTGATCGAGTCGCCGACGATCTCGAACGTGCGGCCGAGGGCAGTGACCAATTTGGCCGATGTCGTCAGCGCGACCGAGGTCGACGTCAGCTCGATGACCGTCGCCCCGTCGCTGCGGCGTTCGATCGTGCCCTCCTCCACCTCGTTCACGCCCGTTGGGTGGCTGAGCACGGCTTCGACCCGCCCCGGGGCGGGAAATCGCCAGTAGCCGGACTCCGCGTGGAGCGGCGGGCCGAGTGATCCGTCGGGCTCGACGCGACGGGTTCGCTGTGTGTACGCGAGGAAGGGTTTGCCGACGTGCGTGAACGTGATCGTCTCGGTGTAGTCGAACGAGGGGATCGTGGGGTACTCGCCGTGTCCGCGACCCGACCACGTGCCGAGCAGGTGGGCGACGTGGCCGAGATCGGGATGGAGTTCGGGATGGAGTTCGGGCACGATCAGCCGACCAGCATGTGCGGCCGCAGCTCGTTGCGCTGGCCGGCGGTCCAGTCGGCGACGAGCGTGAAGCGGTCGCCGCGGATGGTGGTGACGCGCCACTCGAGCGCATCGCCGCTGTAGGTGCCGAGCCGTTCGATCGAGAACACGGCCTCGCCGGCGTCGAGTCGGAGCGACGATCGTTCCTCGTCGGTGGGGATGCCGGGGTGGATGCGCTCCCAACCGGCGTTCGGACGCATCCCGGCCGCTCGTTCGAGTTCGGCGTAGAGCGACGTGCGGGTGAAGTCGACCTGCAGCAGGGGTTCGGCGACGTCGGCCGGCAGCCAGATGCGATCGATCGCGAGCGGTTCGTCGCCGGCCCACCGGAGTCGGTCGATCAGGACGAGCGGCGCGTCGGCGGCGAGTCCGAGTTGTTCTGCCGCGTCGGCGTCGGTCACGAGCTCGAGCTGACGGACCTCGCTGTGCTGCTGTACGCCGCTCTCCTCGACGACCTGGAAGAGGCTGTACAGCGACCCGAGCGATCGCTCGAACGTGCGCCGGTCGACCGAGGTGCCGACCCCGCGCGCCCGGCGCAGGATGCCGTCGGCGCCGAGCTGGCTCACGGCGTGCCGCGCCGTGTGACGACTGACGTCGTACACCTCCATGAGTTCGCGATCGGTCGGGAACCGGTCGGCGAACTGACCGAGTTCCATACGGCGACGCAATTCGGCGTCGAGTTGCGCCCACAACGGCGTGGTGGATCGGCGGTCGAGCGCGTGCGCTCCGTCGGTGAATTCTGACTCGGTCATCCCTGGTCAGACACGATAGGCGCTGGGCTCCGGCTTGAGTGGCCTCGCGAACCACATGGGTCGCCGCAGGCCGCCTGGTCCGGGCGCCGGCCGGGTCTTCGATAGCCAATCGAGATAGGCCTCCCGCGACTTCGCCGTGTCGACGACGACGTCGCCGTACCGGTCGCCTGCCTCGGCCGGTGTGACCCGGACCCGCTGGTGCCAGCACTGCATGCCGGAGATCGGGTCCGGTTGGACCGAGAACGTCAGGTTCTGGTGGACGCCGGTGTCGTTCCACCAGATGCGCTGGGTGTCCGGGTCGCCGCCATCGGCCTTGGTGCCCGAGTCGTACGGTTCGACGCCGTGCTCCCTGGTGAGTTTCCACTCGCTGCCGTCGTGGTCGATCCGTGCCTTGCCGGCGCCCCACGACTTGGCCTGGTCCTCCTCGATCCGCCAGCGCCCCATGTGGTGCGATGCCGCGACCACGCCGGGCCGGATGCCCTCGGTTCGCCAGGCGGCGATCACGAAGTGCCCGATACGCGTGGTGATGCGCACGAGCCCGCTCTCCTCGATGCCGAGTTGCTCGGCATCGGACGGGTGGATCCACAGCGGATGGCGGTGGCTGATCTCGTTGAGCCATTTCGAGTTGCCCGAGCGGGTGTGGATCAGGGTGGGGATGCGGAACGTCGGGAGGAGGATCCGTTCGTTGCCGGCCATGTCGAGGTCTTCCCAGTGAACGTGCGAGGGGATCCAGCCCGGTGTCGCGTGTTCGGGCCAGCCCCAGTCGCGCAGCGTGGTCGAGAACAGTTCGAGCTTCTTCGACGGGGTCGGGAACCCCTCCTTGGCCTCGCCGTCGACCTCGACGGCAGGGGAGCCGTCGCCGAGCTTGGCGAGGTGGAGCCCGTCGAGGGTGCCGTCGGCGCCGTCCCACGACCCCTCGGTCCCGGGCTTGCGGAACACGCCGGCTGCGTCCTTCGTGCAGTCGGCGACCTCGTCGGGATCGACCACCCGCTCGTACGGCTCGTACATCTGGCCGGGCACGGCGTAGGCGCCTCGGTCGCGCATGTAGTCGAGCGGTGTCTGGCCGGCCGCGGCCGCGTCGTCGGCCAGGCCCGGCACGCTCTCGGCGAACATCCGGCCGTAGTACTCGTCGACACCCATCGGCGTGCCAGGCCGCTCGTCGCTCTCGAAGAATTGCCGGATGCCGAGCGACCCGTCGGGGTCGATCCGCCACGACAGGTCGACCCAGAACTCGTTCTCCTCCCAGACCTCACCCTTGTTGAACTCGTGGGTCCGGTGGTCGGCGCCCGTGTCCTCGCCCTTGAGTTCTGCGTAGCGCCGCATGACCGGCTGGCGGAAGCCGATCCAGCGGCCGGAGTGGGTCTCGAAGCTCGCCACGTCGTGGCGCTCGGAACCGACACCCATCGGCAGCACGTAGTCGGCGTACCACGCGGTCTCGGACCAGGTGGGGGTGAGTGCGACGTGGCATTCCACCTTGCTCTCGTCGAGGAGCGCCTCCATCCAAGAGAAGCCGTCGGGATTGGTCCAGATCGGGTTGTACACCCGGCTGAAGTACGTGTCGAGCTTGCCGCGCCCCTCGTTGAGGAAATGGGGGAGCAGGATCGACATCTCGTGGTACGAGAGCGGGTATTCCTTCGGCCACGACATCTCGTTCCACGTCGTGATCGGCTGGCCGCCCTTCGGCGGATGCGGGACGAACTTGTTCCAGCCGTTGCCGGCGGTGCCACCTTTGGTGGCGACGGAGCCGGTCAGCACGTTCAGGAAGAACAGGCAGCGCGCCACCTGCCACCCGCCGAGGTTGCCGGCGCCGGCAGCCCGCCAGTTGTGGCTCGCGAACTTCGTCGGGTGGGCACCGATGATCTCGGCGATCTCGCGGATCGTGTCGGCCTTCACGCCGCTGACGTGTTCGGCCCGTTCCGGCGTGTAGTCCGCGTACTCGTCGAGCAACGCCTGCTCCAGCGACTCGAACTCGCACGGCAGGTCGGGACGGGTCTCGGTCAGGTACGTCTCCCAGTTCACCCACCGCCGGACGAAGTCGCGCTGCCAGGTGCCGTTCTCGATCAGCAGTCGGGCGATGGCGAGCAGCATGAACGGCTCGGTGCCGGGCCAGGTGGCGAGCCAGTAGTCGGCCTTGGCGCCGGTGTTGGACAGCCGCGGGTCGACGCAGATCACCGTGGCGCCCTTCTCCTTGCCCTCCATGATGCGCTGTGCGTGCGGGTTGAAGTAGTGGCCGGCCTCGAGGTGGGCCGAGATCAGGAAGATCACCTCGGCGTTGGCGAAGTCGCTCGACGGGCGGTCGTGGCCCATCCACGACTGGTAGCCGATGCGCGCATTCGACGAGCAGATGTTGGTGTGGCTGTTGTGGCCGTCGACACCCCACGCCTTGAGGACCCGTTCGGTGTAGCCGTCCTCGCCCGGGCGGCCGACGTGGTACATGATCTCGTTGGTCCGGTGCTCCTGCAGCGCGGTGCGGATGCGGCCGCCGATCTCGTCGAGCGCCTGGTCCCAGGTGATCCGCTCCCAGCCGCCCCCACCGCGGTCACCGGTGCGCTTCATCGGGTACAGGATCCGTTCCGGGTCGTCGACCTGGTTGAGCGTGGCGGGGCCCTTGGCACAGTTGCGGCCTCGGCTCGCCGGGTGCTCGGGGTTGCCCTCGAACTTGGCGATCTCGCCCGTCTCGTTGTCGACGAACGCCGTCAGCCCGCACGCCGCCTCGCAGTTGAAGCACGTGGTCGGCACGACCGTGTAGTTCCGCTCGACCTTGTTCGGCCACGCCTTCGCGTCGAGTTCGGTCCAGTCGTGCCACCGGTCGTGCGGCGGATGCGGTGACAGCGTCATGTGAGTTCCTTCCATCGCGAGTTGTGCCTGGCACAACTCGTGATCATGAGAGGGGGACGGATTGGCCGGCGCGGACGAAGGCGTCCTCGTAGGCGAACAGGCCGAAGAGGGCAGCGGCCCCGGCGCAGGCGGCGGGCCACGGGCCGGCGGTGTCGGTGGCGACGGCGAAGGTCAGCAGCGCGGACGGGACGACGACGCCGTTGAGGATCCCACCGAACCAGAACTGGCCGGCGTACTCGCCACGGGTCATCTCGAGCGTCGCGAGTTCGACATGGCGTGAGCCCTTCGACCAGAGCTCGGCCGCGATCAGCACGGCGAGTGCTCCGAGCGCGCCGAGGGTGACGACCCAGAGCGTGCGCGCCTCGGGAACCGCCATGAACACGTCGAGTACGGCGAACGTGGCGCCGCCGGCGACGACGGCCTGGGCCAGGAGGATCGGGAGGAGCAGCGGTGTCTGCCACAGGTCGCGGCCCTCGCACTGTCCGAACAGGAACGCGGTGTACCCGGCGACGCCGGCCGCGAGCAGTGAGATCGGGAGCGCGAGCACCTGGAGTGGCCCACCGGCATCGGCGAGGCCGAACACGCCCCACACCGCGGCGAGCGCAGTGAACGCCCCCAGGATCCATGCACCGCGCACGAGCCACGACGAGGTGTTGGAGCGGGTCAGGATGTAGAGGAACCGTCGTGGTTGCTTGAGGTCCGAGATCAGCAGCGCACCCGTGATCGCGGTGAACAACCCGGCGATGATCGGCGGGGTCACGCCGACGGCCGCCTGGTCGTCGCCGTGGCCGAGCACGACGAGCAGCGAGGCGAGCAACATCGTGCCGGCCGCGATCGCCTTGGTGACGAGGTAGCCCGACACCTTCGACTTCCAGGTCATCTGCTGCGCCGTCGTGTACGCGGTGCGAGCGACGACTCCGGTGCCGGCGTGCTCGGCCATCACGGGCGTGATCGTCGGGTGCGATGGCGTGGTGTCGGCCCAGATCATCCCGTCGTCGGCGATCCGGGTGCGGGTCGGGTCGAGGGACGCCTGGCTGACGCCGCGGTAGAACACCTTCGGGTTCGTGCCCTGTTCGGGGGCGCGGACGGCGACCTGCTCGCGGGCGACGATCTTCGACACCGCCGAGTCCGGGTCGTCGAGGTCCCCGGTGACGATCGCCTGGGTCGGACACACCACGACACACGCCGGTTCGAGCCCGACCTCGACCCGGTGGTTGCAGAAGTTGCACTTGTGCGCGGTGTTCGTGTCGGGGTTGATGTAGAGCGCGTCGTACGGACACGCGTTCATGCACGACTTGCACCCGATGCAGTTGTCGTCGTCGAAGTCGACCACGCCGTTGGGCGCACGGAACAGCGCGCTGGTCGGACAGATGGTCATGCACGGCGCGTCGTCGCACTGGTTGCACCGCATGACCGAGAACGACCGCCCGGTGTTCGGGAACGAACCGGTCTCGATGTATTTGACCCAGGTCCGGTTCACGCCGAGCGGCACGTCGTGTTCGCTCTTGCACGCGACGGTGCACGCGTGGCAGCCGATGCAGCTGTCGCTCAGTAGGGCGAACCCCAGTCGTGTCATCGAACCCCCTGTCGAATCGTTGTCGGTCGTGTCGCCGGAAACCGTCCGGCCGGTCTCGTCGTCGTGGTCAGGTGCCGGCCACCGAGTCGGTCAGGTCGAGTGCCCCGTAACCGCCGAGGATGTCGCTCACGTCGGCGAAGCCACGCGAGCGGAGCACGCTGGCCGCGACCGACGAGCGATAGCCGCCGGCGCAGTAGACGATGGTCGGCTTGGCCGGATCGAGCTCACCGACCCGGTCGGGCAGCTGACCGACGGGGATCGGCACCGCTCCCGGCACCATGCCCTGTTCGAGCTCGCCGGGGTTTCGCACGTCGACGACCTGGAGCTCGGGCATCGCTGCCCGTGCGGCCACGAATGCCGACGCCGTGAGGCGCGATGCGATCTGGACGTCGTCACGATGCTTGAACATGACCTTGTAGGGCTGCTCGAGGGCGCCGATCACCCGGTCGAAACCGATGCGGGCGAGCCGGTTCTTGCCCTCGAGCTCCTGCCCGGGCTCGGTGACGAGGACGATGTCGACGTCGGGCGAGATCACCGAGCCGGCGAACTCGGCGTAGCGACCTTCGAGACCGACGTTCACCGCCTGTCGGAGATGCCCGGCAGCGAACTCCTCGGGGTTGCGGCCGTCGATCAACACCGCCCCCGCGTCGAGCGCTGCGAGCATCTCGTCGTAGGACATCGGCTCCGGGGGTTCGGTTTCGTCGTGGAGCTCGCGCTCCTTGCGATTCAGGATCGCGTCGTAGACGAAGTAGCCCGGCGCAGGTGGTTGTCCCTCGGTGACGAGCTCGAGGAACGTCGCCTTGTCGGGTGCCAACAGCGCGTAGTTGGTCGCCTTCTGATCACCCATCGTCGACCAGAGTTCGGTCGAGAGGTTCTTGCCGCACGACGATCCGGCCCCGTGCGCCGGGTAGACCCTGGTCGAGTCGGGGAGTGTCATCAGCTTGCCGTGGAGGGAGTCGTACAGGCTGTTGGCGAGCTCTTCACGGGTGAACCCGATCGACGACAGGAGGTCGGGTCGACCGACGTCGCCGATGAACAACGTGTCGCCGGTGAGGACGGCGTGTGGCACCTCGTCGTTGGCGTGTTCGTAGACGACGATGCTCATCGATTCGGGCGTGTGGCCCGGCGTGTGCCGGAACTCGAGCTGCACGTCGCCGAGCGAGTACCGCTCGCCGTCGTCGACGCCGGTCGACTCGAACTCGGTCTCGGCGACCGAGGAGTAGACGATCTCCGCCCCGGTCGCCTCGGCGAGTTCGAGGTGGCCCGACAGGAAGTCGGCGTGGAAGTGCGTCTCGATCACGAGCTCGATCGTGAGACCCGCCTCGGCGGCATCGGCGATGTACTCGGCCACGTCGCGTTGGGGATCGACGACGACCGCTCGTCCGCTGGTCTCATCCCCGATGAGATAGGACGCGTGTGAGAGACACTCGAGGTAGTACTGGTTGAACTTCATGAGCCCCCGCTCCTTTCGTTCTGCTGTGGACTCTAGATGTACGGACATTGGGGATCAAGCAATCTTTCGGTCGTCGGCGGCGATGTCACGGAGCACGCACTCGAGGTCGCACTCGGGACCCCGGTTGTACGGGAGCTTGGCGAGGACCGTGCCCATCGTGCACGTGTCGGTCAGCGCCGACACGAGCAGGCCGAGCCCGACGCCTCCGGCGAGGAATCGGAGCTTCGGAAGACGGAGACTCGAGAGGATCGACGCGAGCACGATGCCCCCGGCGACCGCCCTGACCTGCCGCTCGAGTCCCCACTTCTCCTCACCCCGTACGACGTCGCCGCCGCTCGCGAGCCAGCTGCCGATGCCGCCCTGCAGCACTCGGAGATCGCTCTTGCCGGCGGCGTTCAACGTCTCGTGTGCGGTGGCCGCCCTGGCGCCCGACTGACAGACGAGGACGACCGGGTGACCGATCCGGGCGACGTCGCGAACCTGTTCCGAGAGGGTGCTGAGGGGGACGTTGAACGACCCGGGGATGTGTACGGAGGCGAACTCTCCGCTCGTGCGGACGTCGAGGATCCGCGTCTGGGGATCGCGTTCGAGCAATCGCTGGAGCTCGCTCGGGTGCACGGGTTGGTTGGTGGTGGCCGTGGCGTTGCCGGTGGGCGCGGTGTCGGTGGTGGTCATGAGATCCTCTCGATTGCAGTGGTGTCGGTTGGTGTGGTGTCGGTTGGTGTGGTGTCGGTTGGTGTGGTGTCGGTTGGTGTGGTGATGGCGTCGGACGTGACGGTCGGTCGTTCGTCGACGCCGGCCGCGCGGAGCGACGTCGTCGCGTCGCAGCGGCCCTGCACGGCCTCGACGGCCTGGTGGGCGGTCGCATGGACGCGTCCGTCGAGACGACCCCAGAGGCCGGCGCGGTGCAGCACGTCCCGGACGGGACCCTTCACGTCGCACAGGTGGAGCGACACGGACGTCGGGTCGAGCTCGTTCAAGATCTCGCTGAGCGCTTCGACGCCGGTTGCGTCGATGTCGTTGATGCCCGAGCAGTCGACGATCAGCACACGCGGCGGGTCGTCGATCCGTCGCGCTTCGCCGAGACACAGGTCCTTCACGTGCTGGGCGTTGACGAACGACAGCGCGGCGTCGATGCGGATCACGCGAATGCCCGATTCGACGCCCGCGGCGGGGAAGCGGTCGACGTTGCGGTAGTTGGTCGTGTCGGGAATGCGGCCGAGCGTCGCCGAGTGTGGTCGTGACATGCGGGCGAACACGACCAGCATCGAGGCGACGATCGCGATGAACATGCCGAGCTCGATGCCGAACACGAGCGTCGCCGTGAAGGCGATCCAGAGACCGATCAGATCGGACCGCTTGACCCGGGCGATGTGGCGCATCTCGGCGACGTCGACGAGGTTGATGACGGCCACGATGATCGTGGCACCGAGCGCAGCGTTGGGGAGCGCGGCGAAGATCGGGGTGAGGAGCAGCACCGTCGGGATGATGAGCAGGGCGGCGATGATCGACGCCAGCGGCGTCTTGGTCCCGGCGGCGTCGCTGACCGCGGTTCGCGAGAATCCACCGGTCACCGGGAATCCACCGATCAACCCGGAGGCGACGTTCGCCATGCCGAGGCCGAACAGTTCCTGGTTCGGTTCGATGTCGTAGCGGTGGCGACGGGCGTAGACCTTGGCGACGGCGATCGACTCCATGAATCCGACGAGGGTGATCGCGATCGCGGCGGTCACGAGTGTGCCGAGAGCACTGCCGTCGAACGTCGGGATCGAGAACCCGGGCAGGTCGTTCGGGATCTCGCCGACGGTCGAGACGCCGCGTGACTCGAGATCGAGCAGTTGCGACGCGGCGATCGAGGCCACCAGGACGACCAGCGCGGCCGGCACCTTGCGGGCGAACCGCTTGAGCACGAGGAAGGCCACGATGCAGCTCGAGCCGAGTGCGAGCGTGGCGGCGTGGGTGGCGTCGGCGCCCTTGACGACCTCGACGGCGGTCTCGAGTACCGAATCGGTGCGCGGGATCGAGATGCCCAGCACGTGCTTGATCTGCGAGGCGACGATGATCACGGCCGACGCCGCGGTGAATCCGACCAGCACCGAGTGGGAGAGGAAGTTGGTGACGAAACCGAGCCGGCCGAAGCGGAGGACCAGGTGCACGGCTCCGACGAGCAGCGCGAGCACCGCCGCGCCGGCGAGGTAGGACTCGGAATCCTGTTCGTACAGCCCGCCGAGGGCGGTGGCGGTCATCAGCGACACGATCGCGACCGGTCCGACGGCGAGTTGCCGCGAGGTGCCGAAGATCGCGTAGACGATGACCGGAACGATCGAGGCGTAGAGCCCGACCTGGGGCGGGAGCCCGGCGAGCAGTGCGTACGCGAGGCCCTGCGGCACGAGGAGCGCTGAGACGGTGAACCCCGCGATGACGTCGCTGCGGAGGTTGCGACGGTCGTAGCCGGGTGCCCATGCGGTGATGGGGGCGATGCGGTGGAGGAGTGTCGTCATGGGAGTGCCGGACCGGTCGTATGTCCGTACAAACAATGCTAAATGTACGGACAAACAATTGCAACCCGGGTGAGCGGGCCGAAACCGGCAGCGGTGGGCGACACGGTCGCCGCGGAGCACTAGCGTTCCGCTCGTGACAACCAGCGCAGAACTCGCCGCCCGCTACCGCCGTGTGCTCCCGTCGTTCCTGTCGCCGTACTACGCCGACCCGATCGCGATCGATCACGGTGAGGGCTCCTACGTGTTCGACCTCGACGGCACCCGGTACCTCGACTTCTTCGGTGGTGTGTTGACCACGATGATCGGTCACAACCACCCGGCGGTCACCACTGCCGTGCAGTCACAGGCGGCGAAGGTGCTCCACACCTCGACGCTGTACCTCAGCGAGCCGATGATCGAGTTCGCCGAGATGGTCTGCGAGGCGTCGGGCATCCCCGACGCCCGCGTGTACTTCACGCCATCGGGCAGCGAGGCCAACGACGCGGCGCTGCTCCTGGCCACCTCGTACCGGAAGTCGAACCAGATCCTGGCGGTCCGCAACAGCTACCACGGCCGCGTGTTCTCCACGCAGGCGATCACGTCGCACTCGTCGTGGCGGTCCACGTCGCACTCGGGTCTCCAGGTGCAGTTCGTCCACGGCGGCTACCGGCTCCGGTCGCCGTTCCGCGACCTCGACGACGACGCCTTCACGGCGGCCTGCGTCGACGATCTGGTGCAGGTCCTCGACATGACCTCGGCCGGCGACGTGGCGGCGATGATCGCCGAGCCGATCCAGGGCGTCGGGGGCTTCGCGACGCCGCCGGACGGCTTGTTCACCGCCTTCGGCAAGGAACTCTCCAATCGTGGGATCCTGTTCATCTCCGACGAGGTGCAGACCGGTTGGGGGCGCACCGGTGAGCACTTCTGGGGCTACCAGGCGCACGACATCGTCCCCGACATGCTCACGTTCGCCAAGGGCGTCGGCAACGGCATCACGCTGGCCGGCGTCGTCGCCCGAGCCGACATCATGGACACGATCGACGTGCTGCAGTTCTCGACGTTCGGCGGCAACCCGCTGTCGGCGGCGGCCGGCGCCGCCACCCTCCGGACCGTCCTCGACGAGGACCTCCAGGGCAACGCCAAGACGATGGGCGAGCGCTTCGCGTCAGCGATGCAGCCCGTCGCCGACGCCACCCCGTGGATCGCCGAGATGCGCGGACGCGGCTTGATGTGGGCGTTCGAGGTCTGCGAGCCGGGCGGGACCGAACCCGACAAGGCGCGCACCGGCGAGTTCCACGAGGCATGCCGCCGACACGGTCTGTTGGTGGGCAAGGGTGGCCTCTACGGCAACGTGGTCCGGCTCGCCCCGATGCTCAACGTCACCGCCGACGAGCTCGACGAGGGCATCGCAGCGCTCCAGGCAGCCATCGACGACGTTGGTTGATCCCGACGCGGTCGGCCGACCTGTCGGCTCCGGCGTTCAGGACCGTCGGCGGGTCGGCGTGCCCCGCTGATCGACCAGCACGTCCTGCTCGGTCTGTCGGCGTCGCTGGTCGCGCAGACGATCCGCGCTCGCGGTGGGTGTCTCGGGGTGGCCGAACAGCCAGCCCTGGGCGTGATCGCAGTCGAGCTGACGGAGCGCATTCGCCTGGTCGATCGTTTCGACGCCTTCGGCGACGGTCTGCATCCCGAGGCTGCGTGCGAGCAGCACGATGCCACCCGCGACGTTGCGTGGCTCACTGTGCTCGGCGATCGGCGCCACGAAGGATCGGTCGATCTTGACGATGTCGATCGGGAACCGGCTCAGGTACGTCATCGAGCCGTAGCCGACCCCGAAGTCGTCGACCGCGAGCTTGACCCCGAGCGCCTTGATCGCCCGGAGGTGGCGTTCCGACGTGTCGAGGTCGGTGATGATCGCCGTCTCGGTGACCTCGAGGTGCAGCCAGTGCGGCGGCAATCCGGTCGATGTGAGGACGTCACGAATCGCGTCGACGAGTGACGGTTCGTTGAGTTCGCGGGCCGAGATGTTGACCGCCACTCCGAAGTCGTCCACACCGTCCAGGAGTTCGCCCCGCCACGACGCGACCTGCCGACAGGCCTCGGTGAGCACCCAGCGGCCGATGTCGATGATCTGGCCGGTCTCCTCGGCGAACTCGATGAACGCACCCGGCGCGAGCAGCCCTCGAGTGGGGTGCTCCCAGCGGATGAGCGCCTCGACCCCGACGACGTCGGTGCCGTCGAGCGACACGATCGGTTGGTATCGGAGGCGGAACTGCCGTGCGGCGAGCGCGGCCGCGATTTCGGATTGCACGCGAGCGCGGTCGAGCATCCGGCGCTCACGGGACACCGCCGCCTGGACGAGACCGGCGACGCACAGCCCGATCACCACGAAGAAGACGCCGCGGATGATCCACTCGCGCGGCACCTGGGCCGTGCCGGCGTCGACGTCGGCCGGGAGCAGTGGGCCGGCGAGGATCATCGCCGCGGCACCCGAGCAGACGGCGCCTCGCCCACCGAACCTCACCGCGGCGAACAGGATCGGCACGTAGAAACCGTGGGGCGGCATGTGGTTCGCCCCGCCGGCGAGCACGTTGACCATCCACGAGACGGCGAGCGCGACGGCTGCCATGCAGACTGCCGTCGGGGTGCTCCGGTTCAGCGACGCCAGGAAGGGACCCGACAGTCGACGCGACAGGTCGGATCGCGGGAGCGTCGATCGGACGTCGAGACCGAGATTCACCGGCCTGTCAGTTCGTCGTCGGACACGTCCACAGGTTCGTATCGGGACGGGTCGAGGCATTCTTGAGGCGGCCGCTCTCGTCCCATCTTGTCGTCACCCCGGGGTGCCGGAGTCCTCCTGCCACTCGTCCTGGTTGACGAGGACGAACAGCCAGATCATCGCCGGGACCGCAGTCACGGCGGCGGCCAGGAACACGATGATCAGCCCGATCAAGGTGGAACGAGCGCCGGCACCGTCGGCGATGGTCATCTCGTCGACGAGCAGCCAGTCGTACTGGGCGACGCCCCAACCGATCACGATCGAGCCGACGGCCGCGACCGCGGTCAATCTGGCGAGGGCCCACCGCCGTTTGCGGAGCAGTACGAGCGTCGCCATCCCCGACGCGGCGGAGAGGGCCACGAGCGCGAGTCCGCGACCGTGCAGACCGTCGGCCAGCGTCTCCGCGTCGAGTTCGATCGCCACCGCGGCGGCGAGTGACGCCGCGCCGGCGACGATGCCGCTCCACAGCGCTCGGCTCCCGATCTGTACCGCGAGCTCGTGGCGGCCACCCCGTTCGGCGTCGGCGGCCAGGAACGTGGCGGCCAGGAACGCGACCGTGAGCACGGCCAGCGCCCCGCCGACCCACGACGTCGCCCCGGTCCACGAACGCCAGATGTCGCCGTTGCCGTCGGCCGGCACCCGGCCGCTCGCGATCGCACCGGCGATCATGCCGAGGAAGAAGGGCGTGACCACCGACGACGCGGCGAAGACGATGCCGTGCAACCGCGCCTCGCGCACGGTCGACGAGAACTTGCGAAACGCGAACGCGCCGCCGCGCAGGACGATCCCGAGCCCGACGAGCAGCCACGGGACGAACAGGGTGGTCATGATCGCCCCGAACGCCGTCGGGAATCCCGTCCAGAGGAACACGAGCACGTAGATCAGCCAGACGTGGTTCGCTTCCCAGACCGGGCCGATCGAGCGGTCGATCTGCGAGCGGAGGTGGGCGCCGTCCCGGGCCCCTCCGGCGAGCAGGTCCCAGACGCCGCTCCCGAAGTCGGCACCGCCCAGGATCGCGTACGCGACCACGCCGAGGAACAGGAGCGCGGCGGCGACGTCGGCGATCGTCATGACACGTCCCCCGACCGGACGAGTTCGCTGTTCGGCCCGTAGGGCGTCGGCAGGTCGACCGTGTCGTCCTCGCGCCATCGACGCGCCATGCCGCGCAGGACCCTGGTGGCCATCACCGCCATGCTCGCGTACACGATGATCATCGCGACGAGGCTGATCCAGATCCCCGAGTTGGAGGTGACCGCCTCTTCGACCCGCATCACGCGGTACACGATCCACGGTTGCCGTCCGACCTCGGTCGTGATCCACCCGGCCTCGAGCGCGATCACGGCGAGCGGTCCGGCCGCGACGGCGGCGCGGAGGAACCACACGGAGTCGAACACGCCGAGTTCGCCGTGTCGGCGCCGCCGCCACGCCCACCAGGCGCCGATGCCGATCATGGTGGTCCCGGCGGCGATCATCGTCTGGAACGACCAGTGCACGATGTTGGCGGGCGGTTGTTCGTCGTCGGGGATCTGGTCGAAGCCGATGATCTCGGTGTCGAACGAGTTGCCGGCCAGCAACGAGGCGAGCTTCGGGATCTCGATCCCTCCCTTGACCTCGCCGTCGATCAGGAACCCGCCGATCAGCACCGGTGCGTTGGTCTCGGTCTCGGTCGCGAGTTCCATCGCCGCCAGCTTCGACGGCTGGCCGGTGTCGAGTCGCATGCCGGCGATGTGGCCGATCACGGGCTGGCAGAGCGCGGCGATCGCAGCGAACACGAAGGGCACGGTGAACCCGATCCGGTGCGACCGGTCGCGTCGGCCGCGCAGCATGCCGACCGCGTAGACGCCGGCGACGAGGAACCCGGCGACGACGAACGTCGCCACCCACATGTGGAGGAACTGGGGGATCAGCGCGTCGTTGAACATCGCGGCGAGCGGGTCGACGTCGGTGACCGTGCCGTCGTCGAGGAGCGTGAACCCGGCCGGGGCGTTCATCCAGGAGTTCACGGCGAGGATGCAGAACGTGCCGAACAGCCCCGCACCCATGATCGGGATCAGGGTGCGCAGGTGCACCTCGGGCCGGAGGCGGCCCCACCCGTACAGGTAGATGCCGATGAAGATCGCCTCGAGGAAGAATGCGATGCCTTCGAGCGCGAAGGGCAGGCCGATGACGTCGCCGTATTTCGACATGAGCCCCGGCCACAGCAGACCCATCTCGAAGCTGAGGATCGTGCCCGACACGGCACCGACGGCGAAGAGTACCGCCGAAGCCTTGCCCCACTTCTTGGCGAGTGCGAGCGCCTCGGCGTCGTCGTTGCGGATCCCACGCCGGTGGACGACGTAGATCATCGCCGGGAAGGCGACGCCGAAACACGACAGGATGATGTGGAACCCGAGCGAGATCGCCATCTGGTAGCGCGCCGCCAGCAGTTCCTCGGCGGCGATGACGGTGAAGCTCATGGTCCCTCCAGATCGGTCAACGGTGGCTGGAACGTGTTCCCACCCGATGGTACGGACCAACGCGACCGAATCCCATTCCGCAGGCGTGGTGCTCGCCCGCTCGTGGGCCACGGCGTTCGCTTGTGCTACGTACGGGGCATGACGTTTCGGCCCATGAACGTTCCGCCAGCCGAACACACCGGGGAACATCGGTACGTCCACGTGATCGGCGCGACCGTGTTCGTCGACGACCGGCCGGCCGAGCCGCACTGGTCGTCGCACTTCATCGGGTTCGTCGAGGCCCAGGCGTGGTGGGCGGTCGACGTCCCCGACGGCGACGACGACCCGAGCTACGGCGCCGCCGTCGACCTGCGGGCGTTCCACGGGCGGGCGCCCGAACCGCACTGGCTGGCGGCCGGCCGTGCCGTGCAGATCGTCGAGTGGGCTCGTACACACCGGTACTGCGGCCGATGCGGTACACCGACCGAACTGTCGTCGAACGAGCGCTCGATGCAGTGCCCAGCGTGCGCGCTCGTCGCCTTCCCGCGTCTGTCGCCGGCCATGATCACGCTCGTCACCCGTGGACCGGCGGGCGCCGACCAGGAGGCGCTGCTCGCCCGTGGTGTGCAGTGGACGATCCCGATGTACTCCTGTCTCGCCGGATTCGTCGAGCCCGGTGAGTCGTTGGAGGGCGCGGTGCTCCGCGAGGTCCACGAAGAGGTCGGTATCCACGTGACCAACGCCCGGTACTTCGGCAGCCAGCCGTGGCCGTTCCCGAACAGTCTCATGATCGGGTTCCGAGCCGACTACGAGTCGGGCGAGATCGAGTGCGATCCGACGGAGATCATGGATGCCGGCTGGTATCGCCGCGACGACCTGCCGATGATCCCGCCCGGGATCTCGATCGCCCGGAAACTGATCGACGCGTGGCTGGCCGAGTGACCGTCAGGTGAAGTAGCCCGAGACGTCGACGACCAGGTCGCCGACCCTCGTCGGCAGGTCGGCGTCTCCGTCGTCGATCCGGAACCAGGAGCGTCCGTCGGCCACGGCGCTGATCACGGCGCCGGCCCGGAATTCGCCGGCGCGTGACCAGTTGAGTGTCGACGTGCCGGGTTCGGCTGCCCGTGGCGACCACGAGCGGGCGAAACCGGGACGATCCGCCGCGACGATCGCAGCGTTCCAGACGACGGCGGTCGCCGATCCGGGGACGTTGACACCTGGCGCATCCGAGGCATCGACCATGACCACCGAACGGTCGGTGAGCCGATCGGCCGTGCGGCGAGAGTCGTAGGCGCGTCCCGGGACGACGGGCACGTACCGTCCGGCCGTGTCGGCGGCGACCGACGACGACGTGATGTAGCCGACGGCGTCGACGACGACGTCGGACGACCCGTCACCGGCGAAGAACGCGGTCACCGACATGCCGCCGCCGGACACGGGGACGATCGCCGTGTTCGCGACCGCCCCGCCGGGTCCGGTGTTGACGGTGGACGTGGCGCCGACCGCGCCGGCTCGGTCGGTCGGGAACGCCTGGACCCAACCGGGAGCGCTCGGATCGGCCACGGTCACGGTGACCACCAAGGCGTCGATCGACCCTGCGTCGACACGTGCCGGCATCGGGATGTCGAGGATCTGGCCCGACCGGATGGGGGCGACCGGGACGTCTCGCCGCGTGTCGAGCAGCCGCTGCGCGGTGTCGAGCTCGACGAAACGTCCGGCGGCCACCGGTCCCGGGGCGACCTCGAACCAGCCGAGCAGGTCGGCGACGACGTGTCCGCCGGCGATCGAATAGATCGAGATCGACCCGTCGGCACCGACCGGCACGATCGCGAAGTTCGCCCGTGTCTGCCCGGCCGCGTCGATGTTGACGGTCGACGCGCCGCCGAGCCGTGACGCATCTGTCGGGAACGCCTGCAGATAGCTGGGTCGATCTGCGTCGACGGCGACGAGATTGATCGCGACGGCCGTGACCCCCTCGTGGGGCACACCGCTCAGCCCGGTGACCGGCAGGGTGAGGATGTCGCCTCGTTCGACGCGGCCGGTGAGCTCGGTCGGTCCGGTCGACGTGCCGGCCCGCGTGTCGAGCACCCGCGTCGGTGTGTCGAGCCCGACGAACCGCGACGGCCGGTCGTCGACGCGGGTCGGAGGAGCGGGCAAGCGGAACTCTCCGTGTCCGTATTCGGTGTCGGGCCCCGTCGCTCCGCGATCGATCGTGAAGTGCCTGAGGAGATCGGCGGTCGTGGTCGGATCGGCGGCGAGACCGGCGTCGATGACCAGGGCGGCCGCGCCGGCCACGGCTGCCGCAGCGGCGCTGGTGCCCACGAACCGGCCCTGGACGGTGTTCGCGAAGTTCGCCGGCGCGGCGATGTCGGGCAGCGTCCGGCCGTCGTTGGAGGGACCTCTGGAGCTGTACTGGGCGATCTCGCCGCCGTTCGACGGGTCGATCGCCCCGACCGCGACGACCCCGGGGTTGAGCGAGTCGACCACCGACACCGCTGCCGAGCCCGCGGCCGTGGTGAAGGTCGCGATGCCGGATCCGTAGTCGAGGATCTCGATCACGTCGCCACTGATCCCGCCGCCACCCCAGCGGAGCTGCAGATACAGCGACGTCCCGGGCGCCGGGCAACGGCGCGTCGGGAAGTTCTCGATCGGGGGATCGCCGAATCGCTGGCGATTGCGGGACGAGTCGACGATGGAACCGGCCGCCGGGTCACCCGTCGGCGACTCCCACAGGTAGGCGTCGTAGTCGGTGCGCTCGGCGGGCGGCACATCCCAGTCGTTGACCCACCGGATCCCGCCGAGGGAGACGCAGCCGGTGAAGCGTAGGAACGTGTCGCTGCCGGTGGGGCCGAACGCCACGCGGTCGCCGATCAGTCGGACCGGATGACGGTAGTACTTGCCGCGTCCGTTGTTGCCCGCCGAGTTGATCCAGAGCACTCCGTGGGCGACGGCATGATCGACGATCTCGTCGAGCGGTCCGCGACCGTCGCCCGGGCCGTCGTACCGATTGCCCAACGACCGGCTGATGATGTCGACGTCGTGCTCGATGAACCAGTCGACGAGACGTCGATAGTCGTCGATCGTCGTTGCCTGACCGATCAGGAGCTCGGCGCCGGGTGCGGCGTCGCGGATCGTCTCGACGACCGCGACGCCGTGGTCGTCACCGCCGGCGTCGACCCCGTCGAAGAACTCGTGGGTGCAATCGAGGCCGGCGTCGAAGCACACGGCGGTGATCCCGGCGACCGGTGTCGGGCCGTGCTCGTTCGGATCCCAGTATCGGGACACGTCGAAGAAGTCGATGACGCCGATCGTGACGCCGCTCCCGTCGATGCCGGCGGTGTGCCATTCGCCGATGCCGAGGAGGTCGACGTGTTCGCCGGTGGTCGGTCCGAGTCGTTCGAACCGTGCCGCCGTCGTCGAACCGATCGGTCGGATGTCGACCGGCCAGTCGGTCGCCTCGATGTCGGGCGTCGGACCCTCGGCTCGCGTGGTCGACGCCGGCGCGACGGACGCTCCGGCCGTGATCGACGCAGCGATCGCCAGCCGGGCGACGAGGGACGGCCGGGCGCTCATGGTCGCGCCAGTGTGGCAGACGAGCGGATGGCGCAGGAGGTCGCTTCGACGTCAGGTGGCGGCGAGTCGTTCGGCGAACCAATCGAGGATGATCTCGGCCCGCATCCGTCGGTGGACGGGCGAACCGGCGCGTGACAGTTCGTGGTTCTCGCCGGGGAATCGGTAGAAGGTGACGTCGCGCTTCAGGAGGCGCAGCGTGACCCACAGCTCCTCGGCCTGATTGATCGGGCAACGGTAGTCCTCTTCGGAATGGATGATCAGCATCGGCACCTCGATGTCCTTCGCCATGGTGATCGGCGACATACGGAGGTATTCCTCGGGGTCCTCGACGGGGTTCGGGCCGTGCTCGGACCGGAAAAAGGTGGCGATGTCGGACGACCACTCCTCGGTCAGCATGTTGTTGACCGAACGTTCGGAACAGACGCCTCGGAACCGGTCGCCGTAGCGGGCCGCCAACGTCGTGGCCATGAAGCCGCCGTAGCTGCCGCCGAGCATGCCGACGCGGCCACGGTCGCAGAACGGGTACCGGTCGAGTGCGGCGTCGAGCACGGTCATCACGTCGTCGACGTCGACGGTGCCCCATCCGGATCCGGGCGCCGTCGGGTGCTTCGGGCCCATGATCGCCTGGCCCCATGCGGTGTGGCGTCCGCTGCCGCCTCTCGGGTTGCACATCACGACGACGAATCCGGCCGCTGCCTGCATCTGCGCCTCGTCGAAGAAGTACTCGCCGTACTGCGTGAACGGGCCGCCGTGGACGTTGAGGAGCACCGGGTAGGTCGCGTCGTCGTCGAAGTCGGTGGGACGCACGATCCAGGCGTCAATCTCGTCGCTGCCGTCAGCGCACGGCACGGCGAACTTCTCCCAGCCGGGGTAGTCCTCGGTGACGTGGGTGACGCGACGGTCGTCGCCGTCGGACGTGAGCCACAGCTCTGCGCCGTGGTGCACGGTCGACCTCGTCGTCGCGAGCACCCCGCCACGGGTGTCGTACCCCTGCACCGAGATCGCACCGTCGGTGATGCGTTCCGGTGTCCGGCCGTCGGTGCCGAGTCGGTACAGATGCGTCTCGCCTCGGTCTTCGGCGACGGCCAGGAGCGTCTCGTCGTTCTCCCAGACCGGCGCCTGCGGGCAGGTCATGGCGAAGAACGTGCGGTCGAGGTCGGTGCTGATCCACCGGTGTTGGCCACCGTCGAGCGGTACGAGGCCGATGCGCATGTTCTGGGGGAACTCGAGTGGGTTGTCGAGGCCGATGCACGCCGCCCACCGCCCGTCGGGCGACACCGCCGGTGCGGCGAACACGCCGGTCTGGTGGGTCAACTCGCGGCGCTCGCCGTCGAGCGGGACGAGGTACAGGTCTTCGGCGAGATCGTCGTCCCAGCTCTCGTGGGCGCGCCCGCTGGTCACGATCGCCGACGAGTCCGGGGTCCAGGCGACGGCGCCGAACTCGTGGTCACCCGGCGTCAGGTTGCGCGGGGTGCCCGTGCCGTTCGCCGACACCACGTACACGTGCTGTGGACGATCGAAGATCCAGTTCTCGCCGTTCATGCGCGACAGGAACCGCTCGATCTTGCGCGGCGACTGCCAGGACACGTCCTTCGCGTCGTACCGGTCGTCGCGGGTGCGGCTCGTGAAGGCGAGATGGAGACCGTCGGGCGACCATGCGACGTCGCCGATGCCGTCGACCATGCTGCACACCGTGCGGAGTTCTCCGGGGCCGTCGACCGGCAGGACGTGCAGCGTCGTCTGCTTCTTGTCGTCGCCCCGGCGGCTGACGAACGCGAGTCGGGTGCCGTCGGGCGACCAGACGGGTTGAGAGTCGCTCGGACCGGCGGTCAACGGTTCACCGTCGAGCCAGATGCTCGCACGGGTCGTGTTCTCGTCGAGATCGACCGTCGCGACCACGGTGGCGACCCGAGTGCCGTCCGGCGACAGCGTCGGACCGCCCACTGCGGACCGCAGATGGATCAGATTTCGGGCGATCTCGGCGTGGGCGGATGTCGTGTCGTTCTTCTCTGAGGCATCGGGCACGGAACCACCGTACCGGTGGTGGCACACTCGGGGAATGAATCGACCCGTCACGCTCATCACCGGTGGAAGCAGGGGCATCGGCGCCGCGACCGCGATCATGGCCGCCGGCCGCGGGTACGACGTGGCGATCGGCTACGTGTCAGCGGTCGAAGCGGCCACGGCGACGGTCGACGCGTGTCGGGCGGCCGGTGCCGACGCAGTGGCGATCCGATGCGACGTCGCGGTCGAGGACGATGTGGTCGCGCTGTTCGACGAGACCGAGCGACAGATCGGGGTGCCACGGGTGTTCGTCAACAACGCCGGCATCCTGCACCGGACGTCGCGACTCGACGCCATGGAGATCGACCGGCTGCGCGAGGTGGTCGCGGTCAACGTGGTCGGCGCACTCGTCGGTGCTCGCGAGGCGGTGCGACGGATGTCGACGCGTCACGGGGGAGCCGGGGGAGCGATCGTCAACGTGTCGTCGGCCGCCTCGTACCTGGGGAGCCCCGACGAATTCATCGACTACGCCGCCACCAAGGGCGCGATCGACACGATGACGATCGGTCTCGCGAAGGAGGTCGCCACCGAGGGCATTCGCGTCAACGCGGTGCGACCCGGGCTGATCGAGACCGACATCCACGCGTCGGCGGGTGTTCCCGATCGGGTCGAACGGCTCGCCGGCAACGTTCCGATGCAGCGAGGTGGGACCGCCGACGAGGTCGCCGAAGCGATCATCTGGCTGGCCTCGGACGCAGCCGGCTACGTGACGGGCACCTTCGTCAACTGTGCGGGGGGTCGCTGACCCGAAGCAACGTTCGGCGCGACGTTCGGTTCACCACTCGAACAGGTCGAGCTGTTCCCACGTCACCGCGACGTCGCTGACCGTCTTCCACACGAGCCGACCGCGACTGCCGGGGCGTCGGACCTGCACCCGCTCGGGACGGAGCGAGCGGGCGGCGCCATCGGGATCGTGGAGTGTGATGCTGCCGTCGGGTTCGACACGGGCGACCTTGCCGATCACCCAGCGGCCGGCGTCGTTGCGCCGGAACCGGATGTGTTCGCCGAGCCGGAGGCCGACGGCGTTGAGGGTTCGTTCAGCCATCGCCGCCCCGGTGAGTCACCGCTCCATCGTAGGTGCGCGCGCTCACGCACAAACGGAGGTACCGTGAAGGGCAATGACCGATCAGGACATCTCCGAAACGTCGACCGTCGACACCGACGAAGCTGCTGTCGCACGAACCGCGGTGCTCAACGAAGCCGTCACGGTGATCGACGGCGCGCTGGCGCAGATGATGCAACGTGAGCTGGTGTCGTCCGGCGAGGTCGCCGACCTCCTCCTCGACGTCCGCATGTTGCTGACGTCGGCGCACTGACCCGGCACCCCCGCTTCGAGGGCCTCAGGCCTTCGTCAAACGGTCGAACGACCGGCTCAGGCACGTCGCCAGGAGCTCTGGTTCGGCCACCGCCGCCGTGTCGATGTTCAGCGCCATGTCGAGGCTGCCGAGGTACGACATCAGCGTGAGATTGAACGCGACCCCGCCCAGCGGGCCGATCGGATAGATCTCGAGCAGCTGTGCACCGCAGATGTAGACCGGCACGGGAGCACCCTTGACGTTCGACGTCGCGAAGTCGATCGTCTGGCCCTGCTGCCGGGCCAATCGTGTGATGACGGACGTGGGCAACGCCGAGGCGACCATCGCCAGGGTGTCGAGGCCGGCGGTCTTGCTCGCCTCGCGGGCCACCGAGGTCGCCTCGTGGATCGCTCGGAACCGTTCGTCGATCGGCATCTCACCGGTCGGGACGAGCAAGCGGGCGAGCGAGAACGCATTGCCGCCGGAGTCTTCGGTGCGGGTCGAGATCGCCATGGAGGCCCGCAAGGCTTCCGTCGGGGTGCCCATCTCGATGTGGTAGGCCGATGCGGCGTCGGCTGCGGCGGTCAGGAGTGCGGTGTTGAGGGTGCCGCCGAGCCGCTTCGCTGCGTCCTTCGTCGGTCGGAACGGTGCTCGTGCCGTCTCGACCCGGCGGTGGAGCGACCGGGCGGTCCACAGCGGCGAACGTGCCCCGTCGGTCTCGGAGAGTTGGGAGACGATGCCCGAGAACGTCTTGGCCGCGGCACTCGACGCATCGGGGAGGCCGCCCGGGTCGGCGAGCAGATTGCGGACCTGCTTGGCCACGCCGATCGGAAGGCGGAGACCGGCGGCGATGAACCCTTTGAGCGCCTCGTTGCCGATCGGCTCGTCGGCATCACCAGTGTCGCCGTGGTCGCCGATCTCGCGGTGGACGATCGGGGGTTCCGGCGCATCGCGTTCGAAATCGAGATACTGCAGCGAGAGTTCGACACCTCGTTCGCCGTCGGTGATCGTGTGGTGCATCTTCTGGATGACGGCTGCCTTGCCGCCGCGCATCCCCTCGACGACGACGAACTGCCAGAGCGGCCGGGTCCGGTCGAACGGATCGGCGATCATCAGCGAGGCGAGATCGAGCACCTGCCGGAGCGACCCCGGCTTCGGACAGGCGATGCGACGGACGTGAACGTCGATGTCGAAGTTGGCGTCGTCGACCCACACCGGCGGTGAGAGATTGGCGGGCGCCGGCATCACGCGCTGGCGCAGGCGCGGGATCGTGACCACTGCCCGTTCCATCCGCCGACGGAACGAATCGAAGTCGGGCGCCCGGTCGAGCAGGGTGACCGTGCCGAAGGTGGACGACAGGTGCGGGTCCTTCTCGAGCCGCCACATCAGACCCTCGGCGTCGCTCATGTTGCGGTCGAAGCGCAGCTCAGTCATGACCGCAGACTACGGGACCGGTGGTCGCGTGGTGCAGGGTCAGCCGAGACCGGAGCGTCGGAAGATCCGTCGGGCCACGAGGCCCATCGCCGCGCCGACCGCCACGCCGGCGACGACGTCGGAGGCGTGATGGATCCGGACGTAGGGCCGGCTGGTGGCCACGATCGCCGCCATCGTGCCCCAGAGTGGTGCGCCGCGACGGCCGTCCCACCCGATCAGGGTCGTCGCCGCGAACGCTGCGGCCGACGCGTGACCGCTCGGGAACGACGAGGTCAACGGTGCCCGGATGTCGAAGCGTTCGTCGCCGTCGGTGGTGGGGCGTGGACGACGGAAGATGCGTTTGAGGCCCTGGTTGACGACCAGGCTCTCGACACCGAGGCCGATCGCGAGTCCGATCACCTGGTCGCGGCGGCCCGAGACGGTGCCCCGAGCCAGGCTCGACACGTGCCAGATGGCGCTGAACTCGCCGGCGTGGGTGGCGCCGGTCATGACGGCGTCGAGCACCGGATGGCCGCGCCACCGTTCGAGGTATGCGTCGGCCGCCTGGTCGAACCGGTCGACGGCCGGACCGAAGCGGCCCTGACCGGGAGGATGCCCGATCGGCGGGTCGGGACGGTTCACGTTCGCGCCGGGCGACCGAGCACCACGGGCGCCTCGGTGGCGGCGAGCTCCGGGTTGCCGCCGAACTCCGGGCACCACTGCTGGTACGAGCAGTAGTTGCACAGTGGACCCTGCCGAGCACGGAAGTCGTCGCGCTCGCAGGCGGTCGCCACCGCCTTCCAGACGGCGTTGGTGCGGGTGGTGAGGAACTTCGTGGACTGTTCGGACGGCGTCGCGGTGATCGTCTCTTTGGAGCTGAGGTACATCAACCGGATCGCGGCGGGCCGCTTGCCGAACAGCGACTCGCAGAGGAACGAGTAGAAGTTGAGGCCGGAGAGACTCTTGCGTTCCCAGTTGGGGCTCGGTGCCCGACCGGTCTTGTAGTCGGTGACGATCAGCTCGCCGTCGGCATCGAGTTCGAGCCGGTCGATGATGCCGCGCAGCGTGAGGTCGCCGACCGCGGCCTCGAGCCGCAGTTCGAGACCGATCTCGCGCACCTGGGTCGGGTCTTCCATCTCGAGGTAGTTGGCCGTGAGCGCACGACACTCGGCGTCGAACTTGTCGGTCTGCTCGGGCGTCAGATCGAGCAGGGTGAAGTCGGGGTCGGTGCGGTACTCGGCGATCGCCGCCTCGACCGCGCGGTCGAACGCCTCGGGGGTTCGCTCGGCGGCCGGATGCACGAAGAGCAGTTCGAGGGCACGATGGACCAGCGAGCCCCTGGTGCTGGCGACCGACGGGAGATCGGGCAGCTTCTCGATGCTCGAGAACCGGAAGGAGAGCGGGCACGAGAGGAACGACTCGACGCGCGACGGGGAGAGGCTGGTGGGCACGACCCACGGCGGCCCGGCGGGCACGGGGTCGGGTCGGGCGCCACTGGTCAGGTCGGTGTCGGCGAGATCGGTCATCGTGTCGCCCATGGTACGCGCGGGGTGTGACGGTCGGGCCGGACCGTCACGCGGCGATCAGTTCGGCGACCTCGGTGGGGTGGCTGAACGGACCGAAGTGGGTCTGGTGGTCGAGTTGGACGTACTGGGCGTGCGGCAACCGCTCGGCGATCGAACGGGTCTGGAACGACGGTTCGGAGGTCTCGACACGGCCGGCGATGACGACGCAGGGTGTCTCGATCTCGGTGAGGAGGCCCCAGACACCGTTGTTGCGAGCGGTCGCGAAGATGCCGGCTTCGACCTCGGGGGCGCAGCGCAGGGTGACGGCCGGCGCACCGTCGGCGTCGACGGTGGGGCGGAACCCGTACTCGACGTAGTTGCGGAGCACCGGTGGTGTCATCACGGACATCGGCGGTTTGGCGCGGTAGTTGTCGTACGCGGCCTCGAACGAGGCGAAGGTGCGCCGACGTCGGAGTGCCCCCTGCACCATCGGGTTCGCGTCGATCTCCTGCTCAGAGGCGCCCGCCGGTGCGGCCGGGTGTGCGATCGGCTCGAACAACACCAGCCGCTCGAACAGCGTCGGTTCGCGATGGGCCGCCATCAGGAGCGCTGCACCGCCCATCGAATGGCCGAAGCCGACGATCGGCACCGCCAGCCGTCGGGCGGCTGCGAGCGCGTCGTCACCGAAACGTGACCAATCGGTGGCCCACCCGGGATCGAGGTCGGTCGCACCGTGGCCGCGGTAGTCGAGGCCGACCGAGTGGAACCGGTCGGCGAGCGACGCGGCGATCGCCTCGTAACAGTGTGCGTGGAACCCCGTGGCGTGGGAGATCAGCAGGGTCGGGAGGACGTCGTCGCCCGCCAACTCGTGCAGCGCGACGTCGATGCCGTCGCTCGACGGGACGCGGATCAACGGTTTCGAGCGCGGCGCCACTGCCACGTGGCGAGTCGGTCGAGGACCACACCGACGACGACCGAGATGCCGATCACCGTCCACTGTGGCCAGCTCCCGTCGAGCCAGAGGAAGTTGACGTCGCTGGTCTGCCCGTTCTGGAAGAAGAACGTGGCGAGGCCGGCGACGAGCACGAGCAGTGCGAACAGCTTCCAGGGTGGCCCGGATCGCCCGCTCTCGGCCGAGACGTCGCCCGTGGTCTGTTCGTGCTCCATGGACCAATGATGCCAGACGCGGGCTCAGGACAGGTGCTTGAGGTACATCCCGATCTCGTCGCCCATCTGCGACGGCACTTCGTAGCCGTCCTGATCGGTGACCGCATCCCAGTTGGCGGCGATCGACTCGGGTGAGAGATCCGGGTCGGTGTAGCCGGGGCCCTCGCCGATGAAGATCTCGGCCACGCGGCCGCCGGCGACCGAGAACACCCGGCCCGTCGGCTCGCAGCTCTCGTGGGCGAGGTAGGTCACGAGCGGCGAGACGTAGTGGGGCTCGAGCTTGTCGCCGAGCGGCCCGAGCAGATCCTCGGTCATGCGCGTCTTGGCGACGGGAGCGATCACGTTCGCCTTGATGTTCTTCGAAGCGCCTTCGACCGCGAGCACGCGGGAGAACCCGACGAGCGCCATCTTGGCGGCGCCGTAGTTGGCCTGGCCGAAGTTGCCGAAGATCCCGGCGCCCGACGCGGTGCTGATGACGCGGCCGTAGCTCTGCTCGCGCATGTGTGGCCAGGCCGCCGAGGTCACGAAGTAGGCGCCGTTCAGGTGGACGTCGACGACGGGCGACCACAGCTCGGGCGTCATGTTGTGGAACGACTTGTCGCGCAGGATGCCGGCGTTGTTGACCACGATGTCGACGCGACCGAACGCGTCGAGTGCCGTCTGGACGATCGCCTGGCCGCCCTCGGCCGTCGAGACCGAGTTGGTGTCGGCGACGGCCTCGCCGCCCGCCTCGCGGATCTCGTCGACGACGCGCTCGGCGGCGCCCTTGTCGCTACCGGTGCCGTCGACGGCACCGCCCAGATCGTTGACGACCACGAGCGCACCACGCGACGCCATCATCAGTGCGTGTTGGCGCCCGAGCCCACCACCCGAACCGGTGATGATCGCAACCTTGCCGTCGAATCCCAGAGCATTGGTCATGGCCACGATCGTACCGACCGGTAACCAGACCGACCCAACCGGGGCGTCAGCGCAGACGCTCGGAGCAGCCGGGTTCGATGCGGACCATCGTGCCGTCGGTCATCCGGATCGGTACGGGCGGACCGTCGAGCACCTCGACGGTCGCGTGTTCGTGATCGATCGAGACCCGCAGGGCGCTGCCGTGGCGCCGCAGCGGGAACGTCAACGACGTCCACACCTCCGGGAGCCGTGGCCGGAACTCGAGATGATCGCCCGTGTCGACCAGACCGGCGAAGCCGTACACGAGACCTGCCCACACGCCGCCGGCGTTGGCGATGTGTGCCCCGTCGGACGTGTTGTTGTGGGTGTCGGCGAGGTCGAGGTAGAGCGACTGGTTGAAGTAGTCGAGTGCGAGGTCGTCGTAGCCGACCTCGGCCGCGACGACCGATTGCACGCATGCCGACAGCGAGGAGTCGCCGGTGGTGATCGGGTCGTAGTAGTCGAAGTTGCGGCGCTTCTCCTCGACGTCGAAGTGCTCGCCCCGCAGGTACATCGCGAGCACGACGTCTGCCTGCTTGAGGACCTGGTGGCGGTAGATGACGAGTGGATGGAAGTGGAGCAGCAGCGGATAGTGGTCGGACGGCGTCCCGGCGAAGTCCCAACGCTCCCGCTCGAGAAAGCTCGCATCCTGCGGATGGATGCCGAGTTCGGAGTCGTAGGGGATGAACATGGCGTCGCATGCCCGATGCCACGCCGTGATCTCGGCCTCGTCGAGGTCGGTCCGGCGGGCGACCGCCGCGTACGCATCGGGGTTCCACTCCCGCAGGAACGCGAGTGAACGGGCCGCGTACCGCATCGTGAACCTGGCCATCACGTTGGTGTAGAGGTTGTCGTTCACGACGGTCGTGTACTCGTCGGGCCCGGTGACCCCGTGGATGTGGAAGTGCTCGGCGCCGTTGGTCGCGTAGAACCCGAGGTCTTCGTACATCCGTGCCGTCTCGATCAGGATCTCGGCACCCTCGTGCGCGAGGAAGTCGACGTCACCGGTCGCGTTCAGGTACCGCTCGAGGGCGTACACGACGGCCGCATTGATGTGGTACTGGGCGGTGCCGGCGGCGTAGTACGCCGACGCCTCCTCACCGTTGATCGTCCGCCAGGGGTACAGCGCACCTCGCTGGCTCAGCTCGGCCGCGCGCGCCCGCGCGGCGTCGAGCATGTGGAATCGGAACCGCAGGAGTTTTCGGGCCGCCTCGGGGTTGGTGTAGGCCAGGAACGGCAGCACGTAGACCTCGGTGTCCCAGAAGTAGTGGCCGTCGTAGCCGCCCGCCGTGACCGCCTTGGCCGCGATGCCCTGCTCATGGGTGCGCGCCGAGGCCTGTGCGAGCTGGAACAGGTTCCAACGGATCGCCTGCTGAGCCACCTGATCGCCGCCGATCTCGACGTCGCTGTTCGCCCAGAATTCGTCGAGCCAGGCTCGCTGGTCGGCGTAGATCCGGTCGCGGCCCTCGCTCCGTGCGCGATCGAGGGTGCGGGTGCACCGGTCGCCGAGCTCCTGGGTGGGGATGCCGCGGGACGTGTGATACGCGACGAACTTGGTCAGGTGGATCGTCTGCTCGGCGTGGGCGTCGAAGGTGAAGACGGTCTTGGCGAGATCACGACCGATCTGGGTGTCGACCTCGAAATCACAGGGGGTGCTGACCACGTGGCGGTAGGCGGCCGCGATGGTCATGCCGCTGTTGGCGCACTGGTAGCCGAGCGTGACCTGGCCACCGGCCGGGTCGTGCTCGTCGCCGTGCTCGCTCAGCTTCGGCAGCAGCACGCGCCGGTCGAACTTCCGGGCCTGACGCGGGTCTTTGCCCTCGCCGAGCGCGGCGCTCCGCACGTGGTACTCGTCCTCGCCGTCCTGACGATTCAGCAGTTGGGAGGAGATGACGATCGGGGCGGACTGATCGAGCAGCGTCACCTCCATGTGCATCACGGCGAGGTGCCGGTGCTCGAGGCTGACGACGCGTTCGGAACGAACACGCACCCGCTTGCCGCCGGGTGTGCGCCACACCAGTTCACGGTGCGACACGCCGGTCCGGAAGTCGACGACCCGCTCGTACCCGTTGAGGTCGGCCTCGTCGAGCAGGAGCGGTTCGTCGTCGACGTAGATCTTCAGCAGCTTGGCGTCGGGGACGTTGACGATCGTCTGCCCGGTCTTGGCGAACGCGAATGCGTCTTCGGCGTGCTTGATCGCCCACGTCTCGTGGAAGCCGTTGATGTACGTGCCGTGTGTGTGGGCCTGGCGTCCCTCGGCCGGGTTGGCCCGCATGCCGAGGTAGCCGTTGCCGATCGCGAACAGCGTCTCGGTCAGGCCGAGGTCGTCGTGATCGGGTTCGGTCTCGACCAGGCGCCACGGATCGACGGGGAACCGGTGGCGTGGGATCGCCGATGCGGTCGCTCGGATCTTCATACGTGATCCTCATCGGCGCGCGGAGCGTCCGGCGTGAGCGTGTCGCCCAGGTCCGCGACGACGAGGTCGGCGCCGGCGTCGAGCAGCGCCTGCCGGTTGCCGCCTCGATCGACCCCGAGCACGAACGCGAAACCACCGGCTGCGCCGGCGGCGACACCCGACGATGCGTCTTCGACGACGATCGACCGCTCGTGCGTCACGCCGAGTAGATCGGCCGCATGATGGAACATCGCCGGGTCGGGCTTGCCGACCAGATCACGCTCGACCGCCGTGACCCCGTCGACGACCACCGGGAAACGTCCCTCCATGCCGGCCGCGCGCAACACGGTGCGAGCGTTCTTCGACGACGAGACGATCGCTTGCGGCACGCGGTGTTCGTCGAGGAGTTCGAGCACGGCCGATGTCCCCGGATACGGCGCGATGCCGTCGCGGTCGAGGACCTCGTTGAACATGTCGTTCTTGCGGTTGCCGAGCGCGCAGACGGTCTCGTCGCCGGGTGGATCGCTCGGGTCACCCCATGGCAGGTCGACCCCACGCGATTCGAGGAACGATCGGACGCCGTCGTAGCGGGGCTTGCCGTCGACATGACGGAGGTAGTCGGTGGGGGTGAACCCCCACGGCTCGAACAGCGCAGACCACGCTCGTTCGTGGATCTCCGCCGTGGGCGTGATCACGCCATCGAGGTCGAACAGGACCGCGCCGTAGGACTTCCAGTCGACGCGCTGGGGGATGCGCTCCATGACGCGAGTGTAGGCGTGCCGATCGTGACGACCCGAGAAACCGGTCCGCGTGAATGCTCAGACGATCGGGGGGCCGTCGCGCAACCGGTCGACGGTGGCCAGCGCGGGTCGGGCCTGGCCGACCGCGTCCCACTGGGTCTCGAGCCACCAGGTGGCTCCGGCATCGGCCCAGGCGGCGGGGGAGTGTTCGGACCACACACCTTCGATGATCACGTCGTACCCGTCGCCGGGGAGCGTGTCGCCGATCGCCGCCAGTTCCTCGAGGGTCGCCTGCCGGGCAGTGCCGTCGTCGATCACCTGCGGGATCAGTCCGTCCCAACCGAACGCGCGGCCCATCGAGCGTTCGTAACCGATCGCGCCGACGCACCAGATCGGCACCCGCGGCCGTTGGACCGTGTGTCCGATCGTGGGGAACTCGGTCGGTGTCACGTCGTAGTGACGTCCGTGGAACTCGTACGGCTGACCGGCCCAGAGTCCGCATGCGACCTCGAGACATTCGTCCATCAACTCGGCACGTTCCCGTTTGCCGCATTCCTCACCGAACGCTGCCATGCCGGTGTCGATCGCCCCGAGGCCGACCGAGAGGGTGACCCGGCCGTCGCTCAGCCGGTCGACCGTGGCCACCTGGCTCGCGAGCTCCCACGGGCGCCGGCGCGACGGGGCCGTCAGCATCGTGCCGATCCGGATCTTCGACGTGCGGACCGCCGCGAGCCCGAGGCTGGTCCATGCATCCACACCCCACACCGGCTCCCAGACGAAGATGCCGTCCCACCCGTGCTCCTCGGCGGCCGCGGCGAGGTCCCCGACCTCGGCGGCGTCCGCCCACGGGATCACGAAGCCGAACTTCATGGATCCGATGGTAGATCAGATCTTCGCGCCGTGCCCCCGGGTCCTACGATCGGCACCCATGAGCGCCTCCCGTACCGTCTCGACCGCCGCCGCCGTCGCACTGGCAGGCGCCGACGAGGCCGAGCGACTCCGCCGGCTGCCGGCAGCGACCGTCGCCGCGCTCGCCGACGCCGGTCTGTTCACCATGTGTCTCCCCGAGGTGTACGGCGGGTCGGGTGCTGGGCCGGTGGTGATGATCGACGCCGTCCAGCAGGTCGCCGAGGCAGACGGCTCGGCCGGCTGGTGCGCCGGGATCGCATCGACCACCTCGTCGTTGGCGTCGTTCCTCGCCCCCGACGTGGCGCGCGCGGTGTTCCCGACCGCCGCGACGGCGACCGGCGGGGTGTTCGCCCCGAACGCCGTCGGGACGCGAGACGGCGCCGGCTACCGGGTGTCGGGTCGTTGGCAGTGGGGGAGCGGCACCCAGCATTGCGAGTGGATCGTCGGCGGCGCCCGCTGCGACGACGGTACGCAACGGGTGTGCTTCTTCTCGCCCGACCAGGTCACCTTCCACGACACCTGGCACACCGCCGGCATGCGTGGCACCGGGTCGCTCGACTTCTCCGTCGACGACGTCCACGTACCGGATGAGTACACCTATGCCGTCGGCGAGCGGGCCGTGGTGGACGAACCGATCAGCCGTTTTCCCAACTTCACGCTGCTCGCACTCGGCATCGCCGCCACCGGGCTCGGTATCGCCCGGCGCGCGCTCGACGAGTGCGCCGAGTTGGCCGGCGCCAAGAAGCCCCAGTACTCCAGTCGATCGTTGGCCGAGAGTTCGTACGCCCAGACCGAGTTCGCCCGGGCCGAGGCGAGCTGGCGGGCGGCACGGGCACTCCTGCGGTCCGAGGTCGGCGGTGCCTGGGACGCGGCGGTCGCCGGCGATCCTGTCGGTGTCGACGTCCGGGTGGCCATGCGGCTCGCCGCGGCGCACGCGGCCTCGACCTGTGTCGGTGTGGTCGACACGGCGTGGACCCTGGCCGGCGGCACCGCGGTGTACGACACCAGTGTGCTCGGCCGTTGCGTCCGTGATGCGCACGTCCTGACGCAACACATCATGGTCGCGCCCAAGCTGAACGAGACGCTCGGCAAGTTCCTGCTGGGCGTCGACTTCAACGCGGCGATGATCTGAGCCCGCGGCGCGCGCCGCGTTTCGGAAACGTCCTCAAGCACGTTGTTATACGGCCGATGGGCCCACCGTGAACCCCAAGCTGCGAACCGGGAGCCTTCGTCGGCTCGTCGCTGGATGTGTGGCGCTGTTCGTCGTGCTGTCGGCGATCGGCCTGGCGCTCGTGCGGCTCGAGGCATCGCAGCGATCGGCGGCGGCCGATCGGTTGACCGTCGCCGAAGCGGCCGAGGTTCGTGCTGCGATCGGCGACCGCCTGTCGCAGAACATCAACCTCGCTCGCGGATTGCGGGCCTTCGTCGTGGCCAACCCCGATCTGGGTGACCCGGCGCGGTTCGACAACCTGCTGGAGGAGCTCTACGCACAGGGAGACGACATCCGGAACATCGGCGTCGCACCGGGCAACGTGATCAGTCATGTCTTCCCGATCGAGGGCAACGAGGGCGCGCTCGGTCTCCGCTATGAAGACGTGCCGGAACAGTTCGCGACCGTCGAACTCGCGATCGAGACTCGTCAGAGCGTCCTGGCGGGCCCGATCGACCTCGTGCAGGGCGGCCGCGGTCTCATCGACCGCACCCCCGTGTTCCTGGCCGACGGCAGCTACTGGGGCATCGTGAGTCTGGTGCTCGACGTCGACAGCCTGCTCACGGGCGCCGCGGCCGACGTCGAGCGGTTCGAGCTCGAGTGGGCCGTGCGAACGGTCGAGAACGGCGCGACGCCCGCCACGCCGGTCGGCGGCGACCTGTCGCTCTTCGACGACGCCGACACCGTGCTCACCATGGCGGTTCCCAACGGGTCGTGGGAGTTGGCGGTCCGTTCGGGCGCGCCCACCGGGGGCAACGGTCTGTTGATCGCCTTCCAGGTCTTCGCGGTCGTGCTCGCCGGCCTGGTGAGCCGGCTCGTCTTCGAACGAACCCGCGACCGGTGGCGCAGCCGGATGCTGTCGCTCCAGGACGATCTGACGGGTCTGGCCAATCGCCGTCTCCTCGAGATGCGGGCGAACCAGGCCTGCCGGTTGGCCAAGCGCGAAGGTCACCCGATCAGCTTCGTGTACATCGATCTCGACGCCTTCAAACCGGTCAACGACGCCCACGGGCACCAGGCCGGCGACGCGGCGCTCACCGCCATCTCCGACCGCATGAAGTCCCGCGTGCGCGAATCCGACACGATCGCTCGGGTGGGAGGTGACGAGTTCGTCATCCTGTTGCCGGCCACCGACGCCGACGGGGCGCGGACGCTCGCCGCGGAACTCACCGCCACGATCGAGCAGCCGATTCCGTTCGAGGGCTGCGAACTCAGGGTCGGAGCGTCCTGCGGCGTGGCGACCTACCCGCAAGACGGCGACACGTTCGACGCGCTGTTGGCACACGCCGACTCGGAGATGTACCGGTTCAAGATCGGCATCGGTGACGGGTCGGACGGAGGAGCCGACCAACCGCCACCGGCCGATGATGCGGGTGCCGACCGCTCACTGACCGTCGTGGGTCACGGCGCCGCTGAGCGCTGACGCGTCGCGGTCGGATGTCGTCACCGGGCGTTCGGGGCGAGGAACTCGAGCGTCGGTCGCGATGACGGGAGGTCGGGCGCCGGTGGCACGAGGCAGACCTCGGCGACCCCGGCGGCCGCGTACGCCGCGATCCGTTCCGTGATGGCATCCTTCGAGCCGACCAGCCCGACCTCGGTCACGAGATCGTCGGGCAGACGAGCGAAGACGGCCTTCGGCCCCGGCCGCGTCCTGGCGAACTCGACCAGTTCGCCGTGGCCGGCCTCAGTGAACATCTCGCCGTAGCCGGGGGCGGCGAGGTAGCCGACGAGTCCTCGCGAGAGCCAGGCGACCTCCTCGTCGCTCGGGTCGACGGCAGCGCACAGCCACACGGCCGTGTGCGGATGTCGAGGGGCGAGCCGTGCGGCGCTGTCGACCGTCACCATGTTGAGCACCATGCGGTCGGCCTCACCGGCTGCGTCGACCGCCTTCGGGCCGAACGCCGCGACCGTCATCGTCGGCGCCGGCACGGGCGGCTGTGGGAGTCGATATCCGTTCACCCGTCCACCTTCGAGCAACGTCGCGAGTTCGGTGCGGGTCCGGGCGAGTCGGTCGGCCGCGCCGGCACGCGACCGACCGTGCCAGCGGGCGACGAGGGAACTCGACGTGCCGAGTGCGACGTGGGTCGCTCGTCCGGTGGCGGCCACGGTCGCGACCGCCATCGCGATCTGGACGGGGGACCGGACGGTCACCGCGAGCGGGCCGAGGACCAGCTCGATCTGCTCGGTGCGTGCCGCGACCATCGCGGCGAATGCCGGGGCGTCGACCTTCGCCATCTCGGGCACCCAGAGCTGCCGGTATCCGAGCCGGTCGGCCAACACGGCGAGCTCGAGGTCGGCGGCGATCGAGTGGTCGAGCCACTGTCCGAGCACGACCGAGAGTTCGACCGGTGGCGGCAGGGACGGCGCGTCGAACGGCGTGGAGGTCGACATGTCACCGTCCTAGCTGGCCGGGCGGCGGCCCGACGAGTCCGATGGCGGCCTCCTGAGTGCCGGGCTCGGCGGACGTCTACGCTGGCGGACGATGCCGATCGATGCACCGCTCTTCGTGTTCGAGCACGTGGGCTGCGGCTACGGCGACACCACGGTGGTCGACGACGTCGATCTGGCGGTGCACGACGGCGACTTCGTCGGCATCGTCGGGCCATCGGGGAGCGGCAAGACGACCGTGCTGAAGGCATTGCTCGGGATCGTGCGGCCGCGCTACGGCACGATCCGGCTCCGCGAGGGGCTCCGGATCGGCTACGTGCCGCAGGTCGAGACGATCGACTGGTCGTTCCCGGTGACCGTGTTCGACGTGGTGGCGCTCACCGTTCCACACGGCCGCTTCCGCCGCCTGCCGCGCGCCGATGCAGCGCGCGTCCGCGGCGTCATCGATTCGCTCGGCCTCGACGGCCTGCACGACCGGCACATCAGCGAGTTGTCCGGTGGTCAGCAGCAGCGGGTGTTCCTCGCTCGTGCGCTGGCCCGGGAACCCGACCTCCTCGTGCTCGACGAACCGGCGAGCGGTGTCGACGTCGCGACCCGTCACGAACTGCTGCACCTGCTCGCCGACCTGCATCGGGACGGCATGACGATCGTGCTCACGACCCACGACATCAACGGGCTGGCCGCCCACCTGCCTCGACTCGTCTGCTTCAACCGCACGGTCGTGGCGGACGGGCCACCCGACGAGGTCCTGCACCCGTACGTGCTCGAGCGCACCTACGGCGCACCGATGGACGTCCTGCACCACGGTGGGATGCCGGTCGTACTCGAACAACGCGGCCACGGCCCTCACGTCGCTCGGGACCGCTCGGCATGACGGCGTCCGTGCTGACGGGGTTCGTGCTGTTCGAACCGCTCGAGTTCGAGTTCTTCCAGCGAGGGCTGTTCGTCGCCACGGCCGCCAGCGCGCTGTGCGGATTGATCGGCGTGTTCGTCGTGCTGCGCTCGATGAGCTACATCGGCCACGGTCTCTCGCACGCCGTGTTCGGCGGCGCCGCCGCATCGTCGGTGCTCGGCGTGTCGTACTTCCTCGGTGCGGGTGTGTGGGCCGTTCTCGCCGCCCTGCTGATCGGTCGGGTGTCGACACGATCACCGATCAACGCCGACGCAGCGATCGGCGTGGTGACCACGGCATCGTTTGCTGTCGGCCTCGCGATCCAGAGCCGCAACGGTTCGGTGTCGAGCACGCTCGACACGGTTCTGTTCGGCAACGTGCTCGCGGTGTTCCAGCGCGACGTGATCGCCGTCCTCGTGGTCGGCGTCGCCGTCACCGCCTTCGTCATCGGCTTCCGGCGTGAGTTGACCTTCGCCACGTTCGACCCCGATGTCGCGCGCACCGCTGGCATCCCGGTCGCCCGGATCGACGCACTGCTGATGGTGGCGCTGTCGGCGACCGTGATCGTGTCGGCCCGTGTGATCGGCGCACTGCTGATCGCGGCGATGCTGGTCCTGCCGGCCGGCACCGCTCGGCTGCTGACCAAGTCGATCGGCCGCATGCTGTGGCTCGCTCCGTTGCTGGGTGCCGTCTTCGGGTTCGGCGGCATGTACCTGAGTTGGTACGCCGAGGTGCCGAGCGGCGCGATGATCACGTTGTTCGGCACGGCCGGTTTCGGGGCGGCCTACCTCGGCGTCGACGCCGCCCGTCGGCGATCGGTGCGGGGCCTCGACGATCACGCCGCGCTGATCTGACGGCAGCGCCGCACAGAACCTGCCGGATCGGCCGATAGCGTGGACGAGCTATGTCTGAGACCCCCCTGTCCTCCCGCGACGACCTTCGCAACCTCGCGATCGTCGCACATGTCGACCACGGAAAGACCACCCTCGTCGACTCCCTCCTCCAGCAGTCGGGCGCGTTCCGCTCGAACGAGACCGTGAACGAACGGGTGATGGACTCCAACGACCTCGAGCGCGAGAAGGGCATCACGATCCTCGCCAAGAACACGTCGGTCCAGTGGGACGGCATCACCCTCAACATCGTCGACACGCCCGGTCACGCCGACTTCGGTGGCGAGGTCGAGCGCGCGTTGACGATGGTCGACGGCATCGTCCTGCTCGTCGACGCCGCCGAGGGCCCGCTGCCGCAGACCCGTTTCGTGCTGCGCAAGGCGCTGGCGTACGACATGCCCGTGATCCTCGTGATCAACAAGGTCGACCGGCCCGATGCCCGCATCGCCGAGGTCGTTGACGAGGTCTACGAGTTGTTCATGGACCTCGATGCGAACGACGGGCAGCTCGACTTCCCGATCGTGTACTGCTCGGGACGCGACGGGTGGGCATCGCTCGACCTCGACGACCGTGGTGACAACCTCGGCCCGCTCTGCGACGTCATCCTGTCCACGATCCCGGCGCCGACCTATCACGAGGGCGCGCCGTTGCAGGCGTGGGTCACCAACCTCGATGCCAACGCCTACCTGGGGCGACTCGCACTCTGCCGCGTCGTCGAGGGCTACATCGAGAAGGGCAAGCAGGTCGCCTGGTGCCGTGTCGACGGCACGATCACCCGCACCAAGGTCGCCGAGCTGTTCCTGACCGAGCAGCTCACCCGTGTGCCCGTCGATTCCGCCGGCCCCGGCGACCTGGTCGCCGTCGCCGGCATCTCCGAGATCACGATCGGCGAGACCCTCGCCGACGCCGAGACACCGGTCGCGCTGCCGCTGATCACCGTCGACGAACCGGCGCTCGCGATGACGATCGGCATCAACACCTCGCCGCTCGCCGGCCGCGACGGCAGCAAGCTGACCGCCCGTCTGGTCAAGAACCGGCTCGATGCCGAGTTGATCGGCAACGTGAGCATCCGCGTCAACCCGACCGACCGGCCCGACGCCTGGGAGGTGCAGGCCCGTGGTGAGCTGCAACTCGCCGTGCTCGTCGAGACGATGCGACGCGAGGGCTTCGAACTGACCGTCGGGAAGCCCGAGGTCGTCACCAAGGAGATCGGTGGCAAGCGCCACGAGCCGGTCGAGCGCGTCACGATCGACATCCCCGAAGAGCACCTCGGCTCGATCACCCAGCTCCTCGCCGCCCGCAAGGGCCGCATGGAGAACATGACCAACCACGGCATGGGCTGGGTCCGGCTCGAATACCTCGTCCCGGCCCGTGGCCTGATCGGGTTCCGGACCGACTTCCTGACCGAGACGCGCGGCACCGGCGTGATCAGCCACATCTTCGAGGACTACGAGCCGTGGTTCGGCGAGATCCGGGCGCGCGACCGTGGTTCGATCGTCGCCGACCGGACCGGTCCCACGACCACCTACGCCATGACCAACCTGCAGGAGCGCTGCACGATGATGGTCGGTCCCGGTACCGACGTCTACATGGGCATGATCGTCGGCGAGAACTCGAGGGCGGGCGACATGGACGTCAACATCTGCCGTGAGAAGAAGCTGACCAACGTCCGGGCCTCGTCGTCCGACGACACGATCAAGCTGACACCGCACCGCGTGTTGTCACTCGAGCATGCGCTCGAGTTCATCACCAGCGACGAGTGCATCGAGGTCACGCCGAAGCACGTGCGCCTGCGCAAGGTGCATCTCGATCCGCAAGATCGTCACCGCGCCGCCAAGGCGCTCGCCGGCTCCAAAGCAGGCTGATCGGCCGTCAGGGCCCGACGACGACGTTCGCGTCGGGTTCGAGCAGATCGACCGCGGCGTTGTCGTGGTGGCGGACCTGACCGGCATCCCATGCGAGCAGGCCGACCCGGCAGCGCTCCCAGTGGTTGCCCGTGATCTCCGCATCGCTCGCGCCCCGTTGGACGAGGCAGCCGCTGTCGCCGTCGTGCACGGCGTTGCCGGTGACCTGGGCCAACGTGCCGCCGTCGACATCGACGGCGCGCATCGTGTCGGCGACCGAGTTGCCGAACACCACGGACCCCTCGGTGTCGATCAACTGCACGCCCCACCATCGGGCGTGGATCTCGTTGCCCCGGACCTCGGCGCCGACTGTGCCGGTGAGACGGACCGCCTGGAGTACCCGGCGGAACTCGCTGCCCTCGACGACATGTCGGGTTCCTCCGGTCAGGTCGACGGCGCAGTCCCACTGCATGCCCCGGAACGACGACCGGGCGATGGTGACGGCATCGGCACCGCTCGACACGACCCCGACGGCGTGGCACGACGTGATCCGGGCGCGATCGCCCTGGACATCGAGGTGCCCGTCGACCTGACAGCCGAGCACACACGCCTGTTCGCCGGAGATCGTCACGACGAACTTGGGCAACCAGGCGATGCGGTCGCCGGCGCCGCGCACCGAGCAGTGCTCGAGGCGCGACCGGGTTCCCAGCACGACGGCGACGCTCTCGATCCCGTCGATCGTGGTCCGATCGGGCCCGAGCCCCCGGACGGTCACGCCGTCGGGGATGCGGGCCGGGCCGACATACCGTCCGTCACCGAGCTGCACGATCGAACCCGACCGCGCCCCTTCGAGCAGCGGAGCGAGCTCGATCGTCGACGGCGCCCCGGCGGGGAAGAGTTCGATCGGCGCCTCGGGGATCTCGTCGAGTTCGATGCGGTACACGACGGGCAACCGTGCCTGGCGGCGAGGTCCCCGTTCGAGTGTGACGCCGCGGCGGTCGTGCTCGAACTGCATGACCGCGCCGTCGAGCGTCGTGATCGAGCGGACCGCTCCCTCGTCATGGCCGAGTGCGGCGAAGCGCCCGCGACCGCTGACGTCGATCGCATGGAGCGCACCGTCGACGACGATGTAGCGACAGTCGTCGTCACCCCAGACGTGCCACGGCGTCCCGGTCGAGATCAGGTCGGTGTGGCGTCGCACCCATCCGCCCGCAGCGCGAAGGCGCTCGGCGTGGGCCTCGGGGATCCGTCCCGTCGCGTCGGGGGTGACGCAGAGCAGCAGGTGGCCTCCCTTGGCCACGACCTCGGTGAGGAGTGCGACGATGTCGCCGGCGGAGAGCAGGTGTTCGTCGGGTTCGGCCCGGTTGTGTCCGATCCCGCGCCCGATGCCGCGACGGACCTCGAACGGCGTGCCCATGATCTGCTCGGGCACACGTTGCTCGAAGGTGCGCACGTCGGCCTCGGCGGCCCACCAGCGGTCGTTGATGATGACGTCGGGATCGATCGCGCGAACACGCGCCATCAGATCGTCGCTTCTCCAGTGGTCGCCTCCGGCGCCCCAGTGGCCATCGCCCCACAGCATCTTGGACCCGTAGCGACCGACCAGGTCGAGGACCTGGGGGTGCACGACCTGGTCGACGTAGTCGCAGCCCGGGTACCGCTCGTCGGCCCAGTCGAGCAGCGAGTACGAGGTGCCGAACACGAGGTCGGAGCGTTCGCACGCGGCCGCGAACTCACCGAGGACGTTCCGGGCCGGACCGTCGTGGAGCACGGTGCGATCGGTGGCCGGAGCGTCCCACCAGCAGAGCCCGTCGTGGTGCTTGGCGTTCATGACGGCGTAGCCCATGCCGGCATCCCGGGCGAGCCCGGCCCACTCGTCCGGGTCGAAGTCGTCGAAGGTGAGGAACGGGAAGAAGTCGTCGTACCGCTCGACGTGGGCCCATCGGGCGGCGTGGTGGGCGAGCGTCTCGACGAGCGGCGAGGGGTGCAGCAGCACGTCGCGAACGCTCGGATCGGTGTGCGCCCGGTACCAGGCGGGGTCGGCGCCGATCGGTGCCCATCCCGGCACCGTCGCCAGACTCGCATGGATCATCATGCCGAATCGACGTCGCTGCCACCAGAGAGGAGCTCCCATGCCTCCGCCATCCTCGCGCACAGCGTGGTCACCCGTCATAGTCGTGGCACACTCCCGGGGTGGTTGTGGACCGAGTCGACGACATCGACCTCAAACTGGACGCACTCCGCGCCCGGCTCGACGAGCTCGGCACGGTCGTCGTGGCCTTCTCGGGAGGTGCCGACTCGTCGCTGCTGGCTGCGGTCGCGCATCGCACGCTGGGTGCCGAGCGAGCGCACGCGGTCACGGCCGTGTCGCCGTCCCTGGCGGGCGCCGAGGAGGCCGATTGCCGAGCGCTGGCGGCCGAGTGGGGTATGACCTGGTCGTCGGTGGAGACGTTCGAGATGGAGCGGGCCGCGTACCGACGTAACGACGCCGATCGGTGCTTCCACTGCAAGGCGGAGCTCATGGAGGTCGTCGCTCCCATCGCCGCGACGCACTCGGCGACGATCGCGCTCGGCGTGAACGTCGACGACCTCGGCGACCACCGCCCGGGGCAGCGCGCGGCAACCGAGGCGGGCGCGGTGTTCCCGCTGGTCGACGCCGGGTTCACCAAGGCCGACGTCCGAGCGGCGTCGCAGCGGCTCGGGCTCCGGACGTGGGACAAGCCGGCGGCGGCCTGCCTGGCGAGCCGCGTGCCCTACGGCACCGAGGTGTCGATCGGGATCCTCGGTCGGGTCGAGCGGGCCGAGGCGGCACTCCACGACCTGGGTATCCGCCAGTGTCGCGTCCGCCACTACGACGACACGGCCCGGATCGAGGTCGAACTCGACGCGATCGGCGCGATCGTCGAGCGCCGTGACGAGGTCGTCAGCGCCGTCCGGGCCTGCGGCTACCGGTACGTCACGCTCGACCTCGAGGGGTTCCGGTCGGGCAACCTCAATCACGCCATCGGTTGACGAGCGCGCATCCTCCCTGCCCGAATGAACCCGGATCGGGTCGCGTTGCGTAACGTCGGAGCCGTGAAGCTCTCGATGTCGATCAACTACTCAGGTGACTTCCACGCGGACGTCGCACATGTGCAGGAACTGGAAGCTGCGGGTCTCGACCTCGTGTGGGTGCCCGAGGCGTACAGCTTCGACTCGGTCAGCCAGATGGGGTTCCTCGCCGCCAAGACGAGCACGATCCACATCGGGTCCGGCATCCTCAACACGTACTCGCGCACGGCGACCTGCATGGCGCAGACGGCCGCCGGGCTCGACTACGTCAGCGACGGCCGCTTCGTCCTCGGCCTGGGTGCTTCGGGACCGCAGGTGATCGAAGGGTTCCACGGGGTTCCGTACGACAAGCCCATGGCTCGCATCCGTGACTACATCAACATCTGTCGCATGGTGTGGCGACGCGAGAAGGTCGAATACGACGGTCCCGCCGTCCAGGTGCCGCTGCCCGAGGGGCAGGGCACCGGCCTCGGCAAGCCGCTCAAGCTGATCAACCACCCCGTTCGCCCCGACATCCCGATCTTCTGGGCGTCGCTGATGGGGTTGTCGGTGACCGCGACCGCCCAGTACGCCGACGGCTGGCTGCCGATCTTCTTCGACCCCGAGAAGTTCCACACGGTGTGGGGCGATGAACTCAAGAAGGGCACGGCACAGCGCGACGAGTCGCTCGGTCCGCTCCAGATCTCGGCGGGCGGCATGGTCGCGATCGGCGACGAGTTCGCGGGAGAGGCGGCCGACCGGGTGCTCGACAAGGCGCGCCCGCACGTGGCCCTGTACGTCGGTGGCATGGGAGCGCGCGACAAGAACTTCTACAACACGATCACGCAGAAGTACGGGTACGTCGACGAGGCGATCGAGATCCAGGACCTCTACCTCTCCGGCAAGAAGGAGGAGGCTGCGGCCAAGGTGCCCGCCGAGATGCTCGCCAACACCAATCTGGTCGGCTCCGCTGGGCAGGTCAGAGAACGGCTCGCAGCGTACGCGGAGGCGGGTGTCACGCATCTCTCGGTGCAGCCCGTCGGCAACGACCCCGTGAAGACGATCGAGCAACTCCGCGATCTGATGGGCTGACCCCGTACCCTTGGGGGATGCAGCGCGACGCGGGTGACCCTGGCGAACCGTTCGAATCGGCAGAGGGCGACGCCTCCGCGCGAGCCCACGACGAGATGCTCCGCGAGCACGAGGAGCGTCTCGCTCGTCAGCGGGCGAGCGCCGTCGAGGCCGGGCGTCGCAAGGGGGGTGTCGCCGGGGCGGCGATGGCCGGGGCCATGATGGCCGTCGCCGAGATCTACGAAGGTCCGCCGAAAGAAGACGCACCCGTCACGGTCGAGGCCTCGGGCGATCCGACCGACATCGACCGCGATGGCGTCGACGTGACGGTCGGCGAGGTCGACGTGAGCTCACCGGCGCTCGAACGCCTCGACCCGGTGGTCGGCGACGACCGCAAACGCCCGCAGGTCTGAGGCTCAGCTTCGGGTGTAGGCGCCCGGTCGGGCGAGGAACCCGCGATGCCAGCGTCGTGGTGAAGTGACGATCGCCCGAGGCTCGTCTTCGAACATCCACCGTGCGAAGTTGCGGCGGCCCCACTCGCCGCTGGCTCCGACGATCCGGATGGCGCCGCGTGCACCAGCGGGGTGCTTCAGGACGGCGCCCAGCCGCTTCGACATGCGGTGATCGGCGAACAACTCGTGCTCGACGGCCCGTTCGTACGCGTCGGCCACGGTGGCGGGCTGCACGGCACCACCGTCGACGATCGCGTCGGCCGCGAGCCGGCCGCTCAGCAGCGCCTGCCCGATGCCCTCGCCCGTCATCACGTCGGTCGCGGCCGCCGCATCGCCGACGAACAGCACGCGCCCAGAGGTCAGGGAGATCTCGTCGACGCGGGCCGGGATCGGCCACGCGGTGTGTCGCCCCTCGAGCCGGAATCCCTCACCGAGCGCCTCGACGACGTGCGGGCGCTGCAGGAGGTCGCGCCACAGATCGGCCATGTCGCGCACCTTTCGGTCGCCGTCGCGCAACACGCCGAAGCCGATGTTGACGCGATTGCCCGGGAGCGGGAACGACCACGCGTAGCCGGGGAGCAGGTCATCCTCGAACCACACGATCAGCCGCTCGGCAGCGGGCCCGGTGACGTCGGAGGCGTACTGCCGGAATGCGTGCCACTCACCCCGGTATCCGTCGATCGTGGCGCCGAGCCCCTTGCGGACCGGACTCCACATGCCGTCGGCCGCGATCACGTAGCGGCAGCGCACGATCCCGACGCCGCTGACGTCGACGTCGACGTGATCATCAGCGGTCGTCAGGCGTTCGAACCCGTGACCGTCGAGCACGGTGACGCCGGCGTCGCGTGCGAGCCGGACGAGGGCGGCGTCGAGGGTGAACCGAGGGGCGACCGCGGCGTAGCGACCGTGGTCGGGGAGCGGGACGACGACCTCACGCCCCGACGGCGACCGCAACCACGCGGCGTCGACGTCGAACCAGCCGTCGACCGCATCGGGCTGCAGACCGAGCGCATCGAGTTCTCGGAGGGCGAGGGTGGTCAACCCGTCACCGCAGCACTTGTCGCGCGGGAACGTCGCCTTGTCGATCACGATCACGGAGCGGCCGGCGCGGTGCAACGTGAGCGCAGCGGCGATGCCCGCCGGACCTGCGCCGACGACGACCACGTCGGCGGTCCGTGGCGCAGATGTGGTCGAGGATGCGGTCGAGGATGTGGTGGTCTCGAGGAGGGGCCCGGTCACGCCTCCGAGGCTACGGCTCGGCCGACTCGGTTCCCGCCCCGATCCGAACCGTCGGGACCCGGCCTCCTACGATGCGAACACGAAGCTCAGGAGGAACGGACATCCATGAATCGACTGTGTGAAGGACGCGTCGCGATCGTGACGGGCGCCGGGCGCGGCATCGGCCGCGAGTACGCGCTGACGCTGGCTCACCACGGGGCCAAGGTGGTCGTCAACGACCTCGGCGGTGCCCGTGACGGCTCGGGGAGCGACGACAGCCCGGCCGAGCAGGTGGTCGCGGAGATCGTGGCCGCCGGCGGCGAGGCCGTCGCGAACGGGGAGAACGTCGCCGACTTCGACGGTGCCGAACGCATGATCCGCCAGGCCGTCGACACCTTCGGCGACCTGCACGCGGTGATCAACAACGCGGGCATCCTGCGCGATCGCATGCTCGCCAACATGGACGAGGCCGAGTGGGACGCCGTGATCAACGTGCACCTCAAGGGCACCTTCGCGCCGGCCCGTCACGCCGCCGCCTACTGGCGTGAGCGCTCCAAGGCGGGCGAACCGGTCAGCGGACGCATCATCAACACCACGTCGGTGTCGGGGATCTACGGCAACATCGGCCAGACCAACTACGGCGCGGCCAAGGCGGGCATCGCCTCGTTCACCAACATCGCGGCGCTCGAACTCGCCCGGTACGGCGTCACCGTCAACGCGATCGCCCCGGCCGCACTGACGCGGATGACCGAGGACCTCGGCATGGGACAGGCCGGCGACGAGGACAAGGAGGCGATGTCACCGAAGTGGATCGCGCCGATCGTGACGTGGCTGGCGTCCGAGGAGTCCGCCGCGGTGACCGGCCGGGTGTTCGAGGCGAGCGGGAGGGTGCTCGCTGTCGCCGAAGGCTGGGTCCGCGGGCCGGAGGTCGATCCGACCGACGACCCGACGGGAATCGGGGTGTTGGTCGAGTCGATGCTCGCCGGCGCACGTCCCAACTCGGGCATGAACGGCGAACCGGGCGGTCCGCCACAATCACCGACCGCCCCCAACTCGAAGGGTGGTCAGTGACATGCCGTTGAATCCCGAAGCGGTCGGCAGCAGGAGCGAACCGGTGGAGGTGAGCTGGGACAGCAAGGACTGCCTGCTCTACGCCGTCGGCATCGGCGCCGGCACCGACGAACTCGCCTTCACGACCGAGAACACGAACGGCGTCGAACAACAGGTTTTCCCGACGTTCCCGGTCGTGATCGGCTGGGGCCGGGGGTCGGCGATGGGCAACATCGGATCGTTCAACCCGGCGATGCTCGTGCACGGGCAGCAGTCGGTCACGCTGCACCGCCCGATCCCGGTCGAGGGCACGGCGACGCTCGAGAGCGAGGTCACCGCGATGTACGACAAGGGCAAGGCGGCGGTGGTGGTCACGTCGACGACCGCGGTCCTCGACGGCGCGCCGCTGTACACGAACACCTCCTCGATCTTCATCCGCGGCGAAGGCGGTTGGGGCGGAGAACGTGGTCCGTCAGGCCCCCAGAACGTCCCGCCGGAGCGGTCGCCCGACCATCAGGTCACGTACCAGACCTCGCCCGACCAGGCGCTCACGTATCGGCTGTCGGGCGATCGGAATCCGCTGCACAGCGATCCGGCGTTCGCCGCGATGGGCGGATTCGACCGGCCGATCCTCCACGGCCTGTGCACCTACGGCTTCACGGGGCGGGCGCTGTTGCACACGCTGTGCGGGAGCGACCCGGCGCGCTTCGACCACATCGAGGGTCGGTTCACGTCGCCCGTCCTGCCCGGCGAGGCCCTGACGGTGTCGATGTGGGAGACCGGCGACGGTGAGGCCCTGTTCGTCACGTCGGTCGGTGACCGAGCCGTGATCGACCAGGGTCTGCTCCGGCACTCCTGAGCGCACACCCCCGGCCGCGACCTGCGTGGCCGGGGATCGCTGTTACTGGCTGCCGCCGGTGATCTCGCCGATCAGCAGCTCGGGCTGGACGTTGGTGTAGTTGGGAACGTCGCCCATGATCTTGGCACCATGAGCGGCCATGGCGCCGTTGAAGCCGTCCTGATCGGTGATCATCGCCCACCCCATCGCGGCGTACTTGCCCTCGGCGATGGAAGCGGCGCCCCAGCCCTGGCACGCGTCACCGAGCGCCTCGGCGAACATCGGCATGTGGGTCGAGGTGTAGTAGTCCATGTCGAACGTGGAGTCCTCGGTGCGCGGGTACAGGATCGTGACGGCAAGCATGCGCCCATCCTCGCAGAACGTGGACCGGGCGTCGACCGCCGAGCTGGTTGACTGGCGCACGTGGACACGCACGGACTCCTGACGTTGCTGCTCGATCGGAACCGACTCGCCGTCGCCGGCGCGCTGGCGGCACGGTCCGCATCCACCGCCGAGTTGGTCACTGCGACCGGCCTCGACCAGCGGGTGGTCCTGTCGGCCGTCGGCGACCTCCGGTCGGCGGGACTCGTGCTGGCGGAGGCCGGCGGCGGCTTCGCCATCGACGACGATGCGATGCGGGCCGCGGCCCGCGCCGCGTCCGAGGTCGAGCTGCCGATGGATGCGGTCATCGGCTACGGGATGACCGATGACGAACGCGTCGTGCTCGCTCGATTCTTCTCCGGGCGGGTCCTCGACGAGATCCCGACGCAGCGAGCGAAGCGGCTCGTCGTGCTCCAGCGGCTCGCCTTGGAGTTCGATCCCGGGCGCCGGTACACCGAGTTCGAGGTCAACGATCTGCTCGGAGCGTTCCATCCCGACTGGTCGGCGCTCCGGCGGGGCCTCGTCGACGAGGGGCTGCTCGACCGCGAGCCGGCGGCCGGCGGCAACCTCTACTGGCGCAGCGGCGGACGCGTCACCGACCTCCCGCCGGACTGACCCCCGGGGTGCCGGTCCCGGCGACCTACGCTGCCGGCGTGGGTGTGACCGACATGTACACGACGTTCCGGTCGACGGTTCGATTCCGCAGGTTCGAGACCGACCCGGTCGCGCGTCGCCTCCGGACCGCCGTCACCGTCGACGATCTCCGGCGCGTCGCGAAGCGGCGGCTGCCGAGGGGCGTGTTCGACTACATCGACGGTGGCGCCGAGGACGAACGGACGATGGCGAACAACGCGAGCGCGTTCGCGGACATCGAATTCCGGCCGAACGTCCTGCGTGACGTCAGCGCCGTCGACACCAGCACGACGTTGCTCGGCAAGCACATTCCGTTGCCGCTGGTGCTGGCACCCACCGGCTACAGCCGCATCGCGCACTCGCAGGGTGAGCTGTCGGTCGCCCGATCGGCGGCGCGGGCCGGTCTGCCGTACTCGCTGTCGACGATGAGCACCCGCACGATCGAAGAGGTCGCCGAGGTGTCCGCCGGGCCGAAGTGGTTCCAGGTGTACACCTGGAAGGACCGGGGACTCGTGCAGGAACTGGTCGAGCGTGCCAGGGCCGCCGACTACGAGGCGCTCTGGCTGACGGTCGACACGGCGGTCCTCGGGCGGCGCGAACGAGACGTCCGAAACGGTTACACCTTCCCCCCGCTGCTCGGCCCCCGGACGATCATCGACGGGATGTTGCATCCGGCGTGGACCCTCGACTTCCTGACCCACGAGCCAATGGTGTTCGCCAACGTCGCGCATCACGAGGGCCACGGTGCCGACGCCGGCATGCCGATGGCCGAGCACGTGATGAAGAACTTCGACCAGAAGCTGAGCTGGGACGACGTCGAGTGGTTGCAGTCGATCTGGGACCGGCCGCTCGTGCTCAAGGGCATCCAGACCGTCGACGACGCCCGTCGGGCCGTCGCGGTCGGTGTGCAGGGCATCGGCCTGTCCAACCACGGTGGCCGCCAACTCGATGGTGCGCCGGTGCCGATCGAGTTGGTCGAACCGGTCGCTCAGGAGCTCCAGGGCGCGGCGGCGATCATCTGCGACGGTGGCATCCGGCGGGGGAGCGACATCGTCAAGGCGCTGGCGCTCGGCGCTGATGCGTGCTCGATCGGTCGGCCATACCTGTACGGCCTCGGCGCCGCCGGCGAACGAGGGGTCGACCAGGTGCTGCGCGTGCTCCGCGAAGGTGTCGAGCGCACGATGGCGCTGACCGGGCGTCGGTCGATCCCCGAGATCGACCGCGGGCTCGTGCGGTGGCGTTCGTGAGGTCCCGGTTCGTCGTCGATCCCGTCGAGTAAGGTCGAACCTGTGTTCGTTCGGAGTTCTTGCTGATGCGTGTCCTGGGGATCGACCCCGGCCTGACCAGGTGTGGGTACGCCGTCGTCGACGGGCGCGGCCCGGGTGCAGCGCAGGCGATCACGCTCGGTGTGATCCGCACGCCGGCGTCCGACGAGCTGCCGTACCGCCTGGCGGCGTTGCGCAACGAGATCGTCGGACTGATCACCGAGTTCGAGCCCGACGTGGTGTCGGTCGAGCGGGTGTTCTTCCAGACCAACGTCCGGACGGCGATGAGCGTCGGGCAGGCGAGCGGTCTCGCCCTGTGTGAGGCGGCCGCGGCCGGGTGCGTCGTCGTCCAGTACACGCCCAACGAGGTCAAGAACACCGTCGCCGGATTCGGTGGTGCGACCAAGCAACAGATGCAGAAGATGGTCCAGGCCCGCCTCAGGCTGTCGCAGCTCCCCAAGCCGGCCGACGCCGCCGATGCGGCGGCGCTGGCGCTGTGTCACCTCGCATTCGCTCCGATGTCGCGTCACGTCGCGGCGGCCACGGCCGGAGCCCGGCGATGATCGGCTCGCTGCGGGGAGAGATCCTCGAGCGCGACCTCGGCGGATCGGTCCTGATCGAGGTGGCGGGAGTCGGCTACGTCGTGAACGTGTCGCAGCGCGCGATGGCCGAACTCGAACCGTCGACGACGGCATTCCTCTACGTCCATCATCACATCCGTGAGGCCGACCAGCAGCTGTTCGGGTTCCTCACCCGCGACGAGCGGATCACGTTCCAGACGCTGATCGGCACGCACGGCGTCGGTCCGGCGCTCGGCATGGCCATCATCGCCACGCATCCGCCGGCAGCGCTCGTCGACATCGTCGCGAACCAGGACGTGGCGTCGCTCACGCTCGTCCCCGGCGTCGGCAAGAAGACAGCCGAGCGGCTGCTGGTCGAGCTCAAGTCGCGGCTCAGTGTGCCGGTGCTCGAAGGTGCCGGAGGCGGTGAGGGTGGCGGTTCCGCGATGGCCGACGTCCGTGAGGCACTGAGCGGTCTCGGCTACGGCGAGAACGAGATCCGCGACACGCTGCGTGAGTTGAGCCCGACCGGCGACGCCGCCACCCTGCTCCGCGATGCCCTGAAGGCGTTGGGAGCCCGCCGTGCGTGACGAGTTCAGCGACCCGGGCATCGTGTCCGACGTCGAGGAATCGGTCGAGGCCGGTCTCCGACCGCGAGCCCTCGACGAGTTCGTCGGTCAGCGCGAGCTGAAGGAGCATCTCTCGATCGTGCTCGAGGCGGCGCGTCGCCGGGGCCAGTCGGTCGACCACCTGCTGTTCGCCGGGCCTCCCGGTCTCGGCAAGACCACCCTGGCGAGCATCGTCGCAACCGAGATGCAGTCGCATCTCCACATCACGTCCGGACCGGCGCTCGAGCGCGCCGGCGACCTGGCGGCGATCCTCACCAAGCTCGAAGAGGGCGACGTGCTGTTCGTCGACGAGATCCACCGCCTCTCGCGTGCGGTCGAGGAGATCCTGTACCCGGCGATGGAGGACTTCCAGCTCGACATCGTCGTCGGCAAGGGTCCGGCGGCGTCGAGCATCCGGCTGACCATGCCACCGTTCACGCTGGTCGGTGCGACCACACGGACCGGCATGATCACCGGTCCGCTGCGCGATCGCTTCGGCCTCGTCGCCCGGCTCGACTACTACGAAGACGAGGAGCTCCAGCAGATCGTCGTCCGGGCGGCCGGCATCCTCGACGTCGACATCGACACCGACGGGGCATGGGAGATCGCCCGGCGGTCCCGGGGAACACCTCGGATCGCCAACCGCCTCCTGCGCCGGGTCCGCGACTTCGCCGAGGTCCGCCACGACGGTTCGATCACGTCCGACATCGCCCGCGAGGGGCTCGCCCTGTTCGGCGTCGACGACCTCGGTCTCGACAAGGTCGACCGGGCGATCCTGAAGGCGATGTGCGAGCAGTTCAACGGTGGGCCGGTGGGTCTGTCGACCGTCGCGATCAGCGTCGGTGAGCAGCCCGACACCGTCGAGGACGTGTACGAACCGTTCCTGATCCAGCAGGGCATGATCGCCCGCACGCCGCGCGGACGCGTGGCGATGCCGGCGGCGTACCAGCACCTCGGTCTGCTGCCGCCGAAGCAGCGCCAGGGCCAGCCCGGCCTCTTCGACGGCTGAGCCACCCGCCAAGGTGCGGTCGCGCTGCCGGCGTGATCAGCCGGTCGGGAGGTGCTCGCCGAGGAAGGCCATCGTCTTGGCCCAGGCCGCCTGGGCCGCCGCTTCGTTCCAGAACATCTCGCTCTCGTGGTTGTCGAACGCATGACCGGCGTTCTCCACGTTGAGCACGAACCCCGGTCGCCCGGCGATCGCGGCATTGACCGCCTCGACCCCCTCGTTCGGGATGAACGCGTCGGCGTTGCCGTAGTGGAACAGCGTCGGGCAGGTGACGTTGTCGACCTGGTCGAGCATCGCCGGGACGCCGGAGCCGTAGTAGCTGACACACACCGACGGCTCGACGGCGGCCGCGACCGACCACGCCAGCGTGCCGCCGAGGCAGAATCCCATCACCCCCGGCGAACCGGCGACCTCGTCGAGTTCGCCGAGCACGTGGAGTGCGGCTGCACAATCGGTGGCGGCGAGACCGGCGTCGAGTTCGCCGACCTTCTCCATCGACGCCTGGAGGCCGGCTTCGTCGTGGCCGGCTTCCCAGCCAGGAGCGAAGCGCCAGAACACCTCGGGGGCGCCGACGACGTACCCTGCCTCGCACAGGCGGTTGGCGACCGCCCGGATGTACGGGCCGACGCCGAAGATCTCCTGCAGCAGCAGGATGCCGGGACCCGTCCCGGACGGGGGTACCCACACATGCAGCGGCATCGCGCCGACATCGTCACGTTCGACCAGGATCGTCCTCGAATCAGCCATGCCGCATGATCGCACACGTCCTCGTAGCCTCGTGATGCGATGCGCCTCTCCGACTTCGACTACGACCTCCCGGAGGACCGGATCGCCCAGTCGCCGATCGAACCGCGCGACGCCGCTCGCCTGCTCGTCGATCGCGGCAGAGAGCGACCGGACCACCGACGGGTCCACGAACTGCCCGAGATCCTCCGTCCGGGCGATCTGCTGGTCGTCAACGAGACGAAGGTGATCCCGGCCCGGCTGTCGCTGCGACGGGTCACCGGCGGAGCCGCGGAGGTCCTGCTCCTCGAACCGCTCGACGGCGCCCGCGAGGTGTGGGAGGCGCTCGTCCGGCCGGCGAAACGACTGAAGCTCGGGGAAGTGCTCCGCTCGGATGGCGGCGACGACGTGGTCGAGATCGGCGAACGGACCCCGGCGGGCGACACCTTCCGGGTCAGGCTGCTCGGGTCGGTCGACTCGCTCGACCTGCTCGGCGAACACGGCGAGATGCCACTGCCGCCCTACATCACCGAACGCCTCGCCGACCCCGAGCGCTATCAGACCGTGTACGCCCGCGAGCCGGGGAGCGCTGCGGCGCCCACGGCCGGTCTGCACTTCACGTCCGAACTGCTGTCGCGGATCACCGATCGCGGCATCGGCGTCGCGAAGGTCGAGCTGGTCGTCGGGCTCGACACGTTCCGCCCGATCATGGAGGACGACCCGCTCGATCACCGGATGCACACCGAGCGCTATCGCGTGCCCGCTGACACGATGCAGCGCTGCCGCGAAGCCCAGCGGGTGATCGCCGTGGGGACCACGTCGGTGCGCGCCCTCGAATCCGCCGCCGCCACCGGCGACCTGGAGGGCCGAACCGACATCTTCATCCACCGAGGTTTCGAGTGGCAGGTGGTCGATCTGATGATGACCAACTTCCACCTGCCGAAGACGACCCTCCTCATGATGATCGATGCCTTCGTCGGCGACCGCTGGCGGCGCCTCTACGACGACGCACTCGCGTCGGACTACCGCTTCTTGAGCTTCGGTGACGCGATGCTGCTCGACCGCACTCTGTAGCCTCGCTCGACGTGCACGCCGTCGAGTTCGAGACCGAAGCGACCGACGGCTCGGCGCGCGCCGGAACGGCGACCACGGCCAACGGGAGCTATACGACCCCGCTGTTCATGCCCGTCGGAACCCGGGGTGCGATCAAGTACCTGAGCGCCGAGGACTACGAGGCGCTCGGCGCCCAGATCGTCCTCGGTAACACGTACCACCTGATGATGCGCCCGGGCGCCGAGACGGTCGCTGCGCTCGGAGGACTCGGCCGATTCGCCGGGTGGCGTGGGCTGACGCTCACCGACTCGGGCGGTTTCCAGGTGTTCTCGCTCGAGCCGAAGGTCGACGACGACGGTGTCACCTTCCAGAGCACGTACGACGGCACCACACACCGGTTCACGCCGGAGTTGGCGGTCGAGACCCAGCGGTTGCTCGGCGCCGACATCCAGATGGTGCTCGACGTGTGCCCGCCCCTGCCGAGCCCGCCGGAGGTGATCCGACTCGCGGTCGAGCGGACGTCGGCGTGGGCGGCGCGTGCCCGGGCGCACCACACCCGAGCCGACCAGGCGCTGTTCGGCATCGTCCAGGGCGGGGTGAGCGAGACGATGCGGGCCGAGAGCGCGCAGCGGACCGCGGCCCTGGAGTTCGACGGCTACGGCATCGGCGGTCTGTCGGTCGGCGAGACCCGGGCCGAGATGCTGCCGGCGCTCGCCGCCGCGCTCGAACACCTCCCGACCGACCGGCCCCGCTACCTGATGGGTGTCGGCGACCCGGCATCGCTCGTCGAGGCGGTCGCGCTCGGCGTCGACCAGTTCGACTGCGTGATGCAGACCCGCCTCGGCCGGCACGGCACGGCGCTGACGTCGGACGGTCGCCTCAACGTGAAGCGTCAGGAGTTCACGCTGAGCGACGAGCCGCTCGATGCGACCTGCGGGTGCACGGTGTGCGGACGCCACTCGCGCGGCTACCTGCGCCACTTGTTCAAGGTCGGTGAACCCACCGCGTCGCGGCTCGTGAGCCTCCACAACGTGGCGTGGACGATCGACCTCATGAACCGGATGCGGGCCGCGATCCTCGACGGAACGTTCGAATCGCTGCGCTCCGACGTCCTCTCCGTCTGGGCCGACTGACCCGACACCCTCGCACGAACCGCGAGCGAGCGTCGCTAGGCTTGCCGACCGCTATGCATGCACTTTCGATCTTGGCCCAAGACTCCGACAACAGCGGCGGGGGTATCACCTCGCTGCTCGTCCTGCTGCTGATCCCGTTCGCGATGTATTTCTTCCTCATCCGGCCGCAGCGCAAGCGGATGAAGGAGCAGGCCGCGATGCAGTCGGCCCTCGGCGTCGGCGACGAGGTCATCACGAGCTCGGGCCTGTACGGCTTCATCACGGGTGAAGAAGACGACCTCTTCTGGCTCGAGATCGACGACGACGTGCAGGTCCGCATCGCTCGAGCGGCGATCCAGGGCAAGGTCAAGCCGTCGGACGACACCGACGCCGACGACGACTCGGCCAAGTCCTCCGCAGCGTCAGGCGACGACGAAGACGACGCCTCGTGAAGAAGTCGGGCCTCTGGGCATCGGTCCTCCTGTTCATCGGGCTCGTCGTCGGTCTGCTCGGCCTCAATCTCGCCGCCGACAATCACCCGGTCCTGGGGCTCGACCTGCGAGGTGGCGTGAGCGTCATCCTCGCACCCGAGATCGACGGCACCTCGAGCGAAGATCTCGAGTTCGTCCGCGACCTCGTCCGTGATCAGCTCGAATCGACCGGCATCGCCGAACCCGACGTGCGCGTCGAGGGCACCAACGTCATCGTCGACCTCCCCGGCGTCCGCGACCAGGACGATGCGCTCGCCGCCGTGTCGGTGTCCGGCATCGTCGACCTCCGCCCCGTGCTCGCGACCGGTATCGCCGAGCCGTCGGCCGACCCGGCCGCCGACGGAGCCACGCTCGTCGGGATCGACGGGCGGACCTACACGGTCGGTCCGTCGGGCGCCCAGGGCGACGTGTTCGTCCGCAAGAGTGCCGGGGTCTCCCTCGACCAGACCGGCAACTGGCAGGTCACCGTCGACCTCACCAGCGACGGCAACGACGACTGGAACGCGCTCGCATCGCAGTGCTTCGCAGCCCAGCCGGGCTGTCAGACCGGGCAGCTCGCGATCGTCTTGGACAACGTCGTGCAGTCGGCGCCCAACGTCAACCAACCCGTGTTCGACAGCGGCGTGTCGATCACCGGCCGTTTCACCGAGGACGAAGCCCGTTCGCTCGCCGGCGTGCTCAACCGTGGCGCATTCCCGGTCCAGATGGTGCAGGAGCGCGTCGAGACCGTGTCGCCGACGGCCGGACAGGATTCGCTCGACGCCGCGATCATCGCCGGTCTTCTCGGCGTCGCGTTGACGCTGGCGTACATGATCGTCTTCTACCGTCGTCTGGCGTTCGTGATCGTGAGCGGCCTCGTCGTCTGGGCCGGCACCGTCTACCTGCTCGCCACGTACGTCTCCCAAGCCACCAACTACGCGTTCACCCTGGCCGGCGCCACCGGTGTGATCGTGTCGATCGGCATCACCGTCGACACCTACATCGTGCTCTTCGAACGGCTCCGTGACGAGACCCGCCAGGGTCGCGCCCTCAGCAACGCCGCACCGCGGAGCTTCGCCATGACCTGGCGCACGATCGTCGCCGCCAACCTGATCGGGCTGATGTCGGCCCTGATCCTGTTCTGGCTGAGCGTCGGATCGGTGAAGGGGTTCGCGCTGTACGTGGGCCTCACGACGATCTGCGACCTCCTGGTGTGCTGGTTCTTCATCCGCCCGGCGATCCTCCTGTTCGCGAACAGTCGTTTCGCCGGCGACGGACGAGCTGCCACCGGAGTCACCGCCCCGATCGGAGCGACGTCATGAGCGCACCCGTGTCCGTCTCCGAGAGCGGCTTCACCCGAGCCGTCAACGGTCAGACCGCGATCGACTTCATCGGCCGCAAGAAGTTCGGCTTCGGCGTGTCCGCCGCACTCATCGTCGTCACCGTCCTCACCCTGTTCGCACAGGGGCTCAACCTCGGCATCGACTTCGTCGGTGGCGTGTCGTGGGACGTCCCGTCGACCAACGGGTTCACCGTGTCCGATGCAGAGGACGTGCTCGTCGAGAACGGGTTGACCACCGAAGGTGCACGGTTGCAGGAACGCTCGTCCGACTCGATCGATTTCGTGAAGGTCCAGGTCGGCGACCAACCGGCCGAGGTCGGCAACCAGTTGCGCCAGGCGTTCGCCACGGCGGCCGGCGTCGACGTCGACGACGTCAACGTCAGTCTGGTGAGCGCCTCGTGGGGCGGCGAGGTGACCGACAGCGCGGTCCGGGCGCTCCTGGTCTTCGTCGCGATCGTGGCGATCTACCTGTCGATCCGATTCGAGTGGCGCATGGCGGTGGCGGCGATCGTGGCGATGTTGCACGACATCGTGATCGCGGTCGGGATCTATTCGGTCTTCCAGTTCATCGTCACACCGCCGACCGTGATCGCGTTCCTGACGATTCTCGGGTACTCGCTGTACGACACCGTCGTCGTGTTCGACCGGGTGAAGGAGAACGAGGCTCGATTCGCGGCCCAGAAGCCGCCCTACGACGACATCCTCAACGTGTCGATGAACCACGTCCTGATGCGGTCGCTCAACACGAGCATCTCGTCGGTGGTCCCGGTGATCTCGCTGTTGCTGATCGGTGCCGGCCTGCTCGGACAGGCGACCCTGGCGGAGTTCGCGATCGCGCTGCTGCTCGGCATGGTGATCGGCGCCTACTCGTCGATCTTCCTCGCCGTCCCGTTGCTCGGGCTCCTCAAGTCGGGCAGTGAGGCCTGGCAGGGACGCAACGTGCAACCAGCCGTCGGCGAGGCGCTCCGTGAGATGGTCGTCACCGGCGACATCGGGAGTCGTCGGACCCGGGCGGCAGCGGTGTCGACCAAGACCGACAACGACGACGACGCAGATCCGCCGGCCGACGCCACTCCACCCGACGCCAAACAGGCCACCTCGGCGCTCTCGCACCCACCGCGGCCACGCAAGAAGAAGCGGCGTTGACCCGCCCGCCTGCGGCATCGGATCGGTAACCTCGGCGCATGGGAGTCGATGCACTGTGGGTTCGTGACCACATCCGGGCGATCGAGGACTATCCCGAGCCCGGGGTGACGTTCCGCGACATCACGCCGCTGCTCGGCAACGCCGCCGCCTTCGGTCGTGCGGTCGACGACCTTGTGACCCGCTTCCACGATGTCGACGTCGATCGTGTCGTCGGCGTCGAGTCGCGAGGGTTCATCCTCGCCGCACCCGTCGCGTATCGGCTCCGAGCCGGATTCGTCCCGGTGCGCAAGCCGGGCAAACTGCCGTGGGCGGTCGCCCGCGAGGAGTACGACCTCGAGTACGGGCGCGACAAGCTCGAAGTCCACCGAGACGCCATCCGCCCCGACGAGAAGATCCTGGTGGTCGACGACGTGCTCGCCACCGGCGGCACCGCAGCGGCGACCGGTCGGCTGGTCGAGACCCTCGGTGGCGACATCGTCGGGTTCGGGTTCCTGTTGGAGATCGAAGGACTCGGAGGCCGTGCCCGGTTCGACGGCCGGCGAGTCGAGAGCCTGACGGCCTTCTAGGAGCGCGATGGCAACGGTCGATCGTGTCCTCCCGTGGCGGCGACATCACGAGACCGCGGCGTCGACGGAGCTGACGCCGCTCCTCGCCAGCTACCGTCGCCACCACCCCAAGGCCCGCGTCGAGACGATCAATCGGGCGTACCACATGGCCGCCGAGGCCCACCGCTCGCAGACCCGCTCGAGTGGCGAGAGCTACATCAACCATCCGCTGGCCGTCGCCAAGATCGTCGCCGACATCGGGCTCGACGAGACCTCGATCGTCGCGGCGCTGCTGCATGACGCCGTCGAGGACACCGAGATCGAACTCGGCGACGTCGAACAGCACTTCGGCTCCGACGTCGCATGGATCGTCGACGGTGTCACGAAGCTCGAACGGATCCGATTCGACTCGCGCGAGGCGCAGCAGGCCGCGACGATGCGCAAGATGCTCGTGGCGATGGCGAAGGATCTCCGTGTCCTGGTCATCAAGCTCGCCGACCGACTCCACAACATGCGCACCCTCGGTGGCATCCCGCTCGAGAAGCAGCAGCGGATCGCACAGGAGACGCTCGACATCTATGCGCCGCTGGCGCACCGCCTGGGCATCCAGGAGATCAAGCAGGAGCTCGAAGACCTGTCGTTCGCGGCGCTCCACCCCAAGCGGTACGCCGAACTCGACCATCTCGTGGCCACCCGGACCCCAGAACGCGACGTCTACCTCGCGCAGGCGGTGTCCGAGCTGCGCCTCCGGCTGAAAGAACTCGGCATCGAGGCGGAGATCACCGGACGTGGCAAGCACCTCTGGAGCGTCTACGAGAAGATGGTGGTCAAGGGGCGCGAGTTCGACGAGATCTTCGACATCGTCGCGGTTCGGGTGATCGTCGACTCGATCAAGGACTGCTACGCCGCGCTCGGCAGCATCCACGGTCGCTGGCGTCCGGTGGTCGGTCGCTTCAAGGACTACATCGCGATGCCGAAGTTCAACCTCTACCAGAGCCTGCACACGACGGTGATCGGGCCGGAGGGTCGGCCGATCGAGGTCCAGATCCGGACCCGCGAGATGCACCAGCGCGCCGAACTCGGCGTGGCTGCGCACTGGGCGTACAAGGGCGACGGCAACGCCAACGACATCGACTGGTTGAACCGCATCATCGACTGGCAGGCCGAGGTCAGCGATCCCGCCCAGTTCATGCAGAACCTGAAGACCGACCTCGAACACGACGAGGTCTTCGTGTTCACGCCCAAGGGCAAGGTCATCACGCTGCCGGTGGGTTCGACCCCTGTCGACTTCGCCTATGCCGTGCACACCGAGGTCGGACATCGCTGCATCGGGGCCAAGGTCAACGGGCGACTGGTGTCGCTCGACGACACTCTGAACAGCGGCGACACCTGCGAGATCTTCACCTCGAAGGTCGACACGGCCGGCCCGTCGCAGGACTGGCTCGGATTCGTCGCCTCGCATCGAGCCCAGAACAAGATCCGCCAGTGGTTCAGCCGTGAGCGACGCGACGACATGATCGCGCAGGGTCGCGACGACCTCGCCGACGAGTTCCGTCGCGAGGGGCTCCCGGTGCAGAAGATCTGGAACTCCGAGCAGTTCGCCGAGGTGATCGTCGAACACAGCTACACCGACGTCGACACCTTCCTCGCGGCGATCGGTGAGCACCACGTGTCGGCGCGCAGCGTCGCCCAGCGGGTCCAGCGGCTGTTCCGCAGCGGCGATCTGCCCGATCAGCTCCCGACCACGGTGTTCGAACCACGCCGTCACCACGACGACGGCACGGGGACCACCGGGGTGCACGTCGAAGGCCTCGACGACCTGATGGTGCGGCTCGCCAACTGCTGCACGCCCGTGCCCGGCGACGAGATCATCGGCTACGTCACCCGCGGTCGCGGCGTGAGCGTCCACCGTCACGACTGCACGAACGCCATGACCCTCGCCAACGACGAGGCCGCCCGGATGATCGAGGTCGAGTGGGACGGCGATCGCCGCGACGAGATGTACACCGCCGGTGTCGAGGTCGTCGCGCTCGATCGGTCGCGGCTGCTGCGCGACGTCGCCAACGCCGTCGGCGAGCAGGGCGTCAACATCATCCGCTGCGACACGATCGTCGGCAACGATCGGGTCGCCAAGATGCGATTCGAGTTCGAGATGTCCAGCGCGGCCCAGCTCGGGTCGGTGCTCAACACGATCAAACGCATCGATGCGGTGTACGACGTGCATCGCGTCGTTCCCGGCAGCCGCTGACGCCCTTCGACCGGTCAAAGACACCACGCCGTACCGCAGTCGTAGCGATAGCCTCGTCAGCCGTGCCCACGTTCCAGACGAGTCCCGGGATGCGCGACGTTCTCGCGCCCGAGTCCGCTCGTTGGCGTCGTGTGACCGCCGTGTTCGCCGATGTCGTCGAGTCGGCGGGGTACCAGCAGATCATTCCGCCGATCATGGAAGACCTCGGCGTGTTCACCCGGATCGGCGAGGCGACCGACGTCGTCACCAAGGAGATGTACGACTTCGTCGACAAGGGCGACCGCCACGTGGCCCTGCGTCCCGAGCAGACCGCCAGCGTCTGCCGGGCGTTCGTCGAGCACCGTCCCGTGACCCCGTGGAAAGCCTGGTATTCCGGCCCGAACTTCCGCTACGAGAAGCCGCAACGGGGCCGGTACCGCCAGTTCGACCAGGTCGGTATCGAGGTGCTCGGTGTCGACGACCCGCACCTCGACGTCGAGGTGATCGCGCTCGGCTGGGAGTTCTACCGACGGCTCGGGTTGCAGCAGGTGCAGCTCGTCGTCAACTCGCTCGGTGAGCCCGACGACCGTGCTCGTTACATCGAGGCGCTCCGCGCCTACTTCGAAGCCGCCGACGGGTTGTCCGACCAGAGCCGCACCACGCTGGCCAAGAACCCGCTCCGTGTCCTCGACTCGAAGCGCCCGCAGGACGCGGCGATCATCGCCGACGCGCCGACGATCGCCGAGTTCTGGTCGGATGGCGCTCGCACCCACTTCGAGGCGGTGCAAGCCGGACTCGACGTCCTCGGCATCCCGTACACGGTCGACATGAAGCTCGTGCGCGGCCTCGACTACTACCGCCACACCACGTTCGAGTTCGTGGGCGGCACGCTCGAATCAGCGCAGAACGCGCTGGGCGGGGGCGGCCGCTACGACGGTCTGGTCGAAGCGCTCGGCGGTCCGGCCACCGCCGGCATCGGCTTCGCGCTCGGCGTCGAGCGGGCGTTGATCGCCTGCGACGACGAGGGCGTGTTCCCGGCTCCCGATCCGGCGGTCGCCGCGTTCGTGATCGACACGACCGGTGGCGAACACGCGCTCGCGATCACGACCGAGCTGCGCTCGGCGGGCATCCCGGCCGACCGTGCCTACGAGCAGCGCAGCATGAAGGCGCAGATGAAGGCCGCAGACCGAAGCGGTGCCGCCTACGCGGTCATCGTCGGCACCGACGAACTCGAGGCCGGCACCGTGGTCGTCCGTCCGCTCCGGTCCCAGGCCGATCAGGTCGCGGTCGCACGCGACGAACTCGTCACCGATCTCCAGCAACGCATCCAGGAAGCAATCCAATGACATCGACCAGCATGCGCACCCACCAGTGCGGCGAACTCCGCTCCGAGCACATCGGCCAGACCGTTGCCCTCACGGGCTGGGTCGGGCGTCGGCGTGAACACGGCGACAAACTCGCCTTCGTCGACCTCCGCGATCACACCGGCATCACCCAGTGCGTGATCAACGACGACGTCGACGTGCGCTCCGAGTACGTCATCCAGGTCAAGGGCGTCGTGCGGGCGCGGCCCGATGGCACGATCAACCCCAACCTGCCGACCGGTGAGATCGAGGTCGGTGAGTGCGAGGTCACCATCCTCCGCAAGGCGACCCCGCCACCGTTCCCGGTCGACGCCCGTGCCGACGAGGTCGACGAGAACATCCGGTTGCAGCACCGCTACATCGATCTGCGACGCGAGCGCATGCAGAGGAATCTGCGCGTCCGGTCGGCGGTCAACGCCGCCGTCCGCAACGCGATGGTCGGGCAGGACTTCGTCGAGGTCGAGACACCGATGCTCGTGCCGTCGACGCCCGAGGGTGCGCGTGAGTTCCTGGTGCCGGCCCGCAAGGAGCCGGGGTCGTTCTACGCCCTGCCGCAGTCACCGCAGCTGTTCAAGCAGTTGCTGATGGTGGGCGGCGTCGACCGCTACTACCAGATCGCTCGTTGCCTGCGCGACGAGGACCTCCGCGCCGACCGTCAGTACGAGTTCATGCAGCTCGACATGGAGATGAGCTTCGTCGATCAGGACGACGTCCTCGACGCCGTCAGCGTGGCGGTGCTCGACGCCGCCGAGGCGGTCACGGGGGAGCGGCCCGACCCGATCGAGCGGATCACCTGGCGTGAGGCGATGGAGCGCTTCGGCATCGACAAACCCGACCTCCGGTTCGGCATGGAACTCACCGAGCTGACCGACATCTTCGCCGCCACCGAGTTCAAGGCGTTCGCGTCGGCCGAGTCGATCAAGGGCATCAAGGTCGACGGCGCGGCCGGCGACTACGGGCGCAACCAGCTCGACAAGCTGACCGACCGGGCCAAGTCGCTCGGGGCCAAGGGTCTCGTCTGGCTCAAGGTCACCGACGAGGGATTCGACTCGCCGGTCGCGAAGTTCCTGTCCGACGACGAAGTCGTCGCGATCGAGGCGACGATGGCTGCCGAGACCGGCGACCTGATCCTGATCGTCGCCGACGAGTGGATGACGACCTGCGAGGTGCTCGGCACCCTGCGCAACGATCTGGGACGGCCCCCGGTGCACCAGGGGCCGTACAAGTACGTGTGGGTCGTCGAGTTCCCGCTGTTCGTCGGTCGCGACAAGGAGACGGGCCGGCCCAAGTCGGGCCATCACCCGTTCACGATGCCGCACCCCGACGACATCGACAAGTTCGACACCGATCCGATGTCGGTGCGCTCGATCGCCTACGACCTGGTGCTGAACGGGTGGGAACTCGGCTCTGGCAGCATCCGAATCCACGAGCCCGAACTGCAGCGCAAGGTCTTCACCGCGCTCGGCATCTCGGCGGAGGAAGCCGACAAGAAGTTCGGCTTCTTCCTCAACCCGTTCGAGTACGGCGCACCCCCGCACGGCGGGTTCGCATTCGGTCTCGACCGCCTCGTCGCGATCCTCGCCGGCGAGGAGAACATCCGCGAGGTCATCGCCTTCCCGAAGACGCAGAGCGGTGCCGATCCGATGACCAACAGTCCGATCCCCGGTGACCCCAAGGCGATGGCCGAACTCGGTCTGCGCCTGATCCCGCGCGTCGACTGACCAGCGGCGTGGCGCCCGGTTCGCAACTCACGGTTCGCCGGGCGGTCGCCGACGACTGGCCTGCGATCTGGGCGATCTTCCGCGCCGTCGTCGCCGGTGGCGACACGTATGCGTACCCGGCCGACATCGACGAGGACGCCGCGCGTACCGTGTGGCTCCACCTCGACGAGGGACGGACGGTCACGTTCGTCGCCGAGGCGGACGGCGCCGTGGTCGGCACGGCTCTGCTCAAGCCGAATCTGCCCGGACTCGGCGACCACGTGGCGAACGCCGGCTGGATGGTCGATCCGGAGCGAGCCGGACAGGGCATCGGCCGGGTGTTCGCGCTCGGCGTGATCCAGGAGGCTCGCGAACTCGGGTTCCGGGCGATGCAGTTCAACGCCGTCGTGGCCACCAACGAGCGTGCACTGGCGTTGTGGCGATCACTCGGCTTCGCGGTCGTCGGCACGATCCCGGCAGCGTTTCGCCACTCGGCCGAGGGTGAGACCGACCTCTGCATCATGTACCGCAGTCTCTGAGCCCGCTCCACCAGAGTGAGGTGACCTCGTCGACGCCAACCCCATGGTCGATTGCCGCTCGCCCGCTGCCGGAACCCCTCGCCCGATCGGGTGATACCTTCGAACCGATCGGGGCACGGGCACGCGCGAGAGGGAGCGATGGTCAGACCAATCATCATGACGGTGGACGACGACCTCGCGGTGTCACAGGCGATCACACGCGACCTTCGGAGTCGCTACGCCGACCGCTACCGGATCGTCCGGACCTCGTCGGGCAGCGAGGCGCTCGCGTCCCTCGATGAGCTGGCTCGGCGCGATGTGCCGGTCGCGATGATCGTGGCCGACCACCGGATGCCCGAGATGACCGGTATCGACATGCTCGAACGATCCCTCGCTGTCGCCGGTGACGCCAAGCTGATCTTGCTCACTGCTTACGCGGACACCGACGTCGCGATCAAGGCGATCAACGAGATCGGCATCGACCATTACTTGATGAAGCCGTGGTCGCCGCCGGAAGACCGCCTCTACCCGGTCGTCGACGACCTGCTCGACGACTGGGAGCGCGGCAACCACCGGCGGTTCGACGGGGTCCGGGTGGTCGGCAACCGTTGGTCGTCGCGGAGCTACGACACCCGGATGTTCCTGGCAAGGAACCACCTTCACTACCAATGGCTCGAAATCGGGCGCGACGCCGAGGCCGATCGTCTCCTCGATCTGTTCGGCACCGGTGGCGATGCTCTCCCGCTGGTCGTGCTTCCTGATGGCACCGTGCAGCACGGCGCCGAGCTGACGGTGCTCGCCGACGCCCTCGGGTTGGGAACCCACACCACTTCCGACTTGTATGACGTCGTGGTCGTCGGGGCGGGCCCGGCGGGCCTGGCAGCGGCGGTCTACGCGGCGTCGGAAGGTCTCCGTACCGCCGTGATCGAGCGCGACGCTCCTGGTGGTCAGGCGGCCCAAAGCGCCCGCATCGAGAACTACCTGGGCTTCCCGAAAGGACTGAGTGGTGCCGACCTGTCGCATCGGGCGATCACCCAGGCGCGCCGGTTGGGAGCCGAGATGGTCCTGACGCGTAGCGTCGAATCGCTGGAGCGACGCGGAACTGTCCACGCCGTGCGGTTCGACGACGGGCGTGAGGTCGAGGCTCGCGCGGTCGTGCTCGCGACGGGCGTTTCCTACCGGAAGCTTCCAGCCGACGGGTTGGACGTGCTCACCGGTCGCGGGGTGTACTACGGCGCCGCCGCAGCAGATGCCAGGGCCACGATGGGCCAGGACGTGTACATCGTCGGCGCCGCGAATTCGGCGGGACAGGCGGCGCTGCATCTCGCTGAATACGCGCGCCGGGTCGTCCTCGTCGTGCGCGGTGAGTCGATCTCGACCGGTATGTCGCGTTACCTGGTGGAGCGTGTCGAAGCCGCCAGCAACATCGACGTCCGCCTGCAGTCGGAGATCCTCAGCGGTGGCGGGTTGGATCACCTCGAGTGGTTGCAGCTCGTCGATCGCCGCACCGGCCAGGAGGAGAAGGTGGAGACGAACTGGTTGTATGCCTTCATCGGCGCGCTGCCTCGGACCGACTGGCTCGGTGACTTCGTTGCCCGCGATGAACGCGGCTTCATCCTCACGGGTCCCGATGTTGGTGTGCTCGGCGGTGACGAGCACACCTGGCCGCTCGAGCGAGCGCCGTTCCTGCTCGAGACCAGCAGCCCAGGCATCTTCGCCGCGGGCGATGTGCGTCGGTCGTCGATGAAGCGTGTGGCGTCTGCCGTCGGCGAAGGATCGAGTTCGATCAGCAACGTCCACCTGTACCTGGAGACCGTGTGACGTCCGCCGAGATCCTCCGCAACGCGTTCCTGACGAGCGATCTGACCGAGGAGCAGCGCACGGAACTGATCTCTGCCGGTACGGAGCGTGGATTCGTTGCCGACGACCAGTTGTTCGACGAGGGGCGCACCGCCGACCAGATCTGGATCCTGGTGGAGGGAACGATCGAATTGAGCCGCTTCCTCGGCGGACGGCCGGTCGTCGTCGCGGAGATGTCGACGCCGGGCCAATGGGCCGGCGGGCTCACGGCGTGGGGTGAGGTCGACGGGCATTCCGCGTACCGAGCGAGTGCTCGCGCAACCGCAGCGGGTCGATGTCTGGTGGTGCCCTCCGATCAGCTCAGTGAGCTCGTCGGTCGCTGGGCGCCGTTCGCGAAACACATGATCACCGGCGTCTACCAAACGATCCGTGGCATCGATGCGTTGGCGCGCGAACGGGAGTCACTCGTCGCGCTCGGCACCCTCGCTGCCGGACTGGCACACGAGATCAACAATCCTGCCGCTGCGTCACTCCGCTCGGTCGAGGCGCTGAGCGGCACGGGAGAGCACATGTTGTCGTCGCTCGTGGCGTTGGCCGAGCACGGCATCATCGCCGGACAGTTTCTCGAACTCGATCGACTGCGGCTGGCGCTCGGGCGAACGGAGACGGCAACGTCTGCGGCGACAGCGCTCGCCGTCGCCGATCGTGAGGAAACGCTCGGGTCGTGGATGGACGTACGATCGATTCCGCTGGCCTGGCGGATGGCGCCGGTCCTCGCATCGGCGGGCGCCGACGAGGAGTGGCTGGAACAGGTCGAATCGACGGTCGGAACGCCTGCACTCGACGCTGCTCTGCGCTGGATCTCGAGCACGTTCGGCGCTGCAGCGCTCATGGACGAGTTGCGCGACGCCATCTCGCGGATTTCCCACCTGGTCGAGGATGTGAAGACCTACTCACAGCTCGACCGCGCCGAGGTCCAGATGATCGACATCACCTCGGGCATCGAGAGCACGTTGGTCATGCTGGGCCCGAAACTCCACGGTGTCACCATCGAGCGCAGCTACGACCCGGACCTCCCCACCGTGGAGGTGTTCGCTGCGGAACTCAACCAGGTCTGGACCAATCTGATCGAAAATGCTGCCGACGCGATGGGCTCGGGCGGCACCCTCCGCATCTCGACCGCTCGTGAGGGCGACGTCGTCGTCGTACGAATGGACGACGATGGTTGTGGAATGCCGACCGACGTCCTCGCCAGAGTGTTCGAGCCGTTCTTCACGACGAAAGACGTTGGCAAGGGAACCGGACTCGGTCTCGACATCTCGCGGCGGATCATCGTCGATCGGCACGGCGGTGAAATCGACGTCGACTCGGTGCCGGGCAGGACTTCCGTCAGCGTGAGGCTCCCGCTGCGCCGGTGAGCAGGTACACGGCGAACGTCGGCACCCAGTGCGAGATCATGTAGTGGTCGTGATCGGCCATCGGCAACCCGGCGCTCGCGTGTGCAGCGGCACCGGCCCGGAGTTCGACACCGAGGCGATGATCGACGGGGAGCGCTCCGGCGATCGACGACATCATCCAACTCCGGCTCAGGTTGAGGCCGGCCCAGTGGGCGAGTTGCCCATCGGACGGGTCGACCACGGCGACCGGCCGCAGTCCCGCGAAACCACCCGGCGCGAAGCGCTCGAGCCATCGCACGAACCGGTCGGTCGAGAGCACCCGCCGCATCAGGTCGGCTTCGCTCAGCGACGGTGACAGGAAGTCGGCGGCCGACGGCTCGAACCGCACGTCGATGTCGGTGTCGTCGCCGAACCACCGGCGAGCGGTCTCGGCGATCAGCGATCGAACGGTGGGCTCCTCGACGCTGTCCCAGACGAGCCCGAGGGAGAACGCCGACTGGTTGTGCATCCCGCCCCGGACCGGGCGCAGCATGCCGGTGCAGTACCGCTCGAAACGGTCGATCGCGTGCGCCTCGAGCGGTGCGAGCGCATCGAGCCAAGCGAGTCCCTGCGGGTCGCCCCAGTCGCGCAGCTCACGACACAGGCGGAGCAACCAGGCCATGCCGTACGGCATCTCGAAGCCCGGCCGCTCGTGGATCCATTCCATCTCGGTTCGGATGTTGCCGACCGTCAGCGTGCGACCCAGCGTGGAACGCACGGCGGTGTCGAACCCGACGTCGGGCGACGGTATGGCGTGGAGCGCCCGCACGACCTGCCAGTGTGAATGGACGGCCGAGTGCCAGTCGTAGCAGCCGTGGAACGCCGGGTACAGCGAGCGTGGCGTGACCGGTGTGACCGGCGGGCCGTCGAGCGTCAGACGGATGCTGTTGGGATACTCACGCTCGATGAGGTCGAGGGTCCGCGTCGCGAGTTGACGGATCAGCGGCAGGTCGTCGGGCGCCACGGGGCTAGTTGACCCGACCGGTCTCGTATGCCCACATCGCGATCTCGACACGGTTCCTGGCGGAGAGCTTGTTCATGAGGCTCGCCAGGTGGGTCTTGACCGTGCTGAGGCTGATGTACAACTCCTCGGCGATCTCCGCGTTGGTGCGGCCGCGTGCGACGGTGAGCAGCACTTCCTCCTCGCGCTCGGTGAGCGGCTCGAGCGGTTGCGCGGGGGTCGATGCGGCTCCCGACGCGAAGGCGGCCAGCAAGCGGGCGGTGACGCTGGGGGCGATCAGTGCATCGCCGTTCGCCGCGGCATGGATCGCCTGCACCAGGAGTTCCGGGCCGGCGTCCTTGAGCAGGAAGCCCCGAGCGCCGGCCTTGAGCGCGTCGTGCACGTACTCGTCGAGATCGAACGTCGTGATGACGACGACCGGCATCGGGTCGGCGACGTCGGGGCCGGCGAGGATGCGGGTGGCTTCGATCCCGTTGAGCTCGGGCATCCGGATGTCGAACAGGCACACGTCGGGTCGCAGGCGCCTGGCCTGCTCGACGGCGTCGCGTCCGTTGGCGACCTGTCCGGCGACCTCGATCCCCGGTTGCGCATCGAGGATCATGCCGAGGCCGGTGCGGACGAGGTCTTGATCGTCGGCGATCAGGACCCGGATCGTCATGAAGCGACCTCGAGCCGCGGGAGATCGGCCCGGACCCGCCACCCGCGTGGGGTGACGGGACCGGCGACGAACTGCCCGCCGAGGAGATGTGTGCGCTCGGCCATGCCGAGCAGACCGTATCCCTGTCCGCCCGGTTGGTCAGAACCCTCGCCGTCATCGGTCACGGTCACCCGCACGAGGTCACCGACCGGTTCGACACGGACATCGACGCGCTGTGCTCGGCGTGCGTGCCGCACAGCGTTGGTGATCGACTCCTGGGCGATGCGGTACACCGCGCTGTCGACGGTCGGTGTGAGGTGGCCGAGCTCGTCGGCGATCTCGACATCGATGCGGAGTGCGCCGGCGGCACCGGCGGCGAGTCGAGGGAGATCGACGACGCCCTGCTGGGGTGCGAGGTCGCCGTCGGTACCCGACCGCAGCGACCCGACCATCGTCCGCATCTCGTTCAGGGTCGTGGTCGCCGCCTGTTCGATGACCGCCAGGATCTCGACCGCTCGCTGTGGGTCGTTCGCTGCCATGGCCTGTCCGGCCTGGGCCTGGACCGCGATCGCCGACACGTGGTGGGCGACCGTGTCGTGCAGTTCTCGGGCGAGCTGCTCACGCTCGCGCGACTTGGCGTCCTCGATCATGCGCGCCCGGACATTGTTGCGGTAGCGGACGAGCAGGCCGGCCTCGACGGGGATGCCGAGCACGATGAAGCCGCCGATCCAGTCGCCGATGCCGCCCGGGTCGCTCAGGTTGCCGAAGATCCCGGCGCCGATCATGACGAGTGCCCCGAGCGCGGCGTCGCGGCCCGACCCCCACCTGAACAGGGCGTACGGGACGATCAGGATGACTGCGACCAGGTTCAGTCCACCGAAGGCCCCGACCCAGAGCGCCGCGACGACCCCGAACGCGATCGTCGGGGTGAATCCCCAGAGCGTCGCCAGCAGCGGCCTCGTCCGACGAACGAGGATCGCAGGGGGGACGGCGACGAAGAACATCACGAGCGAGGCCAATCGCCAGCCGACGGGGAAGTCGGTCCAGCCGTCGTCCGTCCGGAGGAATGCCTCGAGGACGGCCCCGACCGAGATCGCGGTCACGAGCACCCAGTCCCGTCGGTTCCTCCGTGGCGGGTCCGCGACGGCCGGTTCGGCCAGGAAGCTGCGGACACTCGCGGGAATCACGATGGACATCGTACGGAGCCGGGCCGTCGCGGCGGATCAGCCGAAAGAACGACCGCGTCCCGACCGGACGGCCACCTCGAGCGCGCCTGTTCGGCCGATGCGCCGGACGGTGGGGCAGTTCAACCTGGGGGTGTGACCCGCACCGGCGGTGATCCGGTCCGTCTGGATCGTCGATTCGTGGAGGATGCTCGTGACGTCGTTGCTCTATCGCCTTGGCCGTTCGTCGGCCCGTCGGCCCTGGACCGTGATCGGTCTGTGGGCACTGCTCGCCACCGTCGTGGTGGCCTCCTCGTTCGCGTTCGGCAGGGACATGGAGGACAGCTTCAGCGCACCCGGCGTCGACTCGCAGATCGCGGTCGAGCTGCTGTCGTCCGCCGACTCCGACCGTGCGGGTGTGACCGCACGGGTGGTGGCCACACCGGCGGGCGTCGGCACCTTCGACGACCCGGTCGCCGACGCCGACCTCGCCGCGGTTCGGGCCGATCTCCTCGGACTGCCGAATGTGCTCGCCGTCGACACGACCATCTCGGCGGACGGGAGGATCGCTCTGCTCGCCGTCCAGTACCCGGTCATCGAGCAGGTCGGCGTCGCCGATCTCGAGGAGCTGAAGGATGCGGTCGCCGAGGCCCGTGACGGCACCGGGTTGCAGGTCGAGGCCGGTGGCGAACTGTTCTTCAACTTCGAGGAGGCGGGCGGCGGCGGCGCCGAGTTGATCGGACTCGCCGCTGCCGTGGTGATCCTGCTGCTCGCCTTCGGGTCGGTGATCGCGATGGGTCTGCCGATCGGGATCGCCGTGTTCGGGCTGGCGCTCGGTGTGTCGCTGATGCCACTGATCAGTCACATCGTGATGATCCCGACGTGGGCGCCCCAGATGGGCAGCATGATCGGACTCGGCGTCGGGATCGACTACGCGCTGTTCCTGGTCACCCGTCATCGTGAGTTCCTCGCCGATGGGTGGTCGGTCGAGGAGGCGGCCGGTCGTGCCGTCGCGACCGCCGGTCAGGCCGTGATCTTCGCCGGTGGCACGGTGGTCATCGCGATCCTCGGGCTCGCCGTCGCCGGGCTCCCGTTCCTGACGGCCGCCGGGATCGCCACCTCGGTGATCGTGCTCGTGATGGTCGTCGCGTCGATCACGCTGCTCCCGGCATTCCTGGGTCTCAGCGGCGAGTGGATCAACCGGTTGGGCATCCATCGCCGTGGACATCACGCGGGCGCCGGCGTGAGCGCCGGCTGGCGCCGGTGGGGACGCCACGTGTCCCGGCACGCCTGGCTGTACGCCGTCGGTGTCACCGTCGCGCTCCTGGCGCTCACCGCGCCCATCCTCGCACTGCAGCTCGGCTTCCCCGACGAGGGCACCCAGCCGCAGTCGCGGACCGAGCGCCGCGCCTACGACCTGGCTGCCGAGGGCTTCGGCCCCGGGATCAACGGGCCGTTCGTGATCGCGGTCGACCTCGCCGACGGCGACCCGCTGGTGCTCGACGGGCTGAGCGAGGCGGTGCTCGCCGACCCCGGCGTGGCCGCCGTCGCTCCGCCGGAGCTCGACGCGGCGGCCGGCGTCGCCAGCATCGTCGCCTTTCCCTCGACCACGCCGCAGGACGACGCGACCTACGAGACGGTCGAGCGGCTGCGGGCCGATGTGTTCCCCGCGGCGCTCGACGGGACGGATGTGTCGGCCCACATCGGCGGACAGACGGCCGGCTTCGGCGACGTGTCGCAGCGCGTCACCGAGCGGTTGCCGTGGTTCATCGCCGCCGTCGTCCTGCTCTCGTTCGTCCTCCTCATGTTCGTGTTCCGCTCGATCCTCGTACCGCTGAAGGCGGCGATCCTGAACCTCCTGAGCATCGGTGCGGCGTACGGCGTGCTCGTCATGGTGTTCCAGTGGGGTTGGGGCAAGGACCTGATCGGCCTGGAGACGACGGTGCCGGTCGTGTCGTTCATCCCGATGTTCATGTTCGCGATCCTCTTCGGCCTGTCGATGGACTACGAGGTGTTCCTGCTGTCGCGGGTGCGTGAGGAGTATCTCGTGTCGGGCGACAACGACGAGGCGGTGATCGGCGGCCTCGCGAGCACGGCTCGGGTGATCACGTCGGCGGCGCTGATCATGATCTCGGTCTTCTCGGCCTTCGTGCTGGGCGACGACCCGATCGTGAAGATGATGGGCGTGGGGCTCGCCACGGCGATCCTCGTCGACGCCACGATCGTCCGGGTCGTCCTGGTGCCGGCGACGATGAAGCTGATGGGCGACGCCAACTGGTGGCTGCCGCGCCGGCTCGACCGGTGGATGCCCCGCATCGACATCGACGGCGGCGCCGGCCTCCCGGAGCGCACGCCCGACGTGGTCGGCGCGGCGGCGGAGCCGGCCGACCGTGAGGTCGTCGGCGTCGGCTGAGCCGCTCGACGGCCGGGGCTCAGGGCCCGTCGGGCGCCTCACGGGTGATCGTGGCCGATCGCACGCCGTCGATCTCGATCGTGATCGACGGTGAGGCACCCGACGTGGCGCACGCGTCGAGGCCGCCACCGCCCGCGTAGCGGAAGGTGAATCGGCTGCCGTCGTCGAACTCACACACGTACTCGCCTTCGCTGGGGAAGCCGTCGGCGGAGAAGCTGGCGATCAGGCACTGTGCACCGAACCGGCACTCCTCGACCCGACCTCGGATGTCGATCGAGCGGCCGTCGGGCGCCGCCACCGTGGTGGTGACCGGTGTGGTGGTGACCGGTGTGGTGGTGACCGGTGTGGTGGTGACGGTCGTCGCAGGCGTGGACGTGTCGGTGGTGTCGGTCGTGGTGTCTGTCGTGGTGGCGGCGGTGGTCGTGGTGGTGGTGGTGGTGGCGGTCGTGCCGACGGTCGGCGGGGCGGTGGCGTCGACCGATCGCGCCGTGGTCTCGGGGATCGACACGGTCGACACGATCGTGGTGGTCGTGGTGGTCGTGGTGGTCGAGGTGGGCGTGGAGGCGTCGTCGTGAACTCCGGGGTCGTCCACCACACGCCAGGCGGCGACGAGCACGAGGATCACGAGCAGCCCGGCGACGAGTCCTGATGCGATGACCGACGCCCATCCGGCACCCCGACCCGGCGTGGAGATCGGGACCGGTGTCGCATCGTGTGAGGGGCCGACGGTGATGGTGCGGGAGCCCAACACGTCGCCGTCGGGATGCTTCACCGTCCAGGCGACGACCACGAGGTGGCTGGCGCGTGGGTTGTCGACGACGAGCGGGAGCAGTGCCGATGCGCCGGGCGCCAGCTCGACGGGGTCGACGATCGGTTCCGTCCGCCATGCGTCGGGATCGTCGACGGGCTGCCAGGCGACGATGTCGACCGTGGTCGGCAGCGAACCGGGCGGGGTGGCGACCCGCCAATGGGCCGCGTCGCCCGTACTGTCGAGCGAGACGGCGACCGGGGCCGGTGCCGAGGGATGGCGGAGTCGAGCGGTCTGCGTCCGGCGCGGTGGCCTCGGCCAGGTTCGCAGGAGCACGAACAACCCGACGCCACCTGCCAACAGCGCGAGGAGGTCGCTCCATCGGTCGGTGGTCACTCGGCCATCGTCGCACCTCCGACCGGGCCCGCCACGCAATTGGGTGACACGCCGGTCCGGCGCCTGTGACTCCTGTCACGGCCCTGTCGTCGCATCGTCACGCTGCCGACCTAAGGTGAGGTCATGTTGAGTGATGCTCTCGATCTCGGGATCGACCTCGACCTGTGGCCCTGGGTCTGGCTGGGCACGGCAGTGGTCTTCGCGCTCGTCGAACTGATCGTCGTCGGTGGATCGTTCATCATCCTGCCCTGGGCCGCGTCGGCGTTCCTCACCGCGATCCTGGCGTTCTACGACGTGTCGATCGAGGTGCAGTGGGCGGTCTTCGTGTTCGGCGGCGCCGTCTTCTTCGCAATCATGTATCGGTGGGCCCAGCGGTTCATGAAGGAGCACACGATGGATCCCGGGGTCGGCGCCGACCGGCTCGTCGGGTTGACCGCGATCGTGACGACACCGATCGAACCCGACGACACCACCCGCGCCGGACGGGTCACCGTCGACGGCGAGGTGTGGGGTGCGATCACCAACGGTGCCTACCGCATCGCCGACGGGGCTCGCGTGCGAGTGCTCGCCATGAAGGGAACCCGAGTGGTCGTCGAGCCGCTCGCACCCGAACACCGACCGTCCCAACCCGCCCCTGGCGGAGAGGAGTAAACCATGGACATCGCAGTCATCCTGATCGTGGTCATCGCGATCATCGGCCTGGCCGCACTGGTCGCCGCCGTGAAGATCGTGCGGCCGTACCAGCGCGGACTCGTCGAACGACTCGGCAAGTACAAGACCACGAAGGACCCCGGTCTCACCCTGATCGTGCCGTTCATCGAGACCATGCAGCTGATCGACATGCGTGAGCAGGTCGTCGACGTGCCCCCGCAGGAGGTCATCACCGCGGACAACGTCGTCGTGAGCGTCGACGCCGTCGTCTACTACGAGGCGACCGATCCGCAGCGGCTGGTCTACAACGTCGCCGACTTCTTCACGGCGATCACCAAACTGGCGCAGACGAACCTCCGCAACGTGATCGGCGACCTCGAGCTCGACAAGGCGCTCACGTCGCGCGACCAGATCAACACCCAGCTGCGCGAGGTGCTCGACGACGCGACCGACAAGTGGGGTGTCCGCGTCGTCCGCGTCGAGATCCAGCGCATCGACCCACCGCCGGAAGTCGTGTCCGCGATGCACGCCCAGATGCGAGCCGAGCGCGACCGCCGCGCAACCGTCACCGAGGCGCGCGGCTACCAGGAGGCCGCGATCGCGCGTGCCGACGGCGAGAAGCAGTCCGCCGTGCTCGCCGCCGAGGGTCGCAAGCAGTCGGCGATCCTCGACGCCGAGGGCGATGCCCAGGCGATCGAGCTGCGGGCGAAGGCCGACAAGCTGCGCCTCACGGTGACCGGCGAAGGCGAGGGCCTCGCTGCCAAGGCTCGCCTGACCGGTATCAAGGAGGCCCAGGCCGACAAGAACGTGCTGACCGTCGAGTACCTGCAGGCGCTCGAGAAGATCGGTGACGGTCGTGCGACGAAGCTCGTCATCCCCGCCGAGTTCAGTGCGCTGATGGGCACGGTCGCGGCGCTGACCGAGGCGGTCCGTCCCGACGACGACACCGATCAGGTGCGTCCGAAGGGCGGTCTCCCGATCCCTGACGAGACCGAGCGGGTCGACCTGCCGGCGACGGGCAACGTGTCGGTGGGTGGAGGCTCCTGATGCGACTCGCCGATGCGCCGAAGGCGGGGTGGTATCCCGACCCCGAGGGTGGCTCCCGGTTGCGCTACTGGGAGGGAGCCGATTGGAGCGATCGTTGGCGTGCGCCGCCGACCGCCGGCGTCGTCGAGATCCAGGCTCGGGCCGCCGACGCGGCTCGCAACCAGTTCGACGACGTGGGCGGACACGTCAACGTCGGGTCGCTCAACCGGCAGGACTCCGAAGCGATCATCAGTCAGGTGCGGATGGCGGCGCGCTCCGAAGCCGAACGCGCCGCCGAGATGTTCGGCGCCCAGGCGAGGTCCACCGCGCAGGGGTTCGTCCCGCTGATCACCGAGTACACGTCGAAGATCACCCGCTGGTTCCGCATCGCGTCGGTCCTCGCCGTGGTGTTGCTGCTCGGTTGGCTGGCGTTCCAGATCTTCGCCCAGGCGAGCCTGTTCGACTGGATCGGCGACCGGATCGACAACCTCACCGACGACACGGGCCTCGTGCTCGGCCCGTTCCGTACCTAGCCGTCCGTCGCCGTACCTGGCCCGACCTCGCCCTAGCTCGACGGCGGCGCCGAGCAGAGTCCGAGGCGGGCGAGCTGGTGCGGAGGCGCCTCGACGGCGCCGAGCGCGTCACGCAACCGTTCGGCGGCATCGTCGGCCACCGTCGAGCCGGCGAGATTCTCGCGCTCGTCGGTGTCGTCGGCGTCGTAGAGGTGATGGTCGTCGATCGGTGCGCCGTACGCCCAGAACGGCAGCAGATCGCCGGGCGAGAACGGTTGCCGGATGACGGGGGCCGTCGTGCCGGGCATGGTGCCGAGCGTCGCTCGCTGATCCGGCTTCGGGAACCGGTACTCGGGAACCGCGTGGCCGATCGGCATCGAACTCCATCGGTTCGACCACATCTCGAGCGGGAAGCCGTCACCGACAGGGGAGCGGCCGTAGGTGTGCTCGTCGTCGATCAAGTAGACGTGGCGGCTCCAGTACCCGGCGAGCACGTGGTCGCGCACCGAGGTGGCCGAACCGTCGAGGAGTGGCACGAGCGACCGTCCGTGCGTGGTGTGTTCCGGCTCGATCCCGAACACGTCGCACAGGGTGGCGTGGAGGTCGACGGTGGTGGTCAGCGCCGACGATCGACCCGGTCTGGCACCCGGCCAGCGGATCATGAGGGGGATGTTGCCCATCTCCCTCCAGATCGGCGACCCGGGCTTGCCGAAGGTGTCGTGCTCGCCCAGGTAGTGGCCGTGGTCGGTACACACGATGACCGCGACATCGTCGTCGAGTGCGTCGATCCGGTCGAGGACCGTGCCGAACCAGTGGTCGATCATCGAGAGCTTGGCGCCGTAGTTGGCGCGGATGTGGGCAGCGTCGCGTGCTGTCACGACACCCTTGGCGATCGCGTCGACGGCGTACGGGGGCCAGATCAGTCGGTCGCCCTGCCAGCCGTCGTCGTACATCGATGCCCACGGCTCGGGGGTGTCGAACGGTTCGTGCGGGTCGAACTCGTCGATCAGCAGCAGGAACGAGTCGTGGTGGGGTGCGTCGCGTCGCAGCCATTCGGCGGCGGCGGTCATCGTGCGCGGCCCGGGGAAGTCGGCTTCGTCACGGAACCAGGTCCGGCTCTCGTCGTACCGATGGGCGGTGTGCGCCGGTACCGCCGGGAGCGCCGGTGTCCCGACCCAGGTCGGGTCGGCGCGGGTGCGCCACGGGTCGTTCTCGTGGCCGCGCACGTAGTCCCAGGCCGTGAAGTCACAGTGGTAGTTCTCGCCGCCGGTCTCGAACAGGTGCGGGTGGTCGGACACGAGCATGGTCGTGACGCCTCGCCGACGGAGTTCGCTCGTGATCGCCTCCTCCCACACTTCGATCGAGCCCCACGGTCGCCACAGGAAGTCGAGCGCTCCGACGAGCAGGTCGTGGCGTGCCGGCATGCACGGCAGTGACCCGACGTGGTGCCGGTCGAACACGGTCGACGACGCTGCGAAGCGGTCGAGGTTCGGCGTCGAGAACTCATCGCTGCCGTAGGCACCCAGGAGGTGCCGGTTGAGACTGTCGAGGAGCACGACGACGACCTTGTCGGGCCGCTCGGCCGACGGGTCGGGAGCGCCGGGCCCCGTCACGAGAACTCGACGATCTCGTACTCGGTGGGAATGTGCTCGGCGTTCAACCGCTCCTGCAGGCGGCGGTAGTCGTCGGCGACCCGACCGTCGGGCCGCCACGACCTCGCGTAGAACACCTTCTCCACGCCGGCCTGGATGAGTTCCTTGCTGCACGAGAAACACGGCTGATCGGTGGTGTAGACGGTGGTGGCGTCGGTCGATGCGCCGAACCGACCCGCGGTGAGGAGTGCGTTGGCCTCGGCGTGGACGCAGATGCACAAGTCATAGTCGGTGCCGGACACGAAAGCATCTCGGTCGGCGCACCGCAGGCAGCCGCCGTCGAGACAGTTCGGCAGACCCTCCGGCGTGCCGTTGTAGCCGGTGGCGATCACCCGGTCACCCTTCACGAGGATCGCGCCGACCTTGCGGCCGCGGCAGTTGGCCCGGGTCGCCGCGGTGAAGGCGAGCGCGAGGTAGTAGTCGTCGCGCTCGGGGATCGAACTCGTCGGTGGGGAGTCGTCGGCCATCGGGTGTCACCGTAGCGAGACGACTACGATCGGCTCATGACCGAACCTCGCAACGACTTCGCGGCCGGCGTGATCACCGGCGCGGAGGTCCAAGAAGTATTCGCACTCGCCAAGGCCAAGGGTTTCGCGCTGCCCGCGGCGAACTGCATCGGGTCGAACTCGATGAACGCGGTCATGGAGACCGCTGCCAAGCTCAACTCCCCGGTGATCATCCAGTTCTCCAACAGCGGCGGCGCGTTCGTGGCCGGCAAGGGGATCGGCGTCGAGTCACATCGAGCCTCGGTGCTCGGTTCGCTCGCCGGCGCCGACCACGTGAACCGGTTGGCCGAGCACTACGGCGCCCGCGTGATCCTGCACACCGACCATTGCGCCAAGAAGCTGCTGCCCTGGGTCGACGGCCTCCTCGACGAGGGTGAGCGCCATTTCGCCGAGACCGGCAAACCCCTGTTCAGCTCCCACATGCTCGACCTGTCGGAGGAGCCCCTCGAGGAGAACGTCGAGACCTGCAAGCGGTATCTCGAACGGATGTCGGCGATCGACATGACGCTCGAGATGGAACTCGGCATCACCGGCGGCGAGGAGGACGGCGTCGACAACTCCGACGCCGATGCCGCCGATCTGTACACCAAGCCCGAAGAGGTGGCGTACGTGTACGAGGAGTTGATGAAGGTCAGCGACAAGTTCACCGTCGCCGCGGCGTTCGGCAACGTGCACGGCGTCTACAAGCCGGGCAACGTGAAGCTCACCCCGTCGATCCTGCGTGACTCCCAGGAGCACATCCAGGCCGAGTACGACACCGCCGAGCGACCGGTCGACTTCGTCTTCCACGGTGGGTCGGGTTCGAGCGCGGCCGAGATCGCCGAGGCGATCAGCTATGGGGTGGTCAAGATGAACATCGACACCGACCTCCAGTGGGCGTTCTGGGACGGCGTGCGTGCCTACGAGGCCGACAAGCACGGGTACCTGCAGGGACAGATCGGCAACCCCGAGGGCGACGACAAGCCGAACAAGAAGCAGTACGACCCACGCGTCTGGCTCCGTGCGGGTGAGACGGCGTTCGTGGCCCGCCTCGAGCAGGCGTTCCACGAACTCAACAACGTCGGGACGCTTGCCTGACCACGTCACCTGACCACGTCGGCAGCCGGGTTGTGACACCCCTGCCGTAGTCTCCGAGTCACCGACTTCCCTCGTGTGCGACGAGTCCTGAGGAGTCTGTCATGGAGACGAACAACGTGGTGCTGCTGCGCGGCACCCTCACGAACGATCCGCTGGTCCGTGTGCTGGCGTCGGGCGACAGCGTGACGCAGATCGAACTGTCGACCGAGGTCGATGGTCGGACGGTGTCGGTGCCCGTGTCGGTGGCCGGCGACGGGGTCACGGTGGTCGCCGGCGACACGGTCGTGGTCGCCGGCCACGTCCGGCGCCGCTTCTTCCGCGCCGGTGGTGTCACCCAGAGCCGTACCGAGGTCGTGGCGGCCGACGTGATCAAGACCACGCGCCGCCGCACGGTCGAGCGGACGATCGCGAGCGTGCGCGCCGCGCTCGACGCTGCGTAGCGGCGATCAGTCGAGCGGGCGGACCACGAGGCCGGTCAACAGCTTCGGGGTGAAGAACGTCGACTTCGGCGGCATCAGCAGACCCTCGCGAGCGGTGCGCTCGATCTCCTCCACGCTGACGGGGCGGATCAGCACCGCAGCGGTCACGGTCTCGTCGGTCGTCATCAGGGTGTGCAGTTCGTGGACACCGTGCTGATACGTGACCGAGGCGGTCGTGCCGTCCATCAGGTGTTCGAGCCAGACGCCGTCGAGCGCTCGCAAGCCGTCGAACGCGGCGGGACGCGGCGTCAGCCAGTGGCCCTCGCCGTCGGGGGCGACGAGACACAGCGCGCCGCGTTCGTCCATCTCGGCCAGGGTGCCGGGGCCGACGGCGCCGGCCGGTGTGATCTCGAACCCGACCTCGAGTGCGGCGACGAGGTCGTCGAACGAGATGTCGCGGTACACGCGGTGGATCGCCTCGACGCTCAGCTGGTCGGCGACGAGTTCGCTGACGAACGCCAACGTCAGCTCGGCCGGGCCGTCGTCCGGCGATCCGTCGCGCACCTCGTCGCGGTAGCGACGGGCGACCCCGTAGCGGTGGTGACCGTCGGCGATCAGGACGTCGTCCGACCAGACCATCGTGCTGATCGCCGAGACCCGTCCCGGGTCGGTGACCCGCTCGACGGTATGGGTGACGCCGTCGACGGTCAACGAGCCGACCGGCTCGCCCGGCTCGGTCAAGAGGCTGGTGAGGTCGCCGGCGAGTGACAGACCCCAGATCGGCGACATGTTGGCGACGGTCGCCCGCGTCAGGTCGAGTCGGTCGGTCGAGGCCTTGGGGGTCACGCGTTCGTGCGGCAGGACCCTGCCGGCACCTTCATCGACGACCTCGAGCGCACCGAGCACGCCCACGATCTCCCGCTCGCGCCCTGCGGCGTCGGTGAACGCCATCCGGTACAGCGTGAACGACGGCACGTCGTCGCGGCGCATGACGCCCTCGGAGATCCACGTACGCAGGAGGTCGCCGGCCTGTTCGTATCGCTGATCGCCGTCGCGTTCGCGTGGGACGTCGACGTGGACGATGTTGTTCGGGTGACGTGCGGCGAGTTCGTCGACCTGGGCGTCGGACAGCACGTCGTACGGCGGTGCGGTGACCTCGTCGAGCGAGTCGGAGGCGTAACGCAGGGCGGGAAACGGTTCGAAGCGGGGCACGCGCACAGCGTGCCAGACGCGCCGACCTGGTACAAACGTTCGCCATGAGCGAGACCGCCACCACCGACCGAGACGTGTTCGACCGGATCGCGTTCGTGCTGTGCGACCTCGACGGGGTCGTGTGGTTGGCTCGACAGGCGATCGACGGAGCGCCGGAGGCGATCGCCCGACTCCGCGACTCGGGACGCCGCGTGTTGTTCGTGACGAACAACTCGGTCTCGGTCGTCGCCGAACAGGAGCGGGCGCTGGTCTCGATCGGCATTCCGGCTGCCGGCGACGTGGTCACGAGTGCCCAGGCGGCGGCGTCGCTGGTTCGTCCCGGCGAACGAGTCATGGTCTGCGGAGGACCGGGGGTCCGTGAGGCGGTCATCGCCCGGGGCGCGACCGTGGTCGAACCGGTCGCCCGCACGTCGCCGCGACCCGATGCCGTCATCGTCGGGCTGACCCGCGAGGTCGACTACGCCATGCTCGATGCGGCCAGCGCCGCCGTCCGCTCCGGTGCCCGCTTCGTCGCCACCAACGACGACTCGACGTTTCCGACCCCCGACGGGTTGACGCCCGGGGCCGGTGCGATCGTCGCGGCGGTGGCGGCGGCGGCAGGCGTCCCGCCGACGATCGCCGGCAAACCCCACGCCCCGATGGGCGCTCTCGTCCGGACGATGTGCGGTCCGGACTTCGGTGCCGACACCGCGCTGATGGTCGGCGACCGCTGGTCGACCGACGGTGCCTTCGCCGACGTGCTCGGCTGCCCGTTCGCGCTTGTCCGGTCGGGCGTGACCCCGATCGGTGCCGAGTCCGGTGGCGTGGCCGACATCGACGAGGACGACCTGGCCGCGGTGGCCGACGCGCTGCTCGGATCCCGAGAACCGTCCGACTGCACTGAGGAGTAGGCTGATTCCATGGCCAAGTCACCCGTCCAGAAGTTCCTCGATGCCGGTGTGCAGTTCACCGAGATCTCCAAGCAGCAGGCGGAATCGATCGTGAAGTCGCTGGTCAAGTCCGGCGAAGTCCGTCGGAAAGACGCCGAGAAGACGGTCCAGCAGTTGGTGGCCCGCGGCAAGGAGACCTCCGACAAGCTCAACGCGATGGTCGAGGACGAGGTCTCGAAGCAGATCGCGGCGGCCAAGGCACGGTTCGACGAACTCGAGGAGCGGATCGAGTCGCTCGCCAACCAGGTGAAGTCGGCGGCGTCGTCCGGCACACCGGCGAAGCAGGCCCCGGCCAAGAAGACGACGGCCAAGAAGACGACGGCCAAGAGGGCCCCGGCCAAGCGCAAGGCGACCGCCAAGAAGGCCCCGGCCAACAAGAAGGCGACCGCCAAGAAGGCCCCGGCCAAGAGGAAGGCTCCCGCCAAGAAGGCCGTCGGTTCTTCAGGGGTGCGCAAGGTCAGCACCACCCGCAAGCGCTGACCCGTTGAGCCGCCGCCGCCTCGACGCCGAGCTGGTCCGGCGCGTCCTCGTCTCGAGCCGCACCGAGGCCCAGCAGCTGATCGAGGCGAACCGCATCACCGTCAACGGCGCGATCGCCGACAAGCCGGCGCGTCAGGTGGCACCGGGCGATCAGCTGGTCGTCGTCGGTCCGCCCCCTCGATTCGTCGGACGTGGTGCGCTCAAACTCGACCACGCGCTCGATGCGTTCGCGATCGATGTCGCCGGTCGTCGCGCACTCGATGCCGGCGCCTCGACGGGCGGATTCACGGACTGTCTGCTCCAGCGAGGCGCCGATCACGTCGTCGCGGTCGATGTCGGCCACGGACAGCTGCACGAGCGCCTTCGTGCCGACGAACGGGTCACCAACCTCGAGCGCACCAACGTTCGCCACATCGACATCGACACGATCGGCGGGTTCGTCGACCTCGTCGTCGGCGATCTCTCGTTCATCTCGCTGCGCCTGGTCATCGCGCCACTGGTGTCGGTGTGCCAGCCTGGTGCCGACATGGTGCTCTTGGTCAAACCGCAGTTCGAGGCCGGACGCTCCGAGGTGAGCAAAGGCCGCGGGGTGATCAGCGACCCCGAGGTCTGGGAACGGGTCCGTGGCGAGGTCACCGACGCGTTCGAGTCGAGCGGCTGCGCCGTGATCGGCTGGACCGAATCCCCGATCACCGGGGCCGACGGCAACCACGAGTTCCTGATCCACGCCGTGTCCCCGGGGTCTTCACGATGACCGCCGTGCTGATCATGGCGCACCACCAGCGCGAAGACGCCCGAGCGCTCGCCGAGTCGACCGCGAGCTGGTTGCGGGGGCGCGGTCACGAGGCCTGGATGCTGCCCCGCGACGCGGAGACGTCGCGACTCGAACACCTCGGGGCCGACCGATCGCCCGGCGACGCCGACCTCGTGGTGTGTCTCGGCGGCGACGGCACGATGCTCCGCGCCGTTCGGCTGCTCGACGGAGCGCCGGTGCCCCTGCTGGGGGTCAACCTCGGCCGACTCGGCTACCTCACCGAGGTCGAGGCCGATTCGATCACCGACGCGCTCGTACGATTCGAGTCGGGCTCCGAGAACGGCCAGTGGCACCTCGACGAGCGCATGATGCTCTCGGTGGTGGTCACCGACGCCGACGGAACCGAGCGTGGCCGCTGGCGCGCCCTCAACGAGGCCGTCGTCGAGAAGCAGATCTCGGGCCACACGGTGCATCTCCTCGTGCGGATCGACGGTGAGCCGTTCACCTCCTACGCGGCCGACGGACTGATCGTGTCGACGCCGACCGGTTCGACGGCGTACTCCCTGTCGGCTCGCGGCCCGGTCGTGTCGCCGAAGCACCGTGCGTTGCTCGTGACGCCGGTCGCGCCGCACATGCTGTTCGACCGGAGCCTCGTCCTCGACCCGACCGAGGTGGCCGAGATCGAGGTCCTCGGGGAGCGCGAGGCGTCGGTGGCGGTCGACGGTCGGCCCGTCTGCAATCTGTCGACCGGTGCGACGGTGGTGTGTACGCCCTCGACGAGGACCGCTCGATTCCTCCGGTTCGGCGCGCACCATTACCACCAGGTCCTCAAGGCCAAGTTCGGGCTCGCCGACCGATGACCGTCACACCCTGCTGCTTCAGTTGCCGACGATGCTGACCGAGCTGCACATCGAGAACCTCGGGGTCATCGAGCGCGCCGCGCTCGTCCTCGACCGTGGCGTCACGGCACTGTCCGGCGAGACCGGGGCCGGCAAGACGATGCTGGTCGAGGCGATCGGGCTGCTCGTGGGCGGGCGCGCCGATGCCACCGTCGTCAGGGCGGGAGCGACCGAGGCCCGGATCGACGGCCGGTTCGAGATCACGACCCCCGACGGGCCCGACGAGGTCGTGCTCAGCCGTGTCGTGTTGGCCGAGGGGCGGTCGCGTGCGTACGTCAACGGTCGCCCGGCCACCGTGACGTCACTCGCCGAGATCACCCGGGACCTCGTCGATCTGCACGGACAGCACGCCCACCAGAGCCTGCTGTCGGCACCGACGCAGCGAGCCGCACTCGACGAGTTCGGTCAGATCGACCTCCGACCGTTGCGCGACGCCCGCGCCCGGCTCACCGAACTCGACGCCGAGCTGGCGACCCTCGGCGGCGACGAACGCGCGCGAGCACGCGAGATCGACCTGCTCCGGTTCCAGGTCGGCGAACTCGACGCCGCCGCCATCGTCGACGCCGACGAAGACCAACGCCTGGCCGACGAAGAGGCGCTGCTCGCCGATGCCGTCGCCCACCGAGAGGCGGGTGCAGCGGCGCTCGGCGTCCTCCGCGACGACGAGGCGGGCGACCCGGTCGCCGCGGCGTTGGGTGCACTCGCCGACCGAGCACCGTTCGCCGATCTCGTCCAACGCCTCCGCAGCCTGGTCGCCGAGCTCGACGACGTCGTGGCCGACCTCCGAGGGTTGACCGAGTCGATCGAGGAGCAGCCGGAGCGCCTCGGCGAGCTCCGCGAGCGACGACAGTTGCTGGTCGACCTGCGTCGCAAGTACGGCAGCGACCTGGCAGAGGTCATGGCGTTCCACGCCGAGGCCGACGATCGACTCCGTGAGCTGCAGGACTACGACCGGCGAGCGGCCGAACTCGACGAGCAGCGTGTCGCCGCGGTCGCCGACGAGCGTGCCGCTGCGGCTGCGGTCGGTGCCGCCAGGCGAGCGGTCGCGCCCCGCTTGGCGGCCGAGATCGAGGTCCGCCTGCGTGACCTCGCCATGCCGAATGCCGCGATCGCCGTCGAAGTGGGTGGCGACGACGACGGTCCCGGTGACGAGGTGCGGTTCCTGCTCTCGGCCAACCCGGGCTCGCCGTTGCTCCCGCTCAACCGGGTCGCGTCGGGTGGCGAGTTGGCTCGGGCGATGCTCGCCCTGCGTCTCGTGCTCGCCGGCGCCGGCCACGGCGGGGGAGCGTCGACGCTCGTGTTCGACGAGGTCGACGCCGGCATCGGCGGGTCGGCGGCCGCAGCGGTCGGCGACGCGCTCGCCGACCTCGGCGAGCATCACCAGGTGCTGATCGTCACGCACCTCCCGCAGGTCGCGGCTCGTGCGACCCGACAGCTCGTCGTCGCCAAAACGGTGCACGACGACCGGACCTTCACCACCATCGACGACGTCGAGGGCGACGATCGTGTCGCCGAGATCGCGCGCATGCTCGCCGGCTCGGAGACGAGCGCCGCCATCGAACACGCGCGAGATCTGCTCGGATGACGAAAAATCAGTTCGAGATGCCCGGTCATCCGCGCGTTGCGTCCGGCGAGCGGGATATGGTGATCTCCCGTCGTGCTCACGCCCGATCCAGCCACACACCGGGCGCTTTCTGACGGAGGTCAACCACATGCCGAAGCACATTTTCGTGACCGGAGGCGTTGCCAGCTCCCTCGGGAAGGGCTTGACCGCGAGCTCGTTGGGTCGCCTCCTGAAGCTGCGAGGCCTCCGGGTTACCCTGCAGAAGCTCGACCCCTACATCAACGTCGATCCGGGCACGATGAACCCGTACGAGCACGGCGAGGTGTTCGTCACCGACGACGGCGGCGAGACCGACCTCGATCTCGGTCACTACGAACGGTTCATCGACGAGAACCTGCTGCGCGGTTCCAACGCCACGACCGGGTCGATCTATCAGGCGGTGCTCGCCGCCGAGCGACGTGGTGACTACCTCGGCAAGACGGTGCAGGTCATCCCGCACATCACCGACGAGATCAAGCGCCGGATCCACCAGGTCGCGACCGACGACGTCGACGTCGTGATCACCGAGGTCGGCGGCACCGTCGGCGACATCGAGATCCTGCCCTTCCTCGAGGCGATTCGTCAGTACCGCAAAGACGCAGGCCGCGACAACGTGTGCTACATCCACGTCACGCTCGTGCCGTTCATCGGGCCGTCGAGCGAGCAGAAGACCAAGCCGACGCAGCACTCCGTCACCGAACTGCGCAGCCGTGGCATCCAGCCGGACCTCATCGTGTGCCGCAGCGAGGCACCGGTGCCCGAAGATCTGAAGCGCAAGATCTCGAACCTGTGCGACGTGAACGAGAACGCGGTCATCAACGCGGCCGACGCCCGCAACATCTACGAACTGCCGCTGATCCTGCACGACGAGGGGCTCGACACGGTCGCCCTCGAGGTGCTCCGGATGGAGGGCCACGACCTCGACCTCACCTACTGGCAGCAGCTCGTCGACCGGGTCGAGGCATCGACCCTGCCCGTCAAGATCGGGTTGATCGGCAAGTACGTCGAGCTGCCCGATGCCTACCTGTCGGTGGTCGAGGCGCTCAAACATGCCGGTTTCCACCACGGCGCCAAGGTCGAGATCGACTGGATCCAGGCCGAGGATGTCGAAGGGCTCCTCGCCTCCGACCGTCTCAGCCATCTCGACGGCATCGTGATCCCCGGGGGCTTCGGTTCGCGTGGGTTCGAGGGCAAGATGGCCGCCGCCCAGTTCGCCCGCGAAGAGTCGGTGCCCTGCCTCGGCCTGTGTCTCGGCCTGCACGCGATGACGTCCGAATACGCCCGCAACGTGTTGGGGCTGGTCGGTGCCAACTCGAGCGAGATGGACCCGTCCACCCGCTACCCGGTGATCGACCTGATGCACGACCAGCGCGACGTGACCGACATGGGCGGCACGATGCGGCTCGGGGCGTACTACGCCGTACTCGAACCGGGCAGCAAGGTCGCCGAGGCGTACGGCGAGCCCGTGATCAGCGAGCGCCACCGGCACCGCTACGAGTTCAACCCCAAGTACCGCTCGCAGTTCGAAGCCTCCGGGTTCCGGTGCAGCGGCACCTCGCCCGACAAGCGCCTGGTCGAGTTCATCGAACTGCCGGACCACCCCTTCTGGGTCGCGACCCAGGCGCACCCCGAGTTCAAGAGCCGACCCGATCGAGCCCATCCGCTGTTCCGTGAGCTGATCGCCGCGGCGCTGGCTCGACGCGACGCCACACCTCCGGGGCTCCGCCGCATGCTGAACGAGGCCGCCGAGGCCCCGGGCAGCATCGACACGTCCGTCTGATCTCATGGCCGGCTTCCGCCACCTCGGTGACACGGACGTCCACCAGGGACACATCTGGAAGGTGGTCGTCGCCGATTTCGAGGCTCCCGACGGCACAGCGTTCCGGCGTGACGTCGTCCGGTCGCCGGGTTCGGTCGGGGTCGTCCCGCTCGTGTTCGACGCCGAAGGCCAGCCGTCGGTCGTGCTCGTGGAGCAGTACCGGCCACCGTACGAGCGTAACGTGATCGAGATCCCGGCGGGCATGCGCGACGTCCCCGGCGAACCGCCCGAAGCGACCGGCCGCCGCGAGCTGATCGAAGAGGCGGGCCTCCGTGCGGGGGAGATGTCACACCTCGTCGACATGCTGCCATCGCCCGGGATGACCGACTCGGTCTGCACGATCTTCCTGGCCACCGGTTGCACCCCGGCCGAGTTCGATCGGCACGGCCCGGAAGAAGAGGCGATGCGGTTGGTCCATCTCCCGCTCGCCGATGCGCTCTCCATGATCGATCGGGGTGAGATCAGCGACGCCAAGACGGTCGTCGGCCTCCTGGCCACCGACCGACGCCTTCGCTCATGAGATCCGACGAACTGCCCCTCGAAGCCGAGGAGTTCCTCGTCTGGCTCTCGGCCGAGCGTGGCCGGGCCCGCAACACGGTCCAGGCGTATCGTCGGGACCTGCTCCAGTACCAGGGGTGGCTACAGAGCCGGGGGCTCTCGCCGCTCACGGTCGGTCACGACGACCTGACCCAGCTGGTCGCCCAACGGCGTGCGACCGATGCGGCCACCTCGTCGATCGCGCGCCAGATCGCGGCGATCCGCATGCTGCACCGCTACCTGGCCGTCGAGCAGTACCGGACCGACGATCCAGCGGCTCGGCTCGACGGGGTCCGGGTGCCGTCCGGTCTCCCCAAACCGCTCACCGAAGCACAGATCGTCAGCCTGCTCGACGCCGTGATCGGTAACGAGCCGGTCCACCGCCGCGATCGTGCCCTCCTCGAGCTCGCCTACGCCACCGGCGCGCGCGTGTCGGAGCTGGTCGGCCTGTCGGTGGGCGACTTCGACTTCGATGAATCGCTGGTCCGAGTATTCGGCAAGGGCAGCAAGGAGCGCATCGTGCCGTTCGGGTCGGCCGCTGCACTGGCGCTCGACGAGTGGTTCGGCCCGTCGGGCCGGGTCCGGATGGTGCCGGACCGCTGGAAGCGACGCGGCGATGCCGAAGCGGTGTTCCTCAACCAGCGCGGTGGTCGCCTGAGCCGCCAGGGAGCCTGGCTCGTCATCAAGAAGTACGGCGAGCGGGCCGGGATCACCGACCACCTGTCGCCGCATGTGCTGCGACACTCGTGCGCGACCCATCTGCTCGACCACGGCGCCGACCTCCGTATCGTGCAGGAGATGCTCGGCCACGCCTCGATCTCGACCACGCAGATCTACACCCGCGTCAGCCAGGACCGCCTGTGGGAGGTCTATCGCAGTGCGCACCCGCGTGCCGTCAGGGGTGGTTCGACATGAGCAAGCCACGACATCTGCTGACCCAGCCCCATCACCTGGCGCTCCGGTTCGTGACGTCACTGTCCGGCCGTCCGCCCGAGGTCGCCGAGGAGGTCTGGGCCGAGACCCATCTGCTTTCGGGCGAGGTGGCCCTGTGGCGGCGCATGTCCAATCAGGACCGGCGCCACTCGGCCAAGGTCGGGCGTCGGTTCGTCGAGGCACGGCCGGATGCGACCCGGGCGGAGATCGCCGGGGCGCTCCTGCACGATGTCGGCAAGGTCGAATGCGGGCTCGGGACGTTCGGCCGGGTCGTGGCGTCGGTCGTCGGGCCCCGCACCGAGCGGTTCCGGATCTATCACGACCACGAGCGCATCGGCTCAGACCTCGCGGCCGCCGCGGGCAGCGACCCGGCCACGGTCGAACTGATCGACGAGCGCGGTCCGGCCTACGACACCCTGCAGCGCTGCGACCGGGCGTAGTTGGTCAGGTCGACCAGCCGGCGGCGAGCACGTGCCGGGTCCGGCGGTCGTTCACCACCGCCCGGATGATCATCCAGACGAGGAGGCCGCCCCAGATCCCGGCGATCCCGAGGCCGGGAGCGAGGACGATCAGCACCGCGATCGGGGTCACGGCGACCAGGTAGCCGAAGGCGGCTCGGCCGAGGAACCGGTAGTCGCCGGCGCCGATCAGGATGCCGTCGTGGGCGAAGGCGATCGCGCCCGGTACGACCGCGGCGGCGAGCCACCACAGCGCCCCGCTCGCTCGGGCGACGACAGCGTCGTCGTCGCTGAAGACGTGCGGGATCACCGGCGCGAGCGCAGCGAGGAGCACGGCGAGCACGAGGCCCGTCAACAAACTGAGACGCGCCGATCGCCTCGCCACGTGCGCCGCGGTGGCGACGTCGTCCTTGCCGAGTTCCTCGGCGACGATGGTCTGCGCGGGAACCGCCAGTGCGTCGAGCACGAGGGCGAGGAAGATGAACATGCTGTTCGCAATCTGGTGGGCGGCGAGCGTCGACTTGTCGATCCGGGCGGCGATCGCAGTGGAACCGCCGAACACGGCCAGCATCGAACCGACCCGCAGCAGGAGGTACTTGCCGGCCGACATCAGCGGCCGCATCCCGTCCAGACTCGGGCGACGGATCGTCGCCCGGGCGAGTTGCGGCCGGAGGATCGCCATGAAGACGAGGCCGGCGCCCACCTGTGCGATCACCGTGGACAGGGCCGACCCGGCGACGCCCATGTCGAGCACGAAGACGAAGACCAGCTCGATCACCAGGTTCGCCACGTTGGCGCCGAGGAGCACCCACAGCGGCGTGGTGTAGTCGGAGGCGCCGCGCATCACACCCTGCGCGGCCAGCGTGACGAGGAAGAACGGCACACCGATCGCGCTCAGCGAGAGATAGGTCTCCGCGTGTTCGAGGACCTCGCCGTCGGCACCGAACAGCCGGGCGATCGGGCGGGCGCCGAAATACAGCAGGGGAGCGGCCGGGAGGCCGAACAGCAGCGACAGCCACATGGCCTGCACTCCCACGTTGGCGGCGTCGGCCTCATCGCCGGCGCCGAGCCGACGAGCGACCCGCTCGGTGGTGCCGTAGGTCAGGAAGTTCGCGCCGGCGAAGACGAACGACAGGACCGTCGCCGCGATCGCGAGGCCTGCCAGCTGGTCGGTCCCCAACTGGCCGACGATCGCGGTGTCGACCAGGATGTAGACCGGTTCGACCGCCAGGGACCCGAGCGCCGGAATCGCGAGCCCGAGGATCCGGCGGTCGATCGAGGAGAGGCGTGGCACGGCGGACCACCATACGCACCGACGTCGCCGACCGGACGATCGGCCAGGTGTCGGGGGCGCCGGTCAGGCGGGGACGAGCCCGATGGCGTCGTATGCCCGCTGCAGCGTGGCGCTCGCGACGTCTCGGGCCTTGCCCGATCCGATCTGGAGCAGTCGGGTCAGTTCGGCCCGATCGTCGATCAGTTCGCGGTACCGGGCCTGGATCGGCTCGAGCATCGCCACCACGGCTTCACCGGTGTCGACCTTGAGCGCCCCGTACTGGGTGTACCCCTCGGCTGCCGCCTGCGGGGTGGTGCCGGTCGCAGCGGCGAGGATGTCGAGCAGGCTGCTGACCCCCGGCTTTTCGGCGACGTCGTAGCGAACCTCGGAATCGGAGTCGGTGACGGCCCGCTTGAACTTCTTCATGATCGCCTTGGGGTCGTCGAGCATCATGATGCAGCCGCTCTCGGTGGTGGCCGACTTGGACATCTTGGAGGTCGGGTCCTGGAGGTCCATCACGCGAGCGCCGGCCGCCGGCGTCACCGCTTCGGGGATCACGAACGTGTCGCCGAAGCGGTGGTTGAAACGGATCGCGATGTCGCGGGTGATCTCGATGTGCTGGCGCTGGTCGTCGCCGACCGGCACCTGTTCCGAGTCGTACAGCACGATGTCGGCGGCCTGGAGCGCCGGGTAGGTGAACAACCCAGCCGACACGAACAGGTGCTCACGCCTGGCGGACTTGTCCTTGAACTGGGTCATGCGGCTCAGCTCGCCGAACGACGCCGTGCACTCCATCACCCAGCACAGCTGGGAGTGCTCGGGCACATGACTCTGCACGAAGATGGTGGCCACGTCGGAGTCGAGGCCGATCGCGAAGAGCATCGCGGCCAGATCGAGCGTGGCATCGCCCAGTACCCCGGGTTCCTCGGTGATCGTGAGTGCGTGCAGATCGACGATGCCGTGGAAGACGTCGTTCTCGTGCTGGCCGGCCACCCAGTTGCGGAGCGCCCCGAGGTAGTTGCCCAGATGGACGGCGCCGGTCGGTTGGATACAGGAGAGCACGCGTGTCACGGGCCAGAAGGCTAGCGGCGCCACCGGTTCAGCAGTGTCGACGACCTGTGCCGCCCGGCGCCGGCGCGATCACGCGGGAGCGAACGTCGCCAGGTCGATCGATGCGTCGACGCGGGTCCGGCGCGGCCGACGGATCACGAGTCGGACGAGGACGAGGGTGGACATCACGATGCCGGTACCGGCGAGCGACAGCAGGCCGACGTCGACGCCGGCGAAACCGTAGACGCCCCAGAGGGCAGCCTCGACCAACGCGATGACCCACGTCGCCGCGGCCACGCCCGACACGTCGACCGTCCGGTAGACGGCCACGACGGCGGGGAACAGCTGGGCGCCGTAGAGCGCGCCGAGCGTGATCCCGGCCGAGAGCCACCCGTCGACAACGAGGGCAATCACCGGAATGCTGCTCACGAGCACGACCGCACGCACCGCCGGGACGATCTGTCGTCGAGGTGGGGTGGCCGAGAAGCGGACGACGCCGACGGCGATCACGAGGTACGACACCACCGACACGACGCTGACCGGCACGATGCCGTAGTCGTCGACCGCAACCCCGTAGACGCCCCACCAGGCGTTCACCGTGGCGCTCATCGCTGCCCACGTGACCGAGATGCCGTCGGTGCAGCGGGTGCGGAGCAGCTTGCGGGCCTGTGGGACCGCCATGGCGGCTCCGAGGACGTTCGCGGCGATCACGACGAGGGTCAGGGCGCTCAACTCCATGGTGCGGAGCATAACCACCATAGACCCTTACGGCTCGGGCATGCGCTGTGACGTTCGTCTCCCTGGTCGTAACCTGGCGAGATGTTCGTCCGTGCCGACTCGCTCGACGAGGAACTCAGGGTGACGGTCGACGCCGCGATGGAGTTGGCCAACGTCATCGCCGACGACGAGCCGGACCTCGCGGATCGGGTTCGAGCGGTGTTGGTCGATCACGACTTCGTGCGCGCGCGGACGGCGAGCCAGGTCGAGATCGAGGCGTTCGTCGACCGGTCGGTGCCGCTCGCCCGGCTGTTCGGTTCGCTACCAGGGCTCGAACTCGTCGACGCGGTCACGCAGGTCAACGGGGCACTCGAGTCCTGCGCTATCGCTCCGTCGTTGAGCTCACACGACGGCTTCGCCCTGCACATCCATTGGACGTCGGCGACGACGCCGTTCGCCCACCAGGTCGCCGTCGACCTCCTCATGGGCCTCGCCCAGACGCTGTGCGACCACGGCGTCGACCGCTTCGGGCGGTGCGCGGCGTCGGGGTGCGAGCACGTCTTCTACGACTCGACCAAGAACCGTTCGCGACGGTTCTGCTCCGACCAGCGATGCGCGAGCCGAACGCACACCGCTGCGCATCGCGCCCGTCGGTCGCGCGAGGGTTGACCATGCCCGCTCGCAAGCGCAACCGCCGCCAGCCAGAGCACCCCGACCCGCTCGTGCGGTTCGGGCGCGCACTCGACCAGGCGAAGGCGGCCGAACGTGCGGAGCAGCAACGGATCCAGGCCGAACGAGAGGCCGCCAAGCTCGCAGCGCGTCTCGCCGCGGAGCACGCCGCGAAGCTCGCCCGGGCCGAGCAGCGTCTGGAGCGGGCCATCGCCGCGGTGAAGGCGAGCCGTTCGTCGGGCTCGGGCACCGCCGAGGCCGATGCGACATATCGGGCGGCCAAAGCCGATGTCGTCGAACTGGAGACCGGCGAGCGGCCGCCGTGGGCGCCGACGGACGAGTGAGCGGCCGAGAACTCACACGCACGTGGTTACACCTCTGTCATTTGCCGCGGTAGAGTCTTCCCCGATGTCCATCGACGTGCACACGCCCATCTACGACGGGCCCTTCGACCTGCTCCTGCAGCTGATCCTGAAAGAACAGGTCGACCTGTACGAGATCGACCTGTCGCACATCGTCGACGCGTACCTGGCCGAGCTCGAGAAGTTGCAGACCCTCGATCTCGACCTCGCCACCGAGTTCCTGTTGATCGCGGCCACGCTCGTCGAACTCAAGACTCGACGACTGCTGCCCGGTCAGACCGACATGGACCTCGACGAGGAGTTCGCACTCTGGGAGGAGCGCGACCTGCTGCTCGCCCGCCTCATCGAGTGCAAGACCTTCAAAGACGTCGCCCAGATCTTCCATCGGCTGGCCGACGAGGCCGACCTGTCGTTCCCTCGCACGGTCGGGCCCGACGAGCGATTCGCCGAGCTCATGCCCGACCTGCTCGAAGGCACGAGCCTGCGCCGCTTCCAGAGCGCCGCGATCCGGGCGCTCACGCCGACACCGGAACCGATCGTCGACCTGTTCCACGTCAACCCGATCAAGGTCACGGTCGCCGACGCGGTCGCCGAACTGATCGACGAGCTCCCACGGGCGGGCCGGATCTCCTTCCGGCGGCTGACGGCCGACCTCGCCGACCGCATCGAAGTGATCGTTCGATTCCTGGCGGTGCTCGAGCTGTTCAAACAGGGTTTCGTCGAGATCGACCAGCCCGAGCGGTTCGGCGACATCGAGGTCGAGTGGTGCGGCGGCGATGCCGAGGCCGCCGCCGAGAGCATCCTGATCGACGCCTACGAGGGCTGAATCCGGTAAGACTGGTGACCATGTCGGACGAGTTGTTGCCGGTCGAGGAGCAGATCGCCGCGTTCAAGCGAGCGATCGAAGCGGTGATCATGGTGTCGCACGACCCGGTGCCCCCCGAACTGTTGGCGCAACTGCTCGAACAACCGGTCAGCTCGGTCGAGCAGTGGTGCGAGCAGCTGGCGGCCGACTACGTCGAGCAGCAGCGCGGGTTCGAGCTCCGGCGTGTCGCCGGCGGGTTCCGCTATCAGACGCACCCCGAGCAGACCCCGTACGTCGAGCGGTTCGTGCTCCACGATCAGAAGGCCCGATTGTCGGGCGCCGCACTCGAGACGCTCGCGATCATCGCCTACAAGCAGCCGATCTCGCGGGCACAGGTCGCATCGATCCGGGGCGTCGACCCCGATGGCGTGATCCGCACCCTCCAGGCGCGGGGGTACATCGACGAAGCAGGTCGCGACACCGGACCGGGCCAGGCCGTGCTGTTCGGGACGACCGCTCAGTTCCTCGAGAAGCTCGGTATCGACACGTTGGACGACCTGCCGCCGATCGCCGAGTTCATCCCCGACGCCGATGTCGTCGAGGCACTCGAGCACGGACTCCGGGTCGATACGAGCGATGGCAGCCCCTCCGCCTGACGGCCCCGAGCCCGAGCCGCCGCTCTGGGAACAACTCGCCGCCCGACATCAACAGCTGCCCGGTGGCGAGCGGCTCCAGAAGGTGCTGGCGTCGACGGGATGGGGAAGCCGTCGCGTCTGCGAGGAACTGATCGCCGAAGGGCGGGTGCGGGTCAATGGCGAGGTCGCGGCGCTCGGCCGTCGGGTCGACGCCGAGAACGACCTGATCGAGGTCGACGGTGCACCGGTCGGCGTCCGCCCGGGTCTCGTGTACTACCTGCTCAACAAGCCGGCCGGTGTGGTCACCACGGCCAAGGACACCCACGGGCGCAAGACCGTGGTCGATCTGGTGCCGTCGGAACCCCGGGTGTTCCCGGTCGGGCGACTCGACGCCGACACCGAAGGCCTGCTGCTGCTGACCAACGACGGCGACATCACCCATCGCATCACGCACCCCAGCCACGGCGTCGAGAAGGAATACCTGGTGCACGTCAAGGGCCGACTGACCGCAGGTCAGCTGCGCCAGTTGCGCGACGGCGTCGAACTCGACGACGGCGTCACCTCGCCGGCACAGGCGTCGCAGCCGGCGCCGGGCATCATCCGTCTCACGATCCACGAGGGGCGCAACCGCCAGGTCCGGCGGATGTGCGAAGCGATCGGGCACCCGGTGATGCGGCTGGTACGGACCCGTGTCGGACCGATCACCGACCGATCGCTGCGCCCCGGTGACTGGCGCGAGTTGAGCACGGCCGAGCGGCGAGCGTTGACCGAAGCCGTGGCCGAACAGGGCCGCCGGTACGATTCCGGATCGTGACACGGCAACGCACCGCCAACGTGATCGGCCTCGGGCTGGTCGGTGGATCGGTCGCGCTCGGACTCCGGCAGCGGGGTTGGCGGGTCCACGGCGACGATGCCCGACCCGACACGGTCGCCCGTGCGGTCGAACTCGAGGTCATCGACGCCGGTGGTTTGGATCCCGACGCCGAGATCACCTTCGTCGCGGTGCCGGTGCTCGCGATTGCCGACTCGGTCAAGCGGGCGCTCGGCGAGACGACCGGACTCGTCACCGACGTCGGCTCGGTCAAGGGGCCGATCGCCGCTGCCTGCGTCGACGAGCGCTTCATCGGCGGCCATCCGATGGCGGGCAGCGAACTCGACGGTCTCGCCGGTGCCGACGGCGACATGTTCAACGGCGCGATCTGGGTGCTGACACCCGACGAGGGCACCGACGACCGAGCACTCGCCGCGGTGTCCGGCGTGCTGCGCTCGCTCGGGGCCGAGGTCGTGGCGCTGACCGCCGAGCGACACGACCAGGTGGTCGCCGTCGTGAGTCATGTTCCGCACCTCGCGGCCGCGACGCTGATGCAGTTGGCGTCCGACCGCGCCGAAGAGCACGCAGCGCTGCTGCGACTCGCCGCCGGTGGTTTCCGCGACATGACCCGGATCGCGTCGGGGCATCCCGACATCTGGCTCGACATCTGCACGCAGAACCGACCGGCGATCGTGACCGCCCTCGACGGTCTGATCGGGCGTCTGTCCGAGATTCGTGAGATCGTCGATGCCGACGACCGCGAGGCGCTCCAAACGGCCCTCTCGGCCGCCAGGGATGCCCGCACGAACCTGCCGGGGCGCGTGGCGCATCCCGAGAACGTCGCCGAGGTCCGGATCCCGATTCCCGACCGCACCGGCGCTGCCGCCGAGGTGTTCACCCTCGCGGCCGACCTCGGGGTCAACATCGCCAACTTCGAGGTGGTCCACATGCCCGAGAGCAATCGGGGTGTCGCCGTGGTACTGGTCGATGCCGCCTCGAGCGACGTGTTCCGTGGCGGCCTGATCGCCCGCGGGTTCAAGCCAGCGGTCACCCCGCTCGTCTGAGATGCACGGCGTTCGATGACCGAGACCCGTCGCGTCCGACGCCTCGATGGGCCCGTCGAGGGACACGTGTCCGTCCCCGGTTCCAAGTCGATCGCCAACCGGGTACTCGTCTGCGCTGCGCTCGCCGACGGTGTCAGTTCGATCTCCAACGTGCCCGACGGCGACGACACCCGGGCAATGCTCGATTGCTTGCGCACGCTCGGTCTCGCCGTCGATGCCTACGTCGATCGAGTGCGGATCACCGGCGTCGGCACCGCGTGGGCGAATGTACCGCGCACACTCTTCGCCGGACTCGCCGGGACGACGTCACGCTTCATCACCGCGGTGGCGGCACTCGGCTCCACACCGCTCACGGTCGACGGCCACCCGCCGCTGCGGGCACGTCCGTTCGGCCCGTTGCACGAGGCGCTCGGCCAACTCGGTGTCGTCGTCACGCCGGGGGAGTCGTTCGGCAATCTCCCGGCGACCATCACCGGACCGCCCGTCACCGGCCGCGTCGAGATCCGCGGTGACGTGTCGAGTCAGTACGTCACCGCGTTGATGCTGATCGGACCGGAGTTGCCCGGTGGGCTGGATCTCGCACTCACCACGCCGCTCGTCTCGCGGCCGTACGTGGAGCTCACCGCGTCCGTGATGGGCTGGTTCGGCATCACCGACGTCGAGGTCGCGGAGCGGCGCATCCGGGTCGGCCCCGCCGCCTATACACCGACCGAGACCGCCGTCGAGCCCGACGCCTCGTCGGCGAGTTACCCGTTGGCGCTCGCCGCGGTGTGCGGTGGGTCGATGACGGTGCCCGGACTCGGCGCCGGCGCGCTCCAGGGTGACGCACGGTTCGGTGACGTCATGGCGCAGATGGGGTGCAGCCTCGACCGGGACACCGACCAGGTGACGGTGTCCGGCGCCGGCGACCTGCGCGGCATCGACATCGACATGGCCGACATCTCCGACCTGGTGCCCACCGTCGCCGTGGTCGCGGCGTTCGCTTCGTCGCCCACACGGATCCGCGGCGTCGGCTTCATCCGCGAGAAGGAGAGCGACCGGCTCGGAGACCTGTCGGCGGAGCTGCGTCGGGCCGGCGTCGACATCGACGAGACCGACGACGGGCTCGCGATCCGGCCGTCGGCGGCGACACTGCGTCCGGCACGATTGGCCACGCATCACGACCATCGACTGGCCATGGCGTTCGGCGTGCTGGGTTCAGCCTGCGACGGGATCGAGGTCGAGGACCCGGAGGTGGTGTCGAAGAGCTGGCCCGGATTCTGGACGATGCTCGACGAGCTGCACACGTGAGCGTCACCACCGTCGCGGCGTTCGACTTCGACGAGACCCTGACCAAGCGTGACACGGTCGTGCCCTTCCTCCGGCGGTTCACGACGAGCCGCCGGTTCGCGGTGTCGCTCCTGCCCCACACGCTCCGGTTGCTGCCGATCGCCACCCGCCGTGACCGCGACCGGTTGCGTGCGCTGGCCACCGACATCGTGTTCCGAGACCGCCCCATCGAGGGCGTCGATGCCGAGGCAGCGTCGTGGGGCGTCACGATCGCCGAGACGCTGATGCGGGCCGACACGGTCGCACGGCTGCAGTGGCACCTCGCGCAGGATCACCGGGTGGTGATCGTCACGGCGAGCTACGAGCAGTACGTCAGAGTGGTCGCCGACGTGCTCGGCGGGGTCGAGGTGGCTGGCACGCGACTCGAAGTCGTCGATGGACGCTGCACCGGGCGGCTCGACGGCCCGAACTGTCGCGGACCCGAGAAGGTGCGCCGGCTCGACGAGTGGCTCGCCGGGCATGGCTGGTGCCGAGACGAGGTCACGCTGTACGCGTACGGCGATTCGACCGGCGACCGCGAGTTGCTCGCCGCCGCGGACCATCCGCACTGGGTCACGGCACCGCTGGCTAGCGTTGCGCCCTGATCTGCCATGCACCCGATCATCCGGACCGCACGCCCGAAACAGTGGCTGAAGAACGTTCTCGTCTTCGCCGCGCCCGGTGCCGCCGGCGTTCTCGATCAGCCGGGCCAATTCGGCGTCACGGTGCTGGCGTTCGTGTCGTTCTGCCTGGCGGCGAGTGGCACCTATTTCTGGAACGACGTGCTCGACGTCGAAGCCGATCGGGTCCATCCGACCAAGTCGACGCGACCGATCGCTGCGGGCGAGGTGAGCCTCACGACGGGGCGGATCCTGGGGACGCTGCTGCCGCTCGTCGCGCTCGGCCTCGCCGCCCTGACGGGGGAGTGGCGGGCGGTCGCAGTGGTCGCGATCTACATGCTGATCACGCTCACCTACAGCGCGATCTGGAAGCACATCGCCGTGGTCGACCTCGTCGCGATCGCCTCGGGGTTCGTGCTGCGCGCCGCGATGGGTGCGGTCGCCGTCGACGTGCCGATGTCGAGCTGGTTCGTGCTCGTCACCACCTTCGGCTCGCTCTTCATCGTGAGCGGCAAACGATTCGCCGAGCAGCGTGAGCTGGGCGCCGACGCCGGCGGGGTGCGCTCGACCCTCGGTGAGTACAGCGAGGGCTACCTCCGTTTCGTGCTCGCCGTGTCGTGCGGTGGTGCGCTCGTCAGCTATTGCGTCTGGGCGTTCGAGACGAAGTCGCTGTCGGGTTCGGAGTTGCCGTACTACGAGTTGTCGGTCGTGCCGATGCTGACGGCGTTCCTGCGCTACGCCCTCGTGCTCGAGCAGGGGCAAGGAGCGGCACCGGAAGAAGTGTTCGGGCGCGACCGGGTGTTGCAGATCCTCGGCCTGATCTGGGTCGTGGTGTACGGGCTCGCGGTGTACACGTGACGTCGTTCGACGCGGCGTGGGCGTCGGTTTCCGAGGTCGATGGTTGGATGACCGAGGGTCAGGCACGTGCCCTGTACGACGCCGCCCGGGCCTGTACTCCGGGTGGCACGATCGTCGAGATCGGGAGCTTCCACGGCCGGTCGACGATCGTGCTCGCATCGGCGTGTCCGCCCGACGCCATGGTCATCGCGATCGACCCGCACGCCGGCAACGATCGCGGCCCACAGGAGATCGACGGGTTCGAAGCCGAGGCCGACGACGACCACCAGCACTTCAACCGGAATCTCGCCCGAGCCGGTGTCGCCGATCGTGTCACGCACCTGCGGCAGTTCAGCGACGACGCGCTCGCCGAGATCGACGGGGAGATCGACGTCCTCTACGTCGACGGCGCCCATCGGTACGGCCCGGCCCGAGCCGACATCGCGACGTACGGCGCGCGAGTGTCCGACGGCGGCACGATGCTGATCCACGACAGCTTCAGCAGCATCGGCGTGACCCTGGCGATCCTCCGTGAGTTGGTGGCGAGTCGCCGCTGGACCTACGTGTCACGTTCCCGTTCGCTGACCACCTACCGAGCGACCGGCCACGTGAAGCGGCCGGTCAACGCCGCCCAACAACTCGCCCAGCTCCCGTGGTTCGCCAAGAACGTCGGCCTGAAGGTCGTCCTCACGCTCGGCCTCGGCAAACTCCTCCGCCGCCTCGGGCGAGCAGCACCCGACTGGCCCTACTGACGCCGACTGACAGGACGCTGCATCAGGGTCGAGGCCGGAGTGCCACCTCGCGGGTGATCTGACTCGGCCGTCAGGCGGTCTTGAGCACGAGCAGCGCGATGTCGTCGTGCCGTGACTCGAACGGGAGGATCTCGGCCAGTGCGTGCTGGATGTGTTCGGCGATGTCGTCGGCCGTGCCGCCCGATCGCACGGCGTCGTGTACGAGCGTGCGCCACGCCGGCTCGTCGAGACCATGCGGCGGAGGGAGGTCGGTCGCGCCGTCGGTGTGGAGCACGACGACGTCGCCCTCGTCCAACATCACGGCGACCTCGTGGACGGCGACCTCGTCGCGCACGCCGATCAAGGTCCCCGGTCGACCCACGGCCTCGGCGCCCCGGGCGCTCACGTGGACCGGGAGTGGGTGACCGGCGCACGTCACCGACATCGTCTTCGTGCCGGGTTCGAGGGTGGCGTAGACGCAGGTGAGGAAGGTGTTCGTGCCCGACCGACGCACGGCCCGGTTCAACGCACGGAGCACGGCTCCTGGCGGATCGTCGTGCCACGCGCTGTCGCGGACGGTGTGGCGCGCCAGGCCGGTGAGCGCGGCCGCTTCTGGTCCGGTCCCGCAGACGTCGCCGAGCACGATCGCGAACTGCCCGGGCTGGTCCAGGGTGAACACGTCGTAGAAGTCGCCTCCGACTTCGGTCGCGTCGCCCGCCGCCCAGTAGCGAACGGCGATGTCGATACCGGGCACGTCGGGAAGGCGTTCGGGCAGCAGGCTGCGTTGGAGTGTGCGAGCGATTCTCCGGTGCTCTGCGTGCAGCCGGAGGTTTTCGATGCTCGACGCGATCCGAGCTGCGATGGCCTCGGCGAGCGCCACGTCGTCGTCGTCGTAGCGCCGCGAGGTTCCCGTGGAGACGAACTGGATGGCTCCGAGGATCCGGTCGCGCTTCTTGAGTGCGACGGCGATGAAGGAGCGCAGATCGAGTTCCTCGACCACGTCGAGCGCCCTTTCCTCGAGCTCCATCGTCGACAGCAGCTCGGGAGAGAGATCGGAATAGAACTCCGTGACGCCGGTGCGAATCACCGCCGGCACCCCGGTCGGGGCCTCCGGGTCATACGGGAACTGCGCCTGCAACTCGCTCGCATGGGTGATCATGTCCGGGTCGACGTGTCCGACCTCGGTGTCGGGGATCGACGATCCGTCGGTCGGAAGGACGTGGAGCGCACACCAGTCCCCGAGCCGGGGGACCGCCACCCTCGTGACATTCTGCATCAGGGTCTCGACGGACCGCGACCTGTTCAACGCGTCGTTCACGACACTGAGGAACTCGAGACGCTCCCGCTGCAGCCGCTCGTTCGCCGCCGAGACCACCGCGAGGTCGGCGAGCCGCCGCCGCTCGAGCTCCTGTTCGACTCGCTCGGTCACATCCATCGAGCATCCGACGGTGCCCGTCACCTCTCCGTGCTCGTCGAGGGTCACGGTTCCTGCGCCCGCGAGCCAATGAACGCTGCCGTCCGGCCAGGCCACCTTGTGTTCGACGCGGTACGACGACTTGTCCTCGATCGCCTGCGAGACGACGGCGAGTGTCTCCTCACGATCGTCGGGATGGAGGAGAGCGACATACATGTCGAAGGTTCCGTCGAACTCGCCAGAGGACAGCCCGAACAGCGCTTCGAGGCGTTCGTCCCACACGGTTCGGCCGGTTGCGATCGTCCATCGCCAGGTTCCGAGGCCGCCGGCCTCCAGCGCCGAAGCGAAGTGTTCCGAGAGGTCACGCGCCTGTTGCTCGCGATCGCGCAGCTCGCCGACGTCCTCGGACGTCCCGACCAGGAACAGCGTGGTTCCGGCGTCGTCGACCACGGGGGTCGTGTGGGTCCGGACGCGCAACACCCGACCGTCACGGCTCGCGACGCGACGATCTCCGGCCATTGAACGGCCCGCAGCCACGACCTGGAGATCCTCGCGATTGGCGGACATCTCGCCCAGCGGGACCAGCACGTCGAGCACGGAGCGTCCCCGCACCTCGGGTTCGGACCACCCGTACAGCGCTTCGGCCGACCGGCTCCACAGCAGGATGTGGCCGTCGGCGTCCGTGACGATGACGGCCTGCGTCAACGCGTCGACGACGTTGCGGAGTCCGATGCCAGGATCGGGACCCTCGATCTCGCCGTCGGTCACGTTGGACCTTCCATCGGCGGAACGTAGCACGCGTCCGTCCGCCGAGCGCGACCAACCTCAGATGCTGACCGATCGGCATCGGCGACCTCGATCACGTCGAGATCGCTCTCGTCGGTCCTCCGACACAACAGGTCCCGTACCACTGGGGCGGAGTCCGACCTCGTCGAGTTTGACGAGGAAGGGTGGAGCCCCGGTGACGGTGACTTCGAGGCGGTCGGCGTGGATCGTGACGGCTTCGATGAGTTCTTCGATCAACACGCGGCGTTCTTTGTCGTTGGCGTTGGCCCAGATGGCGTCGAAGTCGAAGTCGGGATCGCGCAGGAGTGCGGCGGCGCGCTCGAATGCTTGAGCGAGTGCGTTGGTGGTCTTGGCGGTTTCGAGGGTGTCGGCGTGGTCGGCTTCGAGCGCGTTGATCCGGTTCGTGAGTGAGCGTTCGTTGTCGGCGAAGTAGTCCTCGGTGATCTTGTCGTCGAGGAACAGCTGCAGGAGCTTGTCGCGTTTGCGTCGGAGGTTGGCCAGCGCGCCGGAGCGGGACGGCTCCGCCGCTCCGCCTCCGGCTCGCTCGGCCCTGCCTGCGAGCTGATGCCGGATTGCTTCGATCAGTTGGTCGTCGGTCCGCAAGAGTTCGATGCCGAGTCGTGCCGCGCGGTGGAGCCCTTTGGCGGATCGGCCGGGGATGTTGCAGCCGTGGCCACGGCTGCAGGCATCGGTAGATCGGTGTGCCGCGTCCGTTGGTGTCGATCGCGGTGAGCTTGCCGCAGGTGCCGCAGCGGACGCGTCCGGTGAGCAGGTCGGTGCCGCGTCGTCGGCCAGGGACGTGCCCGCGGTGGGCGGCGTCGAACTGCTCGGGTGTGACGAATGGTTCGTGGCGTCCGGGGAACCAATCGTCTTTGATGCAGACTTCGCCGAGGTACACGCGGTTCTGTAGCAGGTGCCGGACGCGTGAATACTTGAGACCGGTTGCGTTCGCGACCTGCGGGAGTGATGCGCCGGCGGCTCGGATCTTGAACGCTCGGCGGACGAGGTGGGCGTCGTCGTTGGCGATGAGGACCCGGTCGACGAGGTCGTAGCCGATCGGTGGCGTATTGAGCCAGTATCCGGCACGGGTGAGTTCGTGCATACTGGTCGCGACGTTCTCCATGATCTTCTCGCGTTCGAGCTGCGCCAGCAGTCCGTGCATGCCAGCGGTGAACCGGCCGGACGCTGTGGCGGATTCGACGGTGCCCTCGCTCAACGAATGAACGATCACGCAGTGCCGCTCGAACAGTTTCAAGAGCCGGTTGACGTCACCGGAGTCACGGGAGAGTCGGTCGATGCGCCAGACGATCAGGTTCGCGACCTGGTCAGCTTCGATCAGCTCGATCAGCTCTTGCATGGCGGGCCGGTCGAGGTTCTTGCCCGATAATCCTTCGTCGCACAAGAACCGGGGCGGCTCGAGGCCTTTCAGCTTGGCGTACTCGGCACAGCGTTTCCGCTGGGCGGCGGGGGAGTGCTCGACTTGGTCGTCAGTCGAGACTCGGACGTATCCGATCGTCAGCATCGGTTCCCTCCTCGTCGGGGTCGGGTGTGGTCAGGACCATACGCGCCAGGATCTGGGCGATCACGGATGCGACCCGCTGATAGTCCGGCGCGCTCATGATCGGCGCCTCTTGTCGCTGATGCGATCAGCAAAGCTGACTCCGGTTTGTTGTGAGTGGGCGACCAGGTGCGGGACGAGCGCGTCGAGTGTGTCGTCGATGTCGTGGGTGCCGAGTGGAAGCGCGGCTCCGGTGAGGTAGCCGACCAGTGCGGGCAGCATCTTGCGTAGAGTTCCAGCGTGTTCGCCGGCTCGAATGCGTTCGGCTGGGATCGAAGCTCCGACGAGGCTGGATCGTTGGACAGCAGCCCAGCGAGGGTCGAGGGGCCAACGTGAGCGGGTCTCGTCACCGCTCGGGATACGCAGGGTGAGCCATTGGTGGGTGGCGTAGGCCCACAGTGCGCCGGTCATGTCGAATGCCTCTTCGGGGGTGTTCACTCCGAACTCGCGCAGTCCGTCACGGGTGAACTCGAACTCGATGCGGATCACCGGGAGGTTGGGGTCGAACGCTGGTCCCCAGAGTTTGGGCCAGTAGTCGTGGCCGTGGTCGGTGGACTCACGGGTCTTGTCGTAGACGCGGGCATAGACCGCACCGCCACGCTTGCCGAAGTTCAACCCGGTCAACTGATCGTCGACTTCGTAGAGGGCTCGACGATCGGAGTACGTCACGAAGCTCGTTCGTTCGTCGGCGTCGATCGGAAGGTGCTGCCAGTCCGAATGCAGATCAAGACGTGACACGCTCAGCGTGGCGTCGACAACGCCAGCAGCATCGAGGAGGTTGCGGACGAACAGCACCGTTTGCGCTGGTCCGAGCGAGTGAAGCGCCAGTGCAGTGGGTTGTATGCGGACCGCTGGGAGCCGTTCGCTGTGGGTGATTCCGATACGGGCGAGTTCGTGCTGAGCGCAGTATCGATACTTACCCCAACCCGATCCGAGCACGCGTACGAGATAGCCGCCGAGCGTGGTGTCGACCGGGGTTTCGGTGTCGTGGGCGGTGGTTCTGTGCTGTTCGAGTTCGTCGAGCAGCATCTGGGGCACAGTGCCGCGGGCGGACAGATAGAGCGCATCAATGCCTGATGCGAGTTCGACGGGTGCGGACGGGTGCGTGAGTAGCAAGAGAGTTCATCTTCCGGCTCGACCGCATCACCTGACGGCGGATGCGGGAATGGGATTGGATGAACTTCGGTCTCTTGCCGACGCTTCGAGCTGTCCCGGGGTTCACCGGGTGCCGCGTTGGGATTCAGAATGGCATCGGTGTAGTTCGCTGTCAAGGCCTGCCGTGCGTTCGAAGGAAGATCGAGGTTCCGCCGTCGCCCTTCGGGCTCGGCGGCTCAGGAGAGGATGCCGGAACGGGTACTGTGCAGTTTGAGGGTGCTGTATTACAGAGAACGCACCCGATGACTTTCGAGGGGTTAGGTGGGGTGGCACAAGCAACTATCCGCACAGTCCAACCGCGGAACCGATCAGGCGGTCGACGTTTTAGACCTTTCCCGCCAGATTCATTGCGGAGTCTCACTGTGCACAACATCGCAGACGAGCGCGAAGTTCTATGGCGGATGGTTGACGCGCCAGCGCGAATTCGAGACGAAGGTCGAAAGCTCTGGCCAGAACTTCAGGAGTTCAATCGCTACTGGCCGGAGTTCCGCAGCTACATTGAGCAGGCGAGACGGTATGACGACGCGGCACAGGTCGTCACAGGTGCATCTGCGGCGTTGCTCTCGTACTACTCCGCATTGAACTTGGCGAAGGCCGAACTTCTGCGATTGGACCCGGAGGTCGTTTATCGCAAACGCATCGGACATGGGCTGAGCTACAACCCGGCTCGCGCTCGGGGCCTCAGTACGGAGATCGTTACCGTTAAGGAAGGCGTATTCCGGCACCTGTACGAGGCGCGCACGGGCGCCAAACTGGCGACTGACGAGGAGTTGCCCGTGATCTCGCTTCTGCAGTCCTGCTCCGATGTCGGAGCCGAGCTTCAGCTGGCGGGAATTGCCGCAGACACGACTGGCTCCGTTGTGTTTGTCGTGTGCTGGGACGCGAACACAATCTGGTATCTCTTTGGCCTCTGCGCCGGAACATCGCGGGTCATGGACTGCCGCAGCACACATCGGGTCCTTGCGCAGCACTTCGACCGGGTCGAGAACCCTCATCTTCTCGTTGGCCTAACCGGGATCGATATGCCGCCCGCTGTGATCCTGCAGTCCAAGTTTGTCGTCGATCGCGTTGAACCGGGTGAGGGGGGTCCGTTGCTCTCTGAAGTGGCGGATGTGCAGGCGCACGCGTCAGCGTGCCTGCGCGACATTCAGAGTCACGGGTTGTATGGGTACGACGAATGGTCACCGTCGCTATGGAAATCGCGTTGGCTTCCGATGCGTGCGGATCTCGGCAGGTATGCGGCGATGTTCTATTGCTCCGGGGTGGCGCGCTATCGGCCATCGATGATCTTTGATGTAGACGACGGCCGCGCCTCTTGGATTCTTGGAGCTTTCGTAGAGGAAGCTAGGAGGAATCTTCTCCGTGACATGGTTGGTGGAGTTTCCGGTAGCCACGTCAGTCTCAGTGCGAAACCGCCGGGTTCGACGTACTGAGCAGGCTGCCGAAGATCCGTGGGCCTTAGATCGCGTCAGCTCATAAGACGCCAGTGGCCGGTACGGGATCGTGTGGTTCGGTCCTCCGACACCAGTGTTCTCAACGGAACCGCGTAGCCCTACTTCGTGTAGGGCTACGTTCAGTTTCGGGACGCCTCTGACTTCGACTTCGAGGTGGTCGCCGTAGACGTTGACGGTGGGTACGAACTCATCGAGCAGGGTTCGGCGTTCGGTGTCGGTGGCGGCTTCCCAGATGGTGTCCCAGTCGATGTCGTTGAGGATCTCCACGACTCGGTCGAACTGTTCGGGCAGGTCCGCGGGTTCTGGTTCGGGCTCGATCACGTCGAGGGCGGCGATCTGGTTGCTGAGTCGTTGTTCTTCGTCGTGGAAGCCATCAGCGCTGATCTGGTCGGCGTAGAAGAGTTGCAGCAGTTTGCGGCGCTGGTTTTCTAGTTCGGTGATCTGGCGGCGTCGGTCGACCTGGAGCCCGCCAGCGGTCCTCCGGCCCGCTCGGCGGCTCTCCAGGCTCTCCCTGATCGCTGCCTGAAGCTCCGAATCATCGCGAATCAACCTCAGACCGAGCAGCGCACTTCTCAGCAGGCCCTTGTTCGAGAACCGAGGCACGTCACAGGTCTGGCCGCGGTGCTTGCAACGGTAGCCGAGGTAGCCGGCGCCGTTGTCCATCACCGACATCGCCCGTGCACACTTGCCGCAACGAACACGACCCGACATCAGATCCTTGCCCCGGCGTGAGCCCTTGCGGCGTCCTCGATGTGCGGCCTGGAACTGAGCGTCAGTGACCAGCGCGTCGTGCAGCCCGTCGATCCACTGGTCACCGCACTTGACTTGGCCGAGGTAGACGGGGTTCCGCAGGATCGACAGCACCGTGGACTGATTCACACCGGTCCGCTCCGAAATCTTGGCGTGGCTGAGTCCCTCGGTGCGGAGCTGGAACACGGCGCGGACGGTGTCGGCCTGATCGTTCGCGACCAGTACACCGTCGACCAGGTCGTACCCGGTCGGGGGTCGGTTGGTCCACCGGCCTTGGCGTGCAGCTTGGCGCATCCCGAGTCGGACGTTCTCGGAGAGTTGCTCTCGGTAGAACTGAGCGAACGACCCCAAGATGTTGTAGAACATCCGCCCCGTCGCAGACGACAGATCGAGGTTCTCGGTGTGCGAGTGCAGCGCGACGTTCGCTTGCCCGAACCGGTCAGCGAGCCCGATCAGGTCACCGAGGTTGCGGGAGAGTCGGTCGAGTCGCCAGACCAGGACGTGGTCGACGTGGCCGTCATCGACCATCCGCAGGAGTTGCATCAGGCCCGGTCGGTTCAGGTCCTTGCCCGATCGGCCGGGATCGGTGATGGTCATCACAGTGCCGAGGTCGTGCAGATCCGCGTACTGGGCGAGTTTGTCGGCTTGGCCCTCGATCGAGAACCCTTCGGCGGCTTGCTCCTCGGTCGAGACTCGGCAATAGGCCACGGTCAGCATGGGTGGAGCCTTTCGGGTTGGTGCGGGTGCAGGTGATTCGGAGAGCGATCGTGATGAGCGTGTCAGCGACACGGTCGTAGTCGGGTTGGTCGGACATGGTGTCACTGATCGAAGAACAGGACGCGACAGGCCGGGCCGGTCCAGTCGTCGAGGTCGTCGGAGTTGAACACGAACGATGGTGCGTTGCCGCCGAGCTGCGCGATCACCCAGGCACGGGCCGCAGCTTCGCTCGGGTGGGCGAAGAGGTCTTCGGCGGGTTGGAAGCCTTGCGCGACTTCGTAGCGGTGGTAGCCGACCGGTCGTGATGCTTCGAAGGTCTTGGCGACGTACTTCGACAGGTAGTTCGCGGCCTGGCGTGACTTGGCGAGATCACCGGCGCCGTTGCTGTGACGGACGCGGATGCGTCGCACGTCCACGAATCCGTGCGGCCAGCATGACGCGATCAGATCCTTACGCACGTAACGGTTGAGTCCGACGTGAGCGTGGAAGCGTTGGCCGTCCTTGTGGAGCTCGGGAACCCACACGTACGGGAGCTTGTGGCCAGTCTCGGTGCGGAGGCGACGGAAGAACTGGCCGAGGTCGGAGCGGAGTTGTTTCGGGTCGGTGCAGAACGGTGGCGCGTAGGTGAGCGTGACGAGCCGGTTGATCTGATTCGCAGCGCAGTAGCGGCGCAGCCGTGCTTTCGCTCGCCGTCCGGCGCGTTGCTGGTTGTGGTCGATCGTGCCGTCATCGAGGGCAGGTTCGGCGGCGTACCCGTTCGAGGCGTCCCATGTCGGGGCGGTGTCGAACCGGATCGACGGCTTGAACGAGATCACTGCTTCACCTGCGGTCGGGTAGATGCGGGCGCGCCACCCGGCAGGTTCACGCCGGTTGACAAGACCCCTGTTCGTGGGTTTGCCGAGCCCGACAGGTCTGACGAGTTTTGTGCCCTTATCAAGTCGAGGGCGGCCTGACGGCCGCCCGGGCGCGTGCGGGTCGCAGGGTTGACGGTCGGACGGTTGGTGCATGGGGACTCCCAAGGGTTCGGGAGGCTGCTACCGGGCGTCGAAGTCATCTGGGCTGTTACCGCGTTCGGCCTGTGCACCAGGTCGAGGAGCCACACGGGAGGGAGAATTTCCGGGCCACCGGATCAGGCCCCACCCTCGTCAACAAGTATCTATGTGAGTTGTAGCGAACCGCCACAGCCAATGGAAGCGTCGCTACCGGGGAGATTACACATCTGTCATTTGGGTTTCAAGAGGCAAGAAGGAGGCCGGGCCTGCGGCCCGACCTCGAACCCAATGCTCCAGCACAGGGTGACCGCAGCCCTCAAGGCCAAGCCCTCCGGGCGGCCTGCGGCCGGCCTTGACCGCCGCTACCCGCAACGTGGCGACGCCCAGGCCCGGCGCGTTCGAGTCGGTGCGCGGAGTTAGCAGGTGCTGTGTTACAGAGAACGCACCCTCAGCAGGCGTCGTGATTACCCAAGCGCTGCAGGAGGGCCGGAGCAGGTCACCGTTGGCGTACGCCATCATGATTGCCACGCGGTGAACTGTGCTGCTGTTGCCCAAACCAGTTACCTTTCGGATAAAGGTCTCCCAATCGTTCGGGCATGGTTGCGTGCGAGATCGTGGGAGTTCGTGCGTTCGATGCGCAGCAGATCCGTTGACGGGGCTTGCTGCTGCCGGCCGAGCGGGCGCCACCGTATGATCTCGCGATGGAACGGCGCAGGCGGATGGCGGCATTGATATCGGTTTTGATCGGGATCGCGGCCTGCGGCGCCGGAGCGGACGGCAACATGTCGACCACGATCGCACCATCCGGGATCATCGTGGGCTTCGACATGCACTTCGACGAAGACGTCACAGCGACGGGCGGGGGCGCAACAACGACCGGATGGGTCGGGCCGATGAACTTCTACCGTGAGGACGGCGATCTCAATGGTCTGACGATGCCGGTCGATCGAGGAATGACCCTGCGACCGGGATTTGTCATCCGGCCGCTCTGTGAAGGACCGGTGTCCACGCCGCCGGTCGTGATTGAGTCAACCCGCTCCGATGGGACGTTGCGCATCGACCGCATCGAACTCGACGACGACCGCTACGCCGATGCTGTCGGCGAGTGGTGCAGCGGCGGCGTTCGTGCGAATGCTGCCTCAGGGACGATGTGGCCGGATGGTCGACGCGAGGTCGAGGTGCAAATCGGCAACCCTGGTCGCGACGCCGCCTCGGTGCGCGTCGCCGACGACGACCGCTGGTCGTCGGTTGCGATCGAGGTGGCTGGCGGCGACACAGGCTCGCTGATAGTGCGCGGCACGCCGGCGAGGAGCACCGACGGCACGACACCTGTGATCCCGCTACTCATCACGATCGCAGGCGCCACCACGACGGTTGACGTGCCGGTCGACTTCTGACGTTCTCGTCCTTGGGGCCAAGCCGAGTCCGAGTCGCCGACGCTCCCAATGCAGTGCCCGGCGATCTGTTTGCACTCGGCGTCCCGACGAGGTGCCACGTAGTCAGGCTCGGTGATCGTCCCACATCCCCAGTCGGTCGTCGGTTGAGATCTCTTCCGTCGGTCCTCCGACGTGAACCCCCACGGGGCAGGTCAGGTTGACGAACTCGACTTGGTGCGTGCTTGTGCGGCTGCGGCTCGTCTGGCGAGTTCGTCGTCGGAGATCCAGCCCATGAAGTAGCCGTAGTCCATTCGGCCCCCGGAGCCGGGGGCGAACCTGGCCGGCGGCGGGTCGGGGTCGGCCTCCGGGACCTTCGGACGTCCGCTGCCCGTGATCACCCGACCGTGGACATCGGTGAAGACCATGCCTCCGGGCTGGTCGGCGTCGCCCGAGACGCCGAGCTCACCCTGATGGTGCTGGCGATGGTGCCTGCCGCACAGAGACAGCAGGTTGCCGGTGTCGGACGTGCCGCCGTGCAGCCAGTGGACGATGTGGTGGACCTCGACGAACCGGCCGGCGGTGCAGCCGGGGACCCGGCAGCCACGATCGCGCCGTTCGATGATCCGACGGGTGCGATCGGGGACGATCCGCTGCGAGCGGCCGACGGAGAACGGCAGGCCTTCGCGTTCCCACACCGGCTGCACGACGCCGTCGCACAGCAGACGTTCACGAAGAGCCATCGGTACCTGCCACCCGTCGGTCGTCGTGGTCGCACCGTTCGACACGTCGACGTGCAACCAGGTGCGGAAGCGATCTCGCCGCGACTCCGACGGCACGGCATCGAGCGACGTCTCGGCCATCTCGACCAGGGCGTCGGCCCAGGTCGCGTCGGTCTCACCGCGCTCGAACAGCCCGTCCTTGCTCTCGGACAGCGCCGCCTCGATCCGGCGGCCGGTGGCCACATCGAAGTTGCCGTTGATGGTCCAGCGGTCGCCCGCGACCGAACCGAACTTGAGCCGATCGACAGGCGGCTGCGGAGGGGGCTCGGCGGGCGCGGGACCATCGTCGACGAACTGATCGGTGATCGTGCGTCGGAGCTGATGGACCGTCGCCTCCTTCACGAAGTCGAGCACCTTGCCGTCGGCCCACGACGGCGCCTTGGCCACCACGACCGCCACCTGCTCGAGCGTGATCTCTCCGCGTTCGAGCGCCGAGGTGACGACCGGGAAGTCGGCCCGCTGCTCCGCGACGGTCACGATGAGCTTCGCTCGTTCGGGCGAGAGACCGGCCTTCCACGCCAGCCACTGGGCGGGCGAATGGATGCCGGTACCGACCCACTCGCGGTCATCCAGCACCCCGGCCATCACGGCGACCAGTCGGCCGTTCTGCACGTTCAGGTGCCCCGTGATCTCTGCGACGAGCGACTCGGCATCGTGCGTCGTCGGGTCGGTCCCGGCCTCCGCAACGTCTGCCATCATCGACATGCCAGAAGCGTACATACGTTCGATCAGAGGTGCAACGCGCCTGGTCAGAGGCAATGCAGATGACCGACGCGATCGTATCTGTTCCGGCGATACCGACCGGCAGGGGACGCATCGTCGGTCCCGTGGAGGCCGGTGCGCTGCGAGTCAGCGAAGCGTCTCGGGTACCCAGCCACCCGGTTGGGTGTACGGGCGACCGTTGTTGCAGCCTCCCTGCGCTCGGAGGATCGGATACGGATTGACCGCGATGCCGCCGCCCGGCCGGATCTCGAAGTGGAGGTGGGGTGCGCTCGCGTTGCCGGTGCTGCCGACCCATCCGATGATCTGGCCGGCCCGCACGGTCGACCCGACCCGCAGGTCGGGGGCGAAGTCGGACAGATGGGCGTAGAAGTAGCGGGTGTTGTCGGCACCGGTGAGGGTCCAGGCGTTCCCAGCGTTGCGCCCGGCGCCGTTCCAGATCCGACCGGTGAGCCGGCCGTCGACGACGGCGTACACGTAGTTGCCGGCGCCGGGGAAGATGTCGGACCCGGCGTGGCTGCGTCCACCGCTGCGGGCGTCGCCCCAGGTGTCGCCGAAGCCGCACGGCCCCTGGGTCGGAGCGGCCTCGAGACGAACCGATGCGGCCGTCACGATGTCGGCCCCTTCCGGCAGCTGCAGGACATCGCCGGGCACGATGAGATCGCCGGAGTCGGCACTGTTGACCGACAGCAGCGAGCGCATCGACACGCCGGCTCGCGCGGCGATCGCGGCCCAGCTGTCACCGCGCACGACCGTATAGGTGCTCCCCGACGCCGTCGGGCCGTCGGCACCCGACGAACTCGAAGCCGAGCCACCGCTCAGCGAGGTCCCGGCCGGCAGGCACACGGTGTCTCCCGGGTGGATCGCCCGGTCGATCCCGACGCCGTTCGCGGCGGCGACGGCTCCGGCGGTACTGCCCGCACGGGCGCCGATCGCGGCCCAGCTGTCGCCCGACCGGACGGTGTAGGAGTTCGAACACGCCCGGCTCGGATCGGCGCCCGACGGCAGACACAGGCGATCACCCGGCGTCAGCATCGCGTCGAGCGTGGCGCCGTTGGCGTCGGTCAACGACCGGACGCTCACCTCGATCCGGGCGGCGATGCCATACCAGCTGTCGCCGGACCGAACGTCGTAGCCCGGACCATTCGCACACGTGAACCCCGACGCCGACACCGACGACGGGACGGCGACGAGCGACGCCGCACCCGCGACGAAGCTCACGGCCGACCAGACGGCGACCCGCCGAATTGCTGCCCCAACCTGCATGGAGAATCGTTTCCTTCCCCGCCCAGCGAGGAGAATATCGAGGGTGCCATCGCCTGTCAGGTCGCCCCCACGCTCGGTCGCATGCCGACCCGACGGTCGGACCGCCGGTTAACCTCACGGGCGCTGTGAGGACCGACGACACGACCCCGGGGCGACGGCGCCTGCTCGCGGGCTGGGGGAGAGCGAACCCCACCGCGGCGACCGTCCGCGACGTCGAGCCCGACGAACTGGCAGCAGCCGTCAAGGACCTGCCCGCCCGCGGCGGCATCGCCCGAGGCCTCGGCCGTTCGTACGGCGACCCGGCACAGAACGCGGGCGGTCACGTACTCCGACTCGCCCCGGCCAACGACCATGTGGCGATCGACGACGACGCGGGCACCGTGACCGCCGGCGGGGGAGTCGGGATCGACGATCTGTTGGCGATCCTCGTACCCCGCGGCTGGTTCGTTCCCGTCACGCCCGGTACACGGTTCGTCACCATCGGCGGAGCGATCGCGAGCGACATCCACGGCAAGAACCACCATCGCGAGGGGTCGTTCGGCAACCACGTGACCCGTCTCCGGCTGATGCTCGCCGACGGCACCGTCGTCGACTTGGCACCGGAGCCGGCGCCCGGCAACGACCATGAACTGTTCTGGGCCACCGTCGGCGGTATGGGCCTCACCGGCGTCATCGTCGACGCGACCTTCCGGTTGATCCCGATCGAGACCAGTCGCATGTCGGTCGAGACCCACCGCCTCGGCCACCTCGACGACGTCATGGACCGCATGGTCGAGAGCGACGCCGACTTCCGCTATTCGGTCGCATGGATCGACCTGCTGGCCCGGGGCAAGCACCTCGGTCGCGGTGTGCTCACCAACGGCGAACACGCGGTGCCCGACCAACTGTCGCCGACTGCGGCATCCGACCCGCTCGCCTACGACGGTCGCCAGCTCGTCGCGGTTCCGCCGGTCGTGCCGCCCACCGGTGTGATCAACCGGCTGTCGGTGACGGCGTTCAACGAGGTCTGGTACCGGCGGGCCCGCACGGGTCGACACGTCGGCGTCGAGTCGATCCCGGCGTACTTCCACCCGCTCGACCTGGTCGGCGGCTGGAACCGGGTGTACGGCCGCTCCGGATTCCTCCAGTACCAGTTCGTGGTGCCGTTCGGCGCCGAAGCGGTCCTGCGTACCGTCATCGAACGGATCTCGGCCGCCCGACTCCCGATCTTCCTCACGGTGCTCAAGCGCTTCGGCGCCGGCAACCGAGGGCCGCTGAGCTTCCCGATGGGGGGATGGACCCTCGCGATCGACGTGGCGACCGACCGGTCCGGCCTGGCCCCGCTCCTGCGCTCGCTCGACGATCTCGTCCTCGGGGCCGGGGGCCGGCACTATCTGACCAAGGACTTCCACATGACGCCCGCCGACGTCCGTCGCGGCTATCCGCGCCTCGACGAGTGGCGCGCCGTCCGCGACCGCGTCGACCCGGGCGGCGCCTGGGCGAGCGACCTGAGCCGCCGCCTCGAACTCACCGACTGAACGGAACCCCATGCAGAACGCACTCGACGAAGCGCAGACCATCGTCCTCCTCGGCGGCACGAGCGAGATCGGTCGCGCCATCGTCGACGAACTCGTCTCGTCGTCGACCAGAACCCTCGTCCTCGCGTGCCGGCGCCCCGACGAAGCGGGAGCAGAACGCTTCGCCCGCGACGGTCTGAACGTCGTCGTCGAACCGTTCGACGCCGCAGCCACCGAGACCCACGAGGGATTCGCCCGCCGTCTCGCGGCCGAACACGGCGACCTCGACGTCGTCGTGCTCGCGTTCGGCGTCCTGGGCGAGCAGACGGAGTTCGACGACGACCCGGGGGCCGCGGCGGCAGCCGTCCACGTGAACTACACCGGAGGCGTCGCAGCGTCGCTCGCATTCGCCGGGGTCATGCGACGGCAGGGGCACGGCCGCCTCGTGGTCCTGTCGAGTGTGGCCGGCGAACGGGTCAGGGCGGCGAACTTCGTCTACGGCTCGTCGAAGGCCGGTCTCGACGCCTTCGCACAGGGTCTCGGCGACTCGTTGGCCGGGACCGGTGTGCAGGTGACGGTGGTCCGGCCGGGCTTCGTCCACTCGCGGATGACCAGAGGCATGAAGTCCGCGCCCTTCTCCACCACACCACGAGTCGTCGCCGAACTGACGGTCGCCGGCATGCGCAAGGGGAAGCACACGGTCTGGACCCCGGGCATCCTGCGGTACGTCTTCAGCGTGCTCCGCCATGTACCACGGCCGATCTTCCGGCGGCTCCCGCTCGGCTGAGTACGGCCCGTCAGTCGTCGTTGGCGACGACGGGGAACCGGCCCGTGACGTCGGCGGGGCTGACGCCGCCACCGCCGTCGCAGCGCTCGTACAGCAGTACCAGGTTGTCCTGGTACCGCTCGACCAGGCAGAAGTGGTCGGCGACCGCCTGGTTCCCCTCGTCGGACAGGTGGAGATCGGACGCGTTCGGTTCGTTCCAGCCGGTCCAGATGTTGGTGAGCACCAGGAAGTCGGCGGTCGCGATGTCGTCGGCCAGGCCCGAGCCCTCGGCGTCGGCGAGGCCCGGATCCATCTCGATGTAGTAGGTGGCCGGCTCGAGTTCGGGGAACAGGAAGTACACCGACACGTCGCTGTAGATCGTGCGACTCAGATCGGCCGGGCCCACGATCAGTCGGTCACCGGGCTCCGACCGGGCGTCGAGGTCGGGGATCATCTCGTTGAGCGCCTTCGCGACGTAGAAGTCGCCGAACCAGAACCGGTGGTCGTCGCGCTCCACGAGGAACGGCACCGGCAGCTGCCCGGCTGACACGCGCGTGTGCAGCAGGTAGTGACGATACGTGTAGAACGGGCACACGACCAGCATCAGCAGCCCGACCACGACCGTGGCCCCGACGGCCCTGCGATCGAGTGTGAACCGGTCACGGGCGAGCACGATCAGCGACGGCACCAGGAGCGACCACGAGACCACGGCCACCCAGGCGAGATGGGTCGAATCGGGGCGCTGCATCGCCTGCGGGAGAATGCCCAACCCGAACAGTCCACCGACGATCAGCACGGTCGCGAGCGGGTCGGCCCGGCCCGACCGGCGGGCCAGGACCAGCCCGACGACCGGGACGGCGAACGCGATCAGGATCACGGCGAAGAACCAGACGAAGAGCTGCTGACTGTGGCCCATCGCGGGGAGCCCCCACCAGGGCGGGACGCCCTCGGCGACGGCCTGGAGCGCGCCGTCGGCCACGCTCCAACCCGGAGGCCGCGGGAGCTCGCGGCCGGCCCGCAGCTCGAACACCGGATCGAGCACCATGCCCTCGATCGCGGTCCTCGGGCCCACCCGTGCGAGGTGATACCACATCGGCAGCAGCCCGACGAAGGCGCCGGCGACCAGCACCCGCCACCCCCGGCCCCGGCTCTGCCACACCACGAAGGCGAGCGCGATCGCGAGCGCCACCACCAGGTCCGGTCGATACCCCAGGGCGAGTCCCGACAGCCCACCGGCCCACCAGAGATCACGAGGGCCCCCGGTCGACAGCGACCTGACGGCGAACACGACCGACCACAGACCGAGGGCAAGGGCGCCGTGCCAGGCCAGGGCGGACAGCCCGATCGGGGTCAGGATCAGCATCGACGCGACGAGCGCCGTGCCCACCGCGGCGACGTGCCCCCACGCCCTCGCCAGCGCATAGAGGGCGAAGATGATCCCGATGTGCTGGAGCAGGCCGAACGTCCGCTGACTCTCGAGCGTGTCGCCGGCGATTCGGTACCACAGGGCGAGCACGTCGAGCGACGCCGGTCCGTACAGGTGGAGGAAGTCCTCGTTGGGCGCCTTCCCCTCCTGCACCAGCTTCGGGAAGACGAGCATGAAGCCCTCTTCCATCGACGACCCGGTGGCCCGGTACAGCCCGCGGAGCGGCGCCACGATGACCGCCAGGACCGCGACGATCGACAGGATCGAGGCCCGCGACGCCGGCCAGGTCGGCCGCCGCAGGGCGCCGCCCAGCACGAACGGCGGGGGCGTGTCGGTCGAGGTCACGCCGTGACGGTAGCGACCTCCACACCCACAACGGAGGAACCACCGGCGGCGCCGCCGTGCGCCCTAACCTCACGTCGTCATGTCACACCAGCAGACGGCAGCGGCCGAACTCGATCATCACGTCGCCGATCTGCTCGACCGTGGGATCCGGCGCGTCCACGTGTTGGGGTGGCGCGACCTCGCCGACCCCGATGCCGGAGGCTCGGAAGTGCACGCCGACGAGTTCATGCGACGCTGGGCCGATCGCGGCCTCGACGTGCTCCACCGGACGTCCGCAGCGGTCGGATTGCCGGCGACCGACCAGCGCAACGGCTACCGCGTCGTTCGGCGGGGCAGCCGGTACTCCGTGTTCCCGCGCGCGATCGCGTCGGAGCTCACCGGGCGGATGGGTCGGTACGACGCGCTGGTCGAGATCTGGAACGGGGTGCCCTGGTTCTCACCGGTCTGGTGCCGGCGGCCGCACGTGACCATGCTCCACCACGTCCACGGCCCGATGTGGGACCAGGTCATGCCGGGCCCGCTGGCGCCCGCAGGCCGCTTCCTCGAAGCCCGCTTTGCGCCGCCCTTCTATCGGAGCACCCTGACCGTCACCCCCTCCGACGCGACCCGCGACGAGCTCCTCGAACTCGGCTTCCGTCCCGACCGCGTCGAGGCCCACCCGAACGGCGTCGACCCCGTGTTCCGGCCCGGCGGCGAGAAGACGGTCGACCCGTCGATCGTGGCCGTCGGACGACTCGCCCCGGTGAAGCGGTTCGACCGCGTGATCGACGCGGTGATCGAGGCCCGGCGACGCGTGCCCGGCCTCCGCCTCGACATCGTCGGCGGCGGGCCCCTCCACGGTGAACTCCAGGCGCAGATCGACGCCGCCGGAGCGAACGAGTGGATCCGCCTCGCCGGTCGCAAGACCCACGAGGAGCTGATCTCGCTGTACCAGCGCTCGTGGCTCGTCGTCAGCGGCTCGATCGCCGAAGGTTGGGGGCTCAGCCTCACCGAGGGCGCCGCGTGCGGCACACCGTGTGTCGCCACCGACATCCGTGGTCACCGCAGCAGCGTTCGCGACGGGATCTCCGGACTGCTCGTCGCGCCCGAGACGCTCGGCACGACGATCGCCGACGTCGTGACCGACCCGGATCGCGTGGCCTCGCTGCGGCGCGGCGCACTCGAGTGGGCCGAGTCGCTCACCTGGGACGGATCGGCGCTCGGGATCACGAAGGCCCTGCACAGCGAGGTCGTCGCAGCCCAGCGACGGCGGGGGTAGCGTTCCGCCACTGTGCGCAGCGTGATCGTGCTCCCGACCTACAACGAGCGGGAGAACATCGAGGTCTTCCTCCGGTCGGTCCGCGCCACGGGCGCGCCCGTCGACGTGCTCGTCGTCGACGACGCCAGCCCCGACGGCACCGCCGACGCAGCCCGCGCGGTCGCCCCGGAACTCGGCGGGATCTCGGTCCTCGACCGCACGGCGAAAGACGGCCTCGGCAGCGCATACCGCGCCGGTTTCGAACAGGTGTTGGGCGGCGACTACGACGTCGTCATCTCGATGGACGCCGACCTGTCGCACGACCCGGCCGTGATCCCCGAGATGCTGCGCCTCCTCGACGGCGGCGCCGATGCGGTGGTGGGCTCGCGCTACGTCCGCGGCGGCGGTACCACCGACTGGCCGACCCACCGGCGGCTGCTGTCGAAATGGGGCAACGCGTACACACGATCCGCGCTGCGCCTGTCGGTCAACGACTGCACCTCCGGCTACCGCGCCTACCGGATCGACGCGCTCCGCTCGATCGAACCAACGACCACCCAGGCCGAGGGCTACGCGTTCCTGACCGAGCTGGTTCGGCGGCTCGACCACACCGGACACTCGATCGCGGAAACGCCGATCATCTTCCGTGACCGCGAACGCGGCAAGTCGAAGATGTCCGGCCGAATCGTGGTGGAGTCGATGTGGCTCGTCACCACCTGGGGCGTGGCCGATCGTGTGCGGCGCCTGTTCGGCCGCCGCTGAATCAGCCGAAACGTCGCCGGTGACGGCGCACCCGCCGCCGAAGACCCGTGAGCGCCCACAGCGCCCGGACACCGGATCCGACACCCACCGCCGACCCGGCGACATCTCGCCACTCGTGCAACGGCACCTCGATGAACGGGTCGGCCGACTGGTTCGGATCGGCGAGCAACCGGGCGAGCAGCTCGACGTCGAACGACCATCGGTCGGGGAACGGGTCGGCCAGCGCGAACTGGAGCGGGAGGCCGACCCGGAACACCTTGGCCCCGCACTGGGTGTCGTACACCGGCACGCCCAGTGCCAGACTCGCCGCCGTGGCGTACAGGCGTCCGAGATAGTGGCGAGTGGGCCGGCGGTGGACCGTGTGGCCGAGCAGCGCGACCCGGCTGCCGAGCACCGCGGTCCGGTGCGGTTGTGTGCGTGCGACGTCGATCAACCGCAGCATCTCGTCGGTCGGGGTGGCCAGGTCGGCGTCGAGGTACCCGACGAGCGAGCTGCCGCGGTCGACCGCGGTGAGCAAGCCGATCCGGACGGCTTCGGCCTTGCCGACGTTCCGGGGGAGTGAGACGACCGTGATCCGCTCGGGGAGCTGCTCGGCCAGCTCCCCGAGCTGCTCCGCGGTGCGGTCGCCGGATCCGTCGTCGACGAAGATCAGGTGATCGATGTGGCGGGCGAACTCGACGAACGCCGCCCGGTCGAGGCGTTCTGCCTCGTCGAAGCACGGCACGACGACGGCGACGGTCACCGCACGACCCCGAACGCCCAGTGCGACAGTCCCGGGAGCCGCACACCCAGCCGTCGGGCCGCCCGGCCGGAGCGGGCGTCGGCGGCGAGAGCTCGGTTCACCGCGGCGGTGACGATCCGGCCGGCGCCCCAGTTCCCCACGCCGGCGGTCGCAGCCGGCCGTGGCGCCACACGCTCGATCGCGGCGGATGCGGCCCGGGGGAGGAGCAGGCTCGTGAACAGGGGACCGTCCTCGACCACGTCGAGCCACGGCGACACCTGATCGAGCAGCTGCCGGCGTGCGTACCGCCGGTAGTGGCCCAGCGCCTCGTCGTGGCTGCTGAACAGGCGCTGATGCGCCGGCACGGCGACGAGGACCCGGGTGCCGGAGGAGGTGAGCGGAGCGAGCACGGACCCGACGAACAGCCCGGGGTCCTGGATGTGTTCGAGTACGTCGAGGAGCAGCACCAGGTCGTAGCCGGCGCTCGGGCGGTCGCGGGTGCGGACGAGGCTCGGGTGCGACGGTTCGAGGTCGTTGTCGTCGTAGTTGACGTCCCAGCACACGATCTCCGCCGAGTCGGGTAGGTGGTCGAGCAGCCCCTCGCTGAACCACCCGTCACCGGCGCCGACGTCGAGCACCCGACGTGCGTCGAGCGCCCCGTGATCGGCCAGCACCCGCCGGTAGGCCTCGAACCGTTGGACTTCCCACGGATGCCGCACGGCGCTGTCGCCGCGTTCGGTGAGGTCCATCGGCGGAAGGCTACAGTTCGCACCCGCGCGGACGCCGGAGCCGGCCGACGGCGCCTCCCACGATGTCCGACCCGTTGCCCACCACCGACGACCCGCCTCGCCGGGTGCGATGGGCGCTCCGCGCTGCGGTGGTGCTCCCGATCGCCGTCGCGGCGATCCGGGCGCTGCTGACGGGCTGGTTCCCGGTCGGTGACAGCGCGCTGCTGGCGATTCGAGCGGCCGACGTCGGCACGTCACAGCATCCTTGGTTGGGCTCGTGGACGTCGGCCTCGCTGACGCTGGGTGTCGACGTCAACAACCCCGGACCGCTCTATCCCGACCTGTTGGCGCCGTTCATGTGGACGATCGGTCGGATCGCCGGCATCGGACCGGCGATCGCCGTCGGTGTCGCCTCGATCAACGCGGCCTTCGCGCTCGCGATCGGATGGGTCGGTCGCCGACTCGGTGGCTGGCGCGTCGAGCGTTGGACGCTCGTGATGGCGGCTGCGTTGACCTGGTCGATGGGCAGCGAGCTCCTGATCGACATCTGGCAGCCGCATGCGCTGCTGCTGCCGTTCGTGTGCCTGTTGCTCCTCACGGTCGGCCTGGTCGATCGGTGCTGGTCGCTGGCGCCGGCGTGGTTGGGCGTGGCCTCGCTGGTGGTGCAGACCCACATCGGGTACGTGTACGTGACCGTGGTGCTCGGGCTCCTCGTCGGCGCCGTCGGTGTGGTCGCGTGGCGATCGAGCGACACGCCACCCCTCGAGGTGTTCCGCCACCGCATCACGTTCACCGGCGGTGCCGTGCTGGCACTGGCCTGGGTGCAACCGCTGATCGAACAGGTCGCCGGAGCAGGACGCGGGAACCTCGCTCGGCTGGCCTCCAACGCCGGTGGCGGCGACGTCACCATCGGCGCCGCCACCGCGGTGAAGCTCGTCGCTCGCGTCGTGGCGCTACCGCCCTGGTGGTCGCGTCCCGGCTTCGAGGACTCGGTCCGTTCCACGCCGCTGACCGACACGATCGACGGCCCGAGACTGTTCGTCCCCGGGCTCCCGGCAGGACCGGTCGCGGTGTTCGCCGTCGGGGTCCTCCTCGCGGTGCTGGCGGCGCTGGTGCGCCTCACGCGAGAGCGTCGGCTGTCGACGGTGGCGGCGGCCGCCCTCGTCGCCCTCGTCGGCGTCGCTACGGCGGTCGTGACGCTCGGCGTGCAGACCGTCTCGGTCGTCGGACTGGGATCGCATCACGTCCGCTGGCTCTGGGCGCTGTCGCTGTTCGTGCAGTTCGTCGTGGTGTGGGCCGCGGTCGAGCTGTGGGGCACGGGCCTCGCGGCCCGCACGGTCGACACCGGTGTCGGCGTGGTCGTCGGCCTGTTCGTGGTCGCGAACCTCGGTGTCACCGCCCATGCGCTCGGACCGACCGCCGACCGGGCTGCCGCCGACACCCTGGAGCGCACGTTCGAGGACCTCGAGGCGTTCGACCCGGGCGGCGCCGTGCTGTACGACATGGCGGGCGTGCGGCCCTTCGAACCGTGGAGCTCGGCGGTCCAGATGCGCCTCCGCGAGCTCGGTATCGACTTCCGGGTCGCCGATGAGGGCATGGTGCGTCAGCTGGGCAACGGCCGTCGGGCCGACGGCACCGAGGTGACGACCATCCGCCAGATCGAACGCAGCGCGGCCCTCGTCGACGACGAGCTCGGTTGCGTCATCTCCCGTGCGTCACCGTTCGATGCTGCGACCGAGTACGCGATCGATGCCGTCATCGACGCCGCGGTGAGCGATCTGGCGGCCGGGCGTGTCGAACTCGACCTCGCCGGATGGGACCCTGATCTCGCCGCCCGGTTCGACCGGGCGACGAGTGGCGACACCGACGAGGCGTTCGTCCTCGTGGCCGACGGCGTGGTGACGGCAGCCGCGGCCGACGACCGGATCCTCGAGACCACGTCGGCGATCGACGCGCTCGTCGCCCAGGCCGACCGGGTCGGGCGGCGCGTCGACGGCACCCTCGTGCTGATCGCCGACCCTCCGATCGGCTGCTGACCAGACCGTCAACCGGTGGTGCCCGCCGGCGCGATGAACACGGCGAGCGGCGCACCGAGCAGCAGCATCTCGGAGAGGTCGTCGACGACGTCGCGGGGCAGGTCCGGATCGAGCGACGCCCCGAACAGGTTGCGGTCGACGACCTCGACGAGATCGGTTCGGCCGAGCTGTTCGAGCCGCACCCCGACCCGCTCCCGCAACTCGTCGAAACGGTCGTGTTCGTCGTCGGTGCGCAGGTCGACCGCGATCACTTCGACGTACCCCGCTCGCTCTCGCCATTCGTCGATGTACGGGCCGGAGACGAGATGCAGCTCGGCGTCGATCGTGCCGGGCGGGAGCACCCGGTGGGGCGTCACCGGCACCCGCCACGGATCGCGGACGCCGGCGTCGATGCCCCGGCGCTCCAGTTCGTTGACCAGGCCGTAGCCCTGCGAGCCGATGTACATCGCATCCTGCCAGGTCACGAGGTACGTCCCGTCCCGACCGACGGCGGCACCGAGGCCATCGTCGATCGCCTCGACGGTCGGCGCGACGATCGCACGGAGCCCCTCCGACTGGGTCCGCTCCGGCACTTCCTGCACGGCGACCGCGCCCAGGGAGAGCACGGTCGAGCCCACGAGGGTCGTGACAGCGGCAGCCCGAAGCCACTCGTCGGGCAGCTCGGCCCGACGACGCACGAACTCGACCGCGGTCCACAACACCGAGACGACGACCAGCAGCAGCGTCATCCACGCCCAGAGCGTCAGGTAGAACCACACCTTGCCGAGGATCCGGGTCATCGACACGAGCCCGGCACCGAGCGCGACGGCGAGGACGAGGTTGAGCGCGTTCAGCACGTCGACCCGCATCTTGAACGCCGTCAGCGCGGCGACGATCCAGACGAACAGCACGAGGAATCCGACGATGACCGAGCCGGTTCCGGCCGACTCGACGGGCACGCTCGACCGCACCACGAACCCGTCGGTGCTGGTCAACAACGACCAGCCGGCCCCGAACACGTCGAGGTGACGGAGGAACACCTCGACCGCCGTGGCGACCGACACCATCGGCTCGTCGGGTTCGCCGGTGAAGTGTCGCCAGAGCATCGTCATGTTGCCGGGATCGCGACGGAGCTGCTCGACGAGCGGCGGCAGCCACAGCAGCACGGTCACACCGAGCGCGAGCAGTGTCGAGTTCCGCACCGCCGCCAGCTCATCGCCGCTCGACATCAGCCACGTCCGCAGCAGGCTCGCCAGCACGAGCAGGCTCACCAACACGCACGACAGGAGGTACGGCACGTGTGTCTGCGTTGCGATCGAACCGCAGAACGCGACGACCACGGCGAGCCGGTGATCGCCGGCGAGGACCGCCCACGCGGCGACGAGCAGCAGGAGCCAGAGTGCGAGCGGGAAGTAGGGGTTCCACGGGTGCGTGAGCACGTTGAGCCCGAACCCCCGGATCGCCACCGCCGCGACCGCGGCCATGGCCAGAGCTCCGACGGCCCCGCCGGTGCGACGCCCGATCGCGACCACGCCGACGAACGCAGCGCTGTTGACGACGACGCTGCCGAACTGCAGACCCCAGGCGGATGCACCGGCCAATCGGTAGAACGGCGCGACGAGATAGAACGACCAGGGGCCGGGGTGGCTGCCCTGGTCGGGAAACTCGCCGATCCGGCCCGGGAGGCCGATGCGGGGGGTGAACCGTCCGCCGACGTCACGAACCCGGAATTCGGTCATCGCGAGATCGAGCACCGGGAACCACGGTCGCCACAGCAGCGCGACGAGCGCGACGACGAGGGGGAGCACCGCCACGGCGGCGCCGACGCGTACCGGCCGACGCCGGATCAGATCCATCATCGGGGCCGAGGGTAGTGAACCGTCACCCGTCGGTGGTGTTGTCCGGCCGGCCCGGCGGTGCGGCCGCCGGCTCGGTGTCGTCGGCCACCAGCGCGGCGACGATCACACAGGCGATGGCGAACATGCCGAGGCCGTGCACCGACTCGAACGTTCCGGGCCATGCCCCGTTGGGCGGGGGCGCCGAACGCCGCTCCCGGAGCACCACGATCGCGGCGACGACCAGGAGGCTCGCCAACGCCGTCAGCTCGACCAGGCGGTGCCGACGGACGATCACGACCGCTGCGCCGCCCACGAGCCCGCACAGGGCCCATTGCGGGCCGATGAGCAGCCCTCCGGCCAGCGTCCACGTCGCGGCGATCATCACGGCTCGGTGCCGTGCCACCGGAGCGGACGGACCCCACGACCAGCCCGGCGGCGTCGCCGTGTCGGGGATCCCGATGTCGTCGTCGCGTCGGAGCCGGGCACGAGCGATCAGCGCGATCGCGCCGGCCGTGCCGAGCAGCGAGACCACGAGTGCCCACACGAGCGTGCCCTGCGCCGTCCAACGCACCTCGACCGTCGTGATGCCGTCCCTCGGAGCGACCCACCAGCCGTTGAAGCCGCCGTCGACGGTGACCGGGGGACCGAGGTCGAGGCCCGCCGCCGTTGCCGTCCATGCCTCGTTCACGCCTTCGCCGATCACGAGCCAGCAGCCGTCCGGGCAGGGCCCGACCTCGACCGTCCGGTCGAACCGGCCGTCGGCGACGACCTCGACCGGCGGTGCCGGTGCGGCGTCACGAAGCGCCGAGGCGACACCGTCGTCGAGCACGACCCGGTCGAGGGTGACCGGCAGTGCGCCTGCGGTGCCTTCGATCAGGTGGTGCCCGGCGGCCAGGCTCACCGACGGGTCACAGGCTTCGACCTCGATCGGTGCTCCGTCGAGCCAACCGGCATCGACGACCCGGATCGAGGCCGTGAGATCGACACCGTCGATCCGCGCCACGGTGGCGCACGGCACATCGACCGACGACGCGGCGACCGGTTCGGTCGCTGGGCGACCGTCGTAGCGCAGGTCGAGGATCGCCGCCGGCAGGACGAGCGGGTCGCCGAATCGCCGGTCGATCGTCTGCTCTTCGTCGATCTCGGCCAGCACGAACTCGAGCGCCCCGGCGGGGAGTGGCGGATCGACCGGCACCGTCGACGATCCGGCGGCGTCGGGGTCGAGTTGCACGGTGCGCTCCTCGTCGCCCGCTCGGATGACGAGGGACGTGACCCGGCTGAAGCCGGACACGGGCTGGCGAACGGTGACCGACGAGACCGGCTCGGAGGTCGTGGTGGCCAGGACGGCGCCACGCGCCGCCCCGAACGCGGTGATCCACGCGGTCGTGTCGTCGTCGTCGAGCGCGGAGACGCCGGCGTTGCGGGGCGAACCGGTCAGGCGGGTCGACGCCACCGCCGGCCACCCGAACAGCGACGCGAGTTCGGCGTCGGTGGCACGGGCGTCGATCCGGGCGCTCAGTTCGACCGTCATGTCGCGAGGCGTCGGCAGCTCGATCTCGCGGACGAGCACGGGTTCGGGATCGTCGCGCCAGCGGTCCATCGGGTCGACCCTGAGCCGGGTCAGCACGTGCGCCAGGGGCGTCTCCGCGGCGACCGCGCCGAGTGCGTCGATCGGCGGCCGGACGACCTCGGTCGCCGGTCCGGCACCGGTGTCGATCTCGGTGAACCCGACCGGTGCGACGGCCGATGCCGTGAACGGCGTGCCGCCCGCCACCGCGACGATCGTCAGGTCGATCGCATCGACCGGCGCGTCGAGCTGCAACACGTTGCCGGCCCCGTTCCACGAGGCCTCGTCGAGCGTGAAGCTGCCGCCGCCTGAGCCACCGTCGGCGCCACCAGCGGTGCGATAGACGACCTGCGTGATGTGTCGGTCGTCCGGCTGCGGCGGTTGGTGGAGCACGAGCCGGTCGGTCGGTCGCTCGAAGTCCAGGCGGATCGTCGCACCGATCGGGTCGCCGTGTTCCCCGACCAGCCATGCCGTGTCGGGGTCGCCGTCGACCGCCATGAAGGGGCGGTGCTCGGGCAGGTACGCGAACGGTTCGCCGTAGGCGCTCGCGGTCGCCACGACCGGGCCGCGCTGTTCGGCGATGGTCTGGGTCGCCGGGTCGGTCGGGTGGAACACGTCGAGCCGGGCGTCGGCGGCGACCGAGGTGAGGACGTCCTGATCCGGCCCGCCCGTCTCGGTGAAGCCGGTGGTGTCCTGTGAACTGCGCCAGTGGCGTGCCCGGTCGCGGTTGGAGTCGGTGACGATGACACCGACGGCTCGCTCGACGGCTCCGTCACGACCCGCGTCGAGATCGGCGGAGTACCGGATCGCCACGTCGGTGCCGTCGAGCAGGCCGGCACCCGCCGCGTCGACGAGGCCGTCGCCCGACCCCGACACGACGAGCACGTCGGCGGCCGCTCGGACGACCCGACCCGGCTGCTCGACCGCGACGAGTTCGACGTCGGGCGACGGATCTCCGACCCGAGCATCGGCGAGCGCTCGCCCGTCGGCCATCGGCGTCTCCGGGCGGTGCAACGAGAGCTCGCCGTACCCGACCGGGTCGCCGATGCCGGGAGCCCCGGTCACCAGGTCGCGAACGACCCCGGGACGGGCGGTGCGGAAGCGCTCGGCGGCCAGGTCGTTCGTCAGCCAGATCGTGTCGGCCCCCAGCAACCGTGCGATCGGTGCCACCGCTGAGGGTTCGAGCACCCCGTCCTGCACCCGGTCGTCGAACGCATAGAGCAGATCCATCGCCGGGCCGGACCCCAGGGGCAGCAGATCGCGGGTGACGAGTGGCTTGTCGGTCAGTCCGGGCAGCGGCTGATCGACGGTGTACCCCCATCGGTAGGCACCGAACTCGACACCCGGGAGCTGGAGGACGCGACCGTCGTCGCCGGATGCATCGAGCGCGGCGGCGGCTTCGAGCCATGACGGGGGCGGGTCCTGGTCGCGTTCGAGCGCCGGATCGACGAACGCCCCGGTCCACAGTGACGGCAGGTTGAGGACCGCGACCAGCGCCACCGTGACACCGAGTGCAGACGACGCCCGGAGGTCGAACCGGGGGACCGGCGTCGATGTCCGACCGGCCTCGACCACCATCGCGAGCGCGAGCGCCACCCCGAGCATCATCACCGGGAGCGCACGGGTACTGCTCCGCAGGGCGAGCGCCAAACCGCCGTCGTCGTCACCGGCGAAGACCCGCATCAGGGGCGACCGGTCGCCGATCGGGTGCACCCCGACGGCGAGCACGAGACCGATCCCGATCAGGCCGGCGACGTAGCGACGGTGGGCCCAGCGACACCAGGTGAGCGCGGCGAGGGCCAACAGCGGCAGCGCATAGCTCAGGGCGATCGAAACGGTCGACGACAGGTAGCGCAACGACTCGGTGGTGGTGGCCGAGAACGGGTCGCGCACGTAGAACAGCCAGTAGCCGAGACCGCGCCACGTCTCCGCGGACGTGGCGGTCAGCGACACGTCCGCGAGCGACTCGGAGTAGGGCAGGACGTCGGTCCCGTACCGGCCCTGGATCAGCAGCATCGCGATCCACCAGAGCGACACGGCGAGCGAGAGTACGCCGACCCGCGTGGCGACCAGGGCGGCGTCCCGCCAGGCGATCGACCGCCTCCAGGCGGCGTGGACGAGCCACCATGCGGGCGCGGGGATGATCATGGCGAGCGCGGTGGCATTGACCGCGCCGACCGTCAACACGACCAGCGCGACCGCCGCGGGGTCGGCCCAGCCGCGCTGCCGCGTCGCTCGAATCGTGAACGCGACGATCCAACCGAGACCGGCCCATGGGAGCAGCATCACCGAGGTCCGCGACACGTACGGCAACACGTACACCGACAACTGGTAGGCGATCGCCGCCGCGAAGGCGGCCATCGGGCCGACGCCGAGCAGTCGGCCGCACCATCGCACACCCAGGCCGGCGGCGAGCATGATCGAACCGATCCAGAGCCGGTGGGCGATCCAGTCGGGTACACCGATCGTCTCGAAGAACCAGAACCACGGGCCGCTCGGCCAGAGGTAGGCGACGTGTTGGTGCGGCACCCAACCGGCGAACTGCCGACCGTCGAACGTCGACGCGGCGTCGGCCAGGAAGCGGCCGGGATCGAGATACAGGTAGAGCTTGCTGTCGCTCGGCATGCGGCCGGGCGCAGCGGTGAGCGAGGGGAGATACGCGAGCAGGGCGAGGACGGCGGCGGTGCGAGCCGGGGGGCGCGCGTACCAGGCGGCTCGCGCCTCGGTCACGGGATCGCGCCGAACGATCCGTAGAGCCCGGTGAGTGCGGCGAGGCCGGCGCCGCACGCGGCCATGGTCATGGGCCACAGGGTCTCGTCACGGTCGCGGCGATGCTCGTCGTACCACTTGGCGGCGCCGATCAGGAGCGGGAAGGCGGTGAACACGAAACGAGGTCGCGCCGTCACCGTGGCGGGAACGAGCATCAACACGATGATCGCCCAGGAATAGGCGTGGAGCACCCACGGCAGTTTCGCCTTCCATGCCAGGACGACCAGGACGATCGTGGCCAGGAAGCTGAGCGCGGTGATCGTGTCGGTCGGTGAGGTCATCGGCTGCCAGATCGCCTCGACGGTGTTCCTGATCGCGGTCCACCCGAAGCTGGCCCCCTCGTCCCACGCTTCGCGCTGGACCCGGAACCAGGCGCCGGGTTCGCCCGTGTGCTGTCCGAGCCAGACCTGGAACGTGATGAATCCGACCGGTGCGAGCAGGACGGCGGTCAGCGAGCTCCAGTCGCGGCGCTCGTGGATGGCGAACCCGGCAGCGACGAGGCACGCGACCACCAGGGCGAGCCCGTTCGGTCGCGTGGCGGTGGCGAGCGCAGCGAGCACGCCCGCAGCCGTCCACTCCTGGTACAGCAGCATCAGCAGGCAGCCGGCGGCGAGGGCGAGCATCAGCGCCTCGCTGTAGGCGAACGAGAGCACGAAACTGCCCGGGAAGAGCGCGGCGAGCGTCGCCGTGGTGCGGCCGACTCGCTCGCCGTACAGGTGTTCGGCGATCAGGGCGAACAGGACGACGGCGATCAGGCCGAGCAGCATGTTCAGGACGAGCACGGCCAACGAGTCGCCACCGGGGAGCACGCGGTCGAACGCCCGACCGACGAGGGGGAACAGCGGGAAGAACGCGGCGCGGGCCTCGTCGACGAAGTACGTGACGTCGGGCGGGATCGTACGTGGATAGCCGTTGCGCACGATGTCCATGTACCAGAGCCCGTCCCACGACGTCAGCACGTCGAGGATCGGTCGGATCGCGCTCCCGGCGTTGGTCGTCCCATGTGGGTCCGCGATGGGGAGGTTTCGCTCGTCGGCCAGGTTGGCGTCGACGCGCAGTTCGGCCGCGACGACCGAAGCGCCGGCGAGCACACAGCACCGCGACAGGATGTAGATCGGGAGCGTGTGACGCAGCAGGCGCCACCACGTGGTGCCCGTCATCCGACGCAGGGGGGAGGCGACCTCGAGGTCGTCGGTCACGCTCATGCTCCGGCCCGCGGCAGCACTCGGGTCGCGTGCTTGATCACGCCGAGCACACCCTGTCGAGCGGACCGACGGTGATGGCTGGCCCCGGCGTCGTGTGTGGCCGACCGGTTGGCCACGAACCAGTCGTAGCTCTGAGCGAACATGTCATCGGTCGACCATCGTGGCTCCCAGTCGAGCCCGGCGCGCGCATGCTCCAGGTCGAACCACATCGACTTGGCGTACATGAGCCAGTGGTACGGCGCGAACGGGGTCACCCCGAGTCGCGCGGTGAGGTGCATCGCGAGCCCGGCGGGACCGGCGGGCACACGTCGAACCCGAGCCCCGGTGTCGGCGTGACGGCAGAGCGCGTCGAGGGTCTCGAACATCGTGCCGAACCGGTCGGTGCCGATGTTGAACACGCCGGGCCCGGCGACGAGACCCGCAGCGATGCAGGCGTCGGCGAGGTCGTCGGCGTGGACGAACTGGTACCGATTCGAGCCGTCTCCAAGCACGATCGGGTCGGCGCCGTCGGCGATCCAGTCGAACAGGATGCCGAAGATGCCGAGCCGGCCGTGGCCGAGGATCGTCCGCGGCCGGACGATCGAGACGTCGAGCCCGTCGCGCGCCGCATCGAGGCAGGCCCATTCGGCAGCGAGCTTGGCGTGCCCGTAGGCCTCCTCGGGCTTGGGCACGGTCGTGGGGAGGACCGGGTTCACGTCGGGCACCCCGAACACCGCGCTCGACGACGTGTGGACCACCTTGCCGACGCCGGCGTCGCGCGCCGACTCGAGGAGGATCCGGGTGCCGTCGACGTTGACGGACCGCAGGAGGTGCTGATCCCTCGCCAGCGGCACCTGCGCCACGTTGTGGAACACGGTGTCGACGCCGACCACCGCCCGTTCGACCACCGCACGATCCCGGATGTCGCCGAGCACGAGGTCGACGTCGTCACGGCGGTCGGTGTCGTCGGAGATGTCGAGCACGCGCACGTCGTGGCCGGCGTCGAGGAGGCGAGCGACCAGGAGCGAGCCGAAGTAGCCACTGCCTCCGGTCACCAGGCTTCGTGTCACAGTTCGATTCCTTGCTCTCGACACCAGCGGATGCTGCGGCGCATACCTTCGTACAGTTCGACCGCCGGCTCGTAGCCGAGCTCGTCGCGAGCGACGTCGATGCTGCAGGCGATGTTCTTGTTCATCTCACCCAGGACGTGGATCTGCTGGTGATAGCGGCCGGCCCGCTGGATGATGCCGTCGGCGCGCTCGGCGAGCCGGGCGACGAGATCGGGGAGTCGTGCCCGATTCGGGCGGACCTCGTACCCCTCGTCGCGGAGTGCCCGACCGACGGTCTCGACGATCTCGGACACCGTGTAGGGCCGTTCGTCGGCGATCCACCAGCCACGGCCGGCCGGCGTCGCCACGAGCTCGGCGAGCAGCACACCGTCGACCAGGTTCTCGACGTACACCATCGATCGTGACTGGGCGCCACCGCCGAACACCGGGAACAGCCCCGTGCGGACCATCGTGAAGAACGTCGTCTGACGGGGCGGCTGGTGCGGTCCGTAGAACCAGGGCGGGCGGACGATCACTGCGTCGAGACCACCGTCGACCGCCTCGTGGACCGCCAACTCGGCTTCCATCTTCGAGCGGCCGTACCCATAGTACGGGTGGTAGGGCTCGTCGTTGCGGAATCGATCACCAGGGTGGGCGTTGGTCCCGAACGGGCTGTTCGACGACACGTGCACGAACCGCCGTATGCCGTTGCCGTCGGCGCGAGCCAGCATGTTCCGTGTGCCGTCGACGTTGACGGTCGTGAACTCGGCGACGGTGGCCGGATGGATGATGCCGGCGGTGTGGATCACATCGACATCACCGGTCAGACCGTCGAACAGCCGGTCGAGGTCGGTCGCACGTCGGAGGTCGCCGACGACCGGGCGGACCTGCGAGCCCAACGCCGCCATGGCGTCGGCCTCGACGCGTGTCCGCACGAACGGGCGGATCTCGGTGTCGCGACGGGCCCGGCCGGCGGGGTCGGTGAGCGCCGCCATCAACGCCGTGCCCAGCCAGCCACCGGCGCCGGTGACGATCGTGACGTCGGGACGCTCGATCGAATCGATCTCGGTCACGAGGCCACCTCGAGGAACCGTCGTGCGTTGCGGATCGCGACCGCCATCACCGACGCCTGCGGGTTGACGCCCGGGGCATCGGGGAGCAGCGAGGCGTCGTTGACGTACACGTTGTCGGCACCGTGGAGACGCCCGAAGCTGTCGGCCGCCGCCACGTCGCGGTCCTCGCCCATCGGCACCGTCGAGCACAGGTGCACGGTCATCACGCTCGCGGCCGTCGCCGCGAACCGTTCGGTGACCTCGGCCAGGTCGGCCCGGGTGCGGACGATCGGGGCGGAGGCGAACGACGGGAACACCTCGCGGGCACCGGCTTCGAGCATGACCAGGGCCAGCCGGGCGAGACCCTGACCGAGCAGCGCCCGGTCGCGGCGGTTCAACCGGTAGGTGACGAGGGGATCGCGCATGCCGGGAAGTGCGGTCACGCGGCCCCGGCCCTCGCTGGTGATCGCCGCGTAGTACACCGCGATCTCGGGCCACGCGGTGACCGAGCGGCGCATCTCGGCCCAGTTGTCGGTGAGCGCGAGGGCGACGAGACCCGGGTGGCTGGCCGACCCGCCGAACGACAGGTCGGGGGAGAACTCCTTCACCTGGTGGACCGGGACGTCGGCACTCACGTTGACCGGTTCGTCGAACCGGGCGGCGAGCTTGACGGTCGGGTGCACGGCGAGCGAGCGCCCGACCAGGCCGCGTCGACCCGACCGCTGCAGCAGCGCCGGCGTCTGGATCGCTCCGGCGCACACGAAGACATCGCCGAAGTCGATCGTGACCGGACCCCCGTCGGGGCCGGTGAGCTCGGCACGGAATGCACGTGGGCCGTCCCACACGAGCCGGTCGACCCGATGGTCGCACAGCAGCCGGGCGTGTCGTGCGGTGGCCCGCGGCAGGTAGGTGCGGGTCATGCTCTGGCGTCGACCGCTGTCGGCGTCGCCGCCGTCCGGATACGTCATCCAGCGCGGGATCTCGTCGTGCTGCCAGCCGAGCGCGGCGGCACCCGACCGCAGCCGCTCGCTGGCCGGCGTGTGGCGGCCGGGCACGGTCGAGACGCTCAGCGTCTGCTCGACCTCCTCGCACGTCTCGAAGAACGCCTCCGGACCGAAGTCGGCGATCCGGTGGGTGCGCTGCCATCGGACGAGCGTCTCCTCCGACGGGCGGCGATACAGGCCGCTGTTGACCTCGGTGCCGCCGCCTGCACAACGTCCTTCGGTGTAGGCGATCGATGGCCGACCGAGCGCGACGGTGACGCCGCCGGACCGGTACTGGCGATCCATCTGCTCGAGCGAGAACGGCACCACCGAGCCCTGCTCGACCCACGGGCCCTCCTCGACGATGAGGACGTCGCGTCCGGCCTCGGCGAGCAGCGCCGCGGTCGTCGCCCCGCCGGCGCCGGAGCCGATCACGAGCACGTCGGCGTCGTGGTGGCGTGCGGGGCTGATCACGACGGGGCCCCGGACTCGGTCGTCGTCGGCCAGGTCTCCCACACGTACGTGAAGCCGAGCGACCGGACGAGGCGTGCCAGCTCGCCGACGAAGGGGAGCGACGTCCCGCGCAGGAAGCCCACGGTCCGCGGATGGCCCAGGACCCGCTGCATGCCACCGACGCCGACCGACAGCGTGATCACACCGAGCTGGAGCGGCGTCGGGACCTGAGCCGCCCGTCGGCACACGAACGACACGGTCTCGGCGCGTCGGTCGGCCGGCAGATCGGGCAACTCGGTCGACAGCAGGTCGTCGGCGAACCGGCCGAACGGGCCGGACGGTCGGAGCGGACTCGGGATCGTGATCGGGGACGGTGGCTGCTGGGTCGACACGATGGCGCGATCGTATCGACGCCGACCAGGTCACCAGCGGGCCATCGGCAGGATTCGCTGACGGGGCCCGTGCTTCGGGGCAGGGCCCGCCGCCGACGTCAACGCCCACAGCACCCGGCCGCGCTGCCCCCGGTAGGGCTCGAGCAGCTCGAGCATCCGGTCGTCATCGGCGCGCGGTTCGCCGGCGAGCGCCCAGGCGACGGTGTTCGGGTGGTGATAGTCGCCGACCGGCACGGCGTCGGGGTCGCCGAGCACCGGACCGAGCGCCGACCCGATCGTCCAGGGTCCGACGCCCGGCAACAACCGCAACTTCGACGCGGCGATGTCGGGTCCTGCCTCCGTCCAGCGCCAGAGCTTGTCGGCGTGGCGAGCCACCTCGGTCAAGGGGCGTGCCCGCTTGGTCTCGATCCCGAGCGGATGGAACCACCACGCCGGTCGCCGAACCAGCGTCTCGGGTGCCGGCGGCAGACGCATCGTCCCGACGACGTCGTTCGGGCCGGGCGCAGGTTCACCGAGCTCGCGACAGAGCCGGGCCCACTGGCGAATCGCTTCGCCCCCGGTGATCCGCTGCCCGATGATCGTCGGCAGCAGGTGGTGGTACAGCAGGTGCGACGCCCCGATCCGGCCGGCTCGGGTCAACCGCAGTGAACGTTCGACGACCGGATGGGCGTGCTCGAACACGCCGACGCGGTCGTGTGCGCCGGTGAGGTCGTCGACCCGGGCGAGCAGCCACTCGGCACCCGGACCCCAGGCCTCGGCGTCGAGGCCGCTGTCGTCGGCGCCCGCCGGGTCGTGCGACCAACGGATCAGCAGGGTGCCGGGTCCGTCGGGCGTGATCGTCGCACGCAGGAACGAACGGTCGGTGAGACGGGTCGTGGGATCGGCGACGCCGATCCGTTGGACGCCGAGGGTGCGGCGCAGCGAACGCGGCGCCTCGATCTCGGTCCACACGGGCGCCGTCGGCGACATCGCCGCCGACGGTATCAGCCGATCGTGACCGGCGTTTCGAGGGGGTGGTGGCACGCCACGTAGTGCCCGTCGCCGATCGGGCGGATCACGGGTTCGGTGCTCACGCAGACCTCGTCGGCGTTGGGGCAGCGCGGGTGGAAGCGACAGCCGGTCGGTGGGTTCACCGGCGACGGCGGTTCGCCGGTGATCGTGGTGCCGGTGACCGCCACCTCCGGGTCGGGGACCGGGATCGACTCGAGCAGCACGTTGGTGTACGGGTGCGCCGGTCGGGAGTAGAGGTCGTCGCTGCTCGCGATCTCGCACAGCTTGCCGAGGTACATCACCGCGACCCGGTCGCTGATGTTCTTGACCACGGCGAGGTCGTGGGCGATGAACATCAGGGTCAGGCCGTATTCGGCCTTGAGGTCTTCGAGCAGGTTGAGGACCTGCGCCTGCACGCTGACGTCGAGCGCCGAGACGGGCTCGTCACAGATGATCAGGGTCGGGTCGAGCACGAGCGAGCGGGCGATCGAGATGCGCTGGCACTGACCACCCGAGAACTGGTGGGGTCGGCTCTCGGCGGCGCGGTCGGGGTCGATGCCCACGTTCTCGAGCACCGCGTCGACCAACCGGCTGCGTTCGGACTCGGTGCCGCGATCCCAGATGTCGAGCGGGTCCTTGACGCTGTCGCGCACGCGACGCCGTGGGTTCAGCGACGAGATCGGATCCTGGAAGATCATCTGGATCTTCGTGCGGGCCTCGCGGAGTTGCTCGAATGGCAGGGTGGTCAGATCGCTGCCCTCGAACACGACCGACCCGGCCGTCGGCTTCTCGATCTGCATGATGGCCCGACCGGTGGTCGATTTGCCGCAGCCGGATTCGCCGACGATGCCGAGCGTCTCGCCGCGCAGCACGTCGAAGCTGATGCCGGCGACCGCGCTGACGACGCCGCGCCGTCCGATCGGGAACTCGACCACCAGGTCCTCGACGCGCAGGACGGCATCGCCGTCGCGCAGGTGGGCCTTGCCGGTACCCGCCATCAGCCGGCCCGCCCGGCGACGCTGACCTGGGCCATGATCTCGACGTCACGGGCTTCGAACTCGGGTGAACCCACCGGGTACCAGCACGCGAACACGTGCTGGTCGGACTCGGCGGTCGGTTCGAGCACGGGGCGCTCGTCGAGGCAACGTTCGCGCGCGTACGCACAGCGAGGGGCGAAGCCGCACCCCTTGGGCGGGTTGACGAGGTCGGGTGGCCGACCGGGAATCGTGAGCAGCCGGGTGTGGCTCGGATCTTCGAGCTTCGGGATGCTGCGCATCAGCGACTTCGTGTACGGCATCTTCATGTTCGCGAAGAGCTGCTTGGTCGGTGCCTTCTCGACGAGGCGTCCCCCGTACATGACCGCGATCTCGTCGGTGTGGCCGGCGACGACGCCGAGGTCGTGCGTGACGAGGATGACCGACATGTTGCGATCACGGCGCTGCTCACCGATCAGCTCGAGGATCTGCGCCTGCACGGTGACGTCGAGCGCCGTGGTCGGCTCGTCGGCGAAGAGCAGCGTCGGTCCACAGGCGAGCGCGATCGCGATCATGACGCGCTGGCGCATACCGCCCGACAGCTCGTGCGGCAACTGGTCGAGCCGCTTCTCGGGTTCGGGGATCCGGACGTCGCGCAACAGCGCGAGTGCGGTCTCACGGGCGTTCTGCTTGTCCATGTCGAGATGGATCATCAGCGGTTCGGCGATCTGACGACCGATCTTCATCAGCGGGTTGAGCGAGACCATCGGGTTCTGGAAGACCATCGACATCTCACGGCCCCAGAGGTGCCGCATCTGCTTGGCGTCGAGCCCGAGCGTCTCCTGGCCGGCGAACTTGACCGAGCCGTGGAGCACGGCGTTGGAGGGGAGCAGCCCCATGATCGTGCGACTGAGCACGGTCTTGCCGGACCCGGACTCGCCGACGATCCCGAGGGACTTGCCACGTTCGAGGGAGAACGTCACCCCGTCGACGGCACGAACGAGCCCACGGTCGGTGCGGAAGTGGGTGCGCAGATCGTCGACCTCGAGCAGGTTGCCCTCGGTCACCCGACCCGCGGTCTGGATGTGGTCGCTCACAGGCTCGACTCCCTGACATCGAAGTAGGCCCGAACCTTGTCGCCGGCGTAGTTGAGGGCCAGCACGGTGAGGAACAGGATGAAGATCGGCGCCATCGAGATCCACGGCGCCTGCTCGAGGTCGCGCGAACCGGCCCCGATGAGGATCAGCTTGCCCCAGGTCTCCTCCTTCTGGACCGAGAGGCCCAGGAAGGCGAGACCACCTTCGGCGACGATCGCGACCGCCATGCCGAGCAGTGCGAGCGCACCCATCGGGATCACGACGTTGGGGAGCAGCTCACGGACGATGATGCGCGGATGCTTGGCTCCCAACGTGCGAGCCGCGACGACGAACTCACGATCGGCGTACTGGATCGTGGTCGCCCGGGCGAGACGCCCCACCGGGGCGATCGCCAGGAAACCGAGCGTGAGCGAGATCGTGACGAGGCCGCGATCGAGGAGCGAGGTGATCAGGATCGCCAGCACGAGGGCCGGGAACGAGAGGAGCACGACGAACAGGAACGACACGACACGGTCCCACCAGCCACGGAAGTAGCCGGCGACGACGCCGAGCGTGCCGCCGATCAGCATGCCGAACGCGATCGCGACGAACCCGACCGTCAGCGACACCCGGGCGCCGAAGATCGTGCGGGAGAACACGTCGCGCGCGTCCTGGTCGGAACCGAACCAGAACTCGCCGGAGGGGGAGTACGGCGGTCGGCCGAGATCGCGGTTGATCAGGTTGGCCTTCGGATCTTTGAGCGGGAGCCACGGAGCGAGGATCGCCGCACCGATGATCAGCACGAGCCAGGCGACACAGAGCCAGAAGGCCCAACCGAGGCGGCGCGAGACGGTGTCGCCCTCGGGCGCGGCGTCCTCGGCGATCGCCCCTGCGCCGGTGAATGCCGCGGGCGCCTGTTCGAATCCGAGACCGTCGCTCATCGCCGGACCCTCGGGTCGATGATCGAATAGACCACGTCGACGACCACGTTGACGAGCACGAACGCCGTCGCGATGATCATCACGATCGCGAGCACGACCGGGAAGTCCTCGGTGGCGACCGCCTCGACGATCGCTGAGCCGAGGCCCGGGACCCGGAAGATCGTCTCGGCGATGAGCGACCCGCCGATCAGGGCCCCGGTGTTGATGCCGAACACGGTCACGAACGAGAACAGCGACGGCCGAAGTGCATGCCGGAAGAGCACGGAGTTCTTGGACACACCCTTGCTCCGTGCCATCAGGATGAAGTCCTCCTGGAGCGTCGTGATGAGGTCGGTGCGCAGCAGCCGTTGGTAGACGGCCGCTGCCGGGAGGGCGATCGTGAGCGCCGGCAGGAACATCTGCCAGACGCGCGACAGGAACGGGTCGGTCGCGTTGAACGTTTGCGGGAACCAACTCAGCTTGATCGCGAAGACGTACTTCAGGATCACCCCGAGCGCGAAGTTGGGGAGCGCGATGATCAGGAACGTCGAGAACGTCGAGATCTTGTCGGCAGGTCGGTTGGCCTTCGACGCCGACCACAGCGACCACGGGATCGCGATCATCGTGGCCAGCAACTGCGCCATCACCAGCAGCATCACCGAACGGGGCAACCGCTCCTTGATCAGATCGGTGACGGGCGGTTCACCGGTCTTGCTGAACTGTGGTCCCATGTCGCCCGTGACGAAGTCGCCGAGCCACCTCACGTACCGCTCGGGGAGCGGCTTGTCGAGGTGGAACTCGGCCTCGGCGGCTTCGATCTGCTTCAGGCTCTCGGGGTTGTCACGGTCGTCCGCAGCCGGACCGAGGATGTTGAACAGCGGGTCGCCGAGCGTGTTCATCGCTCCGAAGGTGAGCGCGCTCACGGCGAACAGCAGCAGGACGGCCATGCCGAGGCGCTGCATCCAATAGTTCATCGAGTCTCGGTCCGGCGATGTGACGGGCGGTCTACGGGCATCCGGATCAGTCGATCCAGACCGAACTGAACCAGGTGCGCCCGTTGCTGGAGCACTCGAGCACGGTGCCGTCGGGTGCGGTGCGGTCGCAGATGCCGTGCACGTTCTCGGTGAAGGCGTTGTTCCACAGGGTGTGGTTGAAGAAGATGTAGAGGTAGTCCTCGTTCATCTTCCGGACCAGCTCCTGCATCAGCGGGACGCGCTCGGCGTCGTCGGCGGTCGCCATCGCCTCGAAGATGATGGCGTCACGCTCGTCGTCGCAGTAGCGAGGCCAGTTGAGCGAGATGCCACCGATCGTGCGGCACAGCAGCCAGACGTTGTCGTTGGTCGGGTTGGCCGCACCGAACTGACGCCAGGTGTTGACGTTGTACTGACCGAACGCGGTCTGCTGGATGTGCTCGTCTTCGAGCAGTTCGTTGAACGTGACGTTGAACGCGACGCTCCAGCCCTCGTCGAGCAGTTCGGCGATGCGGGTCTGGACCACCGACGGGCCGGAGAACTGGAACTCCATGTTGATCTTGCCGTCGGTGCACGTCGGCGTGCCGAGCAGATCGTTCGACTCGGAGCCGCGCTCGGCGCAGTACTCGGCTGCCAGCGCGGCAGCGGCGTCGGGGTCGTCGTGCTCCTGGGTGACGTCGGGGTTGTAGAACGGGCTCTCGGGGATGAACATCTGCTCCGCTGGGCGGTTGACGCCCAGCGCGATCAGCTCGTTGTACAGGTCGACCGGTGTCGCGAGCGTCAGGGCCTTGCGGGCCCGGATGTCGTCGAAGGGTGGCTGCGCCGAGTTGATCATCGCGAACGACTCCTCGGAGGCGTCGTTGAGCACGTTCTGGATCGCCTCGTCGTCGGTGAGGTCGAGGATCGAGGCCTGGTTCGTGGTGTGCAGCGCATCGAGGTCGCCACCGAAGAGGAGGTCGTTGCGGGCGTCGGGATCGGGGACCGGGAAGAACTCGACGGCGTCGAGGTAGACGTCACCGTTCCACCAGTCGTCGTTCCGGACGAACCGGGTGACCGAGTCTTCGCTTCGACTCTCGAACTTGAACGGGCCGGTGCCGATCGGCTCCTGGTTCAGCGAGCCGTCGTCGGCAGCCGCTGCCAGCCAGGTCGGCGATGCGATCATGCCGAGCTGTCCGGCGACCGAGGTCGGCCACTTCGCGTCGGGGTCGAGCAGGTTGAAGGTCAGCGTGAGGTCGTCGACGATCGTGACCGCGTCGGTCTCGGGGTAGAACGGCTTGACCGCCAAGCCCACGAGCGGATGCGCCCGCTGCGACTCGAAGTTGGTCAGCACCGCTTCGGCGTTGAGCGGCGTCCCGTCGTGGAACGTGATGCCCTCGCGCAGCTTGACCGTCCACTGGGTCAGGTCGTCGCTCGGGGTGAACGACTCCGCCAGGAACGGGACCCACTGGCCGTCGGGCGTGAGGGCCGAGAGCGTGTCGAACACGGCGTTGCCCATCATCAGACCGTTGACCGACATCGACGACGCGGCGGGGTTGATGCCGTTGGTGTCGGCCGTGAGGCCGTACCGCAGCGTGCCGCCGACCACGGGATCGACGTTCGCCTCGGGCGGCAGGGTCTCCACGACCGGCGAACCGTCGGAGGTGTCGTCGTCGTCACCGCCGCTCGCCGGCTCATCGCCACCGTCACCACCGGAGTCGCCGTCACCACCGTCGCCGTCGGAGTCGCCGTCACCGTCGTCACCACCGTCACCACCGTCGCCGTCGTCTGCGCCGTCGGAGTCGCCGCCGTCGTCCTGCGTGGTGCCGTCGTCCGGCTCCGCGGTGTCGTCGTCGCCGCCACCACACGCGGCGACGAGAAGACCGCCGATCGTGAGAACTGCGAGGCGGCGATGCCACCGTCGGGTCGGTCGTGTCACTGCTGTCATCAAAAGTTCCCCCTGGAGGTTCGGGGCGCTCCTCGCCCTGAGATGTGACGGACGCTACATCATGCCCTTGGGTCGATCGGCATCAAGCAGGGGCATCTTCACGGATTCGTGATGGTCGGGCGTGTACCGTCCGACCATGGCTGCACACGACCTCGCCGACGCCGTCGCACACTGTCGCGCCGACGACGACATCGACCTCGACGACCACGACCCCCGCGAGACCTTCGGGTGGGAGAAAGACCAGGCCAAGGCCGATTTCGTCACGGAGATCGGTGAGGTCGCCGATCTCCAACGTCGCCTCTTCGCGGCCGAGGAGACCGCCGTGCTCGTCGTCCTCCAGGCGATGGACGCCGGCGGCAAGGACGGCACGATCCGGTCGGTGCTGACCGGTGTCAACCCCGCCGGGATCGACGTGAACTCGTTCGGCGTGCCCACCGAGGAGGAGCGAGCCCACGACTACCTGTGGCGGGTCCACCACCACACCCCGTCGAAGGGCATGATCGGCGTGTTCAACCGGAGCCACTACGAGGACGTCCTGGTCGTCCGGGTGAAGGAGCTGGTGCCCGAACGGGTCTGGAAGCGCCGGTACGACCACATCCGCAACTTCGAGCGGATGCTCGTCGACGAGGGCACCCATGTCGTGAAGATCTTCCTCAACGTTTCGAACGAGGAGCAGCGCGAACGCCTCCAGGACCGCGTCGACGATCCGGACGAGCGTTGGAAGTTCCGCAGCGGCGACCTCGACGACCGTGCACTCTGGGACGACTACCAGACCGCCTTCCGCGACGCGATCCGGGAAACCACGACCGACGACGCCCCCTGGTACGTGGTACCCGCCGACCGCAAGTGGGTGCGCAACCGCGTCGTGGCCGGCATCCTGCGTCATCACCTCGAAGCGATCGGACCGACGTATCCGGCGGCCGCCGACGAGGTCGCGGGTGTCGTCGTGGTGTGACCGACCGCCCTGCGATTGACCGGGTTCTCGACCGAACGTTTTGTACAGTCGCGTGATGCCCGTCGTCGTCCCGACCTCCCTCGCCGACGCCGTGGCCGCGGCCGCTGCCGCCCCCGAGGCGCTGTTCCTCGCCGGTGGCACCGACCTGATGGTCGAGGTGAACGAACGGCACCGCACGCTGCCGTGGGGAGACACCTCCGTGATCTCGCTCGGTCGGGTCCCGGAGCTCACCTCGTGGACCCTCGACCCCGAGACGCGGCGGCTCCGACTCGGTGCCGGCATCCGATGGGCCGAGATCGAACGTGACCCGCTGCAGTCGATGGTGCCGGCGCTCGCCGAAGCCGCGCGGACCGTCGGCAGCCCGCAGATCCGCAATGCCGGCACGATCGGCGGCAACCTCGCGACGTGCTCTCCCGCCGGGGACGGCCTCCCGGTCCTGGTCGCGCTCGACGCCGAGATCCACCTCGTCGCGTCCGGTGGGCGGCGTTCGATGCCCGTCGCGGAGTTCATGCTCGGCGTGAAGCGCACGGCCCTCGAGCCCGGCGAACTCATCGAGGCGATCACGGTCCCGGTCCTCGACGGCTGGCAGGGCTACAGCAAGGTCGGGGTTCGCAACGCGATGGTGATCGCCACCGCGAGCGCCTGCGTCGCGACCGACACGCCCGGCCGCACGGTCCGGATCGCGCTCGGATCGGTCGGGCCGACGATCGTGCGCTGCCACGACGCCGAACAGGTCGTCGGCGAGGCCGTCGACTGGGCGGGCGGCACGATCGACGTCGCCGCGGCCGACGAGGCCGGACGGCTCGCCGCCGCCGCCAGCCGTCCGATCGACGACCACCGGTCGACCGCGGACTACCGACGGCACGCGGTCGGCGTGATGGTCCGGCGACTCGTCCGGAGAGCCTTCCCGGGAGGAGCAGCATGAGCGAGATCTACACCCTGCACGTCAACGGCCAGGAGCGCGAGGTCCGCGATGCCTGGATCGGCGAGAACCTGCTCTACGTCCTCAGGGAGCGCCTGGGCCTGATGGCCGCCAAGGGTGCCTGTGAGCAGGGGGAATGTGGCTCGTGCTCGGTCCAAGTCGGCGGCGAACTCGTGTGCGCCTGCCTCGTCATGGCCGCAGCGGCGGTCGACGAGCCGATCGTGACCGTCGAGGGGCTGGGCGACGCGCCGACCGACGTCCAACGGGCCTTCGTCGACACCGGCGCCGTTCAGTGCGGGTTCTGCACGCCCGGCCTCATCATCGCCGCCCACCATCTGCTCGAACAGCACTCGGAGCCGACCGAGATGCAGATCCGGGAGGAGCTCTCCGGCAACGTGTGCCGGTGCACCGGGTACGGCCGGATCATCGAAGCCGTGCAACAGGTCGCGGTCACACGACGCGAGGGTGCACGATGAGCCTCACCGACGCCGCCACGTGGGCCGGCCACCTCGGGCTCGGCACGTCGCCGACCCGCCCCGACGGGATCGCCAAGGTGATGGGCACATTCGAGTTCTCGAGTGATCTCGGCGGCGACGGCGTGCTCTGGGGCGCCACCCTGCGATCACCGCACCCGCACGCGCGGATCATCCGGGTCGACCCGTCGGCCGCATGGCAGATCGACGGCGTCGAGACCGTCATCACCGCCGACGACGTGCCCGGCGTCATGCACTACGGGCTGATCGACCAGGACCAACCGGTCTTCGCTTCCGACGTCGTCCGATACGTGGGCGAACCCGTCGCCGCAGTGGCCGCCGATCATCCGGAGACGTGCCGTCGGGCACTCGAGGCGATCGTCGTCGAGTACGAACTCTTGGAACCGGTGCTCGATCCCGACGAGGTGATCGCCGGGCGTGCGCCGGCGATCCACCCCGCCGGCAACATGCTCCGCGAACAACGGGTCGAACACGGCGACGCGACCGCGACCGGTGCCGTCGTCGTCGAGGGCACCTACGACATCGGCATGCAGGACCAGGCGTTCCTGGGTCTCGAGGCAGCGCTCGCGATCCCCGACAGCGGGGGCGGAGGCGTCGAACTCCACGTCGCCACGCAGTGGCTGCACGAAGACCGCGGGCAGATCGCGGCGTGTCTCGGGTTGCCGGAAGAACAGGTCCGGCTCGTGCTCGGTGGTGTCGGCGGCGCGTTCGGTGCCCGCGAAGACATCTCCCTGCAAGTCCACACCTGCCTGCTCGCCCTCCGTCTCGGGCGCCCGGTGCGCATGCACTACACCCGAGCCGAGAGCTTCCTCGGTCACGTCCATCGGCATCCGGCGACCATCTGGATGCGGCACCACGCGACCGCCGATGGGGAGATCGTCAAGATCGAGGCTCGTTTCGTGTTCGACGGCGGCGCCTACTCGTCGACCTCGTCGGCCGTGCTGCTCAATGCGATCACGCACACGCAGGGCCCGTACCGCTGCCCGAATGCGGTCGTCGAGGGTTTCGCGGTTCGCACCAACCACCTGCCGTGCGGCGCCATGCGCGGGTTCGGCGTGGTGCAGGCCTGTTACGCGCACGAGTCGCAGATGGACAAGCTGGCCGCCGCAGCGGGCCTCGACCCGATCGAGGTGCGGTTGCGCAATGCGATGCGCACGGGCGACGTCATGATCACCGGGCAGGTGATGGACAGCGTGGCGCCGGTCGAGGAGTGCATCCGTGAGACGGTCGCTCTGCCGTTCCCCGACGAACCGGTCGGCGGACACGACGGCGACGTCATGCGACTGCCCGGTGGGGCGGGACGCACCGCCGATGCACAGCACGTGGTGCGCGGCATCGGCTACGGCGTGGCGATGAAGAACCTCATGTACTCCGAGGGGTTCGACGATTACGCCACCGCACGCTGTCGGCTCGTCGACGGCGTCGCCACCCTCAAGTTCGCCACGGCCGAGGTCGGGCAGGGGTTCGTCACGCTCGCGAGCCAGATCGCGCGAACCGTGCTCGGCGTCGACGAGGTCGTGCTCGATCGGATCGACACCGGCGTCGGTTCGGCAGGTTCGACGTCGGCGTCGCGTCAGACGTGGATGAGCGGGGGAGCGGTGCAGGCAGCCTGCGAAGCCGTTCGTCAACGGTTGTTCGAGCGCCTGGCCGACGAACACGGCCTCGACGCGTCGACCCTCGCGATCGACGGTCGCGACGTCGTCGAGACGACCGGGAGCTTCCGGATGCCGGTGGTCGACGCCACGAGCACCGGCGAACTCGACGAGACCGCCGTGTACCGTCACCGCGCCACCGAAGAACTCGACGAGCGTGGTCAGGGCAACTGTCACGTCGCGTTCGCGTTCGTCGCCCACCGGGCGGTGGTCGACGTCGACGTCGAGCTCGGGCTGGTCAAGGTGGTACAGGTCGCGACCGCCCAGGACATCGGGCGGGCGCTCAACCCGCTCTCGGTGACCGGCCAGATCGAGGGCGGCATCGCTCAGGGCCTTGGTCTCGCGGTGATGGAGGAGATCGTCCAGATCGACGGGGTGATCCGCAACGCGAGCTTCACCGACTACCTGTTGCCGACCATGCTCGACATGCCGCCGGTCGTGACGACGCTGATCGAGCAGTACGAGCCGCTGTCGCCGCTGGGCGCCAAGGGAGTCGGCGAGCCGCCGTGCATCTCGGTCACGCCGGCGATCGCCGCTGCGATCCGCGACGCCGTGCGTCAGGCCGGCCGCACCCACACCATCGATCGCGTGCCGGTCCGGCCGATCGACATCATCGGTTTGTGACCGCACCAGCACAGAGCCTGTAGCGTGCACGCACATGTCTGAAGAGCGTGAGATCTTGACGTGGGAACTGTTCGGAACGGCGTCGAGAGAGCTCGCGCAGATGGTCGCCGACGACGATTTCGAGCCCGACATGGTGCTCTCGATCGCACGGGGCGGCCTGCTCATCGGCGGAGCGATGGGGTACGCCCTGTCGGTCAAGAACACCTACACGATGAACGTCGAGTTCTACACCGGCGTCGACGAACGACTCGAGGTCCCGCGGATCCTGCCGCCGGCGCCTGACTTCGTCGACCTGCACGATGCGAAGATCCTCATCGTCGACGACGTCGCCGACACCGGTCACACGCTCAAGAGCGTCGACGACTTCTGCGAAGGCAAGGTCGGCGAGGTCCGCACCGCGGTGATCTACGAGAAGTCGCACTCGGTCGTCAAGTGTGACTACGTGTGGAAGCGCACCGACCTGTGGATCAACTTCCCGTGGTCGGATCAGCCGCCGGTCGCCAAGCGCGACTGGAGCGTCGCCGACGCCTGACGGTCAGGCGGTCACAGTCCGGCGGCCGCGAGGCGTTCGCGGAGCCGACGTGGCGGCACCAGGCCGACCAGTCGACCGTCTTGCCAGACGGTCACGATCGGCCGAGCGGGATTGATCTTGGGCAGGACCGACGCGAGGTCGTCGTCGGGACCGGCCTGCGCGGTGCGATCGAACGGCACCATCATCTGCGTGAGCATCACCCACGGCCGCTCGTCGGCGGGTACCGCCCACATGTCGTCCTCGAACGCCAGGCCCTGCGCGTTGCCCGCAGCGTCGGTGATCGTCACGGCGCCGGCCGAACCCAGTCGCCCCCGCTGCCACAGCATCGAGTCGGCGTCCATGTCCTCGCCGGCCTCCGCGAGGCCGAACCAGGTGAGGTCGCGGACCTTGGAACCGCTGAGGTGGCCGGCGATGGTCGCGGCGGCGATCTCGACGTGGGCGTTGACCGCGATGAACGCTCCGGTGATGATCAGCCAGATGCCGCTCTGCTCACGCATGATCAGGAAGAAGCCGAGGGCTGCGGTCGCCCAGCCGATCGCGATGCCGGCCCGCCCCGCCTCGCGCGCGGCACGATGACGATCTCCGTGCATCGCCCAGCGAACCGCCTTGACGATGCGGCCGCCGTCGAGCGGGGCACCCGGCAGGAGGTTGAACACCGACAGCAGCGCGTTGATCACGCCCAACCAGCCGAGGACGGCGACGTATCGGCTGCCGCTGTCGGCGCCACCGAGGAGGGTCCATGCCCCGAGGCTGCCGAGTGCGACGGCGATGCTGGCGATCGGGCCAGCCGCTGCGATCCAACCCTCGGCCTTGGCCGACGGTGATTCGCGGTCGAGACGGGCGACACCGCCGAGGGCCCAGAGCTGGATCGACTCGGTGCCGACGCCGAACCGCTGGGCCGTCAGAGCGTGGGCGAACTCGTGGACGAGGATCGACGCCATGAACGCGACGACCGCGATCGCACCGGGGAACAGGCCGATCTCCTGGGCCAGGCTGACGCCGAGCAGCATGGAGATCAGGCCGACGCTCCAGTGGACCTTGACCGAGATGCCCGACACGGTGCCGAGCTGCAACGAACCCGAGTTCATGTATCACACACTTTCCGACACCCAGGTGGTGTCGATGACTGCAACCACCGTCGGTGGCAGCATATTCCGGTATCTTCCCTGCTCATGAGCACCACGGTCGCAGATCTCCGCATCGATGGCGACCGTCTGCTGCGCCGGATCGAGGCCCTCGGCGAGATCGGGGCGGTGCTCGGCCCCGACGGCGAACGGGGATGCGCCAGGTTGGCGCTCACCGACGCCGACCGAGCGGGGCGCGACCTGGTCGTCACCTGGATGCGCGACCTCGGCCTGTCGGTCGAGATCGACCAGATCGGGAACGTGTTCGCCACGCTGGTGGGCGCCGACCCGGCGCTGGCGCCGGTCATGACGGGTTCGCACATCGACACCGTGCGGACCGGCGGACGGTTCGACGGCAACCTGGGCGTGCTCGCCGGGCTCGAGGTCGTCGAGACGTTGCTGTCCAACGGCGTGACGCTCGACCGGAGCATCACGGTGGCGTTCTTCACCGACGAGGAGGGCGCCCGCTTCGCTCCCGACATGCTCGGGAGCCTCGTCTACGTCGGTGGGCTCGGCATCGAGGACGCACTCGACATCCGGGCGACCGACGACGGTGCTCGACTCGGCGACGAGCTCGAACGGATCGGCTACGGCGGTTCGTTGCCGGTTCCGGCCGCCGACTTCCCGCACCGGTTCGTCGAACTCCACATCGAGCAGGGGCCCGTCCTCGAAGCTGCCGGGGTGACCATCGGCGTCGTCGAAGGTGTGCAGGGGATCTCGTGGACCGAGCTCACCATCTCGGGCCAGTCGGCGCATGCGGGCACCACCCCGATGCGGCTGCGTCACGATCCGCTCGTCGTCGCGGCCCGGGTGACGACGTTCGTGCGCGATCTCGCGACCGGGCTCGGCGGCGATCAGGTCGCCACGGTCGGCCGGCTCGACGTCCATCCCGACCTCGTCAACGTCGTCCCCTCGACCGTGACCATGACCATCGACCTGCGCAACACCGACGATGCGATCCTGCGCGACGCCGAGCGGCGCCTCGGCGAGTTCCTGTCGGCGGCGGCCGCCGACGAGGGCGTGACGGTCGAACATCGGTCGCTGGCGCGGTTCGCCCCGGTGTCGTTCGACGCCGACATGATCCGACTCGTCGAGACCACGGCGACGACGCTCGGCTACAGCACCCGCCGGATGAGCAGCGGTGCCGGCCACGACGCGCAGATGCTGTCGCGCGTGTGTCCGACCTCGATGATCTTCACGCCGAGCGTCGGCGGCTTGAGCCACAACATCGCCGAGTTCACCGAGCCCGACGACCTGGTCGCCGGTGCGAACGTGCTGCTACAGGTGATGGTGCACCACGCGGATCTGGGTTCGGCCGGCTCCGACGTCTAGCGTCGACGCGATGGACGCAGATGTCATCGTCGTCGGTGGTGGACACAACGGGTTGATCTGCGCTGCGTACCTCGCTCGCGCCGGCGTCGACACGCTGCTGGTCGAGGCCCGCTCCGACGTCGGCGGGTGTGCTTCGACGGTGACCGATCTCGAGGCGCGGTTCAACATCTGCAACTGCGACCACACGATGGTGCGCGGGATGCCGGTCGCCGACGAGCTCGACCTCGCCTCGTACGGCCTGCGCTACGTCGAATCGCAGATCAGCGGTATCCACCGATTCCACGACGGCGCTGCGCCCTGGGTGTTCCTGCACGACGTCGATGCGCAGCTCGACGCGCTCGCGGCCTCGTATCCCGAACAGGTGCCGGGCTACCGCCGCTACCTCGACGACGCCCTGCCCGTCGCCGAGCTCGCACTCGAGATGGCCCGGACGACGCCGTCGCTGCCCCGGATGCTCGGCGTCGTCGGCGCCAAGCGCGGCGCGGGTGCCGCTCGCCTCCTGAAGTGGAGCCGGTCGAGCGTCTCCGACGTGATGGGGCAGTACTTCGACGACTGGCACATCACGATGCCGGGGGTCAGCAGCGGGCCGACCGTGTGGGGTGTACCGCCCACGACGCCGGGCACCGGCATGGCGGCGGCGATCTACGCGACCCGCCACCTGATCAAGACCGGCCGACCGGCCGGCGGCAGCGGTGCCCTGACCGACGCGGTCCGGGCGAGCTTCGAGGCGGCCGGTGGTCGCGTCCGCTGCGACAGCATGGTCGAGCGGCTGCTCGTCCGCGACGGCGCGGTCGCCGGCGTGCGACTCACCGACGGCACCGAGCTGCACGCCTCGCGGATCGTCGCGGCGTGCGACCCGCAGCGGGTCTTCGTCGACTGGCTCGACACGGTGCCGGCGGCGGCTCGACGGCTGGTCGACCGGTACCGGTCGATGCCCGTCCACGAAGGCTACGAATCGAAGGTCGACGCCGTGCTCGACGGGTTGCCGCGCTACCGCGATGCGCCGGTCGTCGATGCGCTCGTCCCCGGCGCCGACGACCTCGCGCCCACCACGGTGATCTCGCCCAGCCCTGCCGAGCTGGCCGAGGCCCACGAGCTCCGCGAACAGGGTCGGGTCGCCACGCGACCGACGTTCCTGGTCAACGTGCCGACCGTGCTCGATCCCGACATGCAGCCGAAGCCCGGCCAGCACGTGCTCAGCCTCGAGGTGCTCTTCACGCCCTACTCCCTCCGGGGTGGGTGGCCCGACTCCGACGAGCCGCAACGCTGGCTCGATGTGCTCGACGGCTTCATGGAACCCGGCACCCTCACTGTCGATCGCTGGCGTGCGATGACCCCCGACCGGTACGAGGCCGAGTTCCAGATGCACCGGGGCCACACGCCCTCGTACTCCGGACCGCCGCTGTCGGCACTCGTCGGTCGGCACCGCGAGGCGACGCGCTACCGCACGGCGATCGACGGGTTGTACCTGTCCGGCGCCGGGACGTTCCCCGGCGCGGGCGTGTTCGGCGCCTCCGGGCGCAACAGCGCCGACGCGGTCATCACCGACCTGAGCGGATCACGGTTCGGTGCCACCGCGGTCCGCCGGTCGCTCCAGAACGTTCGGCGCTGAGCCGACGACGGCCACCATCCGTCAGTCGTCGAGCGACTCGACGAGCGGGATGGTCGAGCGGTCGGTGTCGGGCCCGACGATGTAGTTGCCCGCAATGACGCTCTGCACCGCCTCCGACTCGTCGAAGTGCACGCCGACCGGGTCGAGTCCGTCGGCCATGCGCGCCAGCTGTTCTTTGAACTGGCGCCGCACGATCGACACACCACGATCGCTCGACGAGAGGTGCTCCTCGCTGTGCAACGTGATCGGGCCCTGGCCCGTCTGTGTCTCGTAGTCGCCGGGGAAGCGCTGATGCTCCTCCTCGGTGAGATCGAACCAACTCCGGTTGCCGTCGTACACCGGCAGCCCCTGCGGCGGGCGATCCTTCGGTTTGCGGACCATCGCGTACACCCGGGTGTTGGTGGCGTCGATCGGGAGCGCCCACGACATGTTGTTCGTCTTGCCGAGCACCGTGAGCGTCGGCGTGGGGATGACGCGGATCGTCGGCACACGGACCTCGGTGACCCGGTGCAGGGTGGTGCCGTCCGCGAGCTGGCGGTCCTGCGTCGCCGTGACGCCGATGTCGCTGCGTTGGAACGCGATGCTCGGCCAGATCTCGAGCTGCGGGTCGAACTGGTGCCCGCTGATCGCGTTGTGGAGGATGAACACGTGGTACGGGTCCATGGCGTTCTCGTGCGTCTGGAACCAGTTGCACGGTGCGTCGGATGGGCCGCCGAATGCGAAGTGGTCGATGATCACGATGTCCTCGGTCTCCTCGTCGAGGTCCTCGAAGATGTCGTAGCGCGGGAACACCGGCTGCTTCTCGGCCGGGCCGAGGTAGGCGAAGATCAACCCGTGGTACTCCTGCACGGGGTACCACGGCTGCCGGTACGACGCCTTGTTGCGGCCCCGGTCGGGTTCGCACGGCTGGTCGAGACATCGGCCGTCGGCGGCGAACAGCCAGCCGTGGTACGGACAGCGGATTCCCTCGTCTTCCACCCGCCCGTAGTAGAGCGTCGTGCCTCGGTGGCAGCAGCGGGGGAGCATCAGACCGGGCGTCCCCGTCAGGCTGCGGTACAGCACCAGATCCTCGCCGAGTACCCGGATGTTGCGGGGGATCGACGTGGCCTCCTCCGAGCGGGCGACGGGGTGCCAGTAGCGCCGGAGGAGCTCACCGGCTGGGGTGCCGGCGTCGACCTCGACGAGATCGGGATCCGCGGTGCCCGCCTGGAATCCGTAGGCCCGTCCGTCGTCGATCGTCGTCATGGTCCCATGATCGCACCCACGTGGCCCCGGACGCGATTCGGGGGCCCGGCGCCGGGCGCCGAACCCCCGAAGGCGTTCACGGAGTCGTCAGGTCGATGACCTGACGACTCAGAATCCGATCGACTCGTCCACGAACTCGTTCGTGAACATGTCGGCCGCGACCAGGTCGTCGGGCACGTCGACGCCGGCGAGGCGGGCGTCGTCGATGACCTTCTGGACTCGGGCCTCGTCGATGTTGCCGACGATGTCGTCAGGGCCGTTGCCGTGGAGACCGAGCTCGGTCATCGTCTCGACGGCGTAGGCGGCGACGCCCTCGTCGTAGACCCAGAACGAGTCGAACGTGGCGACGGCGTCGATGATGATCGCGTTGGCCCGCTCAGGAGCGTTCGCGAAGTCGACGACGGCCTGCTGGACGATCGGCACGAACAACTCGAGACACGGGGCGAGCGCCTCGACGTCGGCCGGCTTGACGGCCAGCGTCTGCGAGTACGACTGGTAGCCGGCATCGTGCAGGAGCTGGTACTTCGGCGCCTTGCCGTACTCCTCGAACACGTTCTCGTAGTTGTACGGCTCGGCCGATGCGAACCCCTGCTGAGCGATGTTGCCCTCGGCGATGAACCGTGCCGGCGAGCCATCGTACGACGGATCGACCTGCGACTCGTCCCAGATGCCGGCGGCCACGAAGTACGGCGCAAAGCCGCCGCCGCCGAACACGTTGATCGTCATGCCGGCTTCGCCGACGTCGGCGATCGTGTCGACGTCCGGCCACTCGTCGGCATCCCACATGATGATCTGCGGGTTGATCTCGAGCGGGGCGAGGACGGTCACCATCGGCAGGTCGGCCCACGCTGCCGCCTGCGCGTCGAACGACGAGTAGGCGAGGTGGATCGAGTCGTCGGTGTAGGCGTTGACGCGCGGCGAGTTGAAGCCGATCGCCGGACCACCGGTGCGGACCTCGATCTCGACGCCGGTGTCGACGCCGGAGGCCATCAGCGGCCCGGTGACGGTCATGAGTTCCGCATTGATCTCGTAGCCCTCGCCGACCATCTCGTAGAGCGAGCCGTGCTCGGCCTCGGGGAACCAGTCGGTCTGGATCACGATCGGCGACGGGCACACGCCCGACAGGTCGACCCCCGCTGCGTCTTCGGACATGTCGCCCGAATCCTCGGACATGTCACCGGAGTCCTCGGACATGTCGCCCGAATCCTCGGACATGTCGCCCGAATCTTCGGACATGTCGCCCGAGTCCTCGGACATGTCGCCCGAATCTTCGGTCATGTCGCCCGAATCTTCGGTCATGTCGCCGGAGTCGGCGGTCTCCTCGGCGGTCGGGGTGTCACCCGAGTCGGCGGGCGTGTCGTCGTCGTCGCCGCCGCACGCGGCGACGACGAGTCCGAGCGCCATGACGCCGGCCACGAGCCGGATACTTCTGCGCTGTTTCATGGTGGTGGTTCTCCCCCTGATGGTTCAGGTGTTTGTTGGTGTTGAGACTGTGGAGCGACGGTCAGTCGGAGCCGGCCTCGTGCCACTTGCCGATCGAGAAGGTCTGCAACCAACCGAAGAACAAGAACACGGCGACGCCGAGCGCGGACGACAGGATCACCGCGGCGAGGAGCTCCTCGCCCTGGAGGTTGTTGGCGTACTTCTTGAGCAGCTGGCCGATGCCGACCTCACCGCGACCGAGGAAGAAGTCGCCGACGATCGCACCGATCACCGACAGGCCGGCCGAGATCCGCAAGCCGGCGAAGATCGCCGGCATGGCGGCCGGGAACATGAGCTTGCGCAGGCGGGTCAATCGACTCGCGTGGTGGAGCGTGAAGAGATCGTGCATCCCGCGCTCGGCCGACTGGAGCCCGAACAACGTGTTCACGATGATCGGGAAGATCGAGATGATCACGCACACGATGACGCGGGAGTTCAGGTACGAGACGATCGGGTAGTCCCAGATCGGCTCGCCCGAGCCCCACCAGAACTGGATCAGCGGGATGATCGCGAGGATCGGGATCGCCTGCAGCATCACGAGATACGGGAACATCGCCCGCTCGGCGATCTTGGCCTGGCTCATGATGGTCGCGAGCAGGAACCCGAGCACGATCGAGATCGCGAGCCCGATGATCGCGATGCGGGTGCTCGACCAGAGTCCGCTGAGCATCTCGGACAGGTTCTCCCACTCGAGGAAACCGACCTGCACCACCTGATGCGGTGGGCGGAGCAGAAAGCGACGACTCGCATCGAGCAGCCCGTACGACACGAGGTACCATCCGCCGAGCACGGCGATGCCCATGACGATCGGCGGCAGGATCGACGCTACAGCGTTGGCGCTCCGTGACCGTTTGAGACGAGGCGTGGCAGAACTCGGTGTCCCGCCGATCGACGCGATGACATCGTGGTCGGTGTTCGGGGCGACCTGTGTGTTCTGATCGACATCGCTCATGAGTGGGAACCTCGCAACTCGTGGGAGACCTCGCCGCTCAGCTTCGCGAACTCCGGGTCGAACCGGAGGTCGGGCGAGCGGGGATAGTCGAACGGAACTTCGAACTCGGCGACGATCCGGCCGGGCCGTGCGGACATGACGAGCACCCGTGTCGACATGAACACGGCCTCACTGATCGAGTGGGTGATGAACAGGCCGGCGAACCCCTCGCGCTGGAACAGCTGCTGGGTCTCTTCGTTGAGGTGCTCGCGGGTGATCTCGTCGACCGCGCCGAACGGCTCGTCGAACAGGAAGATCGGCGGTCGGAGCGTGAGGGTGCGCGCCAGCGATGCCCGCATCTTCATGCCGCCCGACAACGACTTGGGGTAGTGGTTCTGGAATCCGTCGAGGCCGACCATCTGGATCGCGTCCTCGGCGACGCGAGCTCGCTCGTCCTCCGGCACGTCGTGCAGTTCGGCCAGGAGCTCGACGTTGCCCTTGACGGTGCGCCACGGCAGCAGGGTCGCGTCCTGGAACACGTAACCGAGCCGGTCACGGTCGACGATCACCTGTCCGGCGGTCGGGTCGAGCAGGCCGGACGCGATCTTCAGCAACGTCGACTTGCCACACCCGGACGGTCCGACGACCGTCACGAACTCACCCTTGCGGATGGTGAACGAGACATCCCGGACGGCCTCGGTGCCGTCCGGAAAAATCATTCCGATGTGTTCGAATGTGAGTGATTCTGTTCCGCGTGCCGTAGGGGCGGCCGACATGTGTTCCTCCAGCTCCGGACCTGCGTCCGGCAGACCAACTGCTCGGCGACACCGTAGCCGGTGACGCCGACCGGGGAGCAGCCCGCCTCGCCGTGCCAGGAGGTTTCACGAGCACGAAACAAACGAGCCCAGCGAGGATCTCACGTCGCCCACGAGGGCGACCACGACTCGAACCTGCCGACCGGGACCAGATGCGACACGACCCCGGCGCCCTCGCGCCAATGATGCAGCACAACGCCGGTGGGCTCGGTCGTGTACCCGACCGGTCCGCCGTCGAGACCGAGCGCGAGACTGCCGGCCGTGCTCGGGCACGTGATCGAGATCGTGCCCGCGTACCTCCGCTGCAGCGAGCGGTGCAGGTGCCCCGACACCACCGCTTCGACGTGCCGATGCCGGCCGATCACCACCGCCTCGCGGTCGCCGGCGCCGACTCCGCAGGCCTGGTCCATCGCCACGACACCGCTGCTGACCGGCGGATGGTGCTGGGCGACGATCGTCGGACGGTCGGGCTCGCGGCCGAGTTCGACGTCGAGCCACCGGAGCTGACGGTCGGAGAGGTCACCGTCGTGACGACCCGGGATCGTCGTGTCGAGCGCCACGATCCGAACCGGCCCGGACTCGTGGACGAGGTCGATCGGATCGTCGGCCCCGCCGGGTGGCAGCACCTCGGAGAAGCGAGTTCGGAGCTCCTGCCGATCGTCGTGGTTGCCGGGAATCGGCAGCAGCGGTATCTCGAGACCACCGAGCAGCTCGAGCAGATGGTCGTACTGCGACGGTGTCCCGTCGTTGACGAGGTCGCCCGTCAGCAACACCAGATCGGGAGCGATCGGCAGACCGCGGATCGTCTCGATCGCCAGGCGGAGGCCCTCGGCGCTGTCGGTCCGCTCGGCGAACAGTTCGCCGGGATCGACGATGTGACAGTCGGAGATCTGCGCGATCAGCATCGCGACACTGTAGGAACCGGCCCCTACTCTGACGGACATGGTGATCGAGTTCCTCACGTTCCAGGTCCCGCCCGACGAACTCGAGAGTTGGCTCGACGTCGAGGAGCGCCACTGGTCACGCTTCCTCGAGCGTCAGGACGGGTTCGTCAAGAAGGAGATGTGGCGGACTGCCGATGCGCCGACGTCGGTTCACGCCGTCATCTGGTGGGAATCGATGCAGCAGTGGCAGGCGATCCCGCAGCGCGATCTCGACGCCGTCATCGAGGCGATGGGTCCACACGAGCGGCACGCCGAGTGCGTGGCGTACGACGTCATCCGATCGAACTGATCACACGCCGAGCAGGACCTGAGCCGCTCGCTCGACCAGCGGAACCGGGTCGGTCCCGTCCTCGGCGAGTTCGACCAGGTTGATGCCGATCGCCGCCGGCGCGTGCAGACGGGCGGCAGCGGCCAGCGATACGGCCGCAGCGTCCCACGTCATCTCCTTCGCGTCGTCGGGCCGATCGACCGCCGACTGGTAGACGGCGAGATCGGTCCCGCCGGCGTCGGACGCTCCTTCGATGATCGTCTCGAGCTCGCGAGGGGTGCAGCCCGAGAGGAACAGCCCGTCCGCGAGGCGTGCCGTGAGCCGGACCAGCTGCGGTCCTCTGGCACCGATCCAGATCGGCACCGATCGTGCCGGCGACGCGTGCGCCGGGGGTTCGTAGCGATCGGTCGCCGTATGCGAGTGCACCGCTCGAACCGTCTCGATCGCGTCGCGCAACGTCCCCACCGGCCGGTCGGCCTCGATCCCGAACGGCGCCAGGGACAGCTGTCCACCCACCCCCAGCCCCAGCACCGCGCGCCCGTGGCTCAGCTCGTCGATCGTGGCGATCGACGCCGCGATCGCTCCCGGATGCCGCAGTAGCGGCGAGGTGATGCCGGTGGCCAGCCGGATGCGGCTCGTCCGCACGGCGCCGGCCGCCAACACCACGAAGGGATCACGCGCCACACCTTCGTCGGCGATCCACACCTCATCGAGACCGAGTTCCTCCGCGGCGACGACGGCATCGACCAACGCCTCGGCCGAGGTGCCGGGGAACATCCAGACCCCGCGCCGGGGTGAGGCGGTGGTGGCAGCATCTGGAGGCACGTGCTCCAGTTTCCTACAGTGGCGCGATGCGCACGGGAATCTTCCTCTTCGGTGGTGTCGAGATGCCGGACGCAGGTGCCGGTGCCCCTGCTCCGACCGACCGCCGATACGACAAGCACGAGGTGTGGCGGGCGACCGAGCAGATCCTCGACATGGGCGTCCTCAGCGATCGATTGGGGTTCGACTCGTTCTGGCTCACCGAGCACCATTTCCAGTACGAGGGATACGAGGTCATCCCGAACGGCCTCCTGATCGGCTCGATCCTCGCCGAGCGGACCGAGCGGATCCGGATCGGCATGGCCTTCAACATCGTGCCGCAGTGGCATCCGCTCAAGCTGGCGGAGGACTTCGCGACGCTCCACAACATCTCCGGCGGGCGCGGGATCCTCGGCGTCGGTCGCGGCACGGTGCCGCGAGAGGCCGAGCCGCTCGGGACCAAGATCGGCAGCTTCGACAACCCCGACCAGATCGCCGCCGACGACGTCAACCGCAAGATGTTCGACGAGGCGATGGAGGTCATCCGACTCGCACTCGACAACGAATCCTTCTCGTTCCACGGCGACATCCACGACTTCCCGCCGCCGGGGATCCCCGATCGCGGCGGCTTCGTCGAGGAGTTGACGCTGTTGCCGCAGCCGCTGTACCCGTACGAGATCTGGCAGGCGATCACGTCGCCGCCGTCGCTCCAGCAGGTGCCGAAGGCCGGGTGGGGCGGCGTGTTCTGGAACTGCCACCACTCGTTCATCAAGATGCGGTGGGAGCAGTTCGCCGAAACCTACGAGCAGACGCACGGACGAGCGCTCGAGCGTGGAGAGAAGCGGATGCTCGTGCTCAACACCTGCATCGAGGACACCCGCGAACAGGCGATCGAGTCGGTGCGCAACGGGCACGACGAGTTCTGGAAGTTCCTCGGCCCGTACGGGTGGAGCAAGGGGTACATGGGTGACGACGGCAAGCCGGCGCCGCCCGGGCTGATCCCCACGTTGGAGGACTCGATGGACCGTCAGCGCACCTGGGTCGTCGGCTCGCCCGACGAGGTCGCCGAGACGATTGCCTGGTACCGCGACGAACTCGGCATCGAGGACCTCATGGTGTTCCCCGCCATGCCCGGCGACCCGTACAGCAAGGTCGAGACGCAGCTCCACCGCCTCGCCGAAGAGGTCCTCCCCAAGCTCGACTGATCGCGAGTTGTCCCAATGGATACGGGGAGGAATCAGCGGAACAAAAAGGAGCGGAGCGACCTATCCGCTGATCCTCCAGGCACAACTCGCGATCTATCGACCGAAGTCGAACTTCACGATCTCGGCCATCTGACGGCCGAGGTGCGCGACGTTGGCCTCGAAGAGCTGTTTGCCGAGATCGGCGTTCGCTCCGGTCGGGTCGCCGATGTAGCCGTCGGGATCGAAGTCGTTCGACAGCCAGCCGAACATGACCGCGCCGCCGAACTTGACGAACTCGTTCTCGGCGAGCGCCTCGGGCACCTTGCGTTCGGCCTTGGAGAGATCGACCAGGTCGGGACGGAGATGCATGAACACCGAGGTCTCGTTGCGGCCACCGTGGATGCCCATGCCGAGTTCGTCGGCCGTCGACGACCCGCCGTACGCGGGAGGCACCGAGGGGTGGACGAGGAAGGTCTTGAGGCCGAACTGCAAGCGCAGCTCACGGAGTGCCGTGTTCAGCAGCGTGGTGTTGCCGCCGTGCCCGTTGAGCAGCACCAGCCGCTCGGCACCCGTGCTCGCGATGCCACGCCCGAGATCGCGGAGGATCGACATCATCGTCTCGGCCGAGTACCAGAGCGTGCCGGGCGACCACGCGTGCTCGTTCGACTTGCTCACCGACAGTGTCGGGAGTTGCCAGATATCGAGGTCGGCGCCGACCTCGTCGACCACCGCCGTGGCGGTCTCGTGGGCGATCACGTGGTCGACGGCGAGCGGGAGGTGCGGGCCGTGCTGTTCGACCGCCCCGATCGGCAGCAGCAACGTGGACGACGGGGTGATGCGATCGAGGATCTCGGGTCCGGACAGTTCCTCGTAGCGACGACTCATGGGTTCGACGTTAGTGACATCTACGCTGCGACACGATGCTGATCCGAAATGCCCGACTCGCCGACGGCCGCCACGTCGACATCGAGACCCGTGACGGTGTCATCGTCGCCGTGACGCCCAGCGGCTCACCCGCCCCTGAGGCAGCGGCGGATGCCGAGGTCCACGATCTCGGCGGTTGGCTGCTCCTGCCGGCGATGGCGGAGCCGCACGCTCACCTCGACAAGGCCCTGACCGCCGAGGCCGTTCCGAACCCCACCGGCGACCTGCGGGGAGCGATCGAGGCCTGGGTCGCGGCAGCGGAAGCCGGACTCTTCACGCACGACGACATGGTCGTCCGGGTGCGTGCTGCACTCGACAAGCTGCTGCTGAACGGCGTGACCGCGGTGCGGAGTCACATCAACTGCGGCTCGGGTTCGGGTATCACGCACCTGCTCGCCGCCCAGGAGGCGGTCGCCGACTTCGAGGGACTCATGCACGTCGAGTTCGTCGCGCTGACACATTCGCCGATGTCGGGCGAGGGGAGCGATGCCAACCGTGCAGCGTTGCGTCAGGCGCTCGACCGCGGCGTCGACCTCGTCGGTGGCTGTCCCCATCTCGAACCCGACGGGGTCGGTTCGATCCAGGTGGCGCTCGACGCGGCCGAGTCCGGCGGTGTCCCGGTCGACTTGCACGTCGACGAGACGCTCGATCCGACGATGCTGACGCTGCGCGACCTCGCGCGTGCGGTGATCGATCGTGGCCTCGAAGGGCGCGTGGCCGCCAGCCACTGTGTCAGCCTGGGGATGCAGACGCCCGAGGTGCAGGCCGCGGTCGCCGGCGAGGTCGCCGCGGCCGGAATCGCCATCGTCCCGCTGCCCCAGACCAACCTGTTCCTCCAGGGCCGGGACCACGTTCAGGCCACGCCGCGCGGGCTCACCGCGATCGCGGCGCTACGCGACGCGGGAGTGCTGATCGCGGCCGGCGGCGACAACGTGCAGGACCCGTTCAACCTCGTCGGTCGATCCGACCCGCTCGAGACCGCCGCCCTGTTGGTGATGGCGGGCCACGTGCTGCCGGACGACGCCTACGACATGGTGAGCAACAACGTACGACGTGCCATGCGGCTGCCGACCGTCCGGTTCGATGTGGGAGATCCCGCCGACTTCGTGGCGATCGACGCGGCGTCGATCAGAGAGGCGATCGCGGACGCGCCCGCTGATCGCAAGGTGTTCCACCGTGGGCGGTTGGTCGCGGCATCGTCGACCGACCGCGCCATCCACCGCTGACGGTCGCCGGCGGGCCTCAGGCCTCGTCGGGGTAGGGGAACCAGCGCAGATGCTCGAAGTCCTGCGTGGTGTCGGGCAGCCCGAGCGGCGTCGGGGCGGCATCCGACAGCTCACCCAGCAGCGTCCGAGCCCGATCGAGGTATTCGGCGAGCCCGCCGTCGGGCAGGAACTGCGGCCGGCGGTGGTACGTCATCTCACCGGTGCCGTAGTCGACATCGCTCAGCGACAGCGGAGCACCGGCGAGGCCGTCGCGATGCTTCCACAGGCCGGTGTCGGGCTCGAAGCGGTAGTAGGGGAGGAGTTTGCGACCCTCGTCCGCGAGCAGCGACACCGCATCGACGACGTAGTCGAAGGTGTCGTCGTCGATGAAGTAGTTGAAGTTCACCCGGACCCAGCCCGGCTTGATGCCCTCGCACCCTCGGGTGATCTCGCGTTCGAACTCGTGCGAACGCTCGAGGTCGATGCCGAGGAGTCGGTGACCGTACGGGCCGGCGCACGAGCAACCGCCGCGCGACTGGATACCGAACAGGTCGTTGAGCACGCTGACGACGAAGTTGTGATGGAGGTACCGACCGGGCACCGGTTCGGTACCGGGTGGCACGTCACGGACGACGAACGACACGATCGAGAGGCGTTCGGCATCGTGGCTGCCCAGGATCATGAGGTTGGGGTGCTCGTCCCAGCGTTCGATCGCGCGGCGGAGGAACCGTTCCTCACGTTCGACGATGCACTCGATCCCGACGGCCTCCTTCAACTGGAACACGAGGCCGGCACGGATCGACCCGATGATGTCGGGGGTTCCGCCTTCCTCGCGATGCTCGATCCGATCGAGGTAGCCGTGTTCCTCGGGGTTGACGAAGGCGACCGTGCCGCCGCCGGGCACGTCGGGGACACGGTTGGTGAACAGATTGCGGCGGGCCACGAGCAGCCCAGGTGTGCCCGGCCCGCCGATCAGCTTGTGCGGTGACACGAAGATCGCATCGAGATAGTCGTCGCCATCGTCGGGTGAGCCCATGTCGATCTGCACGTACGGTGCGGCGGCGGCGTAGTCCCACAGGGCGATCGCGCCGTACCGGTGGAGCAGGCTCGACACCGCCCGCACGTCGGTGGTGATGCCGGTGACGTTCGACGCCGCCGAGAACGACCCGATCAGGCGCGGCCGGTACCGGTAGCGCTCGAGCTCGGCCTCGAGTTGGGCGAGGTCGACGTGACCGTCGACGTCCTCGTCGATCGTGACGACCTCGGCGATCGACTCACGCCACGGCAGTTCGTTCGAGTGGTGCTCGTACGGACCGATGAACACGACCGGTCGATCGTGGAGCGGGATGTGCGTCGTCAGATGGTGCGAGTCGTCGAGGTTGGACGGCACCCGGATGCCCAACACGCCGACGAGTTTCGCGATCGCAGCGGTCGATCCGCTGCCGCAGAACAGCACGGCGTGTTCGTCGGTCGCACCGACGCAGTCGGCGATGATGCGACGCGCGTCCTCGCGGAAGCGGCTGGTCTGGAGTCCGGTCCCCGACGACTCGGTGTGCGTGTTCGCGTACAGCGGCAGGACGACATCGGCGATGTAGTCCTCGATGAAGCGGAGCGATCGTCCCGACGCCGTGTAGTCGGCGTACACCACAGGGCGTGCGCCGAATGGTCCCTCGACCATCTCGTCGGCACCGATCACCGAATCCCGAATCGTCTCGATCAGCCTGTCCGACACGGGACGAACCGTAGCCCCATCAGGGTGATGACCGCCCCGATCTTGCGGCGTCCTTGAACTAGCGGCCGATCGTGGCAGACACCCTGGCCCGCGGGTCGGCGGCGCCTGCCAACACCCCTTCGTCGTCGAGCGTGATCGCGTGGGCGTGCCCGAAGCCGCTGTCGTAAGGCGGACACGCATTGGTGCGGTGCCCCCTGGCCGTCAGCTCGGTCCAGGTCGCGGGAGCGTGACCCTCGAGGTCGACGACCTGGGCGTTCGGCTCACTCCAGGTGTCGAACCCGGTCGCGGGTCCGGCGAGCGCCCACCGCGGGGCACCGATCGCCGCCGCGGGTGACTGACCGTGGCGGAACAGGCGAGCGGCAACCTGCAACAGGATCTGCGGCTGGGCGTCACCACCCATCGTGCCGAACACCGATCGGAGCGCGCCGCCCGATGTCGCCAGCGCCGGCGACAGGGTGTGCGGCGGACGTCGCCCCGGTCCGAGCTCGGCGCCGTGCCCCTCGATCAGGTTGAAGCCGAGACCGCGATTGTGCAGGTTGATGCCGGTGTTGGGCTCGGCGAGCCACGAGCCGAACCCCGAGGCGTTCGACTGGATCAACGACACGGCGAGGCCGTCGGCCTCTGCGGTGCACAGGTAGGTCGTGTCGCCGGCCCCGGTCGCCACGGCGTAGTCGCCGGCGCGCTCGGTGTCGAGCCGGTCGGCCCGCGACCGGATGGCGTCGAGGAGCGCTGCGCCGTCGGCGTGTTCGTGCAGCGCTGCCGGGCGGTCGTAGCCCGCCAACTTGGCCGCCTCGATCAGCAGGTGCGCCCACCGCTCGTCGTCGGGGTCGTCGGGAAGGTCGAGACCCTCGGCGAGGAGCGCACCGCCGAGGGTGAGGTAGCCCTGCGAGTTGGGCCCGATCGTGTGGAGGTCCACCCCGAACGCCGGAGCCGTCAACGGTTCGACCCAGTCGGCCTGATCCCGGTCGAGGTCGGCCTGGGAGAAGAGACCGTCCCCGAGTCGTATCAGCCCATCGCCGAACTCGCCGCCGTAGAAGCCGTCACGACCGGTCGCGGCGATCGCGCGCAACGCACGACCGGCTCCGAGGCGTCGCACCACGGCACCGGTTCGGGTCGCCTGCGCTGCGAGTTCGTCCAACTGTGCACGTCCGGCGTCGTCGAGGCGCTGCACCGACCCGGCGAGCAGGGGGCTCGCGGGGAAGCCGATCTCGGCCAGGTCGATCGCCGGTGCCAGCAGGTCCTCCAACGGCATCGACCCGAACCGGGTGTGGAGGGCGATCCAGCCGTCGACACAGCCCGGCACGGTCACGGCACGGACGTCGTGCCGGAAGGGCATCGAGGTCGCTCCCTCGTCGCGCAGTGCTGCAGCGTCGCTGCCCGACCCGGCTCGGCCGCTGCTGTTGAGTGCGACCACACCGTCGGGTGTGTGCACGAGCGCGAACAGATCGCCGCCCATGCCGCAGAGGTGCGGTCCGGTGACGGCGATCGCGGCGTTCGTCGCGATCGCCGCGTCGACGGCGTTGCCGCCGCGCTCGAAGATCAGGTCACCGGCGCGGGATGCGAGTTGATCGGCTGCGGCAACCATGTGCCTGGTGCCTCGGACACTGCTGTGCGGCAACGACGTCATGTGAGCACGGTACGCCGCCGCCTACGCTCGTACCGTGGTGGACCGAGCGATCCGTGGTGCCGTGACGGTCACGGCCGGAGCCGCCGTCGCCCTGACCGGGACCTTCATGCCCTGGCTGCGGTCGGGATCCCGGGACCGTTCGAGCTACACGATCTTCGATCTGGTGGAGCGGCTCGGCTTCGCCCCGAGCGGCGTCGTCGCCTGGTCGCTCCGGCTGTGGCCGCTCGTTCCGCTCCTCCTCGTCGCGACGACCATCGCGAGCTGGGCCGCCGCAACCGGCCACGTCCGCGTACGCGTGGCAGCGGGCGCGGCCGCCCTCGCGGCCTGCTGGGTCGGCGGCACCGCGACCGCGCTGGTGTTCGCGCCGGAGGCCGGCCTGTTCCGCATCGGGAGCGGTCCCGGCGTGTGTCTCTCGGGCGTCGCCGTCATCGTGCTCGGCGTGGTGTGGCTCAGGCCTCGGGGATCGGCTGCTTCGGGAGCTTCTTGACGCGCGCCCGCTTGCGGCGACGCTCGGGGATCATGCCCCGCATCTCCTCCAGCTTGCCGAAGCAGAGCAGACGGTCGCCCGCCTCGAGCTCGCGCGAACCCTTGGGGTTGGGGATCACGGTGGTACCGCGATGCAGGGTCAGGACCGCGATGTCACGATCTCGCAGACCCGACTCGGCGATGGTCGAACCGATCAGGTCGGCACCCTCGTGCACCAGGAGCTCGGCGACGCCGTACCCGGTGCTCACGGTCAACCGCTGACGCACGTCGATGTCGGGGAACGCGACCTGATTGTCGATGTAGTCGATGATCGCTCCGGCCACGTCGAGCTTCGTCGCGGTCTCGATGCCCTCGAGACCTGGTGACGAGTTGACCTCCATCACCGAGGGACCGTGATCGCTCTCCAGCATGTCGACGCCCGCCACTCGCAGACCCATGATCTGAGCGGAGCGCACCGCCGTCTCCTCGTACGCCGGGTCGAGCTCGACCGCCTCGACCCGACCACCACGGTGGACGTTGGACCGGAACTCCTCACCCTGCGCGACGCGACGCATGGCGGCGACGACACGATCGCCGACGACCAGGGCTCGGATGTCACGACCCTTGCTCTCGGCGACGAAGCGCTGGATCAGCACGTTCTGCTTGGTGCTCTGCAGGGTCTCGATGATCGCCTCGGCGACCTTCGTGTCGGGTGCCAGGATCACGCCGATCCCCTGGGTGCCCTCGAGGAGCTTGATCACGACGGGCGCACCACCCACGCGTTCGATCGCCGGCAACACGTCGGCACGGTCACGGGCGAACGTGGTCGCCGGCATCCCGATGTTGTGCCGCGACAGGATCTGGATCGCGCGCAGCTTGTCGCGCGAGTTCGAGATGCCGTTCGCTGTGTTGGGCGTGTACACGTCCATCTGCTCGAACTGCCGCACGACCGCGGTGCCGAAGTACGTGATCGAGTTGCCGATCCGCGGCAGGATCGCGTCGTAGCTCGAGAGCTGTTTGCCACGGAACTGGAGATCCGGCTCGCGGCCCGAGAGGTCGATCGAGAACCGGAGCGTGTTCAGCACCTTCACGTCGTGACCACGTTCGATCGCCGCCGACCGGAGCCGCTGCGTGCTGTACGAACGGGGTGCTCGGGAGAGGATTGCGAGTTTCATCGTCAAGATCAGCGAAACTACCAGGGTGAATCACGACGGCCCTTCGGACACCGTTGCCGGCTGGCGCGAATGGGTGGCGCTTCCCGACCTCGACGTGCCCTGGGTCAAGGCCAAACTCGACACCGGGGCCAGGTCGTCGTCGATCCATGCGTTCGACATCGAGGAGTTCGAACGCGACGGCGCTCCATGGGTGTCGTTCGCCGTCCACCCGTGGCAGCGATCCGAGGTCGATACGGTCCGCTCCGAGTTGCCCGTCGTCGATCGACGGGCGATCAGGAGCTCGACCGGGCACGAGGACGAGCGGCTCGTCGTCCGCACCACGATCAGGGTGGTCGGTCACGATCTCGACGCGGAGCTGACGCTGGCGAACCGCGACGACATGGGGTTCCGGATGCTCGTCGGCCGAGAGGCGATGCGCGGCGTGCTGCTGGTCGACCCCGGACGTTCGTACCTGGGCGGCCGCCCCAAGCGTTCGACCCGTCGCAAGAACCGGGGCAAGGCCTGATGGCCCGTCCGTCGTTCGCGATCGGGCAGAACCGGGTCCGCCCGGGGTTCCGACAGGAGGTCGGGCTCCCGATCGCGAAGCTCGTCACCGGAGAAGACGTGACGCTCCCGGTGCTCGTGCTCCACGGTCGCGAGGACGGCCCCACGGTGTGGGTCGACGCCGCGATCCACGGCGACGAGGTCGGCGGGGTCGACATCATCCGACGTGTGCTGGCCGACATCGACCCGAAGACGTTGCACGGCACCTTGATCGCGGTGCCGATCGTCAACGTGCACGGTTTCATGGCCGGCGACCGCTACCTGCCGGACCGGCGCGACCTCAACCGCTCCTTCCCCGGAACGGCACGAGGTTCCCTGGCCGGTCGCGTGGCGCATCTGATGATGACCGAGATCGTCGCACCGAGCGACGTCGGCATCGACCTCCACACCGGTTCCGACCACCGCACGAACCTCCCGCAGATCCGCGCCGATCTCGACGATCCGGCCACACGGTCATTGGCCGAGACCTTCGGGGCACCGGTGATGATCCATGCTCGGACCCGCGACGGGTCCCTTCGCCATGCCGCCCGTGAGCACGGCGCCACGGTGCTGCTCTACGAGGGCGGCGAGGCACTGCGGTTCGACGATTGGGCGATCGACGCCGGTGTCGCCGGTGTCAACCGCGTCCTCGCGTCGCTCGGCATGATCGAGGGCGAGACCTCACCCGACCGGTCGTCCGTCGAGTCACGCAAGACCGGCTGGGTCCGCGCCGGTGCCTCCGGGATCGCTCGGATCGAGTGCGCGCTCGGGGCCGAGGTCGACGCCGGCGACCGGTTGGGCGTGATCTCCAACTCCTTCGGTCGCCGCCTGGCGACGATCAAGGCGGCGCGAACCGGTGTCGTCATCGGGCGCCTCGAGGCCCCGCTGGTGAACCGCGGCGACGCCGTGGTCCACATCGCCGAGATCGTCTGACGTCGCCGGCCGGCGGTCGTCACATCGAGCGGAGTCGGCGAAGCGCCTGTCGGACGAGTCCGGCGAGCAGGGTGACCTTGTACCGGTTGTCGGGGAGGGGATCCATGCCGGTTCCGGCGAGCGCCGCCGCGAGGTCGATGATCTCGTCGGTCAGCTCATCGGGGGCCACGCCGGCCAGGTGCTGCTCGACCGCGTCGAGGCGCCACGGCACCGGGGCCACGCCGCCGGCGGTGAGGCGGACGCCACCGTCGGCGATCACTGCGGCGACCCCGACCAGGGCGAACTGCCAGGCGGCCCGGTCCATCGCCTTGAGATAGACCGAGGCACGGTCGGCGGCAGGGACGATGACCGCGGTCACGATCTCGCCGGCTGCCAGGGTGTTCAACGACCGTCGCTCGTCGGTGGGTGACGAGAAGTGCTCGCCGATCGGGCGGGTCGTCGTCTGGTCGCCCACCCGGACCTCGACGAGTGCATCGAGGGCGACGAGCACGCCGGGGAGATCGGACGGTTGGGTCGAGATGCACGGGCCGGTGTCGACGGTGGCGTGGTGTTCGTGTCGGCCTTCTCGGGCGAAGCACGTGGTCCCACCCTCCAGCCAGCAGGTCAGGTCGGGATTCCGGTAGTAGCTGCACCGTGAGCGTTGCAGCAGGTTGCCGGCGATCGTCGCCCTCGTGCGGAGCTGTCGGGTCGCCGCCGATGCGGCCGCCTCGCCGATCGCCGGGATCGAGGCACGCAGCCCCGCGTGGTCTTCGACGTCGGCGAGGGTTGCGAGTGCGTCGAGACGCCAGCCGGTCGCCGTGCGTTCGATCGTGTCGTTCAGGTCGGAGTGCTTCAGATCGATCACCGACACGGGGGTCACGAGGCCGACCTTCATCGCCGGGAGCAGGTCGGTGCCCCCGGCGAGGAGTTCGGTACCCGGCCCGTCGGGTCGTGACGAGTCGTCGGCTCGGTGGTAGGCGAACGGTTGCATCACGCCTCCTCGCCGTGGTCGGCGGGGTCGAGGGCGAGCGCTTCGAGGACACGCCGGCGGGTGAGTGGGAGCTCTCGGAATCGCACACCGATCGCGTCGTACACCGCGTTGGCGATTGCCGCCGGGACGGGGATCAGCGGCAGTTCGCCGAGCCCCTTGACGCCGAGCGGATTCGCGGCGAGATCGGGCACGCCGACCTCGGCGTGCACGATCTCGCACGTGTCGCCGATCGTCGGTACGAGGTAGTCCTCGAGGTTCGCGTTGACCACATGACCGAGTCGGTGGTCGATCAGCTGCTCCTCGCACAGGGCGAAGCCGATGCCTTGCGTTGCACCGCCGATCACCTGGCTGTCGGCCAGCTTCCGGTCGATGATGCGGCCGCAGTCGGGCGCCACGACGAGCCGCTCGACCCGGATCTCGCCGGTGTCGCGGTCGACGAGCACGTCGGCCAGCGCGGCGCTGTGCGTTCTCGGGCTGACGTCGGTGGCGGTCTCGGTCCTCCCTCCCTCGGCGTGGATGCCCTCGGGAGCGAGCGCTTCGAGCAGGTCGGCCAAGCGTATCGACGTGTCGGGGTCGTCGACGGCACGGACCATCTCGTCGTCGAGCCGGAGTTCGTCGGCCGGAACGTGCAGGTGCTGCGCGGCGACGGCCAGCGCTCGCGTTCTGAGTGCGCTCGCGGCGGCGCGAACGGCCGGGGCCATCGTCGGGATCGTCGTACTCCCGGCGCTGGTCGGTGCCGGGGGACCGGCGGCGGTGTCACCCATCGACACGCGTATCCGGTTCGGCGCGATGCCGAGCTCCTCGGCGGCGACCTGGGCGAGTGCGGTACGGGTGCCGGTGCCGATGTCCTGGGTGCTGGTGGCGATGTGGACCGACCCGTCGTTGTTGAACTCCGCCCAGGCGTAGCCCGGCGGCATCGCCGTGGCGGCCATCCATTCGTTGACGGCGATCCCGTGTCCGCGCACCATGCCGGACGGAGGCGCCGACCCGCTCTCGATGCGGTGTTCGTCGATGCGGTCGATCGCGGTCGGCAGCCCCGACGGCGACGACCACGGCAGATCCGCGACCTGGTCGGTCTCGGCTCGGTTGAGTCGCCGGAACTCGAGCGGATCGATGCCGACCAGGTGCGCCAGCTCGTCCATCGCCGACTCCAACGCGAACGCCGCCTCGACGTACCCGGGGGCTCGGAACGCCACCGCCGGGCCGGTGTTCGTGTAGACCCGCCTGGAGCGGGTCCTGACGGCGTCACAGCGGTAGAGGTGCCGGTAACTGCCGGCGACGTTGCTGGCCTCGCCGGCGACGCCGTACGCGCCGTTGTCGGCGATCAGGTCGGCGTCGATGCCGACGAGCCGTCCGTCGGCGTCGGCGCCGAGACGGAGGCGCTGGACCGTGCCGTTCCGTTTGCCGGCGGCGAGGTTCTCGCCGCGTCGGTCGTTCATCGCCTGGACCGGGTGACCGGTGAGACGCGACGCGAGCGCGGCCGCCACCGTCGGCTTCCACGGGACCTGCTTGGCCCCGAACCCACCGCCGATGTGATCGGCGACGACCCGCACCTGCTGATGATGGAGGCCGAGTGCCTCGGCGACCATCTCGCGCACGTCGTTGACCCCCTGCGTCGAGGCCCAGAGGTCGAGTTGGTCACCGTGCCAGTGGGCGACGGCGCCGTGCGGTTCGAGTGCATTGTGGATCGCGGTGGGAGTGCGGTACTCGGACTCGACGACGAACGCAGCGGTGTCGAGTGCCGTCTCGACGTCTCCTCGCTCGGTGACCTCGGGCTCGGCGACGAGGTTGGAATCACCGTGGATCGACGGTGCGTCGGCGCCGAGTGCTGTGACCGGATCGGTCACGTGATCGAGCAGCGCGTACTCCACGTGGACGGCGGCAGCGCCGTCTCGTGCGGCGTCGAGCGTGCGTGCCACCACGGCGGCCACCTCGTCGCCGACGAAACGCGCGATCTCCGCGAAGAAGGGCAGCTCCTCCTCGTACCAGGTCAGGTCGTCGGGTAGGTCGTCGTTGGTGATCACGGCGACGACACCGGGCACGTTCAGCGCCTCGGACGCGTCGATCGAGGTCACCTCGGCGTGCGGGTGCGGGCTGCGGACGAACGTGAGCTGCAGTTGGTCGGGGAGCCGGGTGTCGGCGGCGTACCGGGCCGAGCCGGTCAATTTGTCCTCGGCCTCGCGCCGGCGTGACGACGACCCGAGCTCGCGCATGTCGCGACCCTCGTCCCAGTCGGCGAGGTCGGTGGCCTGCTCGGTCTTCACCGGTCGTCTCCCAGCGCCATCCGGGCGGCGTCGAGGATGTGGCGGTAGGCGCCGCACCGGCACAGGTTGCCGGCGAGCGAACTGCCGATGTCGGCGTCGAGGTCTCCGGGCTCGTCGGCGGCAGCACGGCGACGGCGGAGGGCTTCGATGCTCATCATCTGGCCCGGAGTGCAGAAGCCGCATTGGAACGCGTCGCAGTCGGCGAACGCCGCTTGGATCGGGTGGAGGTCGGGGCCGTCGGCCAGCGACTCGACCGTCTCGACCGACCGGCCGTCGCACTCCACGCCGAGCACGAGACACGAATAGACCGCCTCGTTGTCGAGCAGCACGGTGCACGCCCCGCAGTTGCCCATCTCGCAGACCTGCTTGGTGCCGGTCAAACCGACGTCGTCGCGGATCACGTCGAGCAGGACCCGTCGCGGTTCGACGGCGACGGAACGTTCCTCGCCGTTGATCTGCAGCGACACCAGGGCGGTCGTGTTCGAGGACCGTTCGGTCGGGTCGGTTGTACGCACGGGACCTCCAGGGGAGCGGTTGGTGCGTGTTCGATACCCGTCGCGGTGGCGGTCAAACCCGCTGCACGTCGTCGGCGGGTCACCCGTGCCAGGCGTCGCGTTCGACGAGCACGTCCTTGAGGATCTGCGGGCGGTCGGTCATCAGGCCGTCGACGCCCAGGTCGAGGAGTCGGTGCATGTCGTGCGCGTCGTCGATCGTCCACACATGCACGTGCAGCCCCCGTCGGTGGGCGCGCTCGACGAACTGCTCGTTCACGATCGTGAGGCGACCCTGACGCACCGGCACCTGCGCTGCCTCACCGCCCCACGGCACCCGTCCGGTGAAGCGGAGCGCCGCGATCTGCTGAGGCCCGAAGCTCGTACAGAGTGCGTCGCCGAACTCGGAGCGGAAGCGACGCAGGCGGGCGTCGCTGAACCCGCCGACGAGCACCCGGTCGAGGCAGTCGAGGCGCTTGAGCGAAGCGATCAGGGCTTCGACGCCGCTGCCCGCCTTGCAGTCGATGTTGACCCGAGCGTCGGGAAACTGCTCCATGAGGTCGTCGAACAGCGGGATCGGCTCGCGCCCGTCGACGCGGGCACGCCGCACCTCGCTCCACGGCAGTTCGTTGATCTTGCCGGTTCGATCGGTGGTGCGGTCGAGCGAGTCGTCGTGGAACGCCACGAGCACGCCGTCGCTGGTCGCGTGGACGTCGGTCTCGAGATACGTGTAGCCGAGGTCGACCGCATGCTGGAACGCCGGCATCGTGTTCTCCGGATTGTCGGACGCCCCGCCCCGATGTGCGAACGGGATCGGCCCCGGCCAGTCCAAAAACGGATGCATGACCGGAGCGTACGCTCAGATCGAACGCTCGACCGCCTCCCAGTACTCGTCCTTGAGGAGCCGCTTGTACAGCTTCCCGGTCGGGTGGCGGGGGAGTTCCTCACGGAAGTCGATCGATCGGGGACACTTGACGTCGGCGAGGTGCTCGCGGCAGTACCGGATCAGTTCGCTCGCGAGTGCGGCAGCGGCATCGTCGTCGACGGGCATCTCGCGCGGCTGCACCACCGCTTTGACCTCCTCGCCGAAGTCGTCGTTGGGAATGCCGAACACGGCGACATCGAGCACGGCGTCGTGCATCGTCAGGACGTTCTCGGCCTCCTGCGGGTAGATGTTCACCCCGCCCGAGATGATCATGTACGCCTTGCGGTCGGTGAGGTAGAGGAAGTTGTCGTCGTCGAGGTACCCGATGTCGCCGAGGGTCGACCACCCCTCGGGATGGCGGGAGCCGGCGGTCTTCTCCGGGTCGTTGTGGTACTCGAAGCTGGCACCACCTTCGAAGAACACGGTGCCCGACTCGCCGTTCGGCACCTCCTCGCCGTCGTCACCGACGATGTGGACGACGCAGTTGATCGGCGTACCGACGGTGCCGGGGTGAGCGAGCCACATGTCGCTGTTGCAGTAGACGAACCCGTTCCCCTCGGTGCCGGCGTAGTACTCGTGCAGGACCGGCCCCCACCAATCGATCATCTGCTGCTTGACGGGGACCGGGCACGGCGCAGCGGCGTGGATCACGCACTCGATCGACGATACGTCGTACCGGGCGCGAGTCTCGTCGGGGAGCTTCAACATGCGGACGAACATCGTCGGCACGACCTGACTGTGGGTGATCGAGTACCGCTCGACGACCTGGAGGTAGCGCTCGGCGTCGAAGTGCTCCATGACCACGACGGTTGCCCCGTTGGCGAGCGCCGACATCGAGAACCGGAGCGGCGCCGCGTGGTACATCGGCGCCGGTGTCAGATAGACGCTGGAGTCGTTCAACCCGAAGAGGATGCTCAACATGCCGGCCACGCCGGTGACGCGCGTCTCGAGCGGCTCGGGCACGAACGCCGGGAGCACGCCCTTGGGGCGTCCGGTGGTCCCCGACGAGTACAGCATGTCGGTACCGGCCGTGCGCTCTGCGAGCGGTTCGGTCGGTTGCGCGTCGACCGCCGACTCGAACGACTCGTAGCCCTCGATCGTGCCGTCGAGCATCAGCCGGAGTTCGACCGCAGGGGTCGAGGCGATCAACTCGGCCGCCTGCTCGGCCTGCTGCTTCGACGTGATGAAGGCGCGGGCACCGCAGTCGTCGACGATGTAGGCCAACTCCTCGGTGGTGAGGCGTGACGACGCCGCCGTGTAGATCAACCCCGCGTAGTCGAGCCCCCACAGGATCTCGAGGTAGCGCGGGTGGTTCTCCATGCAGAGTGCGATGTGGTCGCCTGGTCGGAGACCGGCCGATCGGAGCAGGTGGCTCAGCTGGTTCGCTGCCGCGTCGAGCTCGGCGAAGGTCTGGACCCAGCCGCTTTCGGCCATGATGACGGCGGGGCGGTCGGCGTGGGTCTCGAGGTGCGCTCCGGGATACATGGGCGCGGACGGTAGCCGACGGTACGGTCACGGTGTGGGTCGGACGCAGCGATCGGAGATCGGGGACCGGATCGCACCGTTCGCCGACGCCGTGGCGTCGCCCGACGCCACGCTCGACGAACTGGTTCTCTGGCTGTCGAAGGCGCTCCAGCCCGAGCTCGACGTGATCGGGGTGATGACCGAACTCGACGTGCTGGCGGCGGACTGCCCGACGCCGACCCGCGACGGGGTCATGCGGTTCCTCACCGGCGAGGCAGGCTTCGAGGGCGATCGCACCGATTATCACCGCTGGCAGAACTCGTGCATCGACCACGTGCTCGCGACCCGGCGGGGTATGCCGATCACGCTGTCGGTGGTCGCGATCGAGGTCGCCCGTCGGGTGGGTGTCCGGCTGGCGGGCGTCGGCATGCCGGGGCACTTCCTGGTCGGCGACCCGACCGACCCGCGCTGGTTCGCCGACCCGTTCCACGGCCACACCGACCTCACCCGTGATGCGTGCCGGAACCTGCTCGTGATCCAGGGGGTGTCGCGCTGGTCGGACCGCTTCCTCGAGACCATCCCGCCGCGCCTCGTCGTCGCGCGGATCCTCAACAATCTCAAGGTGTCGTGCGAACGACGTTCCGACGCGGTGCGGCTCGCGATCGTGATGCAGGCGCGACAGGCGCTACCCGAGTTCGCTGCCGAGCGAGCGGCGTCGCTCGAGGCCCTCGCGCCCTTGAACTGAGCCGCTCAGCCGTCGTCGTCCGGCGGGCCGTCGAGCGGCTGTGTGGCCGGTGGGCCGGGGTTGTTGTCGGCCGATCGGCAGACGAACGTCACGTAGCTGTTGATCCGATCGGCGGGGCTGCCGTCGCGGTCGAATCGCTCGTCGACCACCGAACTGTCCGGCACCGATGCCTCGTCCTCACCGTCGCTGGCGTCGGTGCTGGTGACGGTGGTGTCAGCCGGGGGTGGTGCGCTCGTCGTCGTGGTCGGCTCGCCGCTCGCCGGAGGCGAGGGTCGCGGCACGGTCTGGATCGTGTCGCGCGGCGGATCGGTCGGACTCGGAGTGCCGGTCTCGAGGGCGGTCAGCACACGATCGAAATCATCGGCGATCGCGGCAGGGACGTCGTCGCTGACGGAGCGATACGTCTCGAGGATCGCCTCGTCGCCGACCGCTTCACCCGACCTGACCCGGTCGGTGAGTTCGATCATCGCCTGGCAGAACGGCGTGAGACGATCCGGCGGCACCTCGACCGAGATGCCGGGTGCCGGGTCGGCCGCGTCGCCGGTGTCGGATCCCGGGTCCGAACCGTCGGAGACACAACCCGTGAGCAGCGCAGCGGCCGCCAGGCCGACACCGATCGCTCGCATCGAGTTCGTCATCGGTCCAGAGTGTGGCAGGTGGTACCCGCGCATCCTCGGCGCGGCTTCGTCGTGCAGGCGGACGGGTCGATACCTTGAGGCCATGACGGTGATCGAGAGCACGTTGACGGCCGACGAGCAGCGGGTGAGCGACCTGGTCGAGCACCTGATCGAAACGCATCCGCCGGCGACCACGTCGCCCGTCGAGTTCCTCGGCGCCCAGTACGACCTCGGTCTGGCGTGGGTCCATTTCGACGACGGCTTCGGAGGCCTCGGCCTGAACCCGAAGCTGCAGCGGCTGGTCAACGAGCGAGTCCGCAGCGCCGGAGGCCCGTTCTCGATGGCCCGCAACCCGATCGGCTACGGCATGTGTGGTCCGACGGTCCACGCCTGGGGGAGCGACGAGCAGAAGCAGCGGTACCTCCGTCCGCTGTTCACCTGCGAGGAGATCTGGTGCCAGCTGTTCAGCGAGCCCGGTTCCGGCTCCGACTTCGCCGGACTCTCGTCGAAGGGCGTCCGTGACGGCGACGAGTGGATCGTCAACGGCCAGAAGGTGTGGACCACGCTCGCCCACGTCTCGCGCTGGGGCCTGCTCGTCGTCCGCACCGACGCGGAAGCGGTCAAGCACGCCGGCCTGACCGCATTCGTCGTCGACATGCAGGCCGACACGGTCGAGACCCGGCCGTTGCGGCAGATGACCGGCGAGGCCGAGTTCAACGAGGTGTACTTCACCGACACCCGCATCCCGCACTCCGAGATGCTCGGCAATCCGGGCGACGGGTGGCGTGTCTCACTCACCACGCTCATGAACGAACGCACCTCGATCGGTGGGTCGATCCCTTCACGTGGGTCGGGGACGATCGCCGACCTGCTCGACGTGTGGAACGGTCTCCCCGACGATCGCAAGGACGCTTCGACGCGAGATCGAGTCACGGCACTCTGGGTGCGCGCCGAAGTGCACCGATTCACCAACATCCGCGCCAACCAGAATCGTCGTCTCGGCGACCCGGGCCCCGAGGGGTCGATCGGCAAGATGGAGTCGGCCAACCTCAACAAGGCGATCTACGAGGCGATGGTCGACCTGATGGGTGCCGACGGCATGCTGTACGGCAGCTACGAGATGGTGCGGCCAGAGATGACCATGGGCGCCGACTCACTGCAGAAGAAGTTCCTCAGGTCGCGAGCGAACTCGATCGAGGGCGGCACGACCGAGGTCATGCAGAACATCCTCGGCGAGCGCGTCCTCGGTCTGCCCGGAGACGTGCGGGTCGATCGCGACGTGCCGTGGAGTCAGGTCCCGCGGAACTGATCGCCGGGTTCGGCCCCGGCGTCAGCCGGCGAGGATGGCGCGAGCCAACTCGGCGTCGGCGGCGGGAACCACGACCCGGACGCCTGACTCACCATCGACCGGGAGCGCTCCACCCTCGACCTCGTCGACGATCTCGGCGCGGATGCCGTTGTCGCTGAGGTGGGCTTTCGTGACCTCGGCCTCGCCGCGATCGGAATAGGTCGCGACGACCAGCGGCTCGGGATGCTCCTCGATGTCACTCATGACCCGACAGTACCCGGCGGTCACCACGTGAACCGTCGGGACGGACCCTCGATCCGGAGCCTCACACGCCGGTCGTGAGGAGATAGCCGCAGAACATCGCCCCGAGCGCAGCCAGCAAGCCGATCGCTCCGCCGAGGGCGAGAGCGAGCTTCGAGCTGCCGATCTGATGCACCGCCGCCGCGGCACCACTCGCCATCGCCAGCGCGATCTTCACGAACAACGTGATCTGGTACGTGGTCGTGGTGTTCGCGACGTCGATGTCGCCCAGATTCCAGAGCCCGGTCAGCACGACGACGGCGAACGCCGGCCACGCCACGCGTGCGAACGCCCTGGCTGCGACCTTGGTGGCGTCGGGGTGCACCCGCCGCAGGCCGGGGACGAGCCCGGCCAACACGACCTGACCGCCGACCCAGATCGATGCGGCGACGACATGCAGGAAGAGGCGAACGGTGTCGGTGGTGGGGGAGAGCATGATCAGTCGGCCAGGGCGGCCAGGACCTCGCTGGCGGGCAGGCTCCGGTCGTCCATCCCCGGCCGGGCGAGCAGCGAACCGCCGAGCATGGCCGTGCTGGCCTGCTCGATCGAGCCCTGGAGTTCGCGGATGTTCCGGGGCGGCGGGAAGTACTCGTCTTCTTCGGTGATGCGCACCACGTCGACCCCGTGGCGGGGCGCCAGACGGGCGAGCACGCTCTCGACGAGTTCTTCCGGGGCGGATGCGCCGGCGGTGACGCCGACCGTGCCGGTCAGGTCGTCGGGGACCTGCTCGGCGACGTTGACCCGATACACGCGTTCGCAACCCGCTTCGCGTGCGAGCTGCTCGAGCGCACGGGTGTTGGACGAGTTGGACGAACCGATCACGATGATCGCGTCGCACCGCTCGGCCATCGCGAGGAGCGACGACTGCCGGTTGGTGGTGGCGAAGCAGAGATCGCTGCGTCCCGGGGTCCAGACGTCGGGGAACCGCTCGCGGACGCGCACCGCGACCCCCTCCCAATCCCTATGTGACAGCGTCGTCTGCGCGAGCAGCGCGACCGGCTGATCGAACTCGGGGAGTGCGTCGACCTCGTCGGTGGACTCGACCCGGCTGATCGACTCGGGGGCGACCGCCATCGTGCCGACCGCTTCTTCGTGGCCTTCGTGGCCGACGTACAGGATCCGGAAACCCTTGCCGGCGCGGACCTTGACCTCGTGATGGACCTTGGTGACGAGCGGGCACACCGAGTCGACGACGAAGCTGCCACGGGCCTGGGCGGCCGCCACGACCTCGGGTGCCGAACCGTGCGCCGACAACATGATCGGGCGGCCTTCCGGCACCTCCGACACGTCGTCGACGAAGATCACACCCTGGCGCTCGAACCGCTCGACGACGATCTTGTTGTGGACGATCTCGTGATAGCAGTAGATCGGCGGCTCGAACGAGCGGACCATCCAGGCCAGCGCCTTGATCGCCATCTCGACACCGGCACAGAACCCGCGGGGTTCGGCGAGGAGGACACGGTCGACGTTCATCTGCCCGACAGAGTACCGGCGAGCCCCTGGACACGGCGCCGATAGCCTGGTCCGGCCATGTCCGCACCACTCGTCGTCGCCGTCGCGCCCGATTCACCGGCCGCGCTCGCCGGGCTCCAGCCCGGCGACGAGATCGCGCGCGTCGACGGACAGGTGCCGCGCGATGTCATCGAGTGGCAGATGTACACCGACGAGGCCGACATCGTGCTCGACGTGCTGCGCAACGGGCTCGAACTCGACGTCGACGTACCGAAACGGGCCGGCGAGTCGCTGGGCGTCGAGGTGCAGTCGGCGGTGTTCGACCGGGTACGCACGTGCGACAACCACTGTGAGTTCTGCTTCATCTACCAGCTGCCCAAGGGCATGCGCCGCAGCCTGTACCTGAAGGACGACGACTATCGGCTCAGCTTCCTCTACGGCAACTTCACCACGCTCACCCGGTTCACGGAGTCCGATCTCGAGCGCGTGGTCACCGAGCGCCTCTCCCCGCTGAACGTCTCGATCCATGCCACCGATCACCACGTCCGCAACCGCATGTTGAAGAACGCCAGGGGTGGGATGAGCCTGCGCTGGGTCCGTGCGCTGCTCGACCACGACATCGAGGTCCGCGGCCAGGTGGTGGTGTGCCCGGGGGTCAACGACGGCGACGTCCTCGACGACACCCTCGCCGGTGTGCTCGACCGATTCCCCGAGCTCGAGTCGGTGGCGGTCGTGCCACTCGGATTGTCGAAGTTCAACAAGGAGTCGGCGATGCGGCTCCACACGCCCGACGAAGCCGCCCGCGTCGTCGACATCATCGAGGCGTGGCAGGCGAGGTTCCTCGAGGTGCTCGGTCGACGGATGGTGTTCGCGGCCGACGAGTACTACCTGATGACCGGCCGCGAGTTCCCCGAGGCCGACACCTACGAGGGGTTCTCGATGCACGAGGACGGCATCGGGATGGCTCGTACGTTCGAGCGAGAGTTCCACGGCATCACCGACGAGGCGACCGGCGTCCGGAGCGGCTTCTTCGCTGCGGTCGACCTCCCCTCCAACCCCGCCGCCTACACCGGGTTGCGGTCGCCGTCGAACGACGTCGTGCAGTCGGTGTCGTTGCGCCCTCGACGCAACGCTCGCGTCGGCGTGCTGACCGGACCATTCGGCGCCCAGGTCATCGGCCCACTGATCGACCAACTGGGCCGCCACGACGTCAGGATCCTGCCGGTCGAGAACCGGTTCTTCGGTGGCAACACCGGCGTGACCGGCTTGATGACCGGCGACGACCTCACCCGTGTCCTCGGCGCCGAACCGGAGGGTGACCGGTATCTGCTGCCCGACGTGTGTCTGTCCGACGACGGCAGATTCCTCGACGGACTCTCGGTCGGCGACCTCCCGCGTCCGGTCGAGATCGTCCCGACCGACGGTATTGCGTTGAGAAACGCGTTGGAGCAGGCAGCATGAGCACCATGGAATCCACCGATCTGCCGACGGTGGTCATCGTCGGCCGCCCCAATGTGGGCAAGAGCACCCTGTTCAACCGGATCGTGGGTGAACAGGCGGCGATCGTCGAGAACCAGCCGGGCGTCACCCGCGACCGCAAGGAACTCGAGGCCGACTGGCTCGGGGTCTCGTTCAACGTGATCGACACGGGCGGATGGATGCCGAAGGGTTCCGACCTCGACGACAAGGTGTCGCGGCAGGTCGAACAGGCCGTGGCCGGCGCCGATCTGGTGCTGTTCGTCGTCGATGCCAGCGTCGGTTCGCTGCAGGACGACGAAGCGGTCGCCGACTGGCTTCGTCGCGGCGAACACAACGTCGTGGTCGTGGCCAACAAGGCCGACAACAACCGCCGCGAAGAAGACCTGTGGCAGTTCCTGTCCCTCGGTCTCGGCGACGCGGTGCCGGTCAGCGCGCTCCACGGGCGGCGGGCCGGTGACCTGCTCGACGTCGTGCTCGAGCGGTTCGGCGACAAGGCCGTGTACGTCGAGCCCACCGACGACGGCAACTGGGTGTCCGATGAAGACGCCGAACCCTGGACCCCCGACGACGCCCGCCCGCCTCGCGTGGCGATCGTCGGTCGCCCGAACGTGGGCAAGAGCACCTTGTTCAACCGGTTGGTGGGTTCCGACCGGTCGGTCGTGCACGACATGGCCGGCACGACCCGCGACGCGATCGACACGCTGGTCGAGACCGAGGACGGCCCGATCGTCTTCATCGACACGGCCGGCATGCGCAAGAAGGGCAAGATCGACGACTCGGCCGAGTACTACTCGCTCGTCCGGGCGCTCCGGGCGATCGACGACGCCGACATCGCGCTCCTGATCATCGATGCCACCGAAGGTGTCACCGGGCAGGACCAGCGTCTCGCCGAGCGGGTCGACGCCTCCGGCTGCCCGATCGTGATCCTGCTGAACAAGTGGGACCTGGTCGGCGATGTCGAACGTCGCCACGAGGTCGAGACCGAGTTGACCCGCAAGCTGTCGTTCCTCGGTGATGCGCCGGTCATCAAGATCTCGGCGCTCAGCGGCAAGAACGTGCACAAGTTGCGACCCCGCCTGCAGGAGGCGATCGAGCAGTACCACCGCCGTGTCCCGACCCGCGACGTCAACCGGGTGATCATCAAGGCGCAGCAGGAGTCGCCGGCCGGCCAGGGCGCTCGCGTGCTGTACGCGGTGCAGGGTGCGACCGACCCACCCACGTTCACCCTCTTCGTCAACCGTGAGCTGCCACAGCACCACGTCCGCTATCTCGAGCGCAAGATCAAGGAGGCGTTCGGGTTCGGGGCGACACCGATCAAGTTGCGAATCCGCAAGAAGGTCGATTGATGCCGTGGTGCGAGGAGTGCGCGAAGTATCACGCACCCACCGCGATGAACGACGACGGCACCTGCCCCGTGTGTGGGGGAGAGGTCGGGGCGGCCCAGGGGCCGGGCGGTCGTGCGGCGCACGACGAGTCGACGCCGTGGCACTTCAAGCTGCTCGTCGGGGCGACCGTCGTCTACCTCGGTTGGCGTTTCGTCCAGCTCGTGGTCTGAGAACGGTCGGCGGTCGATAGGATCGCCGGGCACAAACACGACAGGAATGTCGTCACGGGCTGTAGCGCAGCTTGGTTAGCGCACTTGTCTGGGGGACAAGGGGTCGCAGGTTCGAATCCTGTCAGCCCGACCGGGCGGGAATCTCCTCGTGGGATTCCCGCCCCTGGTTCGTCCCCGGAGGTCACCCGCGGACATCATCATCGCTCGGATCGAGCAGAGGGTGCCGCGTGACCGGTTCGTCACGCTCCGTGGCAATAGTCGCCGATCGGCAACTCGTTGTGACCGCCCTGCCCTGAACCGCCTATGCTCCGGGCAGCAGCGCTACTGCTGACCACAGGCGAAATCAGGGCGACATGTCACCAGACCACGGAGTACGACGGCTCGCGCCGTGCGCGAGTGCAGCAGTGCTGGCGATCACCAGCTTCTGCTTCGGAGCGACCACGACGGTCACGGCGGCGGGTGAACCGCTGCAGATCATCGTCGACAATCCGGCCGATGTCGCCGGCGTCTGTCCCTCGGCCGACCCGTCGACCGCGACGTGTTCGCTCCGCAGCGCCGTCGATCTCGCCAATGCGAATCCCGGGTCGACCGTGCGGCTCGGTCCGGCCGTCTATCGGCTCGACAAGTCGATCACGATCACCGGAGCCGGGACGTCCGTGATCGGCGCGAGCGTCAGCGGTGGCGGTCGGGCGAGCGACCACACGATCGACGCCGCTGGCAAGCAGGGGATCATCGTCGACGCCGACGACGTCACCATCCGCGGCGTGACCATCACGGGAGCAGGCAGGCCGAACGTCAGCGGCGGCGCCATCGCCGTCACCGAGACGTCACAGCGGTTCCACCTCGCATCGAGCTCCATCGAGAACAACACTGCCCGCGAAGGCGCCGGCGTCTACGTGGCAGGCTCGGCGACGATCTCCGGGTCGACGTTCGTGTCCAACCAGGTGGGCCGAAAGGGTGGCGCGATCCGGGTCGACGGCACCCTCGAACTCGTCAACAGCACGTTCAACGAGAACACGGCCCAGAGCGGCGGTGCCATCTCGGTCGCGGGCACTGCCTCGATCTCGTACTCCACTTTCGTCGACAACACGTCCAACAACCAGAAGGGCGGCGGCGTCGACAGCAACGGTGGCAACGTGTACGTCACCGGTTCGGTGCTGACACGAGCGAATCAGCAGAGTGCCGACGGGTCCGACTGCTCGGGGAACCCCGACCTGATCGGACCGAACTTCGTCGGCAATGCGCAGGGTTGCCAACCGACGCCCGCGACCCTGGTCGGCACCGTCGACGGACCCGCCGGCGTCGGGACGCTCGGCGACTTCGGCGGCCCGACGCTCACGATGCCGCTCACCGCCGACAGCCTCGTGCTCGACCGGGGCACCGCAGCGACGTGCCGGTCGGTCGGGCTCGACGGTGTTCTCGACACCAACGACACCGAGGTCGCCACGGATCAGCGGGGTCTGGCGCGACCGTCGGGCGCCGGCTGCGATCTCGGCGCCTACGAGTTGACGCCACTCGCGATCGACCTCACCCTCACCGCCAGCACCACGACCCCGCTGGTCGGCGCACAGTTCCTTCCCAGCTCGGCGATCTCCGCGTCGGTCGTCGAGACCGACACGCTGTTCGCCGGCACGCTCGACGCCAGCCCGCTGAACGCGTTCCCGCTCGAGGCGGCACCGCTCAACGCGTTCCCGTTGAATGCGTTCCCGCTCAACGCGTTCCCGTTGAATGCGTTCCCCTTGAACGCGTTCTTCACGGCCGCCGCACCGCTGAATGCGTTCCCGTTGAATGCATTCCCGCTCAACGCGTTCCCGCTGAATGCGTTCCCGCTGTCCGACCTCGTGCTGACCGAGAGCTCCTGGGACGAGGTGCTGGCGGACAGCGAGTTCGAGGGCGTGCCGATCCACTCGCTGACCCTCGGCGACGTCCGCGATCTCACCTCGGTCCAAGCCATCTCCGTCGGCGACATCAATCTCGAAGGCACCCCGCTCAACGCGTTCCCGCTCAACGCGTTCCTCCTCGGCTCGATCCCACTCAACGCGTTCCCGCTCAACGCGTTCGGAACCGCCGAGACCTGGTGTGACCTGGTTCCCGACTTCTGTGCGTCGAAGGCCGGCGGGGTCGACCCGACCGATGATTCGTACACACTCGCCTCCCTTGCCCTCGCCGGGGTCCCACTCAACGCGTTCCCACTGAATGCCTTCCCGCTCAACGCTTTCCCACTGAACGCGTTCCCACTGAACGCGTTCCCGCTGAACGCGTTCCCGCTGAACGCCTTCGGTTGGCAGTCGTCGCCGCTCAACGCCTTCCCGCTCAACGCGTTCCCGCTCAACGCCTTCGACGACCTGAGCGTCATCGACTGCAGTCTCGTGCCCGGTGGTTGTGACGGCAGCACCCTCGGTGACGCTTTCCTCGCCGGCGCCATCGCCGATGGCGCCGAACTCGGAGATCTCGGGGCCCTCTTCCTCGACCACCCGGAGGCGTTCGAACTGCTCGGCGACTACTCGACGGCCGATCTGCTCGTCGGCATCATGCCGCCGGAGTCGATCCCGTGGAACGAGGTCGACCTCACGGTGCCGGGCATCCAGAACGCCGACACCGTCAACGACTCGACGTTCCAGTACCTCGCCGCTGTCGATCTGACCGCCGCCGCTGCCGAACTCACCGTCTCCGTGGCGATCCCGCCCGGCTTCTCGTACGTCCCCGGGGGATCATCGCTCGACGGCACGCCGGTCGCCGACCCGGAACTGAGCTGTCCTGGCGGTTCGTGCGTCGATCCGGCGGGTGAGCCGACCCCGATCACGCTCACGTACCGGCTGGCAGACGTGGGGAGCGGCGAGCACACGTTGGCGATCGACACTCGCGCCGGCTTCGAGCTCGGTACCTTCACGGCGTCCGCATCGGCGAGCGGGACCTCGTCACCGGGCGACGATCCGGCGACGACCGGACCGTCGACGTTCGACGTGACCGTCACCGCGCCGGACCGTGGACCCACCGTTCCGGTCGTGATCGAGACCGGGGGCGTCTGCGCGACGAGCGGGCCCGGCGACGTGAACCTCGGCTGGGTGTCGTCGACCACCGACGGCATCGACCTGTACCAGTTCGACATCAGCGAAGAGGCCGCGCGCTGTGGTGTCCGCGCCGACGTCTTCCTCAGCAACCTGCCCGCCGACTACGACGTCGTGTTGTACGGCGAGAAGTCGGAACCGCTCCGTGGGGCGCCGACCGAATCGATCGCCTACCTCGACGACGTCACCCTCGACCTCAATCCGTTCGACGACATCGTCCAGACCGACACCGTCCAGGACATCCCGCAGGTGCTCACCGCCGCCGGCGTCACCGCCTCGGACTACGCCGTCACCGCGATCTCGTCCAACCGTGCCCGGGGGAGCGAGCGGATCCGCACCGGGACATTGCGTGCCGGCCGGTACTTCATCCAGGTGACCGGCTACAACGGTGCCGTCGCCGACACGCCGTACGCGCTGCGGATCCGGACCGATGCCACGATCGCACGTGGTCCGTGCGACCCGTTGCCGTATCCCGGCGTCGAACAGATCGCACCACTGCCGCTCCCGGCGATCGACAGCACCCTGCCGACCGAACTGAACACCCTGTTCATCACCAACTCCCAGCTGCTCGAGTTCACGTACGGGCCCGTCGCCGCCGACGTCCTCGCCGCCGCCGAAGACGTCGCCGCGGCGGCGAGCAGCGGTGTGGTCGGGGCTGTCCTGCCGGTCGACGACGACAGCGCAGTCCGCGCCGCGTACGAGGCGCGTGCCGCGGACCCGTGCGACCCCGAGCGATCCAACGACATCGTGCGAGCGATCGGCGACGTGATCGATCGCTACACCGCCGCTCGCCCCGGCATCGAGTACATCGTCATCGTGGGCGACGACCGTCAGGTGCCGATGGCCAATGTCGTCGACGACGCGAACTTCGCCAACGAGCGCACGTTCAGCCAGGATTTCGCCGCCGACGCTGACAACGAGAGCAACGCTGCGCTCGCTGCCGGGCGGTACCGCACCGATGATCCGTACGGGTCGGACGCCGGTATCCGGATCCGCGACCATGAGCTGTTCGTGCCCGATCGAGCGGTCGGCCGCCTGGTCGAGACCCCATCGGAGATCATCGGGGCACTCGAGAACTTCGTCGAGTTCGGTGGTCGCCTCGACCCCACCACCGAGAGCAGGAACGCGCTCCAGACGGGCTACGAGTTCCTCACCGACGGGGCCGAACTCAACGCCTCCAACCTCGCCGATGCGGGCTACACCGTCGACGACTCGCTGATCGGACCATCGTGGACCGACGGCGATCTCGCCGACGCGCTCGACACATCAGGCGGCGAGCACCTCGACGTGATCGGCATCCACGCCCACTTCGACGAGAACAACGCGCTGCCGGCGTTCGACAACTTCAATCCGCAGGGCGGCGACGACGGGCTGTTCAGCACCGACGAACTGCCTGTGACCGTCGACCGGTCGGTCGTCTACAGCATGGGATGCCACTCTGGCTACAGCGTGAGCGACGTCCAGATCGGCGTCGCCCCGACGGCCGCGCCCAACGACTGGGCGCAGGAACTCGCGCGAGGGCGAACGACCGTCTTCGGCGGCAACACCGGCTACGGCTACGGCGACACCGACCGCATCGCGCTGACGGAGATGCTGACGGCGATCTTCGCCGACGAGGTCGGCGGACACGGTTCGATCGGCGCTGCCTGGGCGGCGGCCAAGCAACGGATGGCACGCGACGTGCTGGTGCTCGACGCGTACCAGGAGAAGGCGCTGCAACAGTTCGTGCTGTACGGCCTCCCGATGTTCCACGTCAACACGGCGCCGCCCGACCTGACGCGAGCGGTCGAAGCCGTCGCCCCGTTGACGGCGGCTGCCGCGGCGGTGCCCGACACCGATCCGATCACCGGGCAGCCGATCGCGGCAGTCGAGTTCCGGCGGAATCCGCCGGCGACCGATCCCTCCGTTCCCCAGTTCGAGCTCGTCGAGACGCCCGACGGGTCGTACTACCAGGTCGATGGTCGAGCGATCACGGTGAACGGCCATCCGATCCAACCCCTGTACGCGGCCGACGTCCCGTCCTTCGACGGGCTGCAGGCACGCGACGCCCTGATCACCGAACTGACGACCGTCGACGCTCCCGTCCCGTTCGACCCGGTCTTCTTCCGGGCCTCGCCGAACTTCGGCGATCCACGCCCGGAGTACCTGGACGGATCGTTCCCCGCCGAGATGTCGACCGTGCGCCGATACCAACTCGGCCGCGAGCGCCACGAGCAGATCCTGGTCGCCGCCGGTCAGTACCGGGCGAGCGACGACGAACCCGACAGCGGCACCCAGCGACTCCACACCCGCGTGGTGGCCGAGGTGTACTACAGCCCGTCGAACGATTTCACCCCTCCCGCGATCGCGACGAGCAGTGGTCGGTTCGACGACGACGCGATCCGGTTCGACATCGAGGTCGACACCACGGCGGAGCGCGTGTACGTGCTCTACCGCGCAGCAGGCGCGAACATCTGGTCGGGAGTCGACCTGGTCGACCTGGGTGACGGGACATGGACCGGCGTCGGACCGTTCGAGCCCACCGACACCGAGACGCGGGTCGAGTACATCGTGCAAGCGGTCGACGATGCCGGCAACGTCGCGATGAGCAACAGCAAGTCCCGCTACTTCCTCGCATCGAGCCCCGGCGATGTGTCGAACCTGGTCCTCACCGCCGATGGCACGCAATCGAACGGTTGGTACCGGGGTGACGTCGTCGTCACGGCTTCCGGCGGCGGCGAGCGCGTCGAGTATCGCGTCGACGCGGGCCCCTTCGCCGAGTACACGATGGCGCTGACCCTGTCGGATTCGGATACGACCTCGAACGCGATCATCGTCGACACCGGCGACCATGTCGTGACGGCGTTCGACGAAACAGGGGCATTCGCGGCGCTCGAGTTGCGGCTCGATTCCTTCGGCCCGGACGTGTCCGTTCAGACCTGGCCGGCCGGCGAGTGGTCATCTGGTCCGGTGCTCGTGACGCTCCAGGCCGACGACGGTGACGGATCGGGCGTCGACCCGACGTCGTTCGAGTACTCCACCGACGGAGGCGCCACCTACGTCCCGTACGGCGCTCCGTTCTCGGTCGCGTCGACGACCACGGTCACGGCGAGAGCGTCCGACCTCGCCGGCAACCCGAGCGTCTCCGATCCCGTCACGATCCGGATCGACACGGTGGCCCCGACGGTCTCGATCTCTGCATCGACCGCCGTGTGGACGAACCAGCCGGTGACGATCACGATCGATGCCACCGACGCCGGTTCGGGCATCGCCGGGGTCGAGTACTCGATCGACGGGGGAGCGACGTACCTCCCGTACACGGAACCGTTCGATTTCGCGGTCGACGGCGTCACGGTGTTCACCGCACGGGCCACCGACCTCGCCGGCAACCTCGGCTCGGCGATCGGAGACGACGCCGTGACCGTCCTGATCGACCGCGAAGATCCGATCGAACCCACGCTGGTCGTCGCCTCCACGGTCGCGATCGGCAACGACATCACCGCCGACTACTCCTGCGGCGACGAGCTCTCCGGGATCCGATCGTGCGAGCTGTTCGTTGCCTTCGACACCGGTGAACTCGTCCTGATCGACAGCGACGTCGGTGGTGGCGACGACGTCGCCCTGCCGAGTGACCGACTGGGCACCTACGCCGTCCGCGTCACCGCCACCGACATGGCCGGCAACGTCCGGAGCACGGACACCAGCTACGAGGTCACCGACCTCACCGCACCCGAAGCCAATCTGACGCTGGCCAGGACGTCGGTCGAGATGCCTGCGACGAACACCGCCGACTACTCCTGCACCGACGCTGGGTCCGGTGTGGCATCGTGCGTGATGACCGTGATCGGACCTGACGGCGACGTCGCCCAGACCGACACCGGCGGAGCGATCGGCGTCTCCCTCCCCGTCGACGTGTTGGGCACCCACCGTGTGGTCGTCACGGCCACCGACATGAGCGGCAACGTCGGTTCCGTCGAGGCGACGTACACCGTGGTCGACACGATCGCACCGACCGCCGTCGTCAGCCTGGCGACCTCGTCCGCCACGATCGGTGAGACGAACAGCGCGACGTTCGCCTGCACCGATGACGGCTCGGGCATCGAGTCGTGCACGGTCGAGCTGACCGGTCCGCGCGGCGAATCGAGTGTGCTCTCCGACGACTCCGAGACGGGAACGATCCCCGTACCGGTGACCCAGGCCGGTGCCTACGACGTGGTCGTCACCGCGACCGACCGCGCGGGGACGACGACCACCGCGACGGCGAGCTACACGGTGAACCTGTGTGTGATCGAGCAGTACGACCACACCCAGTCCAAGCAGATCGGATCGAACTACACGATCAAGATCCAACTCTGTGATGCCACCGGGCGCAACATCTCGTCGAGGAACATCGTGCTCACCGCCGTGTCGGTCACCGGTTCCGACGGCGTCAGCTTCCCTCCGGGCCCGAACGACTCGGGGAATTCGAACAACGGCTACGAGTTCCGCTACGCGCAGAAGGGCTACATCTACAACCTCGACACCACCTCGTTCCCGTATGTCGCCCCGGGCAGCTACACGTTGAACTTCACGACCGCGCCGGTGCCCGACCTCCAGCACCCGCCGCCGGCGCAAGGCAGCGCTCGGTTCACGCTGCGACGGTGACCACGGAACGCCGCACGTCGGCAACAGACCGAGATTCGCTCCTCGCGACCTACGTTCCCCGTCTGGTCGAAGATCACCATCGCAGTGGGTCGAACGAGCAGCTGCTGTTCGCGTCGGGCACGCTCGTCTCTGCCGACATCAGCGGCTTCACCGCACTGTCGGAGCGCCTGGCTGCGTTCGGTCACGAAGGAGCCGAAGAGCTGACCGATCTGCTGAATCGCTGCTTCACCGAGATGATCGCCGCGTGCGAACGGCGCGACGGCGACATCGTCAAGTTCGGGGGAGATGCACTCCTGGTCCTGTTCGGCGGAGAACGACACGCCGAGGACGCCGCCGAGGCGATGAGCGCGATGCACACGATCGTGAGCCGATCGTGGTCGACGGAGTCGGTCAAGCGCGTCGAGCTGGGCATCTCGCAGGGTGCGCACTCGGGCACGATCGGCTGCTCGCTCGCCGACGCCGGACACCTCGAGTTGCTCGTCGGAGGGCCCACCGTCTCGATGACGGTGCGGTGCGAGGGCGATGCCGCTCGCGGCGAGATCCTCGTGAGCGAGGCCACGGCCAGGCTCCTGCCTGCGTCCTGGCTCGGCGAGGAGACCGACGGCGGGGCGTGGCAACTCGCCCGCCGCCGAGTGCAGCACCAGGAGGACTCGGGAGCGCGCTCGTCCGGTCGACGCGGCCTCGCCGGCCTCGGTCGGTACCTCCCGGCAGCGTTGGCCGACCAGATCGTCGCCGGGGTGCCCGGCGAGCACCGACAGGTGGTGGTGGCCTTCGTGAACATGACCGGCACCGACGATCTGTTCGCCGCCGACGGCGCCGACGCCGTCAACGAGGCGTCCCAGCGACTCGCGGCGAACGTGCGCCAGGTGCTCGGCAATCATCCGATCCACCTGCTCGCGAGCGACGTCTACGTCAACGGTACGAAGTTGATCCTCGCAGCCGGAGCGCCGACGTCGACCGATGCCGACGAGGACCACATGCTCCTGGGGCTGCGGGAACTGTTCTCGCTCGAGACCACGCTGCCGATCCGGGCGGGCGTCAACCGCGGGCATGTCTTCGTCGGTGACCTCGGAGGACCGACCCGACGCACCTTGACCGTGATGGGCGACGCCGTCAACCTCGCGGCGCGCCTGATGCAGCGCGCCGAGCCGGGACAGATCATCGTGTCGAGGCAGGTGCTGGGCCGGGCCGACACCAAGTTCGACATCGCGGAACTGCCGCCGTTCCACGTCAAGGGGAAGTCCGAGCCGATCCGTGCAGCGGTGTTGGGCGATGCACTGTCGGTCGACGACGCCGACCACGTGAGCCACGTGGGCTTCGTGGGGCGAGCCGACGAGCGAACGCGTCTGGACCTGCTCGCCGACGCTGCCCTCGCCGGTCGAGGCTCGGTGGTCGACATCGTGGGGGAGCCGGGCATCGGCAAGTCTCGCCTCGCCGACGAGACGCTGTTGCACCACCCCGGACTCCGTGTCCATCGGATGCGCGGGGGTCAGTATGCGAAGAACACTCCCTTCTTCATGATCAGGGGCCTGCTGCGCGACGTCCTCCAACTCCACGGGCAGGATCCGGCTGACCTCGGTGAACAACTGATCGCATGGTCGGCGACGAACGCACCCGAACTGATGAGGTGGCTCCCGCTGCTGGCGCTGCCGGTGGGGGCCGAGGTGGGCATGACCTCGGCGGTCGAACGGCTGGCCGACGAGTTCCGGCGCGACCGGATGCTGTCCGTCACGGCCGACGCCATCGACCGTGCGCTCCGGGAACCGACGGCCGTGCTGGCCGAGGACGTCCACCTCTTCGATCCCGGTTCCGTCGACGTGCTGTGCGAGTTGGCGCGTCGCGTCGCACAACGTTCGACGATGATCGTCATGACGCGCCGAACGGGGTCGGAAGGACTCGCGCTCGGGTCCGAGGTGCCGCTCGAAACCGTGTCACTCACGAGCCTTGGCGTCCAAGACGTCGTCGACCTGCTCGCCGCCGCCGGCGTCGAGGTCGGCGTCGGCGACACGACGACCGCGGCATCCGACGTCGAGGCGCTCGTCGAACGCGCCGCCGGCAACCCGCTGTTCGTCCTCGAACTCGTTGCAGCACTCGAGGAGGGCAGTGGCGACGCACTGCCCGAGTCGATCGAGTCCTTGATCACGACGAGGATCGACCTGCTCCCGCCCCGAGATCGGGTGCTCCTCCGCGACGTCTCGGTGGGAGGCAACACCGTCGACGCACCACTGCTCGCCACGGCGTTCGACCAGCCAGAACTCGAGTCGCCCGATCGGTGGGCATCGCTCGGGTCGTTCCTCGTTCCCGAAGGTCCCGGGATCTACCGGTTCCGTCAGTCGATCTACCGGGACGTGGCGTACGAGGGCCTCGCCTATCGACGACGACGCCAGATGCACCTGGCGATCGGGACGACGCTCGAGCGCCGGCGCGGCAGCAACCTCACGACCGTGATGCCGCTGCTCTCCGACCACTTCGACCGGGCCCGCGACCACGAGCGTGCATGGATCTACTCGGTGGCCGGCGGTGAATCGGCACGGCGGACATTCGCCAACGCCGAGGCCGTGACACTGTTCGAACGAGCGCTTCGGAACGCACAGCACGTGACCGCCGCCGACGAAGCGGCGCGGGCGCGTGTCGCCGAGTCGCTCGGCGACGTCCACGAACTGATGGGTCACTACCCGGAGGCGTTCGCCGCCTACCAGGAGAGCCGAGCCCGCGACGCCGGCTCCGAGCACCAGGCGCGGCTCCTCCGCAAGATCGGCGAGGTACGACTCAACGAGGGACGCCTCAGCCAGTCGCTGTCCTGGCTGACCCGTGCGGTGCGCGCTGTCGAACAGATCGACAATGCCCGGGCTCGGGACCTGGAGACCGCGGAGACGGCACGGTTGCGAGCAGGAGCACTCCATCGGCAGGGCCGCCTGCGTCTGTGCGCCGCGCAGGCCGAACTCGCTGCGGAGAGCGCCGAACGGACGGGCGACCAGCTGGCCATGGCACGGGCGTTCAACATGGTCGAGGTCGCGTACCGGACCCTCGGCCGCCCCGATGCCGCCCGGTATTCCGATCTCGCCTTGGAGATGTTCGCCGGGTCCGGCGACCTCGTCGGCGAGGCGAACGTCCTGAACAACCGCGGGGTCCGCCATCACTTCGACGGCCAGTGGCGGTCGGCGATCGCGGAGTACGAGCGCAGCAGGACGCTTCGTCGCCAGGCAGGTGACGTGGTCGGTGAGGCGATGGTCGCGAACAACATCGGAGAGATCCTCAGCCTCCAGGGCCGTCACGACGAGGCCGTCGAGCTCTTCGAACACGCGTCGGCGGCGTGGCAGCAGGCCGGGTTCACCGTCGGCGTGCCGTACGCCGGGTCGAACCTCGCGATGACGATGGCGCGCTCCGGCGACCCTGAGCGGGGCATCACCCTCCTCGACGAGGCCACCGTCGCGTTGTCGGAGCTCGGCGCCTCGGCCCTGGTGAACGAGATGGCGGTGCGTCGGGTCGAGTGTCAACTCCTGCGGGGGCACACGGCGTCGGCGCTGTCGCTCGCCGAGGCGATCGAACGGCGCCTGACCTCCGAGGCGGGTGACGATCAGCTCCTCGTCCAGCTCCTGCCCATGCTCGGCTTGGCCCAGGTCAGGTCGGGCGACGCTGTCACGGCGGCCGACACGCTGCGGCGAGCGCTCGACTCGGCACGCGAGGCGAACGACCGGTACACCACGGCCATCACCCTGATGGTGTGGGACGAACTCGATCGCCCGACCGGCGACCCTCGGGACGGCCGGCGCGCCGAGGCGACACAGCTGCTCGAGCAACTCGACGTCATCGCAGTGCCGGCGATCGTCGGTCGGAACGTGCCCAGCGGCGAGGCACCGGTCGATCCGGGTATCGAGCGCGGTCGACTAAGCTGACCGACGTTCCCGACCGCCACTCGCGAGGTACCGACACATGGCAGGAAAATTCGAGGTCTACCAGGACAAGAAGGGCGAGTACCGCTTCCGCCTGAAGGCCGGCAACGGCCAGACCATCGCCACCGGCGAGGGATACACGACCAAGAAGGCGTGTGTCAACGGCATCGAATCGATCCGCAAGAACGCGCCCGACGCCAAGCTCGACGACCAGACGGCCTGAGGTCGGCCGATGTGCGGCCGCTTCGTGTCGTCGTCGGCACCTGAGCGGATCGCGAAGTACTTCGGCGCCGAGTCGACCGTCGAGACGCTCGGCGAGAACTTCAACGTCGCGCCCACCAACGACATCTACGGGGTCGTCGGTCAGGCCGACGGCCCGCCCGAGCTGCAGGTGTTCCACTGGGGGCTGATCCCCGTGTGGGCGAAAGAACGCAAGATCGGGCAGCGGATGATCAACGCCCGCGCCGAGACACTCGCCGAGAAGAACGCGTTCAAGGGCGTGTTCAAGAAGCATCGCTGCATCATCCCGATGGACGGCTTCTACGAGTGGGCCGCCGGCGTCGAGGGGGGCCCGGTCACCAAGGCGGGCAAGCTCGCCAAGCGACCGCACTTCATCCACCGAACCGACGACGAGCCCTTGGCGGTCGCTGGCCTGTGGTCCGCGTGGCGCGACAAGTCGGAGGGCCCCGACGCACCGTGGCTGCACAGCGCGACGGTGGTGACCACGGCGGCCAACGACACGATGAGCCCGGTGCACGACCGGATGCCGGTGATCCTGCCGAAAGCGATGTGGCCGATCTGGCTCGACCCCGCCAACCAGAACATCGAGATGCTCCAGAAACTCCTCGTGCCGGCACCCGACGAACTGCTGACGATGCACGAGGTGTCGACCGACGTGAACAACGTCCGCAACAAGGGCGGACACCTCATCGAACCCACCTGACCATCACGAGTTGTGCCTGGAGGATCAGCGGATAGGTCGCTCCGCTCCTGTTCATTCCGCTGATTCCTCCCCGTATCCATTGGGAGTGTCGAGCGGCCAGGTTCGGCAGAGCCTCACCTATCCGCTCGACCTCCTGGCACAACTCGTGATTCAGTCGACGAGTGCCTGGTAGACCAGCTGTTTCAGCTGTGGCCGGATCGGATGGGTGCTCGAGGGGAGCAGCTGCGTCAGGAACACCACGGCGAGGTCCTCGTTCGGGTCGCACCAGAACGCCGTGCTCGCTGCGCCGCCCCACGCGTATTCGCCCGGCGAACTCAACACCTTGTTGGCCGCGGCGTCCATCTGCACCGAGAAGCCGAGTCCGAACCCGACGCCGTCGAACGACGTCTCGGCGAACAGCGGGCGACCGAACGCCTCGAGATCGGCGCCGCCGGGCAGGTGATTCTGCGTCATGTACTCGACGGTGCGGGAGCCGAGCAGCCGGTTCCCGTCGAGCTCCCCGCGTCCGAGCAACATCTGGGTGAAGCGCAGGTAGTCGGCGGCGGTACCCCAGAGTCCGCCGCCACCGGAGAGCATCGTCGGCGGCTTCGTGACGACGAAGTCGAGCGGACTGGGCGTGGCCTCGCCGGTGGCCGGGTTCGGTCCGTAGAGGCGGGCCACGCGGTCGGCTCGCTCCTCGGGGACGTGGAACCCGGTTTCATTCATCGCGAGGGGCCGGAAGATCCGCTCGTCGAAGAATTCGGCGAGCGACTGCCCCGAGACCACCTCGACGACGCGACCGAGCACATCGGTCGAGACGCCGTAGTTCCACTCGGAACCCGGTTGGAAGGCGAGGGGGAGCGCGGCCCACGCATCGCACGCGCTCTCGAGATCCATCCCCGATGGTTGTCCCCGCTCGAAACCGGCGGCTCGGTACAGGGCGTCGGTGACCTGCTGGTGGTGGAACCCGTAGGTCAGCCCGGAGGTGTGGGTGAGCAGATGCCAGATCCGCACGGGTTCGGTCAGCGGGTCGGTGAGGGGCTTGAACGCCGAGCCGCCCCGGTAGACCCCGGCGTCGGCGTACGACGGGATGAACTTCGACACCGGGTCCTTGAGCTCGAACGCGCCCTCTTCGTAGAGCATCATCGCCGCCACCGAGGTGATCGGCTTCGTCATCGAGTACAGCCGGACGATCGTGTCGTCCGCCCAATCGACACCGTCCTCACGATGCCGTTGACCTGCGGTGGAGTGGTGGACGAGCCTGCCGTGGCGCATGACGGCCACCTGCCACCCGGTCAATCTGCCGTCGTCGACGTAGCGCTGGAAATGGCGATCGATGTTGGCGAGCCGGTCGGGATCGAACCCGACCTCGGTCGGATCGGACAGCTGGAGCGGCATGCGGGTCAGCTTGGCAGCCCGGCGACGTGCTCGCCGTGTCCGGCCGCAGCGAGCGCCGTGCGGATGGCGTCGGCGGATGCCTCCAGGTCGGTCCGCTCGACCGATGGTGCTGCGTTCGCGAACGACAGTTCGGCCATGTCGTTGGTCGGGATGACGTGGATGTGCGTGTGCGGCACCTCGTAGCCGGCGATGATCACGCCCACCCGCTCCGGCCGGAACGCCGTGTGCTGGGCCCGGGCGATGAGGCGCGTCACCTCGAACAGGTGCGTGGCGAGCTCGGGGGAGGCGTCGACCCAGTGGTCGACCTCCTCGATCGGCACGACGAGCGCATGGCCGTACGCCATCGGATTGATCGACATGAACACCACGCAGCGTTCGTCGCGCCAGACGAACGTCCCGGGGATGTCGCCGGCGATGATGCGGGAAAAGATCGTGGGCATGCGACCCAATGTAGAGCGTGCGGTTTCGGGCCTGCCGGTCGGCCACGGGCGGCGTAGGCTCACGCTCGTGGGAGAAGCAGTCGAAACGTCGGAGCCGACCGGCACCGTCGACACCCTGTGGACGATTCCGAACCTGGTCACGCTCATCCGGCTGCTGCTCCTGCCGGTGTTCGTGTGGGTGCTGTTCGGTCTGCCGTCGCGGCAGACCGCGGCGTGGATGCTCGGCATCCTCGGGATGACCGACTGGATCGACGGCTACCTCGCGCGCCGCTTGGGACAGACCAGCGAGTTCGGCAAGAAGTTCGACCCGACGGTCGATCGCCTGTGGTTCGTGGTCGCGGTCGTGTCCATCATCATCAACGACTCGATCCCGGTGTGGTTCGCCGTGCTCGTGCTCGGACGCGAACTGATCGTGGGTGCCGCGATGGTCGTCGCCACGCTGGCGTTCCGGATGGAGCGATTCGACGTGACCTGGTGGGGGAAGACGGCCACGTTCCTCCTGATGTTCGCCGTGCCGGGCTTCCTGATGGCCAACAGCGCTGCGCCCGCTCCGGGCGCCTGGGAAGTCGCAGCATGGTGTTTCGGCATCCCCGGACTGGTGCTGAGCTACTACACCGCGGTCGCCTACATTCCCCTGATCCGCGACGGCATCCGTGCCGGCCGCTCGGCGTCGTGAACGTTCTTTCGCGCGGGCTCGGTGACGGTACGGTGTTGGCATGATTGTCCCCGAGGATCTGCGGTACACGGCCGAACACGAATGGGTGCGCCCGCTCGCCGACGGCGGCACGGTTCGGGTCGGTATCACCGACTACGCACAGGACGCACTGGGCGACGTCGTCTACGTCGATCTGCCGACGGTCGGCGACGCCGTGGAGGCCAACGCCTCGGTCGGCGAGGTCGAATCGACCAAGTCGGTCTCGGAGATGTACGCCCCGGTGTCGGGAACGATCGCCGCGGTCAACGAGGCCCTGGCCGACAATCCTCAGTTGTTGAACGAGGATCCGTACGGCGAGGGTTGGCTGTGTGAGATCGCCGTGACGGACGTCGCGTCGATCGGTGCCATGATGGACGCCGTCGCGTACGTCGCACTGACCGAGGGGTGAATCAGATGTCGTACACATTCTGCAATCAGTGCGGGCACCGCAACCCGCCCGACAGCAACTTCTGTTCGAGCTGCGGTTCCGCGCTCGATCTGCTCGACGACCGCACGATCACGCTGACCGCGGTCGACCCGCTGCAAGACGCTCCCGGGCCGTCCGACGACCTCGAGGTGCCGATGGGCGAACTCGACCAGGGTGTCGGCGTACTCATCGTCCGGGCGGGCTCGCAGGCCGGCGACCGCTTCGTGCTCGACACCGACATCACCCGCCTCGGGCGTCATCCCGACAGCGAGATCAGCCTCGACGACATCACGGTGTCGCGCCGACACGCCGAGGTCCAGCACACCGAGCAGGGCTACGCCGTCGCCGACTCGGGCTCGCTCAACGGCACGTATGTCAATCAGCAGCGGGTCGAACGAGCGATGCTGCAACACGGCGACGAGCTGCAGATCGGCAAGTTCCGCCTGGTCTTCTTCGAGCGAGCCGATGGCTGAGACCACCCAGGTGAGCGGATACCTGTCGATCGGTGAGGTGCTCGGGCTGCTGCTCGAGGACTTCCCCGACGTCACGATCTCGAAGATCCGATTTCTCGAGAGTCAGGGTCTGATCTCACCCGAGCGGACCTCGTCGGGCTATCGGAAGTTCTACGAGGCCGACGTCGAACTGCTGCGCGTGATCCTCACCGAACAGCGCAGCAACTACCTGCCGTTGCGCGTCATCAAAGATCGTCTCGAGACCGGTGAGATCGACCCGACCGGTGAACACCTCCGGCCCGACGGAGAGGTCGATCACGACGACGATCACCACGACGATCACGGCGACACCGACGCCGACGCCGAACAGGTCGACGTGCCATCGGCCAGCGTGGCCTCCCATCCCGCAGCCCGTCAGGGCAGCTCGGGCACGGCGAACCACAACGGCACCGGCACGGCCGCAACGCCGTCCGCACCGCCGACCGACGAGCCGTCGACCTCTGCGGCGCCCGCCGACGCTCCCGAACCCGCCGAGACCGCCGACCCGTCCCCGACCGAGGCGACCGCGCAGTTGATGCCCGGTGTCCTGCTCGATCGTTCCGAGCTGTGTTCGATGGTGGGGATGACTCCCACCGAACTCGAACAGCTCGAGAGCTTTGGCATCGTCGTCGCCCGCGACGGCTCGTCGCCGGCGCTCTACGGCGACGACGCGGTGTCGGTGGCCAAGCCGGCGTGCGAGTTCCTGCGTGCCGGGGTCGACGCTCGCCACCTGCGCAACTTCCGCACATCCGCCGAGCGTGAGGCTTCGCTGTACGAACAGCTCGTGACACCGCGTTTCCGGCAGCGCAACCCGGAGTCGCACGCCGAGGCGTTGGCCCAACTGAAGCGGCTCGACTCCCTGGGGAGCGCCCTCCGCTCGGCGATGACGAAGCAGGCGCTGCGGCGTCACTTCGAATCCTGAAACGCGACCCCATGGTCTGCGGCCGATGGGAGTAAGGTCGGTGACGTGATCCCGATGGAACTGGTCGGCGTGCGGGTGGAGATCCCGGCGAACACTCCGATGGTGCTGCTCCAGGAGCAGGACGGCGAGCATCGACTCCTGCCGATCTACATCGGGAGCCCGGAAGCTGCCTCGATCCACTACGCGCTCGAAGGCATCGATCCGCCGCGGCCGCTCACGCATGATCTGTTCGTGTCGGTGATCGGCCAGCTCGGCGCCAGCCTCTCGAAGGTCGTCGTGACCGAGGTTCGCGATCACACGTACTACGCCGAACTCCATCTGGACGTCGGCGGCGACGAACAGATCATCTCGAGCCGACCCTCCGATGCGATCGCCCTGGCGGTCCGTTGCGAAGCCCCGCTCTTCGCCTCCGATGCCCTGCTCGACGACGTGGGGCAGGTCCCCGAACCGGAGCCGGAAGAAGAGGCCGAGGAGATCATCGATGAGTTCAAGGACTTCATCGAGAGCGTCAGCCCTGACGACTTCGCCACCTGAACCATCCATCGGGCCTGGTCAGCCGCGCATTCCTGTTGCACCGTTGACGCCGCGCGCGCCCGCGCGTATGCTCACACGTCCGTAGTTACACCCGTGTTCGGGGGGCGACGGACCCTGTGTTGGGCAGGCAGCTGCGATCTCGCAGCACAACGGAAAGAGGTTGACATGAGTGTCGGATACAGCGGGACACAGGCAGCGAAGGTCGTCGGCATCACGTACCGGCAGCTCGACTACTGGGCACGGACCGATCTGATCCGACCCTCGGTCTCCGACGCCTCCGGCAGCGGCAGCCGCCGCCAGTACAGCTACAAGGACCTGCTGGAGCTGCGCGTGATCAAGACCCTGCTCGACGCCGGCATCAAGCTCGAGTCCGTGCGCGACGTCTTCAGCTACCTCCGTGAGCACGTCGGCACCGATATCGCGTCGGCGCACCTCGTGATCAACGGCAACTCGGTCGTGCTCGCACGAGGCGACGAACTGATCGACGTGTTGAACCGTGGGCAGGGTGTGCTCAACGTGCTCTCGCTCGCCGGCGTCAAGGACGAGGTCGACGCTCAACTCGTGCCCCTCGGCCTCGACGACGATGCAGCCGCATCCGGCGACGACGCCCCCATCGCGCTGTAGTCGTGACGAAGCGTTCGCCTCTCGACGCTGTTCATCGCGCCCTCGGCGCCAAGATGGTTCCGTTCGGCGGCTGGGAGATGCCGCTGGAATACGTGGGGACGATCGACGAACACCTGGCATGCCGGTCGTCGGCCGTGATGTTCGACGTCTCCCACCTGGGCACGGTGCGGGTCACCGGCGACGGTGCACTCGATCGGCTCCAGGCCGCGTTCACCAACGACCTCGGCAAGATCGAGCCAGGGCGCGCCCAGTACACCCACCTGCTCGACGAGACCGACGCGTCGGTGCTCGACGACATCATCGTCTGGTGGCACCCTGGTTCACCCGACGTCTTCGACGTGATGCCCAACGCGTCCAACACCGACCGCGTGATCGAGGCGATCGGCGGCGACGACATCACCGCCGAACGCGCCGTCATCGCCGTGCAGGGCCCTGAGGCGCGCACGCTTGCCGGAGCGGCGTATCCGGCCCTCGCCGACGTCGGCCGCTTCCGGGTGGCCGCCTGCGACCTCGACGGCGTCGCCGTCACCGCCGCCGGTACCGGTTACACGGGCGAGCCGGGCCTCGAGATCGCGGTTCCGGCCGCTGCGGCCGAACACGTGTGGAACGCACTCACCGACGCCGGAGTCCGCCCCGCCGGCCTGGGCGCCCGTGACACGCTCCGCCTCGAGGCCGGCCTGCCACTCCACGGCAACGAACTCGGGCCGGGCATCACGCCGCTCGAAGCCGGTCTCGGCTGGGTGGTCGCCTGGTCGAAACCGATCTTCCGGGGACGGGGAGCACTCGCGGCACAGCGCGACGCCGGTGTTCGCCGACGACTGCGCGGTATCTCCACCGAGGGGCGCCGACCACCTCGGACCGGTTGCGCCGTGTCGATCGACGGCGCCGTGGTCGGCGAGGTCACGTCGGGCAACTTCTCGCCGGTCCTCGGCCACGGCGTGGCCATGGCATTCCTGCCGCCCGAGACCGAGGTCGGCACCGCCGTCGACGTCGACGTTCGCGGCACCGCGCTGCCGGGCACGGTCACCGACCTTCCGTTCGTCTGACCCCGGTCTACTTCGACGCCGTCTTCTTGGCGGCGGTCTTCTTGGCCGTCGACTTCTTGGCTGCTGACTTCTTCGCCGTCGACTTCTTGGCCGTCGTCTTCTTGGCGGCCGATTTCTTCGCCGTCGTCTTCTTGGCGGTCTTCTTGGCGGTCGTCTTCTTGGCGGCCGGCTCGGCCGGTTGCGTCGCCGGCGGTGGTGGCGTCGCCGCGGGCGGCTTGGGTGCGCCGCCCATCCCGGGCAGCTTGAACCCGCCGAACAATCCGCCCGCATTCTCGGCGAACTGGGTGAGCGGGGCGAGGCGCTTGGATACCTCACCGATCGAGTCCATGAACTCACCGAGCTGATTGGGCAGGGTCGAAAAGCCCGGCGAACTCAGCGTCTCGACGATCCTCTCGATGTTCGGAGCGGCGACCCGAACCGGGCCTTGGAGCATCTTGGTCATCTCGTCGGCGGCCTGGATCGTGCGCGTCACCTGCGGCATCATGGCCCGAATCGGCTCTTCGATGTCGCCAACCAGGCGGTTCACCCTGGTCGCGGTCTCGTTGAGGTTCTCGAGGGTCCGGTTCAGGTTCTCGACCGCCCGGAACAGTTCGCCGATGCCGCGCTGGAACTGCTCGACCGAGCGCAGCCCCCCTGCGATCGGCGCCGCCAGCACGTTGATCACGTCGGCCAAGGGGTCGTGCCTGGAGTCGTCGCTCATGCCCGCAGGCTACGGCATCGTCGGCGGCAGCCCTAGCCGGGCGCGACCGTGGTCGACGTGCTCGACGTGGGGTTCGTGGTCGACGTGGTGGTGGTCGAGCTGGTCGTCGTCGTCGTGGTGGTGGTGGTGGTCGTGGTGGTCGTGGTGGTGGCCGGGACCGTGGTGGTGGCCGGGACCGTGGTCGACGTGGTCGTCGTCGTGGGCGCGGCCGTCGTGGTGGTGCTCGTCGTGGGTGCCGCAGTGGTCGTGGTCGTCGGCGCGACGGTCGTGGTGGTCGTCGTGGCGACGGTGGTGGTCGTGGTCGGCGGCGGTGGGGTCGCGGTGAACGGCGCGAAGATCACCATCGGCCGGTACCGGTGCGGGCTGTTCCACGCGTCTCGCTGCATGTTGCGGGCGTTGTTCGACACCGTGATCTGCACCGACCCGAACGAGTCGCGCCAGGGGAGCGGCTGGGCGTGATAGGTGTTCATCTTCGGGTCGGCATTGCGTGGTGCGAGCGGGCCGTACTGCACGGTCGACCAGGGCCCCCAGGGGTCGTCGGCCACATCGACCGCCAGCGCGTCGCCCCAGTAGCCGTCGACGGCTGTGGCCGCCACCCATTGACCGTCGAGGTAGCGAGGCTGCATCGGGTTCTCGGCGTAGAACCGTTCGACGATCGGCACGGCGTGTTCGGGCGCATACGACCAACCGTCGGCGGTCCGGTACTCGGGCCATTCGGTGATCTTGCCGAGCGGTACTCGCGCGAGGTACATCTTCGTGGCCGAGTGCGGCCCGTTCCAGAACCCGCCCTCGCGCAGCATGTTCTGCTCGAAGGTGTTCCCGAAGAAGTAGGTGTGGGTCTCGTCGGACGCGACCGCGTAGCCGTAGATCGGCAGCACGCCGCTGTTGCGAGGTGACTCCCAGGTGAGCCGTTCGAGGGTGCCCGCGTCGTACGAGGCCAGGAAGACCTGCTGCGGGTGCCAGCCCAGACCGTCGGGCGGGTCGGGATCGTACGGATCTTTGATCATCTCGGCCCAGAAGACGTACAGGCGGTCACCGACGAGTTCGCCACCCATCGGCCACAACCACTTGGAACGGACGTCGTACGACCCGTCGCCGTTCTCGAACGGCAGTGGACGTTCGGCGGTGCCGCCGTGCACCAGCGTGAAGCAGGAGCCCTCCTGGATCATCGCTCCGTTGTGGATGAAGCTTGACGAGCCCAGCGTGGTCTTGGTGCCGCTGTGATCGAGGAAGACGTCCTGGAAGAGCCAGAGATACCGGTCGCCACCGAGCGGGTACACGTGCTGGTAGTCCCAGCCGAGCACCGGGCCGACCCGCTTCGACAGGAACACGTCGAGCGAGGCCGCCGACGTGTCGGTGGCGCAGCCGACGTCGGCACCCAGGTGCCGACCCGGGAGCGTCCGGGTGCTCGCAGCCCACGGCGGGGGAGCGACGGTGACCGGTGGCGGCTCGTCGTCGGGCGGCTCGGTCGGGATCGTCCGACCCTCGACGGCCGGCACGTCGTCGTCGAGCGTGATCGTGTACCCCACCTCGACGTCATAGGTGACGGGCGGACCGACGGTCGTCGATGTCACCACGGATGTGGTCGATCGAAGCGGTGCGGTCGTCGTCGCCGATGCCGGTGCACCGGTGGTCGTCACCCCGTCGGTCGTCGTGCCGGCCTCGGTCGAGTCGGAGATCGCCAGCCGGTCCGAACCACCACCGGCCACCATGATGGCGATGATCGGCAGCATCGCCAGAGCCACGAGCCCGGCGACGAGCCAGTGGCGCGGCAGCGCGCGCAGTCGCTCGACGATCATCGCCACAGCGCGACGTTATCCGGCCACGATCAGCGATTGGCGGCGAGTGCCTCCAGCGGCTCGCAGCTGCACACCAGATGACGGTCGCCGTAGGCACCGTCGATGCGCGAGACCGGCGGGAAGTACTTGTCGACCAGCAACGAATCGAGCGGATAGCCCGCCGCAGCGGGGGAGTAGGGGCGATCGAGCGGACCGATGAGGTCGGCGGCCGTGTGCGGTGCGTGGCGGAGCGGGCTGTCGCCGACCTCGACCGAGCCGTCGGCGATCGCATCGATCTCGTCCTTGATCGAGAGCATGGCGTCACAGAACCGGTCGAGTTCGCGGAGTTCCTCACTCTCGGTGGGTTCGATCATCAGCGTGCCGGCGACCGGGAAACTCATGGTGGGGGCGTGGAAGCCGTAGTCGATCAACCGTTTGGCGACGTCTTCGACGCTCACACCGGTGCGCTTGGTGATGTCGCGCAGGTCGATGATGCACTCGTGGGCGACCCGACCCGCAGCACCGGTGTAGAGCACCGGGTACGCCGCATCGAGCCGGCGGGCGACGTAGTTGGCCGACACGATCGCCGTCTCGGTCGCGGCCCGCAGACCGCTTGCTCCCATCAGCTTGAGATACACCCACGGGATGGGCAGGATGCCCGCCGAGCCGTATCTGGCGGCCGACACCGGGCCGACGGCCTGCGATGCATCACCCAGGGGGTCGCCGGGCAGGAAGGGCTCGAGGTGCGCTCGAACCGCCACCGGTCCGACACCCGGCCCACCACCGCCGTGGGGGATGCAGAACGTCTTGTGGAGGTTGAGGTGGCTGACGTCGGCACCGAACTTGCCGGGTTGCGCCAGCCCGACGAGCGCGTTCAGGTTCGCTCCGTCGACGTACACCTGGCCGCCGGCGTCGTGGATCCGGGCGCACAGGTCGCGGATGCCGGTCTCGAACACGCCGTGCGTCGACGGGTAGGTCACCATGATCCCTGCCAGGCGTTCGCCGGCCGAGTCGATCTGGGTCGCCAGGTCGGCGAAGTCGACGTTGCCCTGGTCGTCACACGCGACGACCCAGACCTCCATGCCGGCCATCACCGCGCTGGCGGCGTTGGTGCCGTGCGCACTGGCAGGGATCAGGCAGATGGTGCGCTGATCGTCGCCACGGCTGCGGTGATAGGCCCGGATCGCGAGCAGACCGGCGAACTCACCCTGGCTCCCGGCGTTGGGCTGCACGCTCACGGCGTCGTACCCGGTGATCTCGGCGAGCATGCGCTCGAGATCGGCGATCATCGTGCGGTAGCCGGCCGTCTGGTCGTCGGGTGCGTAGGGGTGGATCGCGGCGAACTCGGGCCACGTGATCGGCTGCATCTCGCTGGTCGAGTTGAGCTTCATCGTGCACGAGCCCAGCGGGATCATCGTGCGGTCGAGCGCCAGGTCACGGTCGGCGAGGCGCCGCAGGTAGCGGAGCATCTCGTGCTCGCTGTGGTAGCTCCGGAAGGCGGCCTGGGGGAGGATCTCACCGTCACGTCGCAGGGCGTCGGGCACGACGGCGGGTGCCGGGGCTGCCGTGTCGACGTCGAGCGGAACGCCGGTGAGGATCTCGGCGACCGTTGCCAGCGTGTCGAGCGTGGTGGTCTCGTCGAGCGAGACGCCGACCGATGTGTCGTCGACCCGACGCACGTTGATGCCGCGCTCGGCGAACGCGGCCACGGTCGCGCCGGCGTCGACCGCGTCGACCGTGAGCGTGTCGAACCATGCGTCGTGGCGCAGCGTGCCGCCGTGCTGTCGGACGTGACTCGCCAGGATCGTCGCGAGCCCGTGGACGCGCCCGGCGATCCGCCGGAGACCTTCGGGGCCGTGCCACGCTGCGTACAATCCGGCGATGTTGGCGAGCAGCACCTGGGCGGTGCAGATGTTCGACGTCGCCTTCTCCCGCCGAATGTGCTGTTCGCGGGTCTGGAGCGCCAGCCGGAGGGCCGGGCGGCCGGCAGCGTCGGTGCTCACGCCGACGAGGCGACCCGGCAATGAGCGTGACGCCCCGTCGCGAACCGCGATGAATCCGGCGTGCGGTCCGCCGTAGCCGAGCGGCACACCGAACCGTTGCGACGAACCGACGGCGATGTCGGCACCGAGAGCGCCGGGGGAGCGGAGCAACACACACGCCAGCAGGTCGGTGGCCACGATCGCCTGGGCACCGAGCTGATGTGCCTGCTCGATCGCAGCCGTCCAGTCGGTGAGGGCTCCGGTCGAGGTCGGGTAGCTGAACAGCGCACCGAAGAAGCCGTCGCCGTCGAGTGCGTCGACGTCGCCGACGACGAGCTCGATCCCGGTCGGCTCCGCCCGTGTGGTCAGCACCGTCAGCGTCTGCGGATGCACGTCGTGATGGACGAAGAACCGGTCGGCGGCGCCGCGGGTGACCCGCCGGGCCATCGCCATCGCTTCGGCGGCCGCGGTCGCCTCGTCGAGCAGGGATGCGTTGGCGATGTCGAGCCCGGTGAGGTCGGCGACCATCGTCTGGTAGTTCAGCAGCGCCTCCAGCCGCCCCTGGCTGATCTCCGGCTGATAGGGCGTGTAGGCGGTGTACCACGCGGGGTTCTCGAGCACGTTGCGCTGGATGACCGGGGGAGTGATCGTGCCGGAGTACCCCATGCCGATCAGGTTCGTGGCCACCACGTTCTGTGCCGCCAACGCCCGCAGCTCGGCGAGCACGTCGGTCTCGGTTCGGGGGCCTGGCAGCTCCAGCTCGCCGTTGAGGCGGATCGGCGAGGGCACGGTCTCGTCGACCAACTGCTGGACCGACTCGACCCCGATCGTGGCGAGCATCGTGCGCAGGTCGTCGGGCCTCGGACCGATGTGACGGGCGACGAAATCGTCGGCGGCGAACAGGTCGGCGAGCGATGGATTCATGGAGGCCTCCAGTTGGTGGATCGGCCCCCGCTGTCATCGATGCCTGAGAGCTTCACCCGTGACCAGGGCTTTCCCCTTCGGCGAGCCGGCTCTGCCGACTGCTTTCCAGCGTTGCCTCGCCCGTCCGGTCCGGTTGCCTGAGAGATTCCGGGGTGGTTGCTCCTTCGGCGTCGTCATCACTGGCGGTGATGCCGACTCTCCCGAGCGGGTTCTGCGACATCTCGAACGCTACACGCTCGGGCACGACCACCACGAGATCCTCGGGCCCCGGTACCGTCGCTCCGAACCCAACCGTGACACCGCCAGGAGCCCAGCGATGAAACTGAAGATCTTCTCGACCAAACCCGGAAACAGGAAGCCGAACCTCGAAGCGCTCGAGGCCGATGTGAACGCGTGGCTCGCCGAACGCCCGTCCATCACGATCGAGAACACGCACGAGTTGTCACAGCCGAACATGCAGTGGTCGCACCTCACGCTCGCCGTCTGGTACACCGACTGATCGCGAGGGGCGACGCGTCGAAGCGCGGGCGCATCGCTTCGGTCACGAGACGCGCATCGGCAGATCGGGGGACCCGTCGAAGTCGGCGAGGATGAGACGGTCGATGCGGCGGTCTGCCATCTCCCGGCGTGTCGGGTGATCGGGGTCGAGCAGGGCTCGGTCGTACGTGTGATACGCCGTGCGAGCGAACGGACGGTCGCCGGCTGCCTCGTTCGCCGCGGCGAGGTAGTCGTCGCGGCGCGGGCGGTTCCATTGGAGATTGATGCCATCGGCGCGCTCACCGGCCATGCGGGCCAGCACGGTGCTGTTGACCCCGATGATGATCGACGGGGCAGGGGAGGGGAGCGGGAACGTCGCCAGGGTCTCCACGCGGTCGGACCGCCACGTGGCACCGGCGAGATCGAGCACCCGGAGCACGCGCTCGTGCCGAGCGGCGACATCGGCTTCGACGTAGGCCCCGACGGCATGCTGCTCGGCCGCCCACGGGCTGGTGGGGGAGGCTCCGGCGCCGATGCCGAGATGGAACTGCCTGCCGGAGAGCGCCGTCACGGAGGCCGCACCGGAGACCAGCGTGCCGGCCTGACGGTTCCACACGTTGACGACCATCGTGCCCAACTCGATCGTCTCGGTCGCCTCGGCGAGCGCACCGAGAAGTGAGAAGCACTCGATCATCGAGGTGCCGCCCAGCGGGAGCCCGGCGAGGTGATCGAAGACGTGGAACGCCCCGAAACCTGCCGATTCGGCCGCGAGCGCGATGTCCCGGATCTCCGACCAGTCGAGGACGGCAGGGCTGACTTGGAGGTCGACGATCACCCGGAGGAGGGTAGGCGATGACCCGGCCGGATCAGGGCTGGGGGAGCGGCGTCTCGTTGCCGCAGGCGTCGATCGCCTTGACCATCGGGTACGGGTTGACCGCCGCACCACCCTGTGGGTGGACCTCGAAGTGGAGATGCGCGGTACCGCTGTTGCCCGTGTTGCCGACCGCTCCGACGATCTGTCCGGCCTTGACCTTGGTCCCGACGTCGATGCCGTCGGCGACGCCGACCATGTGGGCGTAGAAGAAGTAGGTCCCGTCGGCCATCGTCAACCGCACACCGTTCCCCGAGAGCGAACCGGGGTAGTCGGCGTAGACCTTGGTGATCGTGCCGTCGGCCACGGCGTAGAGCAGCTTGCCCTCGGGAGCGATGATGTCGACGCCGAGGTGCACGCGCCCGCCGCCGCGGGGGTAGCCCCAGCTGTCGCCGTAGTAGCACTTGCCCTGGACCGGGAAGACCTCGAGCTCGACGGTCGAGGGGTCCGGAGCCGACGGCTCCGGCATGCGTTCGAGGCCGAGCTTCTCGGCGGTCGCGTCGCTCACCTTGCCGGTGACGCCCAGACCGTTCGCCCGCTGGAAGTCCATCACTGCGGCGCTCGTACCGCCACCGAAGTCGCCGTCGACGCCACCGCGCAGCGTGACTCCGGCCCGCACCAGTGCCGACTGCAGCGCGATCACGCGTGCACCCTTCTCACCGTAGGCCGCGAAGCCGCCGGCGGCTGCCGGCGTCGAGGGGGTCGGCTTCTGGGGATCGGCGAGCGCCTCGGCGGTCTTGGCGTTCACGACACCGGTCGCCTCGAGACCCTGCGAGGTCTGGAATTCCTTGACCGCGTTGGCGGTCGCCGGGCCGAAGATGCCGTCGGCGCCGCCGCGGACGTTGATGCCCGCGTCGATCAACGCCTGCTGGAGGCTCTTGACCGTGTTGCCGAGTGCGCCGGTCTTCAGTCCGGTCAACGCCGACCCGCCCGAGGACGTGGCCCCCGACGAGATCGCAGATGCGGTCTTCTCGTCGACCTTGCCGCTCTGGTCGAGGCCCTGACTCACCTGGAACGCCTTGACCGCGGCCTGGGTGGCCGTGCCGAACACACCGTCGGCTCCGCCGCGGACGTGGATCCCGGCGTCGATCAGGGCCGACTGCAGCGCCTTGACGTCGGCACCGATCGAACCGTATTGCAGGCCGACGAACGGGTTCGTGGCTTCCGGATCGTGCTCGGAACCGTCGCTACCGATCGTCGAGAGCACCTTGGCGGTCGCGTCGTCGACCACGCCGGTCGTACCGAGACCGTTGGCGTTCTGGAACGACTTGAGCGCATTCGCGGTCAGGGCGCCGAAGATGCCGTCGGCACCGCCGACCACGGTGAAGCCCGCCGCCATCAGCGTGCGCTGGAGCTCCTTCACGCGGTCGTTCCGCGAACCGATCTTGAGGCCGACCAGCGACGAGGACGTGTCGTCCTGCGCTGCCGGTTCGTCGGTGACCTCGGGCGCCTCGAGTTCCGGGGTCGACCCGCTGACCGCTTCGAGCGCCGCAGCGGTCGCCGCATCGACGACACCCGTGGGGGAGAAGCCCTGCTTGCTCTGGAACGACTTCACCGCACGTTGTGTGCCCTGGCCGAAGATGCCGTCGACGCCGCCGGCGACGTCGATCCCCGCATTGACGAGCCGCTGCTGGAGTTTCGTGACGGCCTTGCCACGGTTGCCCTGTGTGAGGCCGAGGAGCGAACTGGAGGTGAGCCCGAGCGCGAGCGCGGTGGCGTCGTCGACGACACCCGAGGCACTCAGACCCTGCTGCTGCTGGAACGACTTCAACGCCGACTCGGTCCCGGGGCCGAAGATGCCATCGACACCACCCGTCACCTCGAGGCCCTGACCCACGAGCGCCTGCTGAACCGACTTGACCGCATCACCACGCGAGCCACGCGACAGACCGGTGACCGACACGGCCGGCGCATCGGCGCTCACCGGCGCGGACGACGGCAACATGGGCCCCAACGCCAACAGCGCTCCGATCGAGATCGAAGCGATCACATGGCGGCGTGAGCGTGACGTGTTGTGCATGACTGCGGTTCCTCCTCCAACAGGGACAGTTGGCTATCGGCCCGCCCGCAGCGCCCCTCGAATCGCCGATGACGGCGAACGGGAGCACTCGACGTCAGAACCGTATGGTTCCGGCTTCCGCAGTCTTGACGATTTCCAGAGACCATGACAGTCGGGTGACTTCGGGTTGACATAACCGACATTATGGGCGTTGCGCCCGAGCGTGGCTGGGCCGCCTCGACCGCGGCACGCGTCCGCTCCCGCCGGCGCTGCGATGAACGCCCTCGCGTCACTCGGCCCCGAGCTCGCCCCACGACTTGCTTCCACCTTCGCCCGGCGCTGCGCTGCGTCGGCTCGGCGCTCTGGAGATCAGGGCATCCGGCTACGACTCGATCGTCGCCACGCACCACCGCACGCCGCGCCCGACTCCGGGTCCCCGCCCGCCCAGGCGCAATTCCGTCATGACGTTTTGTCGGGTGGTACGACGGGTGCGGAGAGTTCGCGGTCACGGAGCGGTTTCGCGGCCGCGAGCAGGTGATCGATGACGAGTTGCAGTTCGCGGACGCTCGGGCGGGCTCCGGCCGAATCGACATCGGCCTCCGCATCGCCGACCGCGCAGGCCAACACGTACAGATCGTCGTGCAGCGCGTCGAGCTCGTCGCGAGCGATCACCAACTCGTTCTCACTCAACTCGAGTTCGGCCGCACGTTGACGCGACACCCAGTCCCACTGCCGGCACCGCTGCGAACAGAACTCGCGAGGGCGGCCCGGCCCCGCCCGCTCGGGCAACACTCTCCTACACCATCGGCACCGCCGCATTTCCGTCATGACGAAACACTACGACATCGCGAGCGATCAGCCGGCGACGATGTGGGCGAGCATCAGATCGGGTTCGTCGCTCTCGATCCGCTGCAGCCGGTAGCGACTCTCGAACAGCGCCACGAGGTGGCCGTCGCCACGCTCCATCACACGGATGCCACCGATTTCACGCAGCCGCTTCGCCGACTGCTCGTCGGTCAGACGGATCGACTCGTAGGGGCTGGAGAGGATCTCGATCGGCGAGTTGAACTCGACGTCGAGCCGATCCGCGAACACGTCGAACTGGAGTTGGCCGACCGCCGCCAGGATCGGCGCGCTGTCACCCATGTCGGGGTCGCGCAGCACCTGGACGACGCCCTCTTCGTCGAGTTGGGCGAGTCCCTTGCGGAACTGTTTCGACTTGCCCGAGTCGAGCGGGCGTGCGCTGGCGAACACCTCGGGCGAGAAGCGTGGGATCGGCGGGAAGGTCACCGGCGTCGATTCGTAGAGCGAGTCGCCGATGTTGAGGCCGGTCGCGTTGACGAGGCCGACGACGTCGCCGGGATATGCCTCGTCGACGGTCGTACGCTCCGCGCCGAACACCGTCGATGCGTACTTCGTCGCGAACGGCTTCTCGGTCCGGGCGTTCGTCAGCACCATCCCGCGCTCGAACCGACCGGAGCAGACCCGGACGAACGCGATCCGGTCGCGGTGGGACCGATCCATGTTGGCCTGCACCTTGAACACGAACGCCGAACAGTCCGCGTCGAGTGGTCGTGCGACGTCTTCTGCGTCGAGGCGCGGACTCGGTGCCGGCGCGAGGTCGACGATCGCGTCGAGCACATGCCGCACGCCGAAGTTGGTGAGCGCCGACCCGACGAACAGCGGCGTCGACTCCCCCGCCAGGAACGACGGCAGATCGACGTTGGCCTCGACCGCATCGAGGAGGCCGCTCTCGTCGAGCGCGTGCGTCCACGCGTTCCCTTCCTCGACTGCCGCGCGATCGGCATCGACGATCTCCTCAGGAGCGATCGCGCTCCCCCGGGTCGTCCGTGTGAACCGCGTGAACTCGCCCGTGCTCCGGTCCACCACGCCGCGGAAGTCGCCGGAGATGCCGACCGGCCACGTGGCCGGCGTCGGGCGGAGACCGATCTGGTCCTCGATCTCGTCGAGGAGTTCGAGCGGGTCACGACCGGGACGGTCGTACTTGTTGAGGAACGTGATCACCGGCAGGTTGCGCGACCGGCAGACCTCGAAGAGCTTGAGGGTCTGCGGCTCGATGCCCTTGGCGCTGTCGAGCACCATCACGACGGCATCGACGGCGGACAGCACGCGGTAGGTGTCTTCGGAGAAGTCACGGTGGCCGGGCGTGTCGAGCAGATTCAGCTGATGATCGCGGTATTCGAACGACAGCGCGGTCGAACTGATCGAGATACCGCGCTTCTGCTCCATCTCCATCCAGTCGCTCGTGGCCGATCGGCGACCCGAACGGGCCTTGACCGAGCCGGCGTCGGCGAGCACGCCCGCATAGAGCAGGAACTTCTCGGTGAGGGTCGTCTTGCCGGCGTCGGGATGGCTGATGATCGCGAACGTCCGTCGACGAGCAGCTTCTGAGGTGACGGACATAGCGGCAGGCTACCGATGGCGACGCCGAACGAACGCCCCCCTGCTCGACGGTGAGCCCGCTCAGCGGCCGGTGGTGAGACTCGCCCGCTCCGTCCACGACGCCTCGATCGCCGCCAGGCGTTCGGTCGCCGAGTCCTTGAGTTGCGCGGCGACGTCGATCGCCACCAGATTGAGCAGCGCGAGCATGCCCACGTAGCTGTCGAACGGTCCGGTCGACGCCGCACCGACGACGAACGTCACGTCGGCCGCCGAGGCGATCGGCGACAGCATGCTGTCGGTGAGCCCAGCCGACCAGATGCCGCGTTCGACGGCCATCTGGTGTGCGTCGAGCACCCATTGCTCGTAGCGCCGCAGGTCGATCACGACGAGCGTCGCCCGCTGGTCGGCGACGGCGAGCTCGCGACGGACCTCGACGTCGCTTCCGCCGAGGATCGCGACGTGGGGGCGGAGCTGGTGGAGCTGTGTCACGAACTGTTGGGCGACACCGGCCGACGCGTCGCTCGACAGCACCATCACGGGGCGGTCGAGATCGGTGAGCCGGTCGACCAGCGCCGCCAGCGTCGCGTCATCGGCGGCGGTGAGGGTGGTCTCGACATTGCCCAACTCGGCCGCCACGTGACCCGAACGCGAACCGAGGTCGGCGGTCTGGATCCGCTCGACGGCCGGTCGCAGCTGCTGCATCAGCTCGGCCTGCACCGCCTGCTGGAGCTCGGAGTAGCCGTCGAACCCGAGCTTGGTGGCCAGGCGGACGACCGATGCTGCCCCGACCTGGGCGGCCTTCGCCAAATCGGCGACCGTGCCGAATCCGATCGATTGCGGAGCGTCGAGGACCACCTCCGCAATGCGTCGCTCGGCCGCCGTCAGGTCGGCCCCGCGCTCCCTGATCCGCTCGGCGACGTCCACGCCGCCCAGCGTACCCGTCGCCACGCGCCGCCATCGAACAGGATCGAGCAACCCGCCCACACTACTTGCAGGATGCAATTGACTGGCCGATCAGGTGGCCGTACGCTGCCTGCTGCCGAAGGTCGTGTAGGGGCGACCCTCAGCGCCGAGGACACCTCGGGCCGAGCCAACCAGTGTGAGGGGATCATTCGTGGCGAACGTCGACATCATCACGTCAGCAGCACCGGCAGATGAGGAGGACTGGATGCGCCGAGCGGCGTGCAAGGGCCTCACCCACCTGTTCTTCCCCAGCCCAGCCGAGCGGCCGCAGGCTCGAGAACGACGTGAGGCCACCGCCCGCGAGGTGTGCGGCAGCTGCTCCGTGCGAACGATGTGTCGTGACTTCGCGCGCGGCGAGCACGAGTACGGGTTCTGGGGTGGCGAGAGCGAAGACGAGCGTCACGCCGCCGGGTTCCGCCTGATCGCCCCGATCGGCGTCCGCGCCCGGTCGGCCGGCTGACCTCGTCGGTCCGAACTCAGTCGCTCGCCTCCGGGTGAGCCAGCGTCACCGCTGACCACCCGTCGACCTGCTCGGCCGCGACCACGCGCATCGGAGCCAAGGCCGCCACGACGTGGTCGTACCCGTCGGTCAGCACCCCGGAGATCACGAGGCGACCTCCGATCGCCGTCACCCGACGGAGATCGGGTGCCAAGGCCACCAAGGTGGGCGCCAGGATGTTCGCCACGACGAGGTCGAACCGTCCCTCGACCGAGTCGAGCGGCGTCGTCGACGCCTCGACGACCTCGGCGACACCGTTGCGCCGGGCGTTGTCGTCGGTCGCCTCGCGCGCCGGCTCGGCGATGTCGATCGCGACCACCCGAGCGGCACCACGGAGCGCTGCGATGATCGCGAGCACCCCTGATCCGCAGCCCACGTCGAGCACACGCTGACCGGGGACGATCAACTCGTCGAGCACCGCCGCGGTCGAACGTGTGGTCGGGTGGTCACCGAGCCCGAACGATCCGCCGGGCTCGATCGCGACATCCAACACCCCCGGTACCTCCCCACCCGGCTGCCAGGCGGGCCGGATGACCAACCGGTCACTGACGACGATCGGACGCGCGAACTCCCGCCAGGTCTCCGCCGGCCGGGCATCGAGCTCGACGAAGCCGACGGACCAGCCAGGCGGCACCTCACCGAGGCGAGCTGCGGCCACGTCGTCGTCGCTCCCGAGCGACGTGCGGAGTTCGACGCGCCCATCGGGCAGATCACGTTGCTCGACGGCCTGCCCACCGGCCGTCCACAGCCGGTCGGCCGCGAGCTCGGCCGCGGCGACGGGAACGGTCAGTGCGATGATCCGCATTCAGTCGAGCCGCCGCAGGTCGGTCCGGAAACGTTTGGCGCGGTCGATGTACGCCTGCGCCCCCATCTGGACGAGAGCGGGCTTGGCGCGGTCGGGTTTGATCACCGCCGGCGACCCGGCAGCGATCGCGCCCGACGGGATCTCGGTGCCGTCGAGCACGACCGAGTTGGCCGCGATGATCGACCACGACCGGGCGATCGCTCGGTGCAAGACGATCGATCCGTTGCCGACGAGCACGTCGTCCTCGATCGTGCACGCTTCGAGATGCACGATGTGGCCGATCACGCAGCGGCTGCCGACGATCGTCGGAACCTCGGGTGTGGTGTGCAGGACCGACCCGTCCTGCACGCTCGTCCGGTCGCCGATCCGGATCTCCCCCTCGTCGCCGCGCAGCACCGCGCACGGCCAGACCGAACTCTCCGATCCGATGATGACCGATCCGATGATGACCGCGTCCGGGTGGATGAAGGCATCGCCGGCGATGTCGGGTTCCTGTTGACCGAGGGCGTAGATGGGCACGTCGAGCGACGGTAGCCGTTGCACGGGCCCGGCGGGGAACACGAGCTCACCACAACACAATGGTGCGCCGGGCTTCGGAGACGGTACGGTTTCGTCCCATGTCTCGCCGGATCGACATCGAACTCACCAGCGCGCTCGCTGACAACTCTTGGACGTGGCGCGCCGCTGGCGCGAAGCAACCGAAGGGAACCCTCGACGGATCGATCCTGTCGCCGGGCGCCGGTGTCGGCGACGTCATCAAGGTCGAGGTCGAGCAGGGGATCGACAGCATCACGGTGCTGTCCGTCGTCGGTGGCCGCGCCAAGGAGGAACGCAACGACCTCCTCGAGTTGCTGCCGTCGGAGAAGGAGTTCAAGCCGGTCATCGAGACCAAGGCGAAGCGCGACCGCAACGACCGCGGTGGCCGCGGCGACCGCGGTGGACGCGGCGACCGCGATCGCCGGCCCCGGCGCGATCGCGACGACCGGGGTGGCCGAAGCGACCGCGGTGGACGCGACGACCGCGGTGGGCGCGACGACCGAGGCGGACGGGGCGAAGGCGGTCGCGGCGACGGTCGCGGGCGCGGACGTCGAGGCGGCCCGTCGTTCACTCCCCCGCCCGAGATCCCGCAGCGCCCGAAGCCGAAGCGGCTCAAGCCGGGCAAGGGCAATCGCAACGCGGTGCTCGCCGAGCTGCCCGAGGAGCAGCGTCCGATCGCCGAGCTCGCGCTCCAGGGAATGGGTGCCGTTCGGCAACGTCTCCGCGAAGAGAACGAGAAGGCCGCCAAGGAAGGCCGTTCACCGATGCCCGAGGCATCGGTGCTCAAGCTGGCCGAAGACCTGATCCCGAAGCTCCGGGTCGCCGAGTGGCGCGACCGCGCCGAAGCCGCCCAGCGCCAGATGGAGCATCTGGACCTGCGCGACCTGCGCAGCGTCGTGGCCGCCGCCGGCGATCCCGCCGTGGCTCGTGACGAGACCACCTCGGCACTCGCCGGCGAGTTGAGCGCCGCGCTCGTCGCCAAACAGGAGCAGGAGCTTCTCCTCTGGTTCGGCGACGTCGATGCCGCCCTTGCCGTCGGGCGGGTGATCCGCGCGCTGCGTCTGTCGTCCCAGCCGCCGAAGGCCGGCGTGCCGTTCCCCGCCGACATCGCTCAGCGGCTCGTCGACAGCGCCAACGCGTCGCTGGCGCCGATGGACAGTCCCGAGCGTTGGATCGCGATGCTCGAAGCGGCGGCCTTCTCGCCCGTCCGGAGCGCGATCGTCCCGGCCCGCAAGCCCGATGTGGTCAACGACGAACTGCTGGCCACGGTCAAGCGGCTCGCGCCGGCACTCCCGCAGGTTGCAGCGCTGTTCGAGATCGAGGTCGACCCCAAGGCACCGATGCCCAAGCCACTCCGGCCGGGCCCCCGAGGCAAGAAGGGCGGCCGCGACGGCGATCAGAGCCAACGTCCGAGCCGTCAGCGCCAGGGAGACGGCAAGGGAGACGGCAAGGGTGACGGCAAGGGCAAGGGCGGCCCGAAGCGTGAGGCGTCCGACCAGGATCGATCGCCGGGCACCAAGGCCGACGCACCGACCGAGGCGGCTCCGACGCCGGCCGAGGCCACCGAGGCTCCTGTCGCCGACGCCGAGACGACACCGGCTCCCGATGTGGCCGATGCTCCCGCGGCCGACGTGGCCGTCGAGGCTCCTGCGCCGGAGGCAGCGCCGATCGACGACTCCCCAACCGACGACGTCACGCCGACCGAGGCAACGGCTGCCGAGACGCCCGCAGCCGAAGCACCGGCACCCGAGGCCACCACCGAGTCGCCCGCAGCCGAAGCACCGGCTCCCGAGGCGACCGGCGACGACGGCGACACGCCGACCGACGAGCAGCAGAACACCTGACTTCGTCGGGCCGAGGGGCCCACTCCTACGATCACGGACATGTCCGAGATCGTCACCTACGACGCGGTCGGCCGCGTCGCCGTCATCACCCTGAATCGCCCCGAGGCCCGCAACGCCGTCAACGGTGACGTCGCGAACGGCCTCGAGGCGGCGATCGACCGGCTCGAGGCCGTTCGACGACGTGTGGGTCGGTGTCCTCGCAGCGAACACCGAAGGCCAGGAACGACCGGTGTTCTGCGCAGGTGCCGATCTCAAGGCGATCAACAGCGGCGACGCGGCATCGCTCGCGACCGAACGCGGCGGGTTCGCCGGCTTCGTCTATCGCGAGCGCACCAAACCGATCATCGCCGCGGTCGACGGCCTGGCGACCGCAGGAGGCTGTGAGATCGTGCTCGCGGCCGACTTGGTCGTGGCGACGACGCGCTCCGCCTTCGGCCTCGCCGAGGCCAAACGCAACCTGACCGCCGGTGCCGGCGGCCTCTTCCGACTCCCACGCGCCATCGGCCAGGCGGCGGCCATGGAGGCGATCCTCACGGGCGAACCGATCCCGGCCGAGCGAGCGCATGCGCTGGGCCTGCTCTCCCGTCTGGTCGAGCCGGGAGCGGCCGTCGACGAAGCGCTCCGCCTCGCCGAACAGATCACCGCCTGCGCTCCCCTGGCGGTGTGGGAATCACGAGCGATCGTGCGGGCTGCCGCCACGGAAGACGACGAGACGCTCATCCGGATGACCAACGAGGCGTTCGGACGGATCATGCGATCGGACGACACCAAGGAGGGCCTCGCAGCCTTCATCGAGAAGCGGACGCCCGACTGGCAGGGCCGCTGAGCTTCAGAGCGGCGTTGACACCGTGATCAGGCGAGCCTTGATCCCCGCACGCTCGTAGAGGTTCTTCGTGTCGCGGTCACCGGGCAGCGACGACCCCTCGAGGAGTTCGCAACCGGCCGCCCGAGCGCGATCGATCGCGGCCGCCAGCATCGCGTCGCCGAAGCCGAGTTCACGAGCCTGCAGTGTGACGTACACATCGTCGACGACGGCGATCGGCCCGGTCGTGACCAACACCAGGTAACCGACGACCACGTCGCCGATGTGCGCCACGAAGACGGCGTCGGCACCGATGGCTGCCGACCAGGCGTCGCCCCGTGCCGGATGTGTGTCGAGCCAGCGAGGGCCGCCCCGCTGCTCGATCAGGACCGACCGCGCCTCGGCCTCCAGCCAGGCGAGTTGTGAGACGTCGTGCGGGCCGGCCGGCCGGACGTCGGGGTCGATCATGCGGTCAGGATGGCGATCTTGCCGAGCACGGTGCTGCGGTTCCGGTGCTCGCGCTCGTAGGTCTCGATCCGACCGAGATCGGCGAGATCGAGGTCGTCGAGCCGATCGACCACCTGCCGGGCCGCGAGGTCGTCGTAGCCGTCGATCGGCAGCTCGTCGAGTGAGACGGTCTCCGGGGGACGGGCGTCATCGACGCCGGTGTCGGCCTCGTCGACCACGGCCGACAGCATCGCATCGACCTCGTGTTCGCTGCGGCGTTCGTGCACCGCCTCGCTGACGCGGCCGATGAGCCGGGCCGTACCGAGTGTGCCGAGGCGTGCTGCGAGTGGCACGGCGCGCCGCGCGGCGACGAGGGTGCAGGTCGGAACCGCGACGGCAAGGTCGACGAGCCGATCGATCGGTGCTCGTCGCCCAGCCATGTCAGGTGAAGATCGGGCAGTCGTCGTCCTCGACCGGGCAGCCGGGAGCGTTGGGTCGCACGAGCAGGAAACAGCTGGTGCAGAGTGTCTCGTCGGCTCGCTTCGGCTGGATGCCGTCGACCGCTTCGCCCCGTTCGGCGGGAGCCGCAGCCGGACCGTCGTCGTCATCGTCGTCGTCGTCATCGTCGTCGGCCGTGACCATCCGGTCTTTCAGGATGGTGTCGAGATCGGCTTCGACGTCGTCGGGAGCGACCATGTCGTCGTCGTCATCGTCCTCGTCGTCGGAACCCTTGCGCTTGCGGGCTCGCGCCGACGAGTCGTCGTCATCGTCATCGTCGTCATCGTCGTCGTCATCGTCGTCGTCGTCGTCGCTGTCGTCGTCATCGAGATCGCCGTCGAGATCGTCGTCGTCGAGATCCGCGTCGGGATCGACGTCGTCACCGTCCTCGACTTCCTCGTCGGTCTCTTCCTCGATCTCGTTGTCGTCGTCTGCCATGTGTCCATCCTCGATGCGCTGGTCGCGCCGGATACTAGGGGGATTGTGCCATGCCGCCTTGGGCCGCATGTGTGACAACCGTCACACTACAGCTCGAGATGGTCAGGTGTGACGTCTCGACTCCGCCTGCCGCTCGGACGCGAGGCGCTCGAGTTCGGGCGCCTCGGTCGTCATGTGGCTCATCGCTCCGGCGATGGCATGGTGCCCGGCCTGCTCACCGATCAAACGATGCATCTCCAGCGCGACCCGCCGGTACGACGGGTGCCCCTGCGGTGCAGATCGCAACTCGAGCATGTGCATCGCTTCGCGGGCGTTGAACTGCATGACGTACCGCAATCGATACGCCATCGACACCGCGTACGACGCCTGCTCGGGAAACGGCTCGCGCATCGCGTCGAACAATCGCGCCGACCGGTCCATCGTCTCGTCGAACAACGGGCCGATGCCGGCCTCCTCGACGAGTTCCGGGCGGGTGAAACCGTGGTTCGGCGTGAGCGACTGCCACTCGATCGTCAGGAGGCGATGCCGCTGGAGGTCCCTGAACGCCCCGTAGTCGGACAGGACGTCGAATCGGTAGTCGACCCGCTCGAAGGCGCGTCCGGGGCGATGACGGCGATTCTCGCGCTCCCCCACGTACGCCCGCAGCAGCGCCACCCGCTCGTCGACGCCGAGCTGCCGGACCCGCTCGATCAGCATCGACTCGGGCAGTGTCGAACGGCTGTAACAGATCGCTGCGAGGAGCTTGTCTTCACCGTCGGGGTCGAAGTCGACGAGTTGCACCTCGGGCACCGTCTCGACCGGCACGCCACCGAACAGCTGCTCGACGAGTTCGCTGGTCTCGGTGCGCGTGGTCGAGAGGTAGTCGATCCACCGCCCGCCGCGATCGGGGAGGTCGACGCGGCGCAGGAAACTCGGGATCACCTTACGGAGCTCGTGCAGCATCAGCGTCGAGTAGTGCTGTGCCTCGGGCAGCGGGTGCGCCCGCATGCGCAGCAGCAGCGCCTCGTACGCCTGTCCGGTGCCGTACATGCCGAGGTTCGACAGCGACGCCGCCGGGAGCATGCCGCGCGTCGCATCGAGCGCCTTGGCCCGGGTGGCCTGACGGTAGATGAACTCGCTGTCGTCGGGGTCGCGCGGGATCGTGTCGCGCACGTGGTTGGTCACCGCGTTGACCGCGGTCGAGTACGCGTCGAACATTCGGTCCATGTCGCCCACGTAGCGGGTGCCGAGCGAACTCGCCAGCACGGCCGGGTCACGGAAGAAGCGGTAACGGCCACCGAGCCGGGCGTCGTACGAGATGTACCTCGTGCTCTGCTCGAGATAGCTCATCAGGCGACCCCACTCCAGGATCTTGGTCAGCAGGTTGGACGCCTGTTCGCAGGCGAGGTGTACTCCACCGAGCTGGGCGACCGAGTCGTCGCCGTACTCGAGGAACACCTTCTCGTAGAGGTCCTCGGCCCGCTCCAGACCGATCGTGGCGTCGATCGATTCGTCGCCTTCGATGTCGAGGTCGTTCACGAACTCGTCGAGGAACAGGCGCCGGAGGCTCTTGGCGCTACGGCTGTAGCGGGCGAACAGCGCACCCTTCACGACCTCGGGCAGGTTGACCAGTGCGAACACCGGGCCGTCGAGGTTGGTGAAATACCGACGAAGGACATCTTCCTCGCTGGAAGTGAATTCCTCGGGCACGTACACGCTCACGAGCCGTCATCGTAGGAGGCGGACGGCGATCAGTCGGGGACCACCCGGTGAGCGCTCAGACGTAGACCGCTCCGGCGTCCGACACGACCTCGATCGACGCGGTTCGTGCGGTTCCTGCTCGCACCCCGTCGACCCACACGGTCATCGGCCGCTCGAACTCCCACGAGCGCTCGCGGACCGCTGCCGTCGTGATCGCCGGGTGTGGCACGTGCGTCCCCCCGGCGAGCCGGCGAGCGGCCTGCCAACGCTCGCGCACGGTCATCGTCGCGGCCACCTCGACCACGTCACAGCGACCGTCGTTGGGGTGGGCTCGCGGGGCGACATTCCAGTCGCCGACATGGTCGACGTTCATCACCGCGACGATCGGCCCGCGCCACCAGCTCCCCCTGATGACGACGTGGGCGACCGCAACGGTGGACCGGCCGTCGAACCTGCAGGAGAGCAGGTCGATCGGCAGGCGCTGCATCTCCCGCCGTGGCGCCGGACTGCCGAGCGATCGGTGGAGATCACCGCCCGAGACACCGATCGGGTGCGCAGGGTCGTCGATGATCGCCGACGCGACGGCCGCGTCGGAATCGACCACGAGCAGGTCGTCGGGACGGTCGACCGGCTCGCCCCACGGCTGTCCCTTCTCGATCGTCACCCGGGTTCCACCGCTGATGCGTCCTCGACCACCCCGCGGAATGCCGACTCCGAAGCCGTCCGGGCCGCGGCTCGCGTCTTCGGGTCGGGCGCGACGATCGCGACCTGACGGAGCACGTCGATGAGTTGCTTGATCGTCCGGACGAAATCGCCGCCGGTCAGCTCCTCCTCGGCGACCACCTCGGCGAACCCCTCCCCCGCCACCCAGGCGTACGCCACGGCGAAGAAGGTCGGGTCGGGCGGGCGATGCTGCGAGATGCCCTGCACCAGTTCGAGGTGGGACAACTCCTCGCTCAGCCGCTGGATCGACCGCCAGCGGCGGCGGATGGCGCTGTCGGGGAACCACGGCATCGGCGGGTCGTCGGGCGAGCGATGTTCGTACACGAACGTGGAGACCAGACCGGCCAGGGTGGCGGCATCGACGCCGTCGAGCAACCCGGTCCGGATCGTCTCGGTCACGAGCAGGTCGCTCTCGTGGAAGACCCGGGCGAGCATCTCGCCGCCGTCGGTCAGTGTCCAGGCGTCGATGTCGAGGAGGCCGCGTTCGGCCAGGACGGCGAGCACTCCGTCGAACTCCCTGGCGAGGGTCGCGTTCTGGTGATCCATCCTCCGCTCGAGCTCGGCGACCTCGCGGGCGACACGATCGGCCTGGCTCGCTGCCTTGAGTCGCTCGCGCAGATCGGGGTCGCGCTCGATCGGATGTTCCGTCGAACCGTCGCGGTGCAGCTCGGCCGGGCGCTGCGGTGCTCTCGGCCGCAGCTTGGCGCGTTTCACCCGGAGCCCGACCTCGGCGAGGTAGTCCTTGCGGTTGGGTGAGTAGGTGCCGGGCAGGACCACGGTGCCGAGCTGCTGCGGCGGTTGGTCGAAATCGCCGGCGACCAGGTGGATCGACCGACCCGACGGGGTGATCGCCGTGAGCCGGAGGCCGCTCGAACGGTGCGCGGTGGCGACCACTGCAACCGGTCCGTGGGCCTTTCCCTTCGACGCGTGGATCACGGCTCCCGGCCGCAACGCCGCCATCGCGACCTCGATCGGGTCGTCGAGCCGACGCGGCGCCTCGGCGGCGTTCATGAGGCTGCGGTACTCGTCGATGTCACCGAACGGGCTCGCCGCGGTCGCCCGGAGCGACTCGAGTCGGTCTCGCTGACGCTGGAGCCGACGCTCGGTCCGTACGACCTCACGATCGGCCTGGAACTGAGCGAACGACAGCGTCAGCAACTGGCGAGCGGTCTGGGCGTCGTACGTACGCACGAGGTTGGCGGCCATGTTGTAGGTGGGCCGGAACGCCGACCGGAGGTGGAAGCTCCGGCTCATCGCCAGGTCGGCCGCCTGGTCGAAGCGCACGAAGGGGCTCCACAGCACGACGGCGCTCCCGAGTTCGTCGATGCCGCGCCGCCCGGCGCGACCGGTCAACTGCGTGTACTGCGCCGGCGAGAGCGACTCATGATGGTCGCCGGTGAACTTCGTCAGCTTCTCGATCACGACGCTGCGGGCCGGCATGTTGACGCCGACGGCGAGCGTCTCGGTGGCGAAGACCACGCGGATCAGCCCCTCGATGAAACAGCGCTCGACGACCTCTTTGAACGGCGGCACCATGCCGGCGTGGTGGGCGGCCACCCCGGCTTCGAGCTGGGTCATGAACTGGTCGTAGCCCAGCACGTCGAGATCCGCCGTCAGCAGGCTCCCGAGCCGCTCGGCCGCGATCTCCCGCACCCGGGAGCGAGCGGTGTCGTCGGTCAACCGCAAGCCGGCATCGACACAAGATCGAGCCGCCTCGTCACACTGTGCACGGCTGAAGATGAAGAAGATCGCCGGCAGCAGGTCGTGCTCGTGCAGGGTCTCGACGGTCTCGATCCGCGTCGGTGTCGACAGCTTGCGCGTGCCGCTCCCCTTGACGTTGCGCTCGTGACGCCGACTGCGGCCGTGCCGGACGCCGCTGGCGTCGAGCCGCAGGGCGTCGTTGTTCGGACGCCCGTCGACGATCGTCGGGAGCAGTCGGAGCCGGTCGTTGGTGCGATCGGCCACGAAGTACATGTTGTCGAGTTGCACCGGCCGCTTGGTCTCGACGACCGCGGTCGTCGGTCCACGGACGGTGCTGATCCACTCGGAGAGTTCGTCGGCGTTGCTCACCGTCGCCGACAGACAGACGAGCTGCACGTGCTGGGGCAGATGGATGATCACCTCTTCCCACACCGGGCCGCGGTAGGTGTCCTGGAGGAAGTGGACCTCGTCGAGCACGACGACGGCGAGGTCGTCGAGGTCGCGGCCTCCGTAGATCATGTTCCGCAGCACCTCGGTCGTCATCACGACCGCGGCGGCATCGCCATTGATCGAGTTGTCGCCCGTCAGCAGACCGACACGATCCTCACCGTGGATCTCGGTCAGGTCCCGGAACTTCTGGTTCGACAGCGCCTTGATCGGCGCGGTGTAGAACGCACGGCGACCCGTTCGCAGCGCCACCTCGACGCCGTACTCGGCGACGACCGTCTTGCCGCTGCCGGTCGGCGCCGCGACGATGACGTGTTCCCCGTCGTCGAGCGCGTCGAGCGCGTCGAGCTGGAACTGGTCGAGATCGAAGGAGTAGCGGGCGAGGATGTCGTCCCGGTCGGGCCGCACCACGTCAGTGTGCCAGGCCTGCCATCGCTCAGGTGGCTTCGTTGCGTGCTCGGCGACGCTGCACGATGCGGCCGATCAGGATGGCGACGAAGTACAGCACCACCATGGGCACCGACAGGGCGAGCAGCGAGATCGGGTCGCCCGACGGGGTGATCGCGGCTGCGACGAGGAACGTGCCGACGATTGCGTACCGCCAAGCTCCCAGCAGCACCTGCGGCGTGAGGACGCCGAGGAGCTGCAGGAACACCAGCATGACCGGGATCGTGAAACCGACGCCGAACGCCACGACCATCAACGTGACCAGTCGGATGTAGGCCGTCACCTGGAACACCTGGTCGACGTCGCTCCCGGCCCAGTCGATCAGGAATTCGAGCGCACGACCCAACGTGCTGAACGCGATCGCTCCACCGGTGAGGAACAGCAGGACGGACGAGGCGACGAATCCGACTGCGTACCGCCGCTCCGACTTGTGCAAGGCCGGGACGACGAACTTCCACAGCTGCCAGAGCAGCACCGGCAGCGCGAGGATGATGCCGCCGTAGAACGCCACCCGGAGCCGGGTGGTCAGGCCCTCCACCGGGTCGAGGATGAACAGGTCGACCTGGTCGGCCGCCGGGTCGTACGAATCGCCGCAGTAGCCGGGCTCGCGGCGTCGGCAGAGGTCGAGGTACGGCTTGATGAGCCATCCGAGCACGGTGTCGTAGAACGCGACGACGATCACGGCGCCGATCAGCACGGCGAGACCGGAGCGGATGATGCGCATACGCAGTTCGGCAAGGTGCTCGAACAAGCTCATGGGCGCCGTGGGGTCGGGCTTGGCCGACCGACGAAATCTGCTCATCGAGTCGTGTCGGCCTCGTCGTCGAGGGTCGAGGCTCCGTCGGGGTCGGCCACGTCGCCGGCCGCCTCCGGTGCGGCCGGCTCCGCTGCCGTGGTCGTGGTCGGGTCGACCGCGGCCTCATCCGGCTCGGCCGGTGCCGCATCCGGGTCGACGGGCGCACGCATGCCGCTGAAGGGCGGCGGCGGCGCCGGGATCGGTGTCCGTCCGGTCGGTGGCCGCTCGGCGCTCGGCGCCTCGTCCTGCTCCGTGTCGGCGAACGGCGACGGCTTCGAATCGGTCGCTGGGCCCGGCCCGTTGGCCGCCTCGGCCCTCGGCGTGTCGAACGTCGGCGTGTCGTCGGTCGGTACCTGGTCGGCGTCGGCGGGTGCGAGGTCTGCCATCTCACCGGACTTGGGCTTCTCGGGGCGTTCGCCGTCCTGCAGCTTCGTGAAGTCGGCCGAGTCGCGCAGCACGTTCGCCGTGTCTCGGATCTCGCGCATCGGCTCGTCGACCGCCGCCCGGAACTCGCTCTGGAACCCCGACGACATCTTCTTCAGTTCGGCGTACGCCTGCCCCATCTTGCGCATCGCGTCGGGCAACTTCTCCGGGCCCAGCACCACGAGTGCGAGCAGCAGCACGATGATGATTTCGCTGCCCTGGAGGTTGAACACGGAGCGCAGTCTATGAGGCTGGCAGGATAGGAACGCGTGCAGCAGCGACTCCCCTCCCTCCTCGACCCGCCGATCACCTTCGCCCACCGGGGCGCGAAGGCGTACGCGCCGGAGAACACGATCGAGTCGTTCGCGCTCGCGCTCAAGCTCGGAGCGACCGGTCTGGAGAGCGACGTCTGGATCACCGCCGACGGCATCGCGGTGCTCGACCACGACGGTGAAATCCGCGTCGGTCGTTTCAAGAAGCGGCCGATCGGCGAGCTCCGCCGCGCCGAACTCCCCGAGCACATTCCCACGCTGACCGAGCTGTTCGAGGCCTGCGGCACCGACTACCACCTCTCACTCGATCTGAAGGGGCCCGGCACGGGTCACGAGGTCATCCGGACCGTCCGGGAGCACGCTCCCGAGCTGCTCCCCCGAGTGTGGCTGTGTCACCACGAACTCGATGCCCTGGCCGAGCTGCGCGGGCTCGACGACGACGTCAAGCTCGTCGACTCGACCCGCCTGCACCGGATCGACGAGGGCCCCGAGCGCCGGGCCGCCCGCCTGGCCGAGATCGGCATCGACGGCATCAACCTCCGCAAGGCCGATTGGAACGGCGGTCTCGTCGCCCTGTTCCACCGCTTCGGTCGCACGGCGTTCTCGTGGGACCTCCAGCACGAGCACGTGTTGCGCCCGGCGTTCCGTATGGGGATCGATGCGGTGTACAGCGACTACGTCGACCGCATGGTCGACGCGTTCGACGCGGAGATCGGCTCGGGCGACGTCGGCTGACGGCTCAGAGCCACTGCCACGACGAACGCGGCCAGAACACGACGAACGCCCGCCCGACGAGGTCGTCGTAGGAGATCGTGCCGAGCGCCCGACTGTCTTGCGATCCGGGTCGGTTGTCGCCCATGACGAAGACGTGCCCCTCTTCGACGATCAGCGGCTGGACCGACAAGCCGCAGTTGCCCGGGGTCACGACCGTCGGGTCGAGGTAGGGCTCGTTGAGCCGTTGCGCCGGCACCGAGTCGCTGGGGTCCTCGTCGATGAAGACCTCGCAGTTCTCCATCCGGATCTCTTCGCCCGGCAGGGCGATCACACGCTTGATCAGGTCGCGTTCGGTGGTCCCCGTCAGTTCGTGGAGCACGACGACGTCGCCGCGGTTGGGGTCGCGGAGGCGATACGACATCTTGTTCACGAACACACGGTCGCCGGTGTCGAGCGTCGAGTACATCGACGTGCCCTCGACGACGAAGTGTGCGAGCAGGAACGTACGGACCAGCACCGCCACGAGCAGCGCCACGCCGACGACGACGACCCAGTCGAAGAATGCCCGAGCGCCGGGCGGGAGGCCGGTGCTCCGGGGCTCGTTCACGGGAACGTCGGTATCCCTCGCCGTGGCGACCGGACGGTCGGAGGGGGCGTCGGAGAGTTCGGTCACGGAGCCGTCACGGTACCCGAGGCGAACGCCGGTTCGGCGTCATCACCGCTACAGGGATTCGATGAGCTTTTCGACCCGCTCGTCACGACTCTTGAACGGGTCCTTGCACAAGACCGTCCGTTGCGCCTGATCGTTGAGCTTCAGGTGCACCCAGTCGACGGTGTAGTCGCGTCGGCGCTCCTTGGCCCGCTTGACGAACTCGCCGCGCAACCTCGCCCGCGTCGTCTGCGGCGGCAGGTCGATCGCCGTGTCGATGTCGGCGTCGACACAGACACGTTCGACCAGACCTCGTTGCTGCAGCTTGTAGAAGGGGCTGCGCACCCGCGACACGTCGTGGTACTGCAGGTCGAGCAGCTGCACCCTGGCGTGCCCGAGCGACAGGCCATGACGTTCGCGGAACGCTTCGAGCAGCTTGTACTTGATCACCCAGTCGACCTCCCGGTCGAGCTTGAGCGGATCGTTCTCCAGCTGGGTCATGCAGTGTTCCCACATCTCGAGCGCCCGCTGTTCGAGCGGCGGGAATCCGTGGCTGTCGGCGTACCGGAGTGCCCGATCGAGATACTCCCGCTGGATGTCGAGCGCGCTGACCTCCCGCCCGTTCATCAGGCGGACCGTTCGGCGGCACGTGATGTCGTGGCTGATCTCGCGGATCGCCCTGATCGGGTTCTCCAGGGTCATGTCGCGCAGCACGACGTTGCTGTCCTCCAGCATGCGCAGCATGCACGCCGCGGCGCCGACCTTGAGGAACGTGGCGTACTCGCTCATGTTGGAGTCGCCGACGATCACGTGGAGTCGCCGATACTTCTCGGCGTCGGCATGCGGCTCGTCGCGGGTGTTGATGATCGGCCGGCTCCGGGTCGTGGCGGAGCTGACCCCCTCCCAGATGTGCTCGGCCCGCTGCGCGATCGAGAACGTCGCACCCCGAGCGGTCTGCAGCACCTTGCCGGCACCGGCGTAGATCTGCCGGCTGACGAAGAACGGGATCAACACCTCGGCGTAGTGCGCCATGTCGTCGTCACGCCGCGTGAGGTAGTTCTCATGACAGCCGTAACTGTTGCCGGCCGAATCGGTGTTGTTCTTGAACAGGTAGATCGTGCCGCGGATCGATTCTTCCTCGAGCCGCTGCTCGGCCGACTCGACGAGCGACTCGAGGATCCGCTCCCCCGCCTTGTCGTGGACGACGAGGTCGTAGAGCGAGTCGCACTCGGGCGTCGCGTACTCGGGATGCGACCCGACGTCGAGGTACAGCCGAGCGCCGTTCTGCAGGAAGACGTTGGACGAGCGCCCCCACGAAACCACCCGGCGGAACAGGTATCGCGCGACCTCGTCAGGACTCAGGCGGCGCTGCCCACGGAGAGTGCAGGTGACGCCGTATTCGCTCTCGATGCCGAAGATCCGGCGGTCCATGCGCGAACCGTAACAGCCGGAGCGGTCGGTCCCCCTCCGGTCAGGATTCCTTGGCGGCCAGTTCGGCGGCGTGCTTCTCGGTCATGTCGGTGACCGCCTGCATGTTGCGCTCGGCGAGATGGGTCCGGCCCTCACGCGCCCGGGCCTTGGCGTCGAGCGTGCTGGAGGCCTGCCCCTGGAAGTGCGGGAACACACGCTGCGCGATCAGTTCGTAACTGCGCTTGGTCGCCTCCGGGTTCGCCCATTCGTGGGCCAACGTCATGTAGCACCCGAAGCCACCCGACTGCTTCTGCAGCCGCTCGATCTGTGCCACCGCATCGTCAGCCGTCCCGATCGAGCCGAGCCCCGAGTTGTTGACGAAGTCGATCGCCTCCCGGACCGCTCCGGCGTCGCCCACGTCCATCTGCGGGAACGCGGCGGTGTGCTGGAAGTAGTCGAACCACGGGACGATGCCGTGCTCGACATCGCGATAGGCCTGCTCGCGACTCTCGGCGATGTGCATCATGCCGACGAGACGCCACTTGGCACGATCGGCGACCGTGCCGAACGTCGCCGCTCGTTCCTCCATCACGTCCCAGTGCAACGCGAGGACGTCGAAACCGGCCTCCATCGTCGCCCCGATGCTCAACAGCCCGATGCCGTGCTTGCCGGCGAGTCGGGGACCCGTCGGCGACGCCACCGCCGGCACCGCCATGTCGAACAGCGGATCCGAGTAGGGCCGCAGGTGCAGACGGGCATCGACGAGGTTCCAGGTCTTCGTCTGGCTCGTCACCGGTTCGTCGGTCGTGAGCAACTGCATGATCACGTCGAGTCCCTCTTCGAGCAGGGGACGCGTCTCGGTCGGGTCGAGACCGAGCATGATCGCATCGGTCGGCAACGAGCCGGGGCCGAGCCCGAGCATGAATCGCCCACGGGTCATGTGGTCGAGCTGGACCGCTCGCTCGGCGATCATGAAGGGGTTGTGGTACGCCAGCGACACGACACCGGTTCCGAGCCTGATGTGCTTGGTCCGCTCGGCAGCGGCAGCGATGAAGATCTCCGGCGAGGCGATGATCTCGGTGCCGGCCGAGTGGTGCTCGCCGATCCACGCCTCGTCCCAACCGAGTTTGTCGAGGTGCGCGACCAGTTCGAGATCACGCTCGATCGCCAAGGTCGGGTTCTCGCCGGCCTGATGGAACGGCGCCATGAATATTCCGAAGCGCAGACGGTCTGACATACGAACACCCCCAGTGATTCGACGGACATCTCAACCGTAGCGATGCAACCTGATCCGACTCCCAGCGGAGTGCTGCCCGACCGTCGACACGTCGTCGGGGTGCACGACCGCGATCACGGGGTACCCACCGGTCGTGGGGTGATCGGCGAGCATCACGACCGGCTCACCGCCGGGCGGGACCTGGATCGCTCCGCTGACCAGCCCTTCGCTCGGCAGCTCGCGCTCCACGATGCGCTCGATTCCGTCACCGGCCAGCCGGACGCCGATCCGGCTCGTGGTCGTCACCGTCCACTCGGTCGAGACCAGATGGTCCCACGAGCGATCGGAGAACCAGTCCCGCCGCGGGCCCGGTGCCACGCGGACGACGAGGTCGAGCTCGCGGAGTGGCACGTGGTCGACCGCGGTGTACGCACGGGACGCCAGCCGCCGCTCGAGGCCCTGCCCTTCGGTCAGCGGTGCAGGCCCGAGCCCGGCCAGCGTGTCGCGAGAGGCGGAACCCAGCACGGTCTCGACGTCGAATCCTCCGCTCACCGCGACGTAGTGCCACAGCCGGCCGCGTGCCCCCGGGCGCACGACGATCCGCTCCCCCGCTGCCAGCGTCGTCGGTGCGAGGTCGGCGCTGGTCGCCACGACGACGGCTGCCGTGGCCTCGAGTTCGAGACCACCACAGGTCTCGATCACGACCGATGCGGGATCGTTGCCGACCAGGCGGTTGACCAGTGCCGCCAGGCCGCGGTCGACGGCGCCCGCGGCCCCCACCCCGAGGTGGGCGAGACCGGGTCGGCCCCGGTCCTGGAACGTGGTGGCGATCCCGGGTCGTACGACCTCGAACGCGGGCGCGCTCATGTCGCCCGCCGGAATCGCACGACGACGCCGGGTTGCAGCACGGCCGGAGGGTCGCGGTCGACATCGAACATCGGCCGATCGGTCGTGCCGATGAGGTGCCAGCCGCCGGGCGACGGGCGCGGGTACACCGCGGTGTACTCGGCGGCGATCGCCACCGCGCCGGACGGCACCCGGGCGCGGGGAGATGCCCGACGCGGCAGGTGCAGCGCCGCCGGGAGACCCTCGAGGTAGCCGAACCCGGGAGCGAACCCACAGAACGCCACGCGGTACTCGCCGGCGGCGTGCAGTTCGACGACCTCGTCGATGGTCAGGCCCGACGCCGTCGCGACCTCGGCGAGGTCGGCACCGTCGTACACCACGTCGATCGTGACCGTCGCTGCGTCGGCCACCGTCGACAGGGGAACGACCTCGTCGAGCCGGGCGACGGCGGCGTCCAACGCGACGGGGTCGGCGCATTCGATCAGCACGGTCGTCGCCGCCGGGACGACGTCGACGACTCCCGGCACGTCGAGCGCTCGCAGACCGAGTGCCCACGCAGCCGGCGGCGCCGGCAGGTCCTCGACGATGACGGCGGCGAGCCCCATCGGCAGGATCCGCATTACGTTCGCCCCCGTCAGATCACGAACGAATGGAGACCGACCGAGGCGACCTCGAGACCGGCGCGGACGGCCCGGGCCATCTCGACGGCTCCGGGCGTGTCGCCGTGGATACAGATCGAACGAGCATGGACCTCGACCGCGGTGCCGTCGATCGCCTCGACGCGATGGTCGACCGCGATCGAGACGGCACGGGCTGCGACGGTGGCCGGATCGGTCAGGACGGCGCCGTCCGCCGAGCGCGGCACGAGGCGACCGTCGGCGAGGTACCCACGGTCGGCGAACGCCTCGGCAACCGGCTCCATGCCCATCGCGTCGGCGACGGCGAGGAGCGGCGAACCCGGAGCACCGAGCACGGCCATCGACGGGTCGTATTCGTGCGCTGCAGCGACGACGGCCTCGGCCTGCTCGGGGTGGGTGATACAGGCGTGGTAGAGCGCGCCGTGCGGCTTCACGTAGCCGACGCCGGTACCGGCGACCTGGGCGAACCCGTCGAGTGCACCGAGCTGGTAGAGCACGGCGTCGCGCAGTTCGGCCGGGTCCATGTCGATGAATCGGCGCCCGAAGCCGACCAGGTCCGGATACGAGACCTGAGCGCCGATCGTCACGTTGCGATCGGCGGCCGCCTGGCACACACGTCGGAGTGTCGACGGGTCGCCGGCGTGGAAGCCGCATGCCACGTTGGCGCTCGTCACGAGGTCGAGCATCGCCTCGTCATCGCCGAGTTTCCAGGTACCGAACGATTCACCGAGGTCCGAGTTGAGGTCGATCGCTGGCACGCAGCCGAGCGTAGACGAGGTGCATCGACGGCGACGGTCGCTCGGACCGGTCGACGGCCGGGTGCCAAGATGGCGAACGTGTCCGAACCACCGGCGGCGCTCCCTCCCCTGCCTCCCTCACCGCTGCCGGGCGACCTCCTGGCCGGATGTCGGGCGGCGTTCCTGGCCAGCGCGGTCCGGACGGTGCGAGCGTCGCTCGAGGTGCACCGAACCCACCTGCGGATCTGCACGCCGGCAGTGGTGGAGGTGTCGGCGTACGCCCGTCGCCTGGGCGTCGAGGATCTGGTCCTGTCGTTCGAACAGATCTCGCTGATCCGCCCGGTCGGCACCATGACCGCAATCGTCGAACTCCCCCATCGGGCCGCGATCGCCCTGACCGGACCCTCGGTCCGGTCCACCTTGGCCGCAGCCGGCGACGCGCTCGCGGTGCGACCGCGCCGATTCCGTCCGTTCTTCGTCGGGTTCTGGCTCATCAACCAACGGTCGGGCCGGGTGTACGATTCGCGGCCGCTCCCCTGACGGCCGTGACTCAGGCGTAGTACCCGAGCACGTCGACGATGAAGTGGGTCGAAGCCGAAGGGGCGCAGTAGACGCGGATGAGGCGATCGGCACCGATCCCCACCATCGATGAGTTGGCCAAGGTCGTGCCGGTCTCGGTCCAGTTGATCGTCGAGGCCGTGATGCCGGTTTCCGCACCCGGCGTCACCTGGAGGTAGCCGGGTCCGACCGTCTGGTCGACGGTGAGGTTGTACAGGATCGCGGTCGCTCCCTCGGGCACGAGCCCGGGCACCGTGACCGCACCGGTGACGACGTCTCGACCGTCGGCGACCGAGATCGCTCGCGCCTGGCCGGGGTCGAGTCGGCCGAACGGCGCCACGGGGACACGGCTGTCGTACACGCGCGTCGGCGTGACGGGGTGGAGCGCTCCGGCCGATGCCGGACCGGCGATCTCCCGGCGATCGGTCGGGCTGACCATGGCGTAGACGGTGCCGCCCGTCTGGTGGATCTCACCGGACGAGTAGGCCTCGGCGTTGCCGAACGTATGGTCGTTCATGGCGATACGACCCGAGCCGAGCGCCAGGAGGTCACGTCCGCCCGGGGCGTTTCCGGCGACGCCGACGCCGCCGAGACCGTCGGTCGCGTCGTTGTCGGCCCGGACCGTCGGCGTCCCGGTGCGGCTCGACCCGTAGAGCGCCGACGAGTTGCCGGAGGTGCCGTCGTTGAACAGGCTGAACGTGGGGCCGGGGAACGAGCCGTCGAGGGTGGTGGTGTCGGTCACGGCGTTGGAGAGATTCTTGACGACGTCGTCGGGATCCGCGGCGGCGACGCGTTGCCCGCCGCCGACGGCCGTCCCGGCGACGAGTCCGGCGGCGGTTCCTGCAGCGACCCGCAACAACTGGCGTCGAGAACCCATCACGGCTGCGGGTTCGTCGTCCGGGCGGTCGGGCACCGAGCTCCCGCTCCGCATCGACGCGAGCTCCTCGCGTAGGGCGGCGACCTGATCGCGGAGTTCGTCCAGCGCCGGCTCCGTGGCATCGCGCTGATCGTCGGCTGAGTGTCGGGGCTGCGGGTGTCGGTGTCGCATCGAACTTCCCTTTCGTGTTGGTTCGTCACCCAAGGGCCTACCCAGGACCACGATCCGACAAACGGGTGCGACGTCCGTCGCGTCCCACGATCAGCGGACGAAGCGGTCGAGGGCGTTCGCGGTCACCCGTGCGACCGAAGCGTCGTCGGCCAGCCCGAACACCCAGTCGGTGGTCCCGATCGTGACGACCTCTCCACCGTCGGGACCGAACGGTCGACACGTGAGCATGACGGCGTTGCCGTGTCGGACCTTGCGCCGGTTCGGTTCGTCGTTGCGCCCGTGGATCCGCTCGGCGATGAACTCCAGGTCGCCCTGGTCGCTCAGCGCCGCGATCGAGGTCGGGTAGTCGCCGACGCCGAGGTTGCTCGACGGGACGTGACCGACGATCTCGATGTCGGTCGGCAGGTCGTGCCCCGGCGCTACGATCGGCCGCTGGAACTCGTCCAGCTGGATCGGGCATCCGACGGTCTCGTACCCGACGACGCCGTGGTCCGCACCGAGCACGTCGCCGTAACCGAGCCCCGTGCCCTCGACCAGCCAGTGATCGGGCCGGTACACGATGAAGCCGCCGACGCCGCGAGCCGTGGCGTTGCCGAACCGGTGGTACAACCCGAAGGCCGAGCCGGCGCCGAGCACGCTCCACTCGGGTCGGCCGACCACCGGGTCGGCCCACATACCCGACGTCAGATCGGGGCGACCGTCGGCGATCACCGGATCGTCGCGGTGCGCCCGGTACTTGTGGCAGACCATGTTCGTGGCGCCGCCCGCGCGCTCGAGACGGACCTGCCAGAACATCGTGTTGCCGGAGCAGCTGACGAAGCCGCCGCCGGCGGCAAGGTGCGTCTCGACGGCGTTTCGCTGGCCGGCGGACCAGTACTCGTCGTGGCCGATGCTGATGACCACGTCTCGGTCGTCGAGCAGGCTCGGATCGTCGTCGAGGTCGGCCGAGACGGCGTAGTCGAACTGGTAGCCGGCGAGCTCGGCCCATTCGACGAACCGGCGGCCGTGGGTGAACCAACCGGCCGAGCCGATCGCCGACGGGAACGCATTGGTCGTTCGGTACTCCTGGAAGATCAGCCCGTCGGCGTCGGGGGTTTCGCCGCGCCGGACCGGTCGTGACTTCCGATCGTCGCGTTCGACCTCCCTGCGGCACAGCATCCCGCGCGCGAACGGCCGGTCGAACGACACCGTCGACCCGCCCGTGTAGAGGCTCCGGCCACCCCACGTGTTGTACGCGTTCCAGGTGTTGGTGTCGAGCACGTACAACGCTCGCGACCGGGCCGTGGCGCCGCCCCGCACGACGAAGCAGGCGTGCGCGACGTCACGACCGGCGGGGGCATCGGCGGCGGTCAGGGTGACGAGGTAGAAGCCGGAGCGCCACGACGCGTCGACGGGGATCTCCACCGAGACGGACCAGCGACAACCGGCGGCGTCGGCGTCGGGCGGCGGAGCGGTGTACGACCCCGGCAGGTCGGCGTGGCGCCACACCGTCTCGCGTCGGCCTCCCCACCGTTCGACGACGACGTCGTACCGCTCGGCTCGCGTCGACACGCGCAGCCCGACCGGCTCGCCGGCGGTGCTCAGTGGCGTGCAGTACCCCTCGATGTCATCGTGGAAGGTCTGGTCGTCCGCCACGATCTGGTGCGGTCAGGTGGCCAGTCGGTCGGCGATCTCGCCGTCGGACAAGCGCTGGAAGCAGCGACGCCCGTTGCCCCGGGCGAGCACCCCGACCTCGAGGTCACCGGCGGGGATCTCACGATCGGGTGTGGCGAGCGCGGCGACGCCGAGTTGCACGGCCGCGTCGAGCGACATGCCGTCGGCGAAACCCTCGGTCAGACGTTCACCGATCACGTCGGTGTCGCCACCGAGCACCGCGGTGTCGCGCTGGTCGACCACCGTCCCGTCGTAGAGGATGTGGAACATCTGGTCGCCGGGCGCCTCGTGTCCCACTTCGGCCACCAGGATCTCGACCTCCATCGGCTTCATCTCGTGCGTGAAGATGTTGCCGAGGATCTGGGCGTACTGGTTGGCCAGCGTGCGCGCATCGACGTCGTCGCGCGAGTACTGGAACCCCTTGAGATCGGCCGCGCGGATGCCGGCCACCCTGAGTTGGTCGTACTCGTTGTACTTCCCGACTCCGGCGAATGCGATCCGGTCGTAGATCTCGCTGATCTTGCGCAAGGTCTCGGACGGGTTCTCCCCGATGACCACGATGCCGTCGACGTACCGGATCGCGACGAGCGCACGGCCCCGGGCGATGCCCTTGCGCGCGTAGTCGGCGCGATCCTTCATCACCTGTTCGGGGGCGACGTAGAACGGGGTACTCATGATTCGTCTCCGTCGGCGATCACCGGGGCGATCGGTTCGGATCGGGCCAGCACCTCGGAGGCGATGTCCTCGAACGTGGTCGTCAACTCGGTGTCGTCGACGCGGGTCCAGCCCTCGGCGGTGACCGTGGCCACCACCGGGTAGATCCCGCGCAGCGCGTCGGGCCCACCGGTGGCGGAGTCGGCGTCGGCGGCCTCCCAGAGGCTCCGAGCGACCAGGGAAATCGCCTGATCACGGGTCATCGACGAGCTGAAACCGACCTTGATCACGGTGCTGGCGTGCAGGCTGCCGGATCCGGTGGCGACGTACTCACGCTCCTCGTAGCGACCACCGGTCACGTCGTAGGCGAACAGGCGCCCGATCCGACGTCGGAGGTCGTAGCCGGCGAAGATCGGCACGACGACCATGCCCTGCATCGCCGCCGGCAGGTTGCCGCGGACCATGCCGGAGAGTTGGTTGGCCTTGCCCTCGAGGCTGAGGGTGGTGCCCTCGACCTTCTCGTAGTGCTCGAGTTGCAGCTGGAACAGCCGGATCATCTCCATCGCCGGGCCGGCGGCTCCGGCGATCGCGACGCCGCTGTACCGGTCGGCCTGGACGACCTTCTCCATCGTGCGGTGCGAGATCAGGTTGCCCGACGTGGCTCGACGATCGCCCGCCATGACCACGCCGTCGGCGTAGCGCAGCGCGACGCAGGTGGTGGCGTGGGGGACGTCGATCGGGCCATGCACGTCGGCGGCGGCGCCGAAGCCGCTGCGCCGGAGGAGCTCCGGGAAGTTCGAGCCGGGGTCGGTGGTCGGGTCGAAGAACGGCATCGCCACCGTCACTGACCGCCCTTCTGCACGTAGGACTTCACGAAGTCTTCGGCGTTGGTCTCCAACACCTCGTCGATCTCGTCGAGTAGATCGTCGAGTTCGGCCTTGAGCTTCTCGCCCGACTCGCTGGTGGCCGGGGCGGCTTCGTCGACCACCTCGGCATCACGATCGCCGGTCGGTTTCTGTCGATGTGTTCGTTCAGCCATGTCGAATCCTCCCCTTGGTCGGGCATCACTGCCCGAGTCGATCGAGCAGTTCTGCAGCAGTATCGCACTCGTCGATCAAGTTACCCACGTGATGGGCGGTGCCACGCAACGGCTCCATCATCGGCACCCGCCTGAGCGGGTCGCGGCCGACGTCGAACACGAGCGAGTCCCAGTTGGCGGCGACCACGTCGTCGGGGAACTTCTGGAGGCATCGCCCTCGGAAGTAGGCGCGCGTGGTCGTGGGCGGCTGCGTCATCGCCGACTCGACGTCGGCGGCCGACACCAGGGTGTCGAGACCGACCCGGTTGGCCAGACAGCGGTCGGCGCGCAGGTCGTGGTACTGGATGTCGATCGCCTTGAGTCTCGGCGAGTCGGCGTCGAGCCCGTGGCGTTCGCGGAACCCGTCGACCAGGCGTCGCTTGGCGACCCAGTCGACCCAGTGGCCGACCGACGACGGGTCGGACTCGAGGCCGGTCAACACCGTCTCCCACCGTTCGAGCACGTCGGCGCCGGTCTCGGCATCGACCGACTCGAGGCCGTGCGTCTGCTCGTACTTGCGGGCCCGCTCGAGGAGCCCCCACTGGATCTCGAGCGCCGTGGCCCGGCGTCCGTCACGCATCGTGACCGTCCGGGTGAGCGTCGGATCGTGGCTGATGCGACGGATCGACGACACCGGGTTGGCGATGAGCAGGTCGTCGCCCAGTTGGTCGTCCTCGATCATGGCCAGGACGATCAGGGTTGTGCCCACCTTGAGATAGGTGGCGACCTCGCTCATGTTCGCGTCGCCGACGATCACGTGCAGCCGGCGATACTTCTGCGGGTCGCAATGCGGCTCGTCACGGGTGTTGACGATCGGTCGTTTGAGCGTGGTCTCGAGACCGATCTCCTCCTCGAAGAAGTCGGCGCGCTGGCTCAGCTGGTACGGCACCTCACCGGCGGTGCGGTTCGGCTCCTCGCAGCCCACCTTGCCGGCACCGCAGAAGACCTGCCGTGTGACGAAGTGGGAGGTGATCTGGCTCGCGATCCGCCCGAACGGGGTCTCGCGGTTCATCAGGTAGTTCTCGTGGCATCCGTAGCTGTTGCCCTTGCCGTCGGAATTGTTCTTGTAGATCACCATCTCGGCACCGGGGCCGAGGATCTCGTTCGCGTGGGTCATCGACGAGCGGATGATCTCGTCGGCGGCCCGATCCCACCGCACGACGTCGAGCGCCGTGGTGACCTCGGGCAACGAGATCTCGGGGTGGGCGTGATCGACGTAGTAGCGGGCACCGTTGGGCAACACCGCGTTGACCAGCGACGATTCGATCTCGGGCGGGAACACGTCGTCGAGGTTGAATCCCCGGGCGTCGTTGGCGGGTGACTCGTCCTCGAAGTCCCACCCGACCTTCTTCGACGTGGCGCTCACGTAGGCGTTAATGAGGAGCGACGAGGCGGTGACCGGGTTGTTGTCGGCGCCGCGCACGACGATGCCGTACTCGGTCTCGATGCCGCAAACCTTCCGGATCGCCATGACGCGACCCTACTGCCGCCCGGCCCGGCAGCGTGGTGCGCCGGCGTCCCGAAAACCGAGGCGATCCGCAAAAAACTGTGAGAAGGTCGTCGCATCGTGCTCTGGACCGGCATCGACACACACCGAGGAGCCATCGACATGCCATCACCGTTCTCGTTCACACGCCGCACCACGCTCGTCGGCCTCGCCGCCGCCGTGACACTCTCGGCGTGCGCCCGAGCGTCCGAACCGGCCGCGCTCCCGACGGTGCCCGAGGCGACCACGACGACGATCGTCGCGACCCCCACGACGGCCGCAGCCGATCCGACGACGTCGGAGGCGACCACCGTTCCCCCGCCCACGACCACCATCGTCCCGACCACGACCGCCGCCCCGGAATCCACCACCACGACCGCCACCACGACCGCCACCACGACCACCACCACGACCACCACCACGGCCGCGACCACCGTGGCACCACCCGCCACGACGACGACCACGACCGCGGCACCTGCGTCGGCGACCGATCCGAGCGCCTCGGCGTGGATCGAGGGTGTCGAGGAAGGTGACCCCGAGGTCACCAGCGACGGCGTGAACTGCCTGGGTTTCTACGAGGCGATGGGCGCCACCGGCTACTCGGCGTGCGGAGAGTGGAACGCCCTCGGCGGTCGCCGCATCTGGACCGTCACCAAGGGCGCCACCGACCGCTTCTTCGCCGTGGTGTGGCAGGAGACCGGCTCGTCCCAGTGGGTCCCCCGTCTCCGCCTGCTCGAACCGTCCGCCGGCACCTGGTCGTCGGTCGTCCTGCGGGCCGCCGACATCGACGGCGGTCCGAACGAAGAACTGATCTCGGGCATCCGCTCCGAGGGAACCGGCGGCTACCTCGACATCGACGTCATCGACGCGATCGGTGGCAACCCGTCGGTCGTCGCCCACGTGCCCGGGGCCGACCGGGGCATCGCCTCCACCGAAGCGAACCTCGGCGTGTGGATCTACACCGCGGTGTCCGATCCCGACGAGCCGAATTGCTGCCCGTCGCGCTACTCGCAATACCTGCTCGCCTCCGACGGCGGCGATTGGATCCTCAGCGAGGGCGCCCCCGGTGTGCCGACCGACATGGTGCCCACCGGCGAGTTCTGAACGGCGTCGCCGTAACGTGGATCCCGTGATCCCCCTGTCCGTCCTCGATCTCTCCGTCGTCCGCGAAGGTGGTACGTCCGGCGAGGCACTGCACGACACGACCGAACTCGCCCGTGCGGCCGACCGGCTCGGCTTCGTCCGGTTCTGGGTGGCCGAACACCACAACATGGCCACGGTCGCGAGCACGTCACCGAGCGTGCTGATCGCCCACCTCGCCGCCTCCACCCAGCAGATCCGGGTGGGCTCGGGTGGCGTCATGCTGCCCAACCACGCTCCCCTGGCGATCGCCGAACAGTTCGGGCTGCTCGAGGCGCTCCATCCCGACCGCATCGACCTCGGCATCGGACGCGCTCCGGGGACCGACCCGATGACCGCCTCGGCCTTCGGGCGGCCGCCGCACCAGAGCGTCGAGCAGTTCCCGCAAGATCTGATCGAGGTGATGGGCATGCTCGGCGACCGTCGCCGTGAGGACGGGATGTGGACCCGGTTCCGGGCCACACCGGTGCTGACGTCGTCGCCGATGATCGCGCTGCTCGGTTCGTCGGGGTTCAGCGCCCAGCTCGCCGGCATGCTCGGCCTGCCGTTCGCGTACGCCCATCACTTCGACACGGGAGCGACCGACGTCGCCACGCAGCTGTATCGCGACCACTTCACACCGTCGCCCGTCCTCGACGAGCCGTACCTGATCGTGGGCGTCGGGGCCCTGGCCGCCGACACCGACGTCGAGGCCGAGCGGATCGGGTTGCCCGGACGGATCCTCCGCCTGGGGATTCGGACCAACCGCCGGCACCCCCTCGTCACGCCGGAGGCCGCCGCCGAGCATCCCGACGCCGATGCGGCGCGTCGAATGCCGACCGACCAGCTGATCGGGTCGGCCGAGCGGGTCGCCGAGGGTCTCCGTGCACTCCGGACCCGCACCAAGGCCGACGAGTTCATGCTCACCGCAGCGACCTACGACGTCGCCGATCGTGTGCGCAGCCTCGAACTCATCGACGCGGCGCTGCGCTGATCAGTCGGCCATTCGTTCGAACCACCGGCGGACGTCGCGGTCGCTGACGATCGGGTTCGTCATCAGGTCGCGCTCACCGTTCGAGCCGCTGATCCGGACCGCCGAGAACCTCCGAGCGACGAACTCGACGGTGAGGTCGGCCCCGGACACCTGTCGCCGACGCTGTGCGAGCGTGGGGATCTTGACCGCATCGGCGGTGACCCGCCAGGACGAGGTGAAGATGATCAGGTCGAGCAACCAGTAGAGGCCGACCACGAACAGGACGGTCGCGGGGAGCCGAACCGCCCACGCGACGCCGGCGGTCAGGCTCGTCGCCCCGGCGGCGAACGTCGCGACGGACGCGACGGCGGCCTTCACCCAACTCCGCCAGGACAACCTCAGGGTGATCGGCGGCACCGCTGATCAGAGGTACTGGCCGGTCTGGGTGCGCTCGATCGTGCGACCGCCCATCGGACCCGAATCGGTCTCTTCGGAGACGAGCGTGCGGATGAACACGATCCGCTCGCCCTTCTTGCCGGAGATCTTGGCCCAGTCGTCGGGGTTCGTCGTGTTCGGCAGGTCCTCGTGCTCCTTGTACTCCTGCTTGATCGACGCGACCAGGTCGGCGGTGCACACGCCTCGATCGCCGCCGCCGATGACCCGCTTGATCGCCAGCTTCTTGGCACGGCGCACGATGTTCTCGATCATGGCCCCCGACGAGAAGTCCTTGTAATACAGGACCTCCTTGTCGCCGTTCTGGTAGGTCACTTCGAGGAACCGGTTCGCGTCGTCGTCGCGATACATCTCGTCGACCGTCGCATCGATCATCTCGGGCACCGACTCCGCGGCGGCGATCGGGATCTCGTCGGTGAGATACCTCGCGAAGATCTGCCGTGCGGCCACCGCATTCGGACGCTCGATCTTGATCTTGACGTCGAGTCGACCGGGCCGCAGGATGGCGGGGTCGATCAGATCTTCGCGGTTGGTCGCACCGATCACGATCACGTTGCGGAGGCCCTCGACCCCGTCGATCTCGGCCAGCAACTGCGGCACGATGGTCGACTCCATGTCGGAACTGATGCCCGAGCCGCGGGTCCGGAACATCGAGTCCATCTCGTCGAAGAAGACGATGACCGGCCAGCCCTCCTCGCTCTTCTCGCGCGCCCGCTGAAAGACCAGCCGGATCTGGCGCTCGGTCTCGCCGACGTACTTGTTGAGCAGCTCAGGGCCCTTGATGTTGATGAAGTACGAGCGCCCTTTGCCTTCGCCCATCGTCTCGGCGACCTTCTTGGCCAGGCTGTTCGCGACGGCCTTCGCGATCAGGGTCTTACCGCACCCGGGCGGCCCGTACAGCAAGATGCCCTTCGGTGCCGGCAGCCGGTGTTCGGCGAAGAGTTCCTGGTGCAGGAACGGCAGCTCGACCGCGTCGGCGATCGCCTCGATCTGGGTGTCGAGACCTCCGATGTCCTCGTAGGAGATGTCGGGCACCTCCTCGAGCAGGAGATCTTCGACCTCGGGCCGCGGCAGCTTCTCGAGCAGCATGTTCGAGCGCGGGTCGAGCCGCATCATGTCGCCGTTGCGGAGCCGGTGACCACGCAGGACGGTGGCGAGCTCGCACACGCGCTCCTCGTCGGCGCGGCCGACGACGATGGCGCGGATGCCGTCGTCCATCACCTCCTTCAGGGTGACGACCTCGCCGATCGACTCGGGTCGCCGAGCCTCGATCACCGCGAAGCTCTCGTTCAACGCTACCTCGGCGCCCAGCTCCAGCATCTCGTGGTCGACGTCGGGGTGCAGCTGCACCTTCATCTTGCGGCCGCTCGCGAGCACGTCGACCGTGCCGTCGTCGTTCTTGCCGACGACGACGCCGTAGGCGTTCGGTGGCTGGGTGAGCTTGTCGACCTCGTCGCGGAGTGACGCGATGTGCTCACGCGCTTCGCGAAGCGTGTAGCTGAGCTTCTCGTTCTGGGCGGTCGCCTGGGCGAGCTGCCCCTTGGTCTCGAGGAGTCGTTCCTCGAGCGAGCGCACACGATTGGGTGTGTCGGCCAGCCGTGACCGGAGGTGCGAGACCTCTTCGACCATCACGGCGACCTGCGCCTCGAGCGCTGCCACGTCCGCGCCGATCGGCGCCTCGCCGGTGTCGCCGCTGTCGTCTGGAGTCGGATCTGCCACAGGCCCTCCCCGGGGTGGTCGTGCCGTTGTCCGGGAACTTACACGGAGACTTCGGCTCGTTCCCAGCATCTATGTTTCCACGAACGACACCGGGTAAACTGCCCGGGTATCACGATCCCCTCACAAGGAGACACGAAATCACATGAAGGTCTGGATCGACCAGGATCTCTGCACCGGCGACGGTCTGTGCGAAGAAATCGCCCCCGACGTGTTCACCCTGCTCGACGACGGCCTCGCCTATGTGGTCGAGGGCGACAAGATCTTCGCCAAGGCGAAGGGCAACCCCGAGGGCGCCGAGGGGCTCGCCGAGTTCCCCGACAGCCAGCTCGATGCCGTCATCGAGTCCGCCGAGGAGTGCCCCGGCGAGTGCATCTTCATCGAGCCCTGAGCGCTCGCTGAACCATCTCATGTCGACGGCCCGACGTCCCGCGACGTCGGGCCGTTGCGCGCCCGCCGACGCTCGCCGATGCGACACGGCTCCGTGTCGCGAATTCGGGCTCACCACGCACTTCTCAGCGACACGGACGGCGGCGGCCGAGCGGGTGACGCCATGACGAGCGAGCGGACACGGCCCGAGGTCGAGATGGCCTGGTTGCCGTTGGAGCACACGTACGCCGACGAACTCGTCGGATTCGGCGCGCCGTGGGAACCCACCAAGGCTCCTGCGCCGGAACTCGTGCAGCTCAACACCGCGCTGGCGACCGAACTCGGCCTCGACCCCGAACGGCTCCGGTCCGACGATGCCGTCCGGGTGCTCGCCGGCGCAGCGGCACCGACCGACGCGCAGCCGATCGCCCAGGTGTACGCCGGGCACCAGTTCGGCAACTTCAATCCGCAGCTCGGCGACGGCCGCGCCGTGCTGCTGGGCGAGATCGTCGATCCGGCCGGCCACCGCTACGACCTGAGCCTGAAGGGTTCGGGCCGCACGCCGTTTTCGCGGGGCGGCGACGGCAAGGCGGCGCTCGGCCCGATCCTCCGCGAGTATCTGATGGGCGAGGCCATGCATGCACTCGGGGTGCCGACCACACGAGCGCTCGCCGCCACCACCACCGGCGATCTCGTACGACGCGACGGCATGCTGCCGGGTTCGGTCCTCGCACGGGTGGCATCCAGCCATCTCCGGGTCGGCACGTTCCAGTTCTTCTCCTCCCGCGGCGACGTCGATCGCCTGCGTCGGCTCGTCGACTACACGATCGCCCGGCACGACCCCGATCTCTCCGACGCTCCCAACCCGCCGCTGGCGCTGCTCGACGCGGTCATCGGGCGACAGGCGGCACTGATCGCACAGTGGATGCATCTCGGGTTCATCCACGGCGTGATGAACACCGACAACGTCACGATCTCCGGCGAGACGATCGACTACGGACCGTGCGCGTTCATGGATGCGCACGATCCGCGCACGGTGTTCAGCTCGATCGACCACGCCGGCCGATACGCATACGGCAACCAGCCGACGATCGGACTGTGGAACATGGCCCGTCTCGCCGAGGCCCTGCTCCCCCTGATCGACGCCGATCAGGACCGGGCGGTCGGACTCGCGACCGAGGCGCTCGATCGTTACCAGGGCCGATACGACGACGCCTGGCTCGCGGGCATGCGCCGGAAGCTCGGCCTCGCCGGAGCCCACGACGGCGACCATCGCCTGGCCACCGAGTGGCTCGCACTCCTGGAGGCCGACCACGTCGACCACACGACGGCGTTCCGCCGACTGGCCGAGGCCGCCGACGGCACGCTGGAACACCGCGTCGGCGTCACCGCCCTGTTCGACGGCTCGATCACCGACTGGCTCGATCGCTGGAGCGCCCGGCTCACCCCCGACGCCGCCACCACGATGCGCAGCGCCAACCCGATCTACGTGCCGCGGAACCACCTGGTCGAACGCGCGCTCGAAGCGGCGGTGTCCGACGGTGACCTCGCCCCGTTCGAGCGACTGCTCGACGTGGTGTCCGACCCGTACACACCGCAGCCCGACAGCGACGAGTACGAGCAGCCGGCCCCCGACGGTTTCAACCGCGGCTACCGAACGTTCTGCGGCACATGAGTGCCGGAGCCGCACACTCGCCGGCTCCCGAGGTCCAGGCGGCCTTCGACGCTGCTCCAGAGCCCCAGCGCACAGCGCTCCGCCGGCTGCGACAGCTGGTCTTCGACGTCGCCGACGAGGTGGGTGCTGCACCGGTTCGCGAAGAACTGAAGTGGGGCCAACCGAGCTACACCGCTGCGCACCGGCACGAGAGCACGCCGGTCCGACTGGCGATGGTCAATGACGACGAACGGTTCGGGTTGTTCTGCCACTGCCAGTCGTCGGTCGTGCCCGACTTCCGGGCGGCGTTCCCCGACGACTTCGACTACGACGGCAACCGCGGCATCCTGTTCCGGCCGGGCGACGACCTCCAACTCGACCGCCTCCGGCTGTGCGTCGAGCACGCGCTCACCTATCGCCGACGCACACCGAGCTGACTTCGCGCCTGGCGCGCCCGGTCAACGGACGCGTTCGATCTTGCGGTCGGTACGCATCGCCCGGTTGCCCTGGCCGAGGAACCGTGCCACCGTCAGGAACGCCGTGTGGGCGACCATTCGGTGATCGGGCCGAACCGCCTGACCGTCGACCTTCCAGCCACGGTGCAGCACCTCGACGGTGCGCACATCGATCCAGCGGCCCTTGAACTGCTCGCTGACCTGCATCGCCTGTGTGATCGACGGCGTGTAGGCGAGACAGACCCCGCCGGGCGCGAGCACCGACTCGAGATGCGGGATGACCTGCCAGGGCTCCGGCAGGTCGAGCACGGCCCGGTCGAACGGTCCGTGGGATTCGTCGATGCCCTCGTAGCTGTCGGCGATGTGGACGTCGAACCGTTCCATGGCCGATTCGCCCAGGAACTCGCGGACGTTCGCCTTGGCACGGTTCGCGAAGTCCTCGCGCACCTCGTACCCGACGATGTCGGCACCCCACCGCAGCATCGTCATCGACAGCGCACCCGAGCCGACGCCGGTCTCGAACACCTTCATGCCGGGTCCGATGTCGGCGAGCATGCAGATCGGCGCCAGGTCTTTCGGGTAGATCACCTGGGCGCCCCGCGGCATCTCGAGGACATAGTCCTCGAGGGTCGGGCGCAGCACCGTGTACTCGGCACCCTTCGTGCTGTTGACGATGACGCCGTCGTTGTTGCCGATGATCTCGTCGTGCGGCACGAACCCGGCGTGCGTGTGGAACTCACCGCCGTCTTGGAGGGTGAGCAGATAGCGCCGCTTCTTCGCATCGAGCAGCATCACGCGGTCACCCGCGGCCAAGGCGTTCATGGTCGTTCCGTCACTCCCCTGCGGCTTGCGCCGCCAGATATGCCTTGCGGGCCTTCTTGTTCAACACCATCTCGACGGGCACCGCCTCGACCCCGCTCACCCGGTCGTGCAGCCGACAGAACGCACACACGGGAGCGTCGCCCGAGTCGGGCTCGGTCGTTGGCGCACCGCACGACGTGCACGCGACCAGTTCGCGACCGGTCGTGCGCCGGTGTTCGGCCAGGATCGGCGACATCTTGTCGACGAACTCGAGGTAGAACGCCGACTTGGACCCGGGCGATTCGCGCTCGATCGAGTTGAGTGCGTCCTTGTACGCCAGGTGCTTGTTGCCGAGCGCCATCGGGCACTCCTCGACCTGGTAGTCGATACCGCGCACGATGCACCACGCCGCCATCTCGCGCTCGGTGAGACGCATCAGCGGCTTCACCTTCTTCGGGAAGCCGTCGCGTGCCGGCAGCACCGGATACTGCCGTGCGAGGTACTCGACGTCCCACCGCAGGGCGTTGCCGAACAGCACCGCCGCCTCGTCGTCGAGGTTGTGACCGGTGACCACGACGTCGTAACCGCCGTCGAGCGCCGCCTTGTCGAAGAGGTGCCGTTTCGAGAGGCCGCAGGCCGAACACGGCACCCGCTTCGTGACCTTCGCCGCGGTCGGGACGTCGTAGTCGTACTCGTCACGCAGGTCGATCGTCGTCAGCGTGAGGCCGCGCTCCTCCGCGAACTCGCGGGTGTAGTCGCCGCTGACGTCGCTGTACTCACCGATGCCGAGTCCGATGTACAGCCCGTCGGCTCGATAGCCCAGCTCCAGGAGGATGTCCCACACGGCGAGCGAGTCCTTGCCGCCACTGACGGCGACGAGGATCTTGTCGTCCTTCGACAGCATGTCGTGGTCGTGGATCGCCTTCTCGACCTGGCGCCGACAGAGCTGGAGCAGATGTTCACCGCAGAAGTTCGCGTTGTGGCGTGGCAGGTCGATGATCGCCCGTTCGCCGCACACACGACACTTGCTGTAGTTCATCGCACGTCCTTTCGATCACGAGTTGTGCCAGGCACAACTCGTGATTCAGCCACCGGAGATGACGGGGCGGATCTCGATCGTGTCGTCGTCGTCGAGCCGTCCGTCGCCGGGTACCAGTGTGCCGTTGCGGATCACCAGGAACGACTCGCGATTCATGTCGAGCTCGTCCAGGAGCTGATTGACGGTCCGATTGCCGTCGACGGTGACCTCGCGCTTCGGTTGGCGCAGTTTGACGATCAAGAGACGTCGCGCAGCCGCGCCTGTCGGGCCCGAGCCCGGCGATTCCCGGCCCGTGACGTCGCCCACAGCTTCCCGAGCGCCTTGTGCTCCTTGAGCGTCGGCGGTTCCATGCCGGCCTTGCGCAGCTTCTTGAGTTCGCGCTTGGTGACCGGCTGGGCGGTCGCGAGCTGCATGTAGCGACCCTTGCCGAGCTTGGCGGTGTCGATGACCTCGACGTTCTTGCCGAAGAACTTCTTGATCGACGCCTTGCCGAACACCCAGACGGCGACCGCCTTCCAGAGCGTGCTCTGTCCGAACACACCGGAGTAGAGCGCCTTGCGTCGGATCAGGACCGCCGGACGGAGCGCTCGTGGGAGCAGTGCCATCTCAGATGCGCTTGATCTCGACGAGCGTGGTCTTCTTCTTGCCGCTGCGCTTGCCGAGCAGGAAGAAGATGATGATGAGCACGAGGAGCGCTGCGCCACCGGCCGCTGCCAGGGTGCTCTTCTTGTCGTCGACCTTGCCCTGGATGCCGTCTTGGAACGCCTGCAACTTGTTCTGGAGGTCGTCCGGGGAGATCTTGGTGTTCGTCTGCTGCTTGCTCATTGCTTGTCTTCCTTCTCGAGGAACGTCTTGTTGACCTGGGCCATCGCCAAGGCGATGACGAGTACGCAGACCGCCAGGACGATCAGGTACGGCAGCCAGGAGAGCCGCCCGTCGGCGATGTCGCTCATCTCCGACTGCACGAGCCGGAGCAGCCCGAGGAGCAGGAGCGACAGGCCGATGCCGAGGCAGATGGCACCGGCCGCACCGTACGCGATCCAGCGCCCGGCGCCCCGGAGCGGGCCGACGGTCTCCTGCTTGGCGTAGGTCTTGACGAACTCGACGACCTCGCCGATCGAGGCCTGTTCGTTCTTGGGTCGGGGACTGGGGACGTCGTTCGACATGGGAGCCTGTTCTATCACGAACGACGGAATTCCAACACGGCTGCCACATCGTCGAGTGCGTCGTCGAGCACGTCGAGACGCTCGTCGAGACCCGGCGCGGCCAGCATCCGGTAGCGATCGGACGGCCCGAGCGGTGCGAGCGATCCGAGGTGGTAGACGGCGAGGAGCGGATCGTCGCTGATGTCGGACGGCGGTGCGGTCTCGTCGCCGAGTTCGGCGGCGAGCGCGTTGAGGTCCAGGATCCGCGCCCGCGCCCGTGCGAGGCGGGCACGGCGTGCCTCGTCGTCGGTCGTCGACGCCGCCGACGCGTCGTGTCCGACGTCGGCGTCGGCCCACACGTCGACGTCTGCCACCGGATACGGGTCGTCGGGCAGCCAGGCGTTGACACGGAGCCGATCGGTCCCGACGGCCGCAAGCACGTACCGACCGTCGGGCGTCGCCTGCATGTCGAGGATCCGTGCGCTCGTGGCCACCAGGGCTCGCTCGTCGCCTCCCCCGGCCTCACGACCCTTGGTGATGAGCGCCACTCCGAACTCGGGCGGACGTTCGTCGTCGGCCAGGATGTCGCGGAACATCCGGAGGTACCGGTCTTCGAACACGTGCAACGGCAGGACGCCGCCGGGCAGCAGGACCATGCCCAGCGGGAACATCGGCATCACGGGCATGTGATCACGATACGGGCGCAGCCTCCTCGGCGGTCGTCGGGGCAAACCGGTCGGGCTCGGGTTCGACGACGATCGGGTGCTCGTCGATCAGCGCGACCAGCCGCCTCCAGATCGGGTCGTAGACGGCCGGCGCGTCGACATCCGGTCCGTTGAGGACCAGCGAGAAGTCGACCTCGCGACGATCGGCGCCGGGTTGGGTGCCGGTGAGGGCCTTGACGTCGGTCAACGTGCCGGTCTTCGCCCGCAGGCGGCCCTCGGCCTCGGTGCCGAGCAGTTGGGGCGAGAGCGTGCCGTCGCGTCCGGCGACGGGCAGCAGCGATCGCAACCGGTCGCCGACGGGCGCATCGGCGAGCAGCGAGGTCAGTGCGGTGCAGCTGGTGCGGTTCGATCGGCTGAGACCCGAACCGTCGTGGAACTCGACACCGTCGAGCGGGATGCCCCATCCCTCGATGGTGGAGCGCATCACGTCGAGTCCGGCCTGTCGTGTGCCGACGCCGGTCGCGACGAAGCCGATCTCCTTGACCATCATCTCGGCGGTGTTGTTGTCGCTCGTGTGCAGCATCTCGACCAGGATCTCGGTGAGGGGTTCAGACTCGACGAACGCGAGCGTCGTGAGATCAGCGTCGGCCGGTCGTGCGGCGTTGGCGGCAGCACCGGTGATCGTGATCCCCCGGGCGATCAGGAGGTCGGTGAACACCCTGGCGGCGCTACGGCTCGGATCGAGCCCGTAGTTGCCGTTCTCGACGAGCCCGTCGTTGACGAGCAGCGCGTCGTAGGGCCCTCCGTCGATGTTGGTGATGTCGTCGCCCCACGACGGTGCGCGGAACTCGTCGTCGTAGCGGCTGCCGTCGCCCACGATGTCGCCATCGATCGTCGTGATGCCAAGGGTGAGCAGTCGGTCGGCGAGCAGGTCGAGCGACGTCGTGTTGAACGCCGGGTATCGAAGCGGGTCGGGTACCCCCTCGGTCCGCAGGACGGGGTCGCCGCCACCGACGAGGTACACGTCGCCGGCAACGGTGCCGTCGAACGGCCGCGGTGACTGCAGCTCGGTCCGGTACCGGTGGTCGGCCCCGAGGACGTCGAGCGCGACGGCGGCGACGAACAGTTTCTGGTTGCTGGCCGGGATCAACGCTCCGTCGGCGCCGAGTTCGAGCACGACCCCGTCACGGTCGACGATCCGGAGGCACGAACGGTCGTCGACGTCGTCGGTGACGCGGCCGATCCGCTCGGCGAACGCCGCGTCGGAGGCAGCGGCTGCGACCCGTTCGGCGAGCGGTGTCGGGTGCCGGCGCAGCGACAGCAGGTCGGTCGCCAGTTCGGGAGCCGGCTCGGCCGGGATCGTCGTGGTCGTCGTCGTGGTCGGCGGGGGCACATTGGCGTCCGCGTACTGCCACACCCCGGCGAGGACGACGGCGGGTACCAACGCGAACGCAGCCAGACCCGCGAGCGGCACCGCTCGGCGACGTTCGCGGTTCATCGCGGCCCGAGGGTGGTCGGACTCGCCACGGCGGGGAACGAATCGAGCGCGGTCACCAGCTCGGCCCACACGGGTCGATACTCGCTCTGATCCGAGATCGTCGGACCGTTGAGGAGCAGTGCGAACTCGATCGCTCCCCCGCCGTCGAACGGCAGGAAGCCGGAGAGCGCTTTGACGGCCGGCGGGTCCTCGTCGATCGGGAAGTTGTTGAGCGTGCCGGTCTTGCCGCGCAGCCGGCCGGCGAGTCGCGTGTCGCCGAAGATGTCGATCAGGGTTCCGGAGGTGCCGGCCACGGCGAGGCCCTGGCCGGTCGCACTCTCGGCGCCGACGTGCTGCAGCACGCCGAGCATCGTCGTGCAGGTCGTGCGATTGTCGAGGCTCAGGCCGCTGCCGTCGCCCAGTTCGAGCCCGGCGACATCGACGCCCCACGACGCGATCGTGGCCCCGATGGTCTCGAGGCCGGCGATCCGGGTCCCGGCGCCGGTGGCCTCGTAGCCGATCTCCTTCACCATCAGTTCGGCGGTGTTGTTGTCGCTGTTGGTGAGCATTTCCGCGATGATCGCAGGCAACGGTTGGGAATCGATCGCGGCCAGTTCGGTCGAGCCCTCGGGAGCGGCACCGGACGACGCTCCGCCGGTCACGACGATGCCCTGTTCGGCCAGGATCCTGACGAACTCGCGGGCGCCGGCCTCGTTGGGGTCACTGCCACGCTGGTCGTCGCCGAGGACCCGCGCGTCGTTGACGAGGAGCGCGTCGTAGGGCCCTGCTTCGAGCCCGGCGACGCCGGCGCCCCATCCGGGGGCGTAGAACTCGTCGTCGTATCGGCTGCCGTCACCTCGCACGACACCGGCGATCTGGGTGACGCCGGCCGCGGCGAGCTGACGTCCCAGCTCGTCGAGCGGCGTCGTGTTGAACGGTGGGAAGCGGTCGAGTTCGGCCTGCTCGTACCACTCACCGGACAGCAGCGGATCGCCGCCACCCACCAGGTATACGTCGCCGGTGATGACGCCGCCGGACGGCTGCGGCCCGACGACCCTGGTCGTGTAGACGAAGTCGTTGCCGAGCACCTGCTCGGCGACCGCTGCCACCAGGATCTTCTGGTTGCTCGCCGGGATGACCGCCAGGTCGGGGTTCTGCTCGCCGACGAGCACGCCGTCGAGTGAGATGGCGGCACACGACCGTTGGCCGGTGCTGCCCAGCAGCGGTTGCACGGCGGCACGGAACGCGTCGAGGTTGAGGTCGCGAGACAACACGGTGGCCGAGCGCCGGAACGACAGCAGCTGGGTCGAGAGCGCCAGCCGGGGCTCGGTGACCGGCTCGGCGACGGTGTCGGTCGGGACCGCGTCGGCGGCGATCTCGGCGCGGTCGCTCGCCCAGCGCCACACGCCCCACAGCAGGGCCGCGGGGATCGCCGCCAGGACCGCGATCGCGACCAGCGGGTGGAGACCCCCGGAGCGGTGACGGGGGGTCACGTGGCGCGTCGCTCCTGGTAGCGCGCCCGCCGGTACAGGGCGCCGAGCGCAGCGACGGCGCGGTCGCCGCTCGGGTAGGTGACGCCACCCAGCTCGCGCACTGCCGCCGGGCCGGGGTTGTCCGGATCGGCGACGGCGAGTTCGGTTGCCGTGAGGATCGGTTTGCCCGTGCTGCGCGAGACCTCGACGGCAGCTTCGGCGAACCGGCGATCTTGGCGCTCGTGGTACTCGACGATCCGTTCGAGCCCGTGATCGGGGTAGAACGGGCCCTCGCGCATCAGCCGCGCCTGGTTCGACTGGATCCCGAGCCCGATGTACACGATCGCGTCGACCGACGGGTGTTCCGCGATCAGCCTCATGACCGTCGGGATCGTGTCGCGGGTTTCACCGCCGGCGCAGTCCACCGGGTTGTTCCGGCTCCAGCGCGGCGGGAGGTGCTCGTCGACCGCTGCCAGCAGATCATCCGGCAGTTCGAGCAGTTCGAGGTCGGGGTCGCGGGTCACGGCATCGGCGGTGACGACGCCCCACCCGCCGGCGGTGGTGAGCACCACGACGCGGGGCCCGGACGGCAAGGGTTGCGTCGCGAACGTGGCCGCGAACTCGAAGGCCTCCTCGACGCTCGCCGCACGCGTGATGCCGTTGGAACGACAGGCGCCGTCGAACACCTTGTCGTCCGCTGCCAGCGCCCCGGTGTGGCTGGCGGCCGCACGCGCGCCACCGGCGGTCGAGCCGCCCTTGAGCAGGACGAGCGGCTGGCGGCTCGCCGCGGTCCCGAGCCGGCGCATGAGGCCCTCGCCGTCGGTGATGCCCTCGATGTAGGCGAGTCCGACCCTCGTCGCCGTGTCGTCGGCGTAGAAGTCCAGGTAGTCGGCAACCCCGACCGCTGCGGCGTTGCCGGCGGAGACGGCCCGACTGATGCCGACGCCCGTCGACCGCGACAGGTTGAGGAAGCTCGACACGAAGTTCCCCGACTGGCTGGCAACGCCGATCGTGCCGGCCGGCGGGTACGGCGCGACGATCTGTGCGCACAGGTTGGCGGGGGCCGACACGACGCCCTGGCCGTTCGGGCCGGCCAGCAGGATCCCCAGCTCGTCGGCCAGCGCGACCAGTTCGATCTCGGCGGCTCGACCCTCGTCGCCCGCCTCGCCGTAGCCGGCGGACGTGACGAACGCGGCGCGGACGCCCTTCGCCGCACACGCGCGCAGGATGTCGGGGTTGGTCGAGCCCGGGGTGCACACGAACACGAGGTCGATCGCATCGTCCGGCAGCGACTCGATGTCGGCGACCGTCTGGATGCCCAGGACCTCCTCGTCCTTGAGGTTGGTACCGAAGACGGCACCCTCGTACCCCGAGGCGAGCAGATTGTGCAGCGACACGAACCCGAACTTGCCCGGATGCGACGACGCACCGGTCACCAGGACGCCACGCGGCTCGAACAGGGCTCGGAATCCGTCGTCGGACGGGCGCCGGCGCATCGGTGGGTGCGCGCTCACGGGCTCACCGAGCTCCACGAGCGCGTCGACCGCCACGGGAGCCCCCTGCGGTGTGATGATCAGCGGGTTGACGTCGACGCTCGCGACGTCGGGCCGGTCGACCGCCAACCGGCCGAGACCGACGAGCAGCGTGACGATCGCGTCACGGTCGACGGCCGCTTCGCCCCGGAATTCGCCGAGCAACGCCTGGGTGGCGAGGTCGTCGATCATCTCGCGTGCGGTCACCTCGTCGAGCGGTGCCGGGCGGAACACGACGTCGGCGATCGCCTCGGCCAGGATCCCGCCGATGCCGAGCATCACGGTCGGCCCGAACTGCGGATCGCGCAGGAGTCCGATGATCAGCTCGCGGTTGCCGCCGATCATCGGTGCGACGAGCACGCGCACCTCGCCGTCGTCGGGCGTCGCCGCGGCGAGCAGTTCGGCGGCCGCCGACTCGACCGCGGCACGGTCGCCGAGCTTGAGCCGCACGAGGCCCCGCTCGGTCTTGTGGGCGATCGCGTCGCCTTCCAACTTGGCCACGACCGGGTACCCGATCGCGTCAGCGGCGTCGCCCGCGTCGGCAGCAGCGGCCACGAGACGTTCGTCGGGAACGGGCAGGCCGTAGGCGACGAGCAGGTGTTTCGAGGCGGATTCGGAGAGGGTCGAGGGGGCGCTCATGCGCCGCCCACGGTACCCACTGGGGCTCGGGCGCTGTTGGCAATCGGCTACGGGAGCAATGCTGAGCGGAAGAACTGCACGACGTGCTCTTCGCGGGCGGCGAGTGCCGTCTCCGACAGCGGGGCGACGTCGAGCAACCCCTCGAGGAACGGTTCGTCGGAGAAGTACGACAGCAGCGCGCCGTAGCCCGTGATCAGGAGTTGTCGGGCGTCTTGCGGCGTGAAGACACCGGCGTCCATCTCGCGCTCGAAGTAGTCGGCGGCCAAGTCGAACATCGGTCGCAGCACGCTGGCCAGGTCGATCGCCAGGTGTTCGCCACCGTCGATCGCTTCGCGCCGGACCATCCGCACGTAGTTCGGGTTGTCGGCGAAGAACCGGAATCCGGTACGCAGGACGAGTTCGACCTTGTCCCACCCGGCCTGCGGTGCGGCGATCGCCGAGGTGAGCCGGTCGAACCAGTCGCTCAGGAGATGCTCGAACACCTCCTGGTACAGCGCTTCCTTCGACGAGAAGTGGTGGAGCAGGCTGGGTCGTCGGATGCCGACACCCGCCGCGATGTCGTTGAGCGACGTGCCCTCGTAGCCCGCGTGCGCGAAGCAGCCGAGCGCTTCGTCGAGGATCTGCTCGCGCGTCGACCGTTGATCGTTCGGCGGGGCCGCAGCCGTCGCTGATGTATCCGTCGTCATGTGATCGCAGACGCTACACCGCTCGGGCGTCGACCGCCTACCGACCGGTAGGTAGCCGATGCTACGCTGCGATCCGATGCGCACCCTTCTCCTCGCACTCGCCGTCGGGATCAGCGTGACCACGCTGGCCAACATCTGCACCACCGTGTACCTGCACCGTGGCCTCTCCCATCGAGCGGTCACCTTCAGCCGGCCGGCCCACGCCGTGTTCAAGACCCTCGTGTGGCTGAGCACGGGCATCAAGGTCCGCGAGTGGGTCGCCGTCCACCGCAAGCACCACGCCCACACCGACACCCCCGACGACCCACACTCCCCTGCCGTCAGCGGCTGGAAGACGGTGCAGGTCAAGAACCTGGGCATGTACCGGGCAGCGGCCCACGACCCGGCGAACATCGACAAGTACGCCAAGGATCTCGCTCCGACGGCGTGGGACCGGGTGCTCTACGACCGCTCCTGGCTCGGTCTCCTCACCGGAACTGCGCTGCTGTGTCTGGCGTTCGGCTGGCGGGTCGGACTGCTCGCCGCGGTGATCCACGTCAACTACTACCTGGCCGGTTCGGCCGCGGTGAACGCGATCGGTCACCACTTCGGACGCCGCCCCTACGACAACTCGGCGACCAACCTGCAGTGGCTGGCGTTCGTCACCGCCGGTGAGGGGCTCCACAACAACCACCACGCCGCACCGACGTCCGCGAAGTTGGCGCACCGCTGGTACGAGATCGACCCGGGCTGGCTCGTCATCAAGCCGCTCACGTGGATGCGGCTCGCCCGGGTGCGACTCAACGGGTTGAAGCTCTCCGGACGCGCACAAGCGCCGGCCAACGCCGCCTGAGCGGGTCGACCGGCGCTTGCGCCGGATCATGGTTCGAGACCGGGATCAGCTGGGCGGGTAGACGCCCATGCCCTTCGCCTTCTCGGTCTGCCAGAAGACGTCGGCGATCTCGTCGATCAGTGACAGCAGCTTCTCGGCGGGCTCCTTGTCGACCGACTTCTTGACCTCACCGGCCTGGTGGATGGCGTCCCAGAACAGCTGGTGGAGGTTCGGGAACTGCGCGAAGTGGTCGGGCGCGAAGAAGTCGGCCCACAGCACCATCAGATGATGCTTGACCTCTTCGGCACGCTGCTCCTTGACGATGATGCAACGGGTCTTGAAGTGCTCGTCGTCGGAATCGTGGAACTTGCCGATGGTCTTCAGGCACGACAGCGCCTCGATCTTGGCCTGGGCGGGGTCGTAGACACCGCAGTAGAGGTCGCAGTGGGCGTGGGCGACGGTCGCATTCGAAAAGAGGCGGCTGAACATCGGATGGATCTCCTTGATTGATTGCCGGACGAGCATGTGGTTGCCGTCAGAGACGGAACGAACTCAAACCTACACTTCCCGATCGTGCTCTCCATGAAACGGTTCGTCGTGGCCGAGGCATCGATGCAACCGACGCTGCGGCCCGGGGACGGCATCATCGCGATCCGATCGGGTCGCGCCCGCCGGGGTGAGATCCGATGCTTCGAACACCCGACCCGACCGGGCTTCTGGCTGATCAAGCGTGTCGGCGACGTTCGCGAGGACCGCTTCGAAGCGCTGTCCGACAACCCCGACGTCGACGCTGTCGATTCACGACGGTTCGGCTTCGTGCCGATCCGTGGCAGCTACCGCATGCTGCTCCGCGTCCCGGGTTGACCGATCCGACCGAACGTCAGCGCCGTCGCGCCACGAGCGTGGCTTCGCCGTCGAGCTCCACACTGCGCAGGACATCGACGTCGAAGGAACGGAACGCGCACACCAGATCGCCCGGCGGAGCGTGGAAGGGACCGGGCGCATCGTCCAACCCCACCTGCGACAGCACCGTCACCACGAGCACGCCATCGGGCTCGAGGGCGTACACCAACTGCTCGTAGAGGCTCGGGTCGCGGAATCGCTGACAGATCACCAGGGAGAACGAACTGGTCAGCTCGGTCGGCAGCCCGCCGTCGAGGTCGACCACGCGACTGTCGATCCGGTCGCGGACACCGGCCGTCATCGCCGCCGAGTTGAGCGCGGTGATCGCGACGTCGGAGGTGTCGATCGACACCACCTCGAACCCTTGCCGGGCAGCCCAGATCGACTGCTCGCCGAGCCCGCAGGCCACATCGAGGCAGCGGCCGCCGCGCGCCAGTTCGATGCCGCCGAGCCCTTTCGGCATCGACGGCTCGCCCGTCGATCGGCCCTGGTAGCGGGCATTCCAGCGATCGGCGTCGTCGTGCATCGCCACGATCTTCGCAGGTACCCTCGACGACATGCAGATCGTTTCGGCCCTCTTCGTCGAGAACTTCGAGATGCGACAGGCCCCCGGCCCGTCGACGCGGATCGACCTGACCGGCGCGATGTTCTCGATGGCGGCACCCAGCCCTGCGCCGGTGACCATCTCGCCCCATCTCGTCGGGTTGATCTTCTGCCCGGCCGACGAGAGCGGGAGCGGCGTGTTCGAGGTCGTGTTCCGAACGGAGATGGGCGATCCCGAGGCCGATGATGCCGGCGAGCACCTGGCGCGCAACGTGAGCCCGTTCACGGTCGAGCCCGGCAAGTTCACCTACCGCCTGGTGCGTGGCGAGCTCGAGTTCGACGAGTACCGCCAGATCTTCGCGTACTGCCGGGTCGATCACGGCCCGTGGCACGTCGTGCCGTTCACGCTCCTGCCACCCACCGAAGAGCCGACGACGGCCTGAGTCGACGTCCTACGCTGCTGTGGGTGACTCCACGGCTCGTCTCGTTCGTTCTCGCCGCTGCGCTCCTGACCGGCGCCTGTTCGTCATCCGACGACGCTGCGTCGACCACGCCACCGCCGAGCGTCGCCGGCACGCAGCCCGGCACGACCGCGCCACCTTCCACCGCCGCCGACTCGACGACGACGACGTCCGCGCCGACGACCACGGCACCACCCACGTCATCGTCGAGCACGTCCCCGCCGACCAGTGTCGCCACGACCACCAGCAGCGTCGCCACGACACCCACCACCACCGAGGCGGCCGATTTCACCGACGCCGAGCAGGCCGATCGCGACGTCGCCCGGACCGCGCTGATCACCCTGTCGGTCTTTCCCGACGGATGGGTGGAGGATCCGGTCGAGGACGACGCCGCTGACGATGACGGCAGCGACAGTGAGTTCGAGGCGCAGTTCGACACCTGTCTCGGCCGGGACGGTGAGGACCAGGTCGGCGACGAGATCGATCGCCTCAAGGTCAGCACCGGCGACTTCCACCCGATCGACGACGACGCGACGACCGTGGCGCACGAGGTCGTGCTCGCTCCCGATGTCGACACCGCGCTCGATGCGATGGCGGAGGTTCGCGTCGACGGCGCCGAATCGTGTCTCGCCGACGTGATCGGCGAGTTCTACCGCACGACGTTCGCTCGTGACCCCGACCTCGCCGACGTCGGCATCGGTGACGTACTCGTGACTCGGACCGAAGGCGATCGCGACCCCGACGTCGCGGTGGGTGTACTGCTCGAGGTTCCGCTCACCATCGGTGACCAGACCGTGAGCCAGTTCCTCGAACTGCTCTACCAGCGTCAGGGGCGCGCCTTGAGCGAACTGTCGTTCTCGTCGTTCGGGAGCCGCTTCGACCGCGACGGCTACACCGTGCTGAGCGACGAGGTGGTCATCCGCCTCGCCACGATCGGCAACTGATCGAAGTCGGCCGGTGCCGCCTGACGCAGGCAAGCCAACGCCCGGCCGAGCGATAAGGTCGACGGTGATGTCGTCGCTTTCCAGAGAACTCGATCAACAGGCCGTCAACGCGATCCGCGGATTCGCCATGGACGCCCCGCTCGCCGCCAACAGCGGCCATCAGGGCACAGCGATGGCACTCGCTCCCCTCGCCCATGTGCTCTACAGCCGGGTGATGAAGTTCGATCCTGCCGATCCGGCCTGGCCCGACCGTGATCGCTTCGTCCTGTCGGCCGGCCATGCGTCGATCCTGCAGTACTCGCTGTTGTTCCTGACCGGGCACGGTCTCGAACTCGACGACCTCAAGGCGTTCCGCCAGTACGAGTCGGCGACGCCGGGGCACCCCGAAGCCGGTCACACCGTCGGCGTCGAGGTCACCACCGGCCCGCTGGGGCAGGGTTTCGCCAACGCCGTCGGCATGGCGATCGCCGAGCGGGTACTCGCCGGCGAGTTCGGCGAGGCGGTCGATCACCACACCTTCGTCATCGCCGGCGACGGCTGCCTGATGGAAGGCGTGTCGCACGAAGCGGCGTCGCTCGCCGGCCACCTCGGACTCGACCAACTGATCGCGATCTACGACGACAACCACATCACGATCGACGGCGACACCGACCTCGCGTACAGCGACGATGTGCCGGCCCGCTTCCGGAGCTACGGCTGGAACGTCGTCGAACTCGGCGAGATCGCCAACGACCTCGACGCGCTCGAGGCGGCCCTGAACGCCGCCAAGGACCACACCGGCTCACCGACGCTGCTCGTCCTCCGCTCGCACATCGGGTATCCCTCCCCCGACCACACCGACGACCACGAGGCCCACGGCCTTGCGTTCGACGCCGGCGACGTCACCCGCACCAAGGAGACGATGGGCATCCCCGACGAGCCGTTCTGGGCACCCGCCGAACTGGTCGACGCCTACCGAGCTCACGCAGGGTCCCGTGGCGCCGAGGCGCGCACCGGCTGGGCCGAACAGAACGCCACGACGATCGCCTCCGCCGAGTGGGTCGCCGCCTGGAACGGCACGGGTGTCGAGGGTTGGGATGCCGACCTCCCCACCTACGAGCAGGGCGAGCAGGTGCCGACCCGCAAGGCGATCCAGGCCGCGTTCCAGGCGACCGAGCAATCGATCCCCGGCCTCGTCGCCGGTGCGGCCGACCTGACCGGCAACACCGGCACCAAACTCGCCGACCAGACGGCGCAATCGGCCGCCGATCCGGGCGGACGCCAGATCTACTACGGCGTGCGTGAGCACGCGATGGGTTCGGCGATGGTCGGCATGGCCCAGCACGGCGGCGTGCTCCCGGCCGGCGGAACGTTCTTCGTGTTCGTCGACTACATGCGCCCGCCTGTCCGCCTCGCCGCCCTCTCCGGCGCCAAGGTCTGCTTCGTGTTCACCCACGACTCGGTCGGCGTCGGCGAAGACGGCCCGACGCACCAGCCGATCGAACAACTCGCCTCGATCCGAGCGATCCCCGGGCTGCACGTGATCCGACCGGCCGACGCCAACGAAACGATCAGCGCCTGGCGCGACACCGTTCATCACGACGGCCCGACGGCGCTCGTGCTCAGCCGGCAGAACATCGAGGTCGTGACCGACGGCTCGGCCGTCGAGTTCGGCGCCGGGATCGTCCGCGGCGACGGCGACCCCGACATCGTGCTCGTCGCCACCGGCAGCGAAGTCGCCGTGTGCGTCACCGCAGCCGGGCAGCTGGCCGAACAAGGTGTCTCGGCCCGCGTCGTCAGCATGCCCTCGTGGGATCGCTTCGACGAGCAGAACACCGGTTTCCAACGTGGCATCTTCCCGCCGAACGTTCCGGTCCTCGCGGTCGAGGCCGGCGTTGCGTTGGGATGGCACAAGTACGCCGACGACGTGATCAGCATCGAACGATTCGGCGCCAGCGCACCCGGCGGTGTGGTCATGGACAAGTTGGGTATCAATCCCGACAACGTGGTGACCCACGCCCAGGGCCTCCTGGCCGACTGAACGAACCAACACGATCGGAGCAGCTCATGACCAACCGCCTGCACGCACTCTCCCAGGAACAGGGGCAGAGCCCGTGGCTCGACAACCTGAAGCGCAGCTATCTGACCTCGGGTGAGCTCGCGCGGATCCGCGATCGCGGCGTTCGTGGGCTCACGTCGAATCCGTCGATCTTCCAGAAGGCCATCCAGGGTTCGCCCGATTACGACGAGCAGTTCAGCGAACTCGCTGCCGACGAGCACCCGGTGATCGACGACTACTGGGCGATGGTGCTCGCCGACATCCACGGCGCCTGCGACGTGTTCTCACGCGTGTACGACGAGACCGACGGCGTCGACGGCTATGTGTCCGTCGAGGTCGACCCCGGTCTCGCTCACGACGGCCCCGGTACGGAGGCCGCGGCACGGGAACTGCACGAACGCCTGCGCCGCCGGAACCTCATGGTCAAGATCCCCGCGACCGAGGCCGGGCTCGCCCCGATCCGCCAGATGATCAGCGAGGGTCGCAGCATCAACGTGACGCTGATCTTCTCGCTCGAACGGCATGCTGCCGTGATGGAGGCGTACCTCGCCGGGCTCGAGGCGTTCGCGGCCGACCCCGACGCCGATCTGTCACAGGTCGCCAGTGTGGCGAGCTTCTTCATCAGCCGGGTCGACGTCGAGGTCGATCGCCGCCTCGAGGCGATCGGCACCGACGAGGCACTCGCGTTGCGCGGCAAGGCCGGGTTGGCTCAGGGCCAACTCGCCTATCGCCTGTTCACCGAGGTCTTCAGCGGGCCGCGCTGGGAGGCGCTCGCCGCCCGCGGTGCCCGGGTGCAACGGCCGTTGTGGGCGAGCACCGGCACCAAGAACCCCGAGTACTCCGACGTGCTCTACGTCGACAATCTGATCGGTCCCGACACGGTCAACACCCTGCCGGAGCCGACGCTCGAAGCATTCGCCGACCACGGCGTCGTCGAGCGCACCGTCGACCAGAGCTACGACGAAGCCGATCGTGTCTGGCAGGCACTCGCGGATGTCGGTGTCGACATGGACGACGTGTCGGCTCAGCTCGAGCGCGAAGGCGTCGACAGCTTCATGAAGAGCTTCGACGAGTTGATCAGCGCCTTGGAGACCAAGGCGGCCGAGCTCGACGCAGGCTGAGCGTCGCCGTCACGCTGTGGCGGTACGGCACTGCGGGCCCGGCACCGAGTCCTTCGCCCCGAGATGGGCGGTGATCGCCACCCAGTCGGGCGAGAACGAGGCGACGGCGGTGTGAAGTTCGATCGTCTGCGATACGGCCCGAGCGAGCGCCAGACCGCGGCCCGATGCCGTCGGTGTCTCCGGGAACTCCCAATGGCTCGGGTGCCCGATGCCGCTGGAGTTGCCGGTCGAGGTCACCGTGAGCGTGGCGGTGTCGCCGTCGAGGGTCACGTCGAGGGTGACGACGCCGCGCGCGCCGTGTTCGTAGGCGTTGGTGACGAGCTCCGACGCGATCAGTTGCAGGTCAGCCATCATCTCCTCGGGGATCCTGCCTTCGCAGTGTTCGGCGATGGCGCGACGCTCACGGCGTGAGCCGCGCTCTTTCGGATCGCATTTGAGGGCAAGACGGGTCGGGCGGGCGGTGGCTTCCATGGCAGTATCTTCGACCACTCCGAGTGTTTGTAAACCCACTCGGAGAGTTCTTGAGGGGGTGTTGACGTTTCGAACGCCGCTCGTGACGACCGGGCGTCGTCGAAGCAGCTCTCGCCATCCGACCCGGTGCGCGCTCTAGCCTGCACGCCATGGCTGACATCACGTTCGATCGGGCACCCCGCTTCAACGAGCTCACCGAATGGCTGCAGCAGATCGCCGCCGAGTATCCGGATCTGGTCGATCTGGAGGTGCTCGGCAACTCGTACGAGGGCCGCGAGGTCTGGATCGCCACGGTCACCAATCGGGCGAACGGCCCCCACCACGAGAAGCCGGCCATCTGGCTCGACGGCAACATCCATGCCAGCGAGACCACCGCCTCCGTCGCCCTGCTGCACCTCCTGCACACGCTCTGTACCGGGTACGGATCCGATGAGCGGGTCACCCGAGCGCTCGACACCCGCACGTTCTACATCGTGCCGCGCGTCAACCCCGACGGCGCCGAGTTGGCTCTCGGCGAGGTGCCGTTCGTCGTCCGCTCGACGGTGCGCGAATGGCCGCGCACCGATCAGGCCGACGGGCTGATCGTGGGCGACGTCGACCTCGACGGCCGCAGCCTCCAGATGCGCGTGCCCGACCCGAACGGCAACTGGAAGCCGTCGGGAGCCGACCAGCGCCTCCTCGTCCCTCGCGAACCCGACGAGGTCGGCGGCGACTACTACCGGTTGTTCCGCGAGGGCAAGATCGAGAACTACGACGGCGTCAACGTCCCGATCGCTCCCCCGATCGCCGGCGTCGACTCCAACCGCAATTTCCCGTTCGACTGGGAACGTTTCCCCGGCAAGGCCCCGACGGGCGCCGGCGACTACCCCACCAGCGAGCCCGAGGTCCGGGCGGTGGTCCAGGGCGTCCACGACCGGCCGAACATCACCGCCTACTTCGCTTACCACACGTTCTCGGGGGTGCACCTGCGTCCGTACGGCAACAAGCCGCAAGACGCCCTCCCCACGGTCGACAAGTGGGTCTACGAGGATCTCGGCGAGCGATACACCGAGATCACCGGCTACCCGTCGATCTCGATCCTCGAAGACTTCCGCTACGACCCGAAGGCGGTGATCGGTGGCAGCGGAAGCGACTGGGCCTACGATCAGGTCGGGTTGATCTCGTGGACGACCGAGTTCTGGAACGCGATGCGGGCGGCCGGCCTCGACGACCCACATCCGATCGAGTGGTTCCGGTCGCATCCGGCCGATGACGAACTCAAGCTGCTCGCGTGGGTCGACGAGCACGTCCACGACGGGTTCGTCGACTGGTACGAGTTCGAACACCCGCAGCTCGGCACCGTGGAGCTCGGCGGCTGGAACAGTGCAGCGGTGTTCCGCAATCCCCCGCCCCACCTGCTGGAGGCCGAGGTGGCCCCGCACACCGAGCTGGCGATCTTCCAGGCGCTGATCGCGCCGGACCTCCGGCATCGCGAGACCCTCGTCGAACGAGCCGGCGACGACACCTGGCGAATCCGGGTGGTGGTCGAGAACACGGGCTACCTGCCGACCAACGTCACGCAGCAGGCCGTCGATCGCCGCATCGTGCTGCCGCTCCGTGGCGAGATCACGTTGCGGGAGGGTGCCACGCTCTTGACGGGCACCGAGCGCGTCGACCTGGGCCAACTCGCCGGCCGAGTGCTCAAGAACAGCGGCATCGGCATGTTCGCCGGCGGATCGGACGACACGAGCGACCGTACGGTCGCCGAGTGGGTCGTCGCTGCCCCGGCGGGCACCGAGGTCTCGGTGACCGTCCGCCACGACCGCGCCGGCATCGTGCGGACCACCATCACGCTAGAAGACTGACACCAAGCCACACCACACTGGCCTGCGGCACGCCGCACGGCTCCGCGCTATGGCAAGATTTGCCATGAGCAGCTACTCTGTCGGCATGTCGACGATGAACGTGTCGCTGCCCGACGAACTCAAGTCGTATGTCGACGAACAGGTCGACGACGGTGGCTACGGATCAACGAGCGAGTACGTCCGCGACCTCATCCGTCGCGACAAGGACCGCCAACAACTCCGACGCGTGCTGCTCGACGGCGCCTCGTCGAGTCCTGGACCGGTCGCAGATGCCTCGTACTTCGGGTCACTGCGTGACCGCATCCGATCCGACGCCTGATCATCGTGGCTGCCCGGTCTGTCCGGCTACGCGAACGCGCTGCGATCGACATCGAGCAAGCCGCTGGCCACTACCTCGGTGAGGGCGGCGTAGACGTGGCGTTGCGATTCGTCGAAGCAGTCGAACGGGCCGTGGGCCAGATCGGCCGGTCACCCAACTCGGGAAGCTTGCGGTTCTCCTACGAACTGGAGATCCCGGGCTTGTGCGTTCGCCCAGTCGCTCGTTTCCCGTATCTGGTGTTCTACGTCGTTGGCGACGAGTTCGTGGACGTATGGCGCATCCTCCACTGTCGTCGAGACATTCCGTCAGCAGTCGCCGACGACACCGACGCCTGAACTCATCACCGAACGAGCGCCGACGGACCCTCCATTGGGTCGCACACTTCGACACGCAAACATCACCGATTCCGGCAACGAGTCGACAGCGCACTCGGCCCGCCGCGAGAGCGTCGAACAGCGCATGCGTCGTCTCGGCGGGATCGGTGTCAATCGATGTGGCCGAACTCCCCGGCGGCATGAGCGGCGAAGGCGGACGTGAGTTCCTCGGGCGTGTTCATCACGAAGCCGCCCCGCTGGGCGATGGGCTGGTCGAGCGGCTCGCCTTCGATGATCACGAATTGGGCGCCCTGCTCGCTGTGCAGGGTCAGTGCCGAGGTCCCGATGTTGCTGCGGGCGGCGATCGCGTGGCCCGCCGGGAGCGTCACAGTTGCGTCGTCGGTGACGATTCGTCCATGACCGCGGATCGCCAGGACGAATGCGTGCGCGTTCGCACCGATCGTGTGGCGGAAGCTGCCGTCTCGATCGATGTGAACGTCGAGGACGGTGAGGGGCGAAGCCGGCGACAAGTGACCCGACACGTCCTGGCTGTCACCGAGGACGACGCGGACGCGGTGGCCTTCGCCGCGGATCTCGGGCATGTCGGACGCGCGAACGTGCAGTGACTCCGGTGCATCGTGCTTGTCCGACGCAGGGAGGTTGACGAACACCTGCAGGCCGTGGGCTCGCGCGCCAGGTCGCGGGCCTTCGTTGTGCACCGCGCCTCGTCCCGCCTTGAGCCAATACAGGTCGCCGGGCTCGAGATCGATGTCGTTGCCGAGCGAGTCACGGTTGTGATAGGGGCCTTGACTGTCCTCGAGCATCACCGAGACCGCCGAGATCCCAGCGTGGGGGTGGGTCCCGAAGGTCGGTTCGGTCATCGTGAAGTGGTCGACCATCACCAGCGGATCCATCAGGCCGCCGAACATCCCATGATCGAAGTTCGACGCGGCGAATCCCGTGCCGATGTCGACTCGACGCCCGCCGACCGGCTCGGTGGCGATGAAGTTCGCATGGCCGGCTGCGTTCGTCTTCTGAGTGTCTGGGAGAGCGGATGTGTTGGCGTACATGTCGGTCCTCGTTCATGTCGTGGATGGGAAGCATCCTCAACGTACGAAGCACGACCAGCCGGCGTCTTGGCCCTGGCGGCCAATCCATTGGCCAACTCGGCCACCTCCGGACTCCCTGGCGCCGACGGCGCGGACCATCGAGGTGAGCGGTTGCGACTCCTGGCTGGGCGGGTATCAGTCGAGCCAGTCGCGGCGCCGGAGCTCTGTGTGTAGTGCTTGCTTAGGGAGGTCGCGGTTCTGCTCCCGAATCGTCTCGTTCGAGCGTTCGGCCTTGCGCCGTTGGTGGACGTCGTTGCCGATGCCGAGACGCTGGGCCAGGACATGCATGGCAAGCCATGAGCCGGGCGCTCTCGGGCTGATGGGTGATGTGATCAGGGAGCGAGCGTGTTCGATGGCACCGTCAGCTTCGGAGATCGCAGCAAGAATTACGAGAGCATCACTCTCGCTGAGGGCCAACTGACCAGTTGCGCATCGGCGCAGGTATTGCCGCAGCGGCCCAGCAATCTGAGTGTCTCCGATCGAGGCGAGCGCGGTGAGAAAATCGGTCATGAGTCGTAGTCCCGGATCATTCGTCGATCCGACAAGTTCGTCAGCATCGTCGATCGATCTGGTCAGCCCGCCGCGGTCGCCAACACTCCACGAACAGACACCAAGAATTTGTGTGCTCATCAGCGCTGCAGGAGGGTCGACCTCGAGCCGGCGACAGATGGCGACGGTCTCGGCCGCGTACCGGCGGGCCGGGTCAGTCTGTCCGAGAAATCCCGCCGCAGTGGCCCGGTAGTTCATCTCCCAGAGGCGTTTTGTGTCGTCGTCGAGTCGAGAGGGAAGCTCGACAAAACGATCGATGAGAGCTATCCCCCGGTCCGGGTGGCTGACGACAGTAATCAGGGACAGCATCAGGTTGGCCCACCCGGCGTAGTGAGGGTCGTCTCGCCCCATCTCCTCCAGACATGTCTCGGCGTACGACGCCCAATCCGCAGCCGTCATCTGGTTCCAGATCTGACACTGCGCGAGCTCGGCGTCGACGTCGGGGTCATCCACAAAGTTGCGGCATCGGCCGAGCAACTCGAGGTTGCGGAAGTCGTTGCGACTGTTGTTGATACTGGTGTGAAGCAAGAAGTCGGCCAACTCGCTCCACAACTCAGCGCCGTAGAGCCATTCGGCGGCCTGGGTGATGTTGGCGTGATCAGGTTCCATAGCAACCGTGGCCGAAAGAGATTGCGTCGGGGCGACGAGTGTTGGGGTCGACGCCGGTGCGAAGTGACGGTGCAGGCGACCCCGTGCGTCGTCGGCCTCGCCGGCATCGACGAGCCGGTCCTCGGCGTAGGCCTTGAGGGTCTCGAGGAGCTGAAACCGCCCAGGCCATTCGGTGGAACTCGTGATCAGTGACCGGGCGTACAGCGATTCGATCAGGTCGATCGCTTCGGCGACCGAGGTACGCGCAACGGTCGCTGCAGCGGCGATGTCGAACGATCCGATGAATACACCGAGGCGGCGGAAGAACCGTTGCTCGTCGTCGGCAAGCAGGTCGTAGCTCCAATCAATCGTGGCCTCGAGTGTGCGACCGCGTTGGCGGCGCCGGCCACCGGACAACAACCGGAATCGATCGTCGAGCCCTTCGAGCAGCGCATTGGGGGTCAGCACCGACACCCGGGATGCCGCGAGTTCAATCGCGAGAGGCATGCCATCAAGGCGCCGACACACTTCAGCCACCACACCATCGGCATCGGCCGCGAAGGTGGGATCGATCGCCCTGGCTCGCTGAACGAACAGCTGAACCGCTGCGCTGTTCGCATCTGATGTGTCCAGGGAACGCAGTTGGAAGACGTGTTCGCCATCGATGTCGAGCCACTCGCGGCTTGTTGCCAAGACTTTCGACGAACCGCCGGCGGTCATCACGGTGTGGACCAGTTCGGCACACGCATCGATCAGATGCTCGCAGTTGTCGAGCACGATCAGCATGGACTGTGATGCGACCGACGCGGCCACCTGCCCGGCGACGTCGCCGCCTTGAAGGGCAAGCCCGATGCTGCGCGCCACAGCCACCGCCACGTCGGCGTCGCTGCTGGCTTGGGTCAAGTCGACAAACCACACGCCGTCACGCCAGTGGGCAAGTTCCTGGTCACCGACCTCGATCGCCACACGGGTCTTGCCGGTACCCCCAACCGCCATCAAGGTCACCAGGCGATGCTGGGCCAGCAACAACCGAAGATCGCGAACGTCGTCGTCGCGGCCGACGAGGCGCGTCGCGGGTATTGGGAGATTCGAGCCACCAACCCCCCTCGTGCGCAATGGCGGAAAGGCTCCGTTGCCGACTTGGTAGATTCTGACCCGCTCAGGCACGCCCATCAACGGATGCTCGCCCAAGTCCGTGACTCCAACGACGTTGGCTGCGGTCCGGACCGAATCCGTGATCAACACCTGGCCGCCATGACCCGCTGCTTCCACCCTCGCCGCAGTGTTGACGGTCGGCCCGAAGTAGTCGCCGGCACGCTCTTCTGCTTCACCCAGATGTACACCCATCCGCACTCGAAGCGAAGGGCCCGGCCACGGTGCTGCATCGAGTGCTTCCTGGATTTGTTCAGCGGCGCCTACCGCGTCAGATGCGCGCTGGAACGCAGCGCAGAACGCGTCGCCAGCTGTGGTGAATACATAGCCGCCGCGCTGCTCGATACCGGTACGCACCACATCGTCGTGCACGCGCAACGACGCCGCCATCGCCTCAGCGTCAGTAGCCCACAGCCCGGTGCTGCCCTCCACATCGGTGAACAGAAACGCCACTACACCCGACGGAACAGCAACATCTCCGCGGTTCCCCATCCCGACGAGGGTAACGCCCGAGTAGACACGCCCAGGACGAGGTCCCGCCAAGGACACAGGCAGCAGAATCCTTCCGACCAGGGGCGCTATTGCTGGGTGCGCCAAGCCTGTGCGACACCTGATCAAATCTGCGAGCCGACCTCGGCATCGACGACATCCCAACCCCGCCCACCGACCGATCGGACGTTGGGGCGCGCCGTCTGGTCCGTCAGTCTCGATACGGCTGCTCGGCCCGACCGACCGCGACGGCGGTACCCGAGGAGCCGGTGTCGATGAACCAGAACGTGCCCGCTTGTTCGTAGCTGCCACCCCGGCCGGGGTTCGGCAACTCGGCGACCCAGGTCTCGGCCCCGGTCGTGATGTCGATGGCGTGAACGTCGATGCCGACGGGAACGGCGATCACCTCGTCGGAGAGCTGAGCGATCAGGTGCGGCGTGCCGGGCAGCGCGTGCTGCCACTGCCGGTCGCCGCCGATCGCGGCGTAGGCGGTCAGGATCGTGTCAGCACTCCCAGCGAGGTCGCCGGTGCCTCCGGTCTGATCGAGTACGAGGACGATCGGCTCTGCCGGGCCGGCAACGAGTGCGGCCACGAACCCGGGGACGGTGTCGTCCCAGACCACCGAGTCGTCGCGGGACACGGACACCTCGATCGTTTGTCGATCCGACCCACCGGCGGCGGTGGACAACTCGAGGCCGCCGACCTGCCTCGGCGGGGTGCCGATACCGAATGACACCGGTTCCGATGCGCCGTCGTCGACGTCCGAGGCATCCTCGCCCGTGGTCGGTTCGAGCACCATGATCGGTGTGCCGCCCACGGACCCATCGAGCACCCACAACACGTCGCCGCCGCGCAGTGTCGCCTCGGGTGCCTGCAGCTGCCGTCGCCAGCGCTCCACACCAGTCGCCGGATCCAACCCCACGACCGAGTCACCGGCCAACGCGCCCACGACCGGTCCCGCTGCCGCGATGCCACCCGAGAACTCGGTGTCGCCGGGCTCGAACTCGACACACCACACGACCTCACCCGAGTCGATCGCGATGCCGCGGACCACATGCTCGGCGGTACTCACGACGGCGAAGTCGTCGAACACGGCCGCTCCATTCGGCCAGCCGACGGGCACGGACCATCGCGGTTCGCCCGAGTCGACATCGAATCCGACCACACCGCCCGGACCGGTCGCGCCATCCTGGCAGCCGAGATCGGCGACTTCGTCACCCCCGCAGGCGGCCAATGCCAGGATCGAGGCCAGCACGGCCCTGCGAGTTCCCACTCGGAGAGCCTCCCACAGGTCCAGCCTGCGCGAGGTCGCACGGGTTCGGCGCCGGCCGATCAGGCGTCGACGTCGAATCTGACCCGGTGGTAGCCCTGGGCACCGTCCGGGGCGACCGACTTCGGTTCCTCGGGTTGCGGCACTCCTTCGCCGTCGTAGGCCCGGGCACGTACCGTGTGCTCGCCCGGGGTGAAGTCGGTCCAGCGATACCGCCACTGCCGCCACGTGTCGTCGCTCGGGACGCCGGCGAGTTCACACTCACGCCAGTCGCCGTCGTCGATCGACACCTCGACGCGTGAGATGCCACGGTGCACCGCCCAGGCGAGGCCGGCGATGTCGATGACCTCGTCGCCGTTCGGCGCATAGCTGCGACCCGAACCAGGGCGGTCGATGCGGGCCATCGTCTTGACCGGCCCCTCCTTCGACCAACCGCGAGGCACCCAGTAGCCGTCGAAGTCCTCCCACCGTGTGAGCTCGATCTCGGTGACCCACTTGGTGGCCGACACGTACCCGTACAGGCCGGGCACGACGAGGCGGACCGGGTAGCCGTGTTCGGCCGGGAGTGGTTCGCCGTTCATCGCGATCGCCAGCATCGCGTCGCGGCCGTCCATGATGACCGATGTCGGTGAACCGCAGGTCCAACCGTCGATCGACCGGCTGACGACCTGCGTGGCGCCCTGCTGCACGCCGGCTTCGTCGAGCACGTCCTGCATCCGGACACCCTGGAACAGCGCGTTGCCGACCAGCCCGCCACCGACCTCGTTCGACACGCACGACAGCGTGATGTACCGCTCGATCTGCTCGCGTTCGAGGAGATCGGCGAACGTCAGCTCGAGTTCGTTGTCGACCATGCCGTGGATGCGGAGCCGCCAGGTGTCCTTGGGGACCTGCGGGACGACGAGCGCGGTGTCGATGCGATAGAAGTCGTCGTTGGGGACCACGAACGACTCGACCCCCTCGATGCCGAAGTCGGTCACGTCGCCGGCACCGTCGACGGGCTGGGGAGGTGTGGCGACCGTGTCGGTCGGCTCGGGGAGCTGGAGCGCAGCCCGTTCGTCGCCGACCTCGAACCGTCCTCGCAACACCCGCCCGAGACCGCCGACCATGACCGCGAGCAGTCCGACGGTGGACGCCCCCTGCAGAAAGTTACGACGCGGCACCGACGTCGGCGACGGGTCGGGTGGCGCGTCGTCGACCCCCTGCGCAGCGATGTCGCGGGGCGACAGCCACCAGATCACGGCGATCGACGCCAGCGTCCCGACGATCGGCGGCAACATCTTGCCGAAGTCGGGTGCCGGTCGCATCGTGACCGCGAAGACGCCGATGAGGCCGACGACGGCCGTCACCGCATAGGCCGACGACCGGTTGCCCTTGACCGCCAGATTGCCGACGATCGAGCCGATCACCGCGAGCGACAGGAGCGTCCCGATGATGAGTACGGCCTTGTCGGCGGTACCGAACCAGTCGATCGCCCAGTCCTTGACGGCCGGCGGGACGATGTCGATGACCTCCTGGCCGACGGGCACGACGGGCGACACCGCACCGCGAACCAGCCCGACGATCAGCTCCGCGGCGGCGAGGCCGGCGAAGGTCGACAGGAGACCGATCGCGATGCCGTGCCAGCGTGAGCCGTACAATCCTTGATCCATGGAGTCCAGTGTGCCCAACAGCCGTGACGAACTCGTTGCAAACCTGCTCCGCGAGCTCGGAGTTTCGAAGGACTTTCGTATCTCGGAACGGTTCGTTTCCGAGGTGATCGGCTTGATCACCGACGAACCCGAACTCCTCGACCTGAAGATCGCCAGCGCCGCCGTCACCGAAATGCGCGAAGCATTCGCCATGTTCGCTCCGTACCACGGTGTGCCCAAGGTCTCGATCTTCGGTTCAGCCCGTACGAAGCCCGACGACCCGCTCTACGACCAGACCGTTCGCGTCGCCCGACGCCTCGCCGAGGCCGGCTGGATGGTCGTCACCGGCGCCGGCCCGGGGATCATGGAGGCCGGCATGCACGGTGCCGGGGTCGCCCAGAGCATCGGCGTCTCGATCCGACTCCCGTTCGAGTCGGGTGCCAACTCGATCATCGCCGACGACGACAAGCACGTGGCGATGAAGTACTTCTTCACCCGCAAGCTGATGCTGGTCAAGGAGAGCGCCGCGTTCATCTGCCTCCCCGGCGGATTCGGCACGCTCGACGAGACCTTCGAACTCCTGACGCTGACCCAGACCGGCAAGGGCATCCCGGTGCCGATCGTGTTCCTCGACACGCCAGGCGACCCGTACTGGGAGCAGGTCCATGCGCTGATCACCCAACAGCTGGTGCCGCGCGGCCTCGTGTCGGCCTCCGACACGGCGCTGTACCGCGTGACCGACTCGTGCGACGACGCCGTCGACGAGGTCACCCGGTTCTACGCGAACTATCACTCGATCCGGAGCGTCGGCAGCGATCTGATCATCCGCGTGCGGCGTTCGCCCGACGACGCCCAGCTCGCCGAGATCAACCGCGACTTCGCCCATCTCGTCGAATCGGGTGAGATCCGGCGCACCGAGCCCTATGGCATCGAGAAGCGAGATGGCGACCACCTCGACCTCGACCGGATCGTCATGAAGTTCAATCAGCGCGGTTTCGCCGAGTTGCGCGGCCTGATCGACGCGCTCAACCGCCTGGTCTGACCCGTCACCCCTCGTCGTCGAGCGCCTCGAGCACCCGTACGGCCTTCTCGACCGAACGTCTGACCTTCGCGAGTTCCTTGTCGCTCGTCGGCCGACTCGTCGCACCGTCGGCGACCGCCTCACGCAACTGGTCGAACGCCAGCTCGTCGAGGTCGTCGAGGATCGTTCGCAGGCGGTCGGCGAACGTCGCGTAGTCGCTCATCGCAGCGCGTCGGCGAGCACGTCGATCGGATGGCGGACGCTGACACCACGTTCGGCGAGCAGCTGCTGGAGGTGCATGCTGCAGCCCGGGTTGGCGCTCACCAGCGCAGTCGCGCCGCTCTGCTCGACGGCGCGGTCGACGGCTTCCATCTTGCGATCACGGATCTGGCCGGCCAGCTCGGGTTGCAGCGCCGAGTAGGCACCGCCGGCGCCGCAGCACAGACCATCGTCGTCGAGTTCGACCACGCTCCCGACTCGCTCGATGACCGTCCGGACCGGAAGATGCGCCCGCTGCACATGGCGCAGATGGCACGGGTCCTGGACGAGGTACGGCGTGTCGGAACTGTGGAGGTCGAGCTCGTCGACCCGTGGCGCGATCCACTCGTGGATGTCGAACACGCGGGCGGCGAATCGACGAGCGCCGTCGGTGCCCAGCAGCGTGCCGTATTCCTTGAGCGCCGCGCCACAACCGGCCGAGTTCACGAGGATCGGCGCGTCGCCCGGCATCGACCGCATGACGGCCACGGCCAACTCGACCGACTCGTCGTGGAGCCCGGCGTGGACGTGCAGCGCCCCGCAGCACGCGCCGTCGGCACTCGGGATCGCATACCCGACGCCGAGTGCGTCGAGCACCTTGGCGGTCGACCGGTGGGTGTCGCGCAGCCAGGCGTCCATCACGCAACCGGTGTAGAGCCAGACCTGATCACCGGTTGGCTCGATCGGCCTGCCACGTCGCAACGGGACACGGCCGGGGTCGAGTCGCTTCGGGACGAGCCGGAGGCGCTGTCCCACGGCCAGCGCCGACGACGCAGCCAGCAACAGACGATGCCGTCCCAACATCCGGAAGCCGATCTTCTGCCACCACGGCGTGATCCTGCCCTCGTCGGCCAGCATCTCGCGGGTGCCCTCGATCAGGTGACCGTACGGGACGCCACTCGGGCATGCCGGCTCACAACCACGGCACTGCACACACGTCGACATGAACGACACGAAGTCGTCGTCGACGGGGGCACCGCGCAACTGCACGGCTCGCATCGCCTCGATCCGGCCACGCGGCGACAGCGCCTCCTCCCCCGTCACCCGGAACGTCGGGCAATGGGGCAGGCACAGCCCGCAGGCCACACAGGTGTTGAGTTCTTCGGCATCGAGATGGAGGGTCATCGCGTGCCCCATCGTAGGGTGCAGCGGCATGCCGGAAGGTCATACGATCCATCGAATCGCGCGTGATCACGGTCGCCTGCTCGCCGGACGTCCGATTCGCGTCAGCAGCCCGCAGGGTCGGTTCGCCCCCGACGCCGAACGCATCGACGGCGCCACGCTCGAACGCATCGAGGCCTACGGCAAGCACCTGTTCTACTGGTGGTCGACGGGCGAGATCGGGCACGTGCACCTCGGGCTGTTCGGCAAGTACCGAGTGACTCGTGGCGAATCCCCCGAGCCGACCGGTGCACTCCGGATGCGGCTCCAGACGCTCGACGACGGCGGTGAACCCGTCACGATCGACCTGCGCGGGCCCACGGCGTGCACGGTGGCACCACCCGACGAGCGGGCGGCGATCATCGCACGGCTCGGACCGGATCCGCTCCGCCGAGACGCCGACCCACAGCGGGCGATCGATCGCATGACGCGCAGCACGAAGGCGATGGGGGCGCTCCTGCTCGACCAAGCGGTCATCGCCGGGCTCGGCAACATCTTCCGCGCCGAGATCCTGTTCCTCCACGGCATCCACCCCGAACGGCCGGGGAAGCGGTGCACCGCCGACGACGCCGCCGGCATCTGGTCGACGGCGGTCGGCATGCTCCGAGCAGGGGTCAAGGCCAATCGCATCGTCACCGTCGACCGCGACGAGATCGGCTGGCCGCGCGGCCGCCGCATCCCCCGCGAGGAAGCGACCTACGTCTACCAGCGCGACCGATGTATCCGGTGCGGTGACGAGATCCGCACCCTCGATGTCGCCAACCGCACCTGCTACTACTGCCCGACGGATCAGCCCCGGTAGCCCTACTGGGCGCGCCACTGCGGCGCCGCTGGGTCACCCCGCCAGAACCGGAGGCGCTGCTCGGCTTCGGCTCGGGCATCGGGATCGGTGACGCCCGCACGCACCCGCAGCAGGGTGGCCGCGACGTTGCGGAGCGACGCGACCGTCACCGTGAGGTCGTCGTCGACCAGTGAACGGCCGTAGCCGCGGGCGAATGCCGGGTACACGTCGGCATCACCGCCCCATCGGCTCGCGAACGTGGTCAACATGGCGTGATCCCAGCCCGGGGGCGCGAAGCAGAGCAGGTCGAAGTCGATCAGGACCGGACCATCGGACGTCGCCAACACGTTGCCGGGATGCACGTCACCGTGGCACACGACGGCGCCGTGCCCGACGTCGTCGCGCCAGTTCTGCCCGCTTCGGGTCGTTCGGACGAGACCGGCGAGAGCATCGGCGTCGATGTGCTCGTGGAGCGAATCGAGCATTTCGTCGAAGTCCCACCAGGGGAACGTGACCGGCGACGGAACCGGATAGGCCGCAGGAAGTTCGGATGGATCGATCGTGTGGATCCGGGCGACGGCCGCCCCGACCGCCTCCCAGTCGATGGGGCCACCCCCATCCCTGATGCGTCCCCATCCGGTGGCGGCGAACCCGTCGAGGTCCGCCGCGTGTCCGACGACCGGGGCCGTGGTCGGCACACCGTGCTCGGCGAGGACGGCGGCGAGCGCGTGCGACGCAGCGGCGGGAGCGGTCGCCCGGCCAACGCGGACGACCTCGTCGCCACAGACGTAGATCGCGTTCATGCCACGCCGGAGCAGCGTCGGTTCGGGAAGCCCCCATCCGGCCGCCACGGTCGCGGCGACACGCTGCGAAGCATCGAGGTCGACGACGCGTTGGTCGACGTACGGTCGACCGCCGTTCATGCAGACGGCACCAGTTCGACGCCGGGGTTCAGCCTGCCGGTCGGATCGAACTCGTGCTTCAGCCGTCGATGGAGCTCGACCACGGCGGCGTCGACCGGTTTCACCGGAGCCGGGTGCTCGTGGTGGACGATGCCGACGCCGATCTCGGCGACGAACGAACCCGAACCCACCAGTTCGTGCAACTCGCTCGGCGGCAGCGACCAGCGTCCGCCACTCGGCAGCGCCGCAGGTGGCTCCCCGGCGTGGAGACCGTGCCGCGTCGCCTGACCGGTGACGTCTCGCTCGTGCCCCTCGAGCAGCACCCAGGTCTGGTGCCCGTCCCACAACACCGATGTCGGTCGGTACAGCTTCGGGAACAGCTCGAACGGGTCGGCGTCGGTCGTGAACCACTGCTCGAACCCGGCACGCGGTCGGGTGCGCAAGATCACGTCGCCTAGGAACCCGAGTGTGCCGCGCGATCCGACCAGGAGCCGACAGAGGTCGAATCCGCTCACGTTCTTGACGGTCGGGCCGCCGGCCTTGACGACTCGGGCACGAGCGTCGACGTACTGCGCCTGCAGCAGTACGTCGCGGACCGGGCCGTAGCCGAGCCGGCGGATTCCGCTCTGGCCCACGGCGAGAGCCCCGCCAACCGTGCCGGACGGCGGGATCGCGACCGACTGACCATGAACGGCGAGCGCTGCGTCGAGCTCGTCGAGCGGTGTTCCGGCACCACATCGCACGGTCATCTCGTCGGGCTGCACCCACTCGACGCCGGACGGCGCCATCACCGTGTGCACACCGTCGACCGGACCGCCCCGAGTGCCCATCCCGGCGATCGAGACCGGTCGTTCGTCGCCGATGTCGTTCGCGAACTCGCTCAGATCCATGCGCCCTCCGGCACACTGTGGATGTCACCGCACGCTGCGGGAGACGGCAGCACTTTGCCCGGATTCGAGCAACCGTGCGGGTCGAACGCCCGGCGCAGCGCCTGCTGCGCGTCGAGGTCGATGTCGGAGAACATCATCGGCATGTAGTCGCGCTTCTCCAGCCCGATGCCGTGCTCGCCGCTCAACACGCCGCCGGCGTCGACCGACGCACGCACGATCTCTTCGCCGGCGAGGTGGACCCGCTCGGCCGTGCCCGGCTCGCGTGCGTCGTAGACGAGGAGTGGGTGCAGGTTGCCGTCACCGGCGTGGAACACGTTCAGGACGTCGAGTTCGTGGCGTGCCGCGATCTCGTAGATCTTCGTCAGCACCTCGGGCAGCTTCGCTCGCGGCACCACCGTGTCGTGCAGGTAGTAGTTCGGCTTGATCCGGGCGATGGCCCCGAACGCCGACTTGCGTCCCTTCCAGAGCAGCGCCCGCTCGGCTTCATCACGGGCGACCCTGACGGATCCGACCCGGTGTTCACGCGCGATCTCCATGATGCGCTCGACCTCGGCGTCGAGACCCTCGGGGAGCCCGACGACCTCCACCAGCAAGGCGGCTGCCGCATCGACCGGGAGCCCGGCGTGGATGTAGGCCTCGACGGCGCCCAGACAGAGCTGATCCATCATTTCCACGGCTGCCGGCACGATGCCCGCCGCGATGATGCCGCTCACCGTCGCCGCGCCGTCCTCGACCGTCGCGAAGTCCATCAGCATCGTCTTGACCCCGGGCGGGTCCTGCGTCAGCTTCACGCAGACCGATGTGGTGATGCCGAGCATGCCCTCGCTCCCGACGAACACGCCACGAAGGTCGAGTCCGTCGGGTTCGGGATCCTCCCCGCCCAGTACGGTGACCGTCCCGTCGGGCAAGACGACCTCGACCCCGAGGATGTGGCTCGCGGTCACACCGTCGGCGAGGCAGTGCGGCCCACCCGAGTTGTTCGCGACGTTGCCACCGATCGAGCAGGTCTGCTGGCTGCTGGGGTCGGGGGCGAAGTGCAGACCGAGATGCGCGGTGCGCTTCGACAAGTCGAGATTCAGCACCCCAGGTTGCACCCACGCCGTCCGGTTGACCGCGTCGATCGACGTGATCGCGTCCATCTTGCTGGTGGCGATCACGACCGCGTCGTCGAGCGGCACCGCACCGCCGGAGAGCCCGGTGCCGGACCCGCGCGGGACGAACGGCACACCGTGTCGATTGGCGATACGGACACACGCCTGCACCTCGGCGGTGGTCTCGGGCAGGCACACGACCGAGGTCGACCCCGCCATGTTCGACGAATCCTTGCGGTAGAGCGACAACTCGCTCGGGCCGGTCTTGACGCGGCGCTCACCGAGGACCGCCCTGAGGTCGGCGACGAGGGCATTCACGGCTGGGGTGGCTTCGGCTTCTGCTTCATCACGATCACACGACCGGCGTCGACCGGTTGTCCGTCGACGAGCAGCTGATCGCCTGGCTCGAGGCGATCGTCGATCGGTTCGACACGTGCGTCGCGTCGGGCCTTGAGCTCGTCTTCGCGTGCATGCATCGCCGAACGCCCCTCGCGGACGGCGTCGATGACGTGGCGTCCGCCTTGCTTGACCCGATTGGCAGCACCCTTCGCGACGTTGGCCGGCGCCAGTTGCGACGCGGTCTCCTTCACCTTCTTGGTGGCGTAGTTGGCTCCGGCGGCGCCGGCGGCGATGCCGGTGACGAACCAGGTGACCCGCTTCATGCCCGCCTCCGTTCGGACGGGACGTGCACGAGCGTCGCTCCGGTGTCACGTCCGCGGATCTTGCGGACCGCTCGGCTGGTGCCGGTCGCGAGTCCGGCCAGCTTGATCGCCGGCACGGAGAACGCCGTCCGCGCCACCCGGCCGGAGCCGTCGACGGCATCGCTGATCGCTTCGGCCGAACCGAGGACCCGGTCGAAGCGGGCAAGGTCGGTGCGGGCCTCGTCCATCGTCGTACGCGCCTCGACGGCGCTCGTGCGCAGTTCGTCGATGAGCGGCTGGGTCTGATCGCGCAGACCCGCCACCTCCGAACGCAGGAGCTTCAGCATGTCGAGCACGCGGACCAGCACCACGATCAGCGCCGCGAACCCGATCGTGCAGAGCAGTGCGGCGAGGGTGATCGCCAGGTCGCCGGCCGTCATGTCGGCGCCTCGTCGGTTCGGTGTCGTCGGGTGTTCATCTGTTCGCGAATCTCCTGTTCGAAGCCGATCGTGCTCGGCTCGTACCATCGTCGATCGGCGAGTTCGTCGGGCAGGTACTGCTGCTCGACCCAACCGCCGTCGTGATCATGAGGGTAGTCGTACCCGTCGCCGTGTCCCAGAGCGCTCGCCCCCTGGTAATGAGCATCACGGAGATGGGTCGGCACCTCGCCGAGCGCTCCGTCGCGGATCGCCGCCCGGGCGTTCCAGATCGCGAGCGCCGATCGGTTGCTCTTGGGCGCCGTCGCCAGGTGGACCGCTGCCTGGGCGAGGTTGAGTTGCGCTTCGGGCAACCCGACGTGTTCGAGCGCCTGCGCAGCGGCCACGGCGACGGTCAGCGAGGTCGGGTCGGCCATGCCGACGTCTTCGCTGGCGAAGATCACCATCCGTCGGACGATGAAGCGGGCATCTTCGCCGGCTTCGAGCATCCGGGCCAGCCAATAGACCGCTGCATCGGGGTCGGACCCGCGCATCGATTTGATGAACGCGCTGACCACGTCGTAGTGGTCGTCACGCCCGTATCGCAGCGCGCTCGTACCAAGTGCCGACTCGACGTGCGTGAGCTCGACGTCGCCCGGGTGTGCGAGCGCAACGGCAACCTCGAGCGATGTGAGCACCTGTCGCCCGTCGCCACCGGCCCGGTCGACGAGGAGGTCGGTCGCGTCGGCCGACGCTGCGGCCCCTTCCGCCTCGAGCCCCCGCACGATCAACGTGCGCATGGCCGTCGCATCGAGTGGCTCGAGCCGGAACAGCGTGGACCGGCTCCGCAGCGGCGGATTGACCTCGAAGAACGGGTTCTCCGTCGTCGCACCGATCAGCGTCAGGGTGCCGTCTTCGACTGCCGGCAGCAGCGCGTCCTGTTGCGCCTTGCTGAACCGGTGGATCTCGTCGAGGAACAGGATCGTTCCCTGACTGCGCTCCCCCAGGCGTTGCCGGGCGCGCTCGATCACCTCTCGGACGTCCTTGACGCCTGCGGTCACGGCGGACAGCTGTTCGAACGCCCGTGCGGTCGATCCGGCGACGGCCAGCGCCAGGGTGGTCTTGCCGGTGCCCGGTGGCCCCCAGAAGATCGCCGAGGTCAACCGGTCCTGCTCGACGAGCCGGCGGAGCGGCCGTCCTGCACCGACGAGGTGCTCCTGACCGACGACATCGGCGAGCGTCCGTGGCCGGAGCCGTGCTGCCAGCGGTGCCGTGGTCCTGAGCCGTTCCTCGACGGCTGCGGTGAAGAGGTCAGCCACCGAGGACCTGCCGGTACGGCTGCTTGCGGAACTCGACCACCTGGTCGATCACCCTGGCCGGCCGCATCCACTTCCAGTTGCAGAACTCCGAGCCGTCGGGCGTCGGCGTCAGGGGGTCGACGATCGGCTCGAAGAAGAACCACCGGTGTGCCTGACCCAGCCGGGAGCCCTTCCGCATCGGTTCGGGCCACAGGTACGCGGTCCATCCCTCGTACTCCTCGACCAGGGCGACCTGACTCGCGTCGAGCCCGGTCTCTTCGTGGAGTTCACGCCAGGCGGCCTCCTCGGGCGTCTCGCCGCTCTCGATCCCGCCCTGCGGTAACTGCCACTCCCCCGACAAGTCGCTGCGCTCGAACGCGAGCAACCGACCGTCGCTCCGACGCACGGCAGCGACCACGCCGGCTCGGAGATGCGGCTTCGTCATAGGAGGCCGATCGTACTCAGCGGCCGAGACTGCGGAGCCGATCACGCACGTCGGCGAAGTTCGCCTCTCGGTCGGCGATCTGTCGGAACCACCTGGTCGCCGACACCGTGTCGCCCGCCCGATCGTAGAGATCCGCCAACACGTACCACTGACGAAGGTGGTGGGTGCGCACGCGCTTGGGCGGTTGTTGAGCCGGCTCCATCAGAGCGATCGCCGCCGCCAGGTCGCCGCGATCGGCGTAGGCGCCGGCGACCACGATGCGGGCCTCGGCCATCACGTCGTGCTGCGGCGAAGCCGCCTTGACGTCGCGCCAGACCGTGTCGACGTCGTCCCAGCGCTTGAGCGCGCGGTAGCAGTCGGCGAGTACCGGCAACAGTGTCGGGTCGGGCTTCAGTTGACGAGCGAGCTCGAGCGATTGCGCAGCCTGACGCCAACGACCGGTGCGGTAGTTCGCGAGGGCGTTCACCTCGTGCACGGCGGCCACCTGCGGCAGCTCGCGCACGAGTGGGGTGACCATCCGTCGGGCTTCGTCGTAGCGCTCACGATCGAGCGCGGCCGAGGCCGAGGCGAGCCGCTCCGACAATCGTGCAGCACGCTGGGGGTCGAGCGCCTCATGGATCTCCGCGACCACCTCGGGATCCACCTCGGGGGCCGGACGGTCGCGCTCGGAGGCACCACCGCGCTGGGTGGCCCCGAGCGCGGCGTCGCGCACCGAACCTTCGTCGATCCACTGCTCGGTCTCACGTGACTCGATCTGCTCGCGCTCGAGTTCCGGCGTCCGCTCGGTGCGGCGTGGCCCACGACGCTTTCGGACCTCCTCGGCGCGACGTTCGGCCTCCGTCCGCGGCTCGGGGCGGCCGCCGTACTCCTCGCGTCGCTGACCGACGGTACGCCGCCGTTGACCGCCGGGCCCGCCCGAACGTCCAGCGGGCCGTCCGTCCGATCGCCCACCACGGCTGTCGTCGGACCGCCGGCCACCGGTGGCGCCTCGCGACGCCGGCTTGCCGTCACTGCCTCGGCCGGGTCGGCCGGACCGGCCGTCGCGACGGTCATCGGACGACCCACGAGCCGGGCGACCCCGCCCCTTGTTCGGACCCGAGCCGCGTCGCGGACCGGATGATCCGCCGGGGCGCGGGCGACGTGGACGATCCTCAGACATGGCGGTCCATGCTACGGCGCCCACGCGTGCGTTCCCCTCGGTCGCGGCGGCGCCTCGGTCACCGACGTGGGCGTCCCGGCACCGCTCGGCCCCACGTCCGCCGCGCTGTGCACAAACCGGGCCGAAAACGCCAACAAGCGCCACCCCGAAGGGTGACGCTTGTTGTTCGATGAAATCCGGCGGCGACCTACTCTCCCAGGGGATCTCTCCCCAAGTACCATCGGCGCTGAGAGGCTTAACTTCCGTGTTCGGGATGGGAACGGGTGTGACCCTCTCGCTATGGCCACCGGAAACTTGTTGTCAATTGGGCGCACCCAAAGGACTCCAGAGCAAGCACGAGCGAATGTATAAGATCCAAGCCCTCGGCCGATTAGTACCGGTCGGCTGAACGTGTTGCCACGCTTACACCTCCGGCCTATCAACGTGGTGGTCTCGCCACGGGCCTTACTACCTTGTGGTATGGGAAGACTCATCTTCGAACGGGTTTCCCACTTAGATGCTTTCAGCGGTTATCCCTTCCGGAGGTGGCTAATCTGCCATGCCCTTGGCAGGACAACAGACACACCAGAGCTCCGTCCATCCCGGTCCTCTCGTACTAGGGATAGCCTTCGTCAATCTTCCTTCGGCTGCGGAGGATAGGGACCGAACTGTCTCACGACGTTCTGAACCCAGCTCGCGTACCGCTTTAATGGGCGAACAGCCCAACCCTTGGGACCTGCTTCAGCCCCAGGATGCGATGAGCCGACATCGAGGTGCCAAACCTTTCCGTCGATATGGACTCTTGGGAAAGATTAGCCTGTTATCCCCGGAGTACCTTTTATCCGTTGAGCGACCACGCTTCCACAAGCGATGGCCGGGTCACTATGCCCTACTTTCGTACCTGCTCGACTTGTAGGTCTCGCAGTCAAGCTCCCTTGTGTCATTGCACTCGACGGCTGATTGCCAACCAGCCTGAGGGAACCTTTGGGCGCCTCCGTTACTTTTTAGGAGGCGACCGCCCCAGTCAAACTACCCGCCTGGCGCTGTCCCTGATCCAGGTAATGGACCAAAGTTAGAGCCCCAAAATACGCAGGGTGGTATTTCAACGACGACTCCACACTGGCTGGCGCCAATGCTTCCAAGTCTCCCACCTATCCTACACAACGCAGTTCAAGACTCAACACCAAGTTATAGTAAAGGTTCACGGGGTCTTTCCGTCCTTCCGCAGCTAACGAGCATCTTTACTCGTACTTCAATTTCGCCGGGTCTATGGTTGAGACAGTGGGGAAGTCGTTACGCCATTCGTGCAGGTCGGAACTTACCCGACAAGGAATTTCGCTACCTTAGGACCGTTATAGTTACGGCCGCCATTCACTGGGGCTTAGGTTCACAGCTTCGCTCAAAAGAACTAACCGTTCCCCGTGACCTTCCAGCATTGGGCAGGCGTCACAGCGTATACAGCGCCTTACGGCTTCGCACGCTGCTGTGTTTTTGGTAAACAGTCGCTACCCCCTGGTCTGTGCCACCCTCGCCAGCTTGGAGAGTAAATCTCGTCACCAGAAAGGGTCATCCTTCTCCCGAAGTTACGGATGCAATTTGCCGAGTTCCTTAACCATAGTTCTCCCGATCGCCTTGGTATTCTCTACCCGCCCACCTGTGTTGGTTTGGGGTACGGGCACCGTGTCAACTCGCTGCTGGGATTTTCTTGGCAGCATGGGATCAGTGACTTCGACTTGTGTCTCGGCATCGCGTCTCAGCGTTACGACTCCAACTCTCATCGGAATCCGCCTACACGCTTACCCGGGGTCTACCATCGCCCCGGTTCACCTACCCTCCTGCGTCCCCCTTCAGCTACCCGCCAGGGTCTCGGTCGGTTCGCTCACCCGAAGGTGAACAGCCCCAACGTTGCCCCTCTTGGGCTTGGCGCGGACACGGTGGTACTGGAATATTAACCAGTTGTGCATCGACTACGCCTTTCGGCCTCGCCTTAGCTCCCGACTTACCCTGGGGGGATTAGCCTTCCCCAGGAAACCTTGGGCTTACGGCGGAGGGGTTTCTCACCCCTCTCTCGCTACTCATGCCTGCATTCTCACTCGATGCCGCTCCACAGGACCCTTACGGGCCGGCTTCACTGCAACATCGACGCTCCTCTACCGCTCGTACTTACGTACGAACCCATAGCTTCGGTACTGTACTTAGCCCCGTTACATTGTCCGCGCAGGATCACTCGACCAGTGAGCTATTACGCACTCTTTCAAGGGTGGCTGCTTCTAAGCCAACCTCCTGGCTGTCTAAGCAATCCCACATCGTTTACCACTTAGTACAGATTTTGGGACCTTAGCTGATGGTCTGGGCTGTTTCCCTTTCGACTAACGAAGCTCATCCCTCGTAGTCTCACTGCTGCACTCTGGAGTACCGGCATTCGGAGTTTGACTGAGTTCGGTAAGCTTGTAGGCCCCCTAGCCCAATCAGTGCTCTACCTCCGGTACTGAACATGCAACGCTGCACCTAGATGCATTTCGAGGAGAACCAGCTATCGCCAAGTTTGATTAGCCTTTCACCCCTATACACAGCTCATCCCCGCTGTTTTCAACCAACGTGGGTTCGGTCCTCCACGAAGTCTTACCTTCGCTTCAACCTGGCCATGCATAGATCACTTGGCTTCGGGTCTACAGCATGCGACTCAACGCCCTATTCAGACTCGCTTTCGCTTCGGCTTCCCATCACTGGTTAACCTTGCCACATACCGTAACTCGCAGGCTCATTCTTCAAAAGGCACGCTATCGCGGCCATACCCGAAGGTATGACGACGCTCTAACTGCTTGTAAACCAACGGTTTCAGGTACTATTTCACTCCCCTCCCGGGGTACTTTTCACCTTTCCCTCACGGTACTGGTTCACTATCGGTCGCCAAGGAATACTTAGACTTACGGGGTGGTCCCCGCAGATTCACGCCGGTTTGCTCGGTCCCGGCGCTACTTGGGATGACAGTCGGAGGTTGCTTGTGTTTCGAATACGGGGCTGTTACCCACTCCGGCCCACCTTTCCAGGTGTGTTCTTCTACACAGCAACTTGGTAACTCCGTGTGTGATCTAGCGTTCACACTACTGGTCCCACGACCCCGCATCAGCAACGCCGCTAGGCTTGGCACTGATACGGTTTAGTCTCTACCCTCTTCGCTCGCCGCTACTAAGGGTGTCGCGGTTGCTTTCCTTTCCTGACGGTACTGAGATGTTTCAATTCCCGTCGTTCCCTCCACCGGCCCTATGTATTCAGACCGGGGTACCACTCCATGACGAGTGGTGGGTTTCCCCATTCAGAGATCTCCGGATCGAGGCCTAGTAGACGGCTCCCCGGAGCTTTTCGCAGTCACTCACGTCTTTCATCGGTTCTTGGCGCCAAGGCATCCACCGTTGGCTCTTTGTAGCTTGGAATTCTTATTACATTTCGATCGTTCAAACAAAATTGTTTGTACTTCATTCGATCTCTCCGAAGAGAGATCAGATGCTCGTGCTTGCTCTGCAGTTCTCAAGGTGCGACGTGACGCATACGGAGCTCGGCCCGAAAGCCGGCTCGACGCAGCGGCGTCGTTGAGGAATGACTCCCTCAAAACGGAAGAGAAGACGGTAACGGTCGCTGAACGTTGCTCGAGGGAGGGACCGAATCCCTAACGACCTCGAGGTCGGTTGAACGACAGCCAGCCAGTGCACCAACTAGGTAGTGTCCCATCTGGGCCGTGCTGATGACGACCTACAGACAGGAAAGCACTCCTTAGAAAGGAGGTGATCCAGCCGCACCTTCCGGTACGGCTACCTTGTTACGACTTCACCCCAATCACCGATCCCACCTTCGACGGCTCCCTCTCTTGCGAGTTGGGCCACCGGCTTCGGGTGTTACCGACTTTCGTGGTGTGACGGGCGGTGTGTACAAGGCCCGGGAACGTATTCACCCTGGCGTGCTGATCCAGGATTACTAGCAACTCCGGCTTCATGGAGTCGAGTTGCAGACTCCAATCCGAACTGAGACCGGCTTTGTGGGATTCGCTCACCCTCGCGGGATCGCAGCCCTCTGTACCGGCCATTGTAGCGTGTTTGCAGCCCTGGGCATAAGGGGCATGATGACTTGACGTCATCCCCACCTTCCTCCGAGTTGACCCCGGCAGTCTCCTGCGAGTCCCCAACTAAATGCTGGCAACACAGGATAAGGGTTGCGCTCGTTGCGGGACTTAACCCAACATCTCACGACACGAGCTGACGACAGCCATGCACCACCTGTGTAGAGCCCCGAAGGACACCCTATCTCTAGAGCTTTTCTCTACATGTCAAACCCAGGTAAGGTTCTTCGCGTTGCATCGAATTAAGCAACACGCTCCGCTGCTTGTGCGGGCCCCCGTCAATTCCTTTGAGTTTTAGTCTTGCGACCGTACTCCCCAGGCGGGGCACTTAATGCGTTAGCGACGGCGCGGATCTCGTTGGTTGAGACCCACACCTAGTGCCCAACGTTTACGGCATGGACTACCAGGGTATCTAATCCTGTTTGCTACCCATGCTTTCGCTCCTCAGCGTCAGTTACGGCCCAGAGTGGCGCCTTCGCCACTGGTGTTCCTCCTGATATCTGCGCATTTCACCGCTACACCAGGAATTCCCCACTCCCCTACCGTACTCTAGTCACAGCAGTATCGGGTGGCGTCTCTGGGTTGAGCCCAGAGTTTTCACACCCGACTAACTGAACCGCCTACGAGCTCTTTACGCCCAATAAATCCGGACAACGCTTGGTGCCTACGTGTCACCGCGGCTGCTGGCACGTAGTTGGCCGCACCTTCTTCTGTAGGTACCGTCATTTTCTTCCCTACTGAAAGCGGTTTACAACCCTAGGGCCTTCATCCCGCACGCGGCATCGCTGCATCAGGCTTGCGCCCATTGTGCAATATTCCCCACTGCTGCCTCCCGTAGGAGTCTGGGCCGTGTCTCAGTCCCAGTGTGGCTGATCATCCTCTCAGACCAGCTACCCGTCGATGCCTTGGTGAGCCGTTACCTCACCAACAAGCTGATAGGCCGCGAGACCCTCCTAAACCGCATAAAGCTTTCTTCACATCGCCATGCGACGTCGTGAAGGTATTCGGTATTAGCAGTCGTTTCCGACTGTTATTCCCAAGTTCAGGGCAGGTTTCTCACGTGTTACGCACCCGTTCGCCACTAGGTCTTCCGGAGCAAGCTCCATGGACCTCGTTCGACTTGCATGTGTTAAGCGTGCCGCCAGCGTTCGTCCTGAGCCAGGATCAAACTCTCCAACAAAAACGTGTCGTCACTTTCGGCGGTTGCCTCCAGATCGGAACGATTGAGTGTCGAGCGTGGGCCGATTGGAATATTCGGTGACCACGATCTCTGACGTATTAGTTTTGTCACCGACAAGGGTATGTCGGCGACTGAATTGACAAGCAGGTCCATCTCACGATCACCCGAAGGTGTTCGCCCTGACGTCCTGCCCGCACTGGCATTCTGTCTTCTCTTCCGTTTTCAAGGAGCCGTAGCTCGGGCACATCTTGGCGGCGGTGTTCTTGCCTGCTTGGCTTGGTGCCTGTGCTCTTCCGGGGCTTTCGGCCGCCGTGGAGCGAAGAGAAACAATATCCCTCCGGTTAGGAGTGCGCAACCTGCCTCAGGAAAAAACTTCGAGGAGGTGGTGCGACTTCTTGCCGCGCTGCAGGAGGAGGTACCGCCCGTGGAGCAGTTCGTGCCCGCTGAGCTGGGACGACGCGTCGAGGGGCGCTCCGTTGCATCGGTACCCACCACCCTCCAACGTGCGTCTCGCATCGCCTTTCGATTGCGCCAAGCCGGCCGCGACGAGCACCTCGACCAGATCATCGAGTTGCACGCGTGTCATTCCGGACGAGGGGACCTCCCGGGCCACTGCGTCGAATGCCGCCTCGGAAGCGGCGGTCGGATCGCCGCCGAACAGCACATCGGCGGCCTCGTCGGCCGCTCGAGCCGCGTCGTCGCCGTGGACGAGCGCGGTGAGCTCACGGGCGAGCGAACGCTGTCCGACACGCTGATGCGGAGCCTCCTGGTGCTCTGCGATCAGCGCCTGGACCTCGGCGAGCGGTCGGGTCGAGAACCGGAGCAGGTAGTTGGCGATCGCCTCGTCGTCGGCCTGCATCCAGAACTGGCGGAACTGGTACGGGCTCGTCTTCTCGGCATCGAGCCAGACCGACCCGCCCGCCGTCTTGCCGAACTTGGTGCCGTCGCTCTTCAGCAGCAGCGGCCACGTGACCCCGTGCGCCGGCCGACCGGCCGTCCGTCGGATCAGGTCGATCCCTGCCGTGATGTTGCCCCACTGATCGGAACCCCCCATCTGCAACTCGACGTCGTGGTGTTCGTGGAGGTGCCGGAAGTCGTTGGCCTGCAACAGCATGTAGCTGAACTCGGTGAACGAGATGCCGACCTCGCTGGCGAGGCGGTTCTTCACCGACTCCTTGGCCATCATCTGGTTCACGGTGATGTGCTTGCCGACCCCACGGAGAAAGTCCAGCATGCTCGTCTGCGCGGTCCAGTCGGCGTTGTCGACGAGCGTGGCCTGGTACGGCCCCGGTTCGAAGTCGAGGATCCGCTCGAGCTGCGACTTGATGCAGTCGACGTTGTGCTGCAGTTCGTCACGAGTGAGGAGGTTCCGCTCTTCGGACTTGCCGCTCGGGTCACCGATCATGCCGGTGGCGCCGCCGGCGAGCGGGAACGGACGGTGTCCGGCCATCTGGAACCGGCGGAGGGCGAGCTGTCCCATCAGGTGCCCGACGTGCAGACTGTCGGCGGTGGGGTCGAAACCGACATAGACGCCGATCGGTCGCTCCGCGAGGCGAGACCGGAGAAACTCCCGGTCGGTCGAATCGTGGATGAGTCCTCGTGCCTCGAGGTCGGTGATCAGGTCCATAGCGTCCTCGATCATGACACGCCGGTCATGCCGCCCGACAACGGGTTCGTCGGCTGCCGGGTCACCGCTCCCACCACGCGGGGTCGGGCCATGAACTCGATCCCTCCCATTCGAGGACGAAGTGCGAGGCGGGCGCCGGCTCGTCGACCGGGTACACCCCGTCGACGTCGACCACCGGACCCGTCACATCCGGATCGGGGCAGGGGGCCTGCGGCACCGCCCCCGGTGAGACGGGCTGCGGGCAGGCGCGGCCGTCGAGGAACGCCATCTTGCGCGAGATGTAGTCGCCGGCCGCGAACGGTCCGGCTCGCCGGAGATGGATGCCGTCGTTCGCGAACCACTCGGGGCGGTCGCGGGCGTAGCTCGCCCAGTCGGCCGCGATGAGGTCGGGATAGTCATCCGAGCCGGCCAACTCGGCCAGTGTGGCGTTGTTCCGCTCGAACACCGCGGCGTATCCGGCGTCGCCCGGCGACTCGTAGCTCACGTTCGACCGCAAGGTCAGCCAGACCACGCGGTCGTACCCGTTCGCCCGGGCGAGCCCGACGATCGCGTCGACGTCGGACCGGAAGTTGTGGTCGCTGTCGTTGTACCCCGTCGCGACGATCAAGGTGGTGTAGGAACCCCGCCGCCAGGCGACCTCGTCGAACAGCGGGATCGGGACGTGGCCGTCGTAGTTGCGGCACGACGTCACCACCCGGCGTCGGCACGAAGCGAGATCGAGCATGTGTTCGAAGCCCTGCACGGAATCGGCGGCCCCATAGGTCTTGATGCCGAGCCACGCCGAGTCGCTGATCAACAGGGCTCGCTCGTGGTGCTCGAGCCGCACGGCCGAACGGCCGACCGTGGCGGACTCGTCGACCCGATCGACGGCGGCCACCGCGACCCCGGCTGCGCCGATCGCGACCACGATCCCGATCATCCAACCAGCCCGACGCACGTGCCCCAGTATGGGCCACGGCGGTCGCGGTGTACGGTCGCCGAGGTGGCCGACATCGCCGAGCTGGTGCGTCGCTTCCGGGAAGCCGGCGACGACCAGATGAGCCGATCACCGCTCTACGGGGCGCTGAACCGACGGATCGCCGAGCATCTCGAGATCGTCGAACTCCTCGCGGCAGCGCCCGAACACCAGCAACTCCCGGTCCTGCTGCTCGCCGCCGTCCACTCGCTGGTGCTGGCCGAACCCGACCTCGAACTCGCCGACTGGTACCCGACCACGGCAGCGACACCCCGAGACGGAGACCCGTTTCCTGCATTCGCCCGGCTCTGCGCCGACCGCTCCGACGAGATCCGCCGCATCGTGGCCACGCGTGCGGTGCAAACGAACGAAGTCGGACGATGCGCCTTCCTGCTCCCGGCGCTGGGGTCGATCGAGGCCGAGACCGGGCCGCTGGCGATCGTCGACGTCGGCACCAGCGCCGGCCTCAACCTCCGACTCGACCGGTTCCGGTACCGCTACTCCCCCGGCGGCCAGGTCGGCGACCCCTCGCCGGTCGTGCTCGAGTGCGACGTGCGAGGGCACATCCCGATCCCACGCCACGTGCCGACGATCGTCTCGCGCCTCGGCATCGATCGCTCACCGATCGACGTGACCGACCCCGAACAGGCCAGATGGCTGCTCGCGTGCGTCTGGCCCGACCAACCCGACCGCTTCCGCCGACTCGCCGGCGCGATCGGCATCGCGGCGGCCGACCCAGCGCCCGTGCGGCGGGGCGACGCCGTCGACGACGTGGGACCAGCCGTTCTGGGCAGCGCGGCCGCGGGCCACCCCGTGGCGATCACCTCGTGGGTCCTCAACTACCTGGCTGAGCAGGGGCGACGCGACTTCGTCGCCGCGCTCGACGCCGCCGGCGAGCAGATCGACCTCACCTGGGTGGCCGCGGAGGCACCCGCCTGGTGTGCCGGGCTCCCGTACCCGGATCACCTCGCCGACGACGACCGCACCGTCGTGACCATCGTGCGCTGGCGCGACGGAGCCCGCAGCATCGAGCACGTGGCCACCGCACACCCACACGGCTACTGGATGCACGCTCCGACGTGAAACATCAGCCGACCGATGCCCCAAGTCCGTCATCATTCCGTAACATGCGACGGATGTCGACCAGCGGGCAAACACGGCGGACGCGTGCGACCGGCGCGCTCGTGGCGATCGCGATGCTAATCGTCCTCACGCCACACCCCGTGCGCGCCGGCACGAACGACGACGCTGCCCGGCGGGCGGCCGAGGAGATCCAAGCCGCCCGCGACCGAGCGAACCGGGCCGCCGACGCGATGTTCGCCGCCGAGTCTCGGCTCGACGAACTCTCGATCGAACTCACGGCCACGGAGCGCCGACTGACCGAGCAGCGGGCAGCGGTCGAATCGCTGCGCGGCGATCTCTCCGCCGTGGCCGTTCGACGCTTCACCGGTGGCGGCGTCGACACGAACCCCCTGCTCACCGGCGTTGCAGCGGCCACCGATGACGGCACGGCGGCGGTGTTCATCGGCGCCGCGACCGGCGCCTCGCTCGTCGATGTCGACGACTACGACGCGGCGATCGACGAACTCGACGACACCCGCGAACGGGTCGAACGTCAGCGGGCCGACACCGCTCGCCCCGCGACGATCTGATCGCGCTGCAGGCCGAGGCCGAAGCCGAAGTGCTCCGACTGCAGGAGATCGAACAGCAACGTCTCGCCGACGTGGCCGTCCAACGCGAGCTCGAGGCGATTCGCGCCGCCGAACGGGAACGGGTCGAGGCTGAAGAGGCTGCGGCTCGAGCGGCGGCGGAGCGTCAGGCAGCCGCCGCGACACCGGCGCCACCACCACCCGATCCCGGCAACAACGGTGCCGGCGACGACGATGGCGGCGACAGCGATGGCGGCGACACCGGCGGCAACAGTGGTGGCGGCGGCAACGACGCCCCGTCCGAGCCTGAACCTGAACCGGAATCCCCTCCGCCACCGCCACCGCCCCCGCCCCCGCCACCTCCACCGCAGGCGGGCATCGTGTGCCCGGTGCGCGGCGCGTACTCCTACTCCGACACGTGGGGCGCCCCCCGATCGGGCGGCCGCTCACACGAGGGCGTCGACATGATCTCGCCCAGCGGGACGCCGCTGGTCGCGGTCAAGAGCGGGTCCGTCCGCTTCAAGACGAACACGCTCGGCGGCAATGCGGTCTGGCTCACCTCGAACGACGGCGACAGCTACTACTACGCCCACCTGGCCAGCTGGGAGGGATCGAGCCGTTCCGTGTCGCAGGACGAGGTCATCGGGTACGTGGGAGCGACCGGGAACGCCGGCGTCGCCCACCTCCATTTCGAGATCCACCCCGGCGGCGGTCGTGCGGTCAATCCGTACCCGTCGATCCGCAACGTCTGCTGACGTCGATCAGCCATTGGTCGACCCGATAGGTCGGATCAGTCCGGCAGCGGTGTGCGCCACCGCCAGGGGACGTCGACGGCCTTGCTGATGCCGACCCGCGGTCCAACACGTGGGTCCGTCGGCGGCTGGACCCCGTCGTCGAACAGTCCCACGCCGCCGCCGGACCGCAGGTCGACACCGTTGTGCGCACCGTCGATCCCGAACGCCTGACACAACTTCGCCGGGCCGTCGGCGAGCTGCGGCCGTCCGCCTCGCCGCTCGGACATCACGTCGACACCGGCGACCGGATCGGCCGCTCGCAGCAGGACCGCGGCGCCGGTACCGGCCGGGCCGGTCACGACGTTGGCGCAGAAGTGCATGCCGTACGTGAAGTAGACGTACAGATGACCCGCCGGCCCGAACATGACCTCGTTCCGTTTCGTGCGGCCCCTGAACGTGTGGCTCGCCGGGTCGTCCTCGCGATACGCCTCGACCTCGACGATGCGACCGACGCACGGACCGTGCACCAGCAGCTTGTTCAGCAGGAGTGGCGCGACGTCGGGGGAATCGCCGGCGAGCAGCCGACGCGACACGGGCCGCATCGGGTCAGCGTGCGTCGAGGGCCACTCGCTGGCGCTCGAGCATCTCCCGGTACCGCACGACCTGGTCCGGCAACGCCGCCGGCCCGGCAGCGCCACGCGACGTCCGCATCCTGACGCCGACACCCGGGCCGACCAACGCCGCGGCGTCGGGCCCGAGGCGTTCGTCCGCCGCGACGAGTTCGCGCAGCGAGCCGCCGCCGGCCAACGTGGCGCGGACGTGAGCCCCGACGATCGCGTGCGCCTCACGGAACGGCACACCCGCCCGCACCAGGTACTCCGCCAGATCGGTGGCTGCCGTCGTCTCTTCGTCGGCCGCCGCCGCCATCGCCTCCGTGTCGAAGGTGGCCGTGTCGATCATGCCCGTGAGCGCCGTGACGGCGAGCAGCACCTGGCCGACCGAGTCGAACAGCGGCTCCTTGTCCTCCTGCAGGTCGCGGTTGTACGCGATCGGGAGTCCCTTCAGCGTCGCGAGCAGGCCGGTCAGGTTGCCGATCAGCCGGCCGCTCTTGCCGCGCGCCAGTTCGGCGATGTCGGGGTTCTTCTTCTGGGGCAGCATCGACGACCCGGTGGCGTAGGCGTCGTCGAGGCGGGCGAAACCGAACTCGCCCGAGGTCCACAGCACCCACTCCTCGCCGATCCGCGACAGGTGGATACCGATCAGGGCCAGATCGAACACGGCCTCGGCCACGAAATCGCGATCGCTCACCGCGTCGAGGCTGTTGTCGAACACGCCGGCGAATCCGAGATCGGCAGCGTTCCCCTCGGGATCGATCGGCAGCGACGACCCTGCCAACGCTCCTGCGCCGAGCGGCGACACGTCGAGCCGCCGCAGCGTGTCGAACAACCGGTCGACGTCACGCGCCATCGCCCATCCGTGGGCCAGCAGGTGGTGAGCGAGCAGCACCGGCTGCGCCCGCTGCAGATGGGTGTAACCCGGCAGGTAGGCGTCGCCCGCTTCTTCGGCGCGGCGCAGCAACACCGTCTGCAGGTCGTGCAGCGAGCGGATCACGAGCGGCAGCTGGCGTTTGCACCACAACCGGAGGTCGGTCGCGACCTGGTCGTTGCGACTCCGGGCGGTGTGGAGCTTGCCGCCCGCCGGGCCGGCGAGTTCGGTGACGCGACGCTCGACCGCGGTGTGGATGTCTTCGTCGGAGGCGACGAAGACGAACGATCCATCGGCGAGTTCGTCGGCGACGCGATCGAGCGCCACGAGCACGTCGTCACGCTCAGCGTCGGTCAACAGACCGACGCGGGCGAGCCCTCGCACGTGCGCTTTCGAACCGGCGATGTCATCGGGCCACATCTGCTGGTCGTACGGCAGGCTGACCGTGTACGCCATGAGCGACTCGGCCGGGCCGCCGTCGAACCGGCCGTGCCACAGCGTGGCACCCTGCTGCTCGTTGTCGTTGTCGCTGCTCATGCGTGCGTCCCTTCGATACCGGCCAGGTCGCGGAGACCCGCGGCCAACTGTGCGCCGCCGACCGCCTCGGTCGCGACGCACAGCATGGTGTCGTCACCGGCGACGGTTCCCAACAGGCCGTCGAGACCACTCCGGTCGAGCGCCGAGGCGACCACATGGGCGCAACCCGGCGGCGTTCGGACGATCACCAGATGGCCCGAGTGGGTGACTTCGGCCACCCACTCCCCCATCACCCGGCGCAGCTGGTCGAGCGGCGCCACCCGTTCGGGAACGAACTCGGGCACGGCGTACGCTGTCGCGCCGCCTGGCACCCTGACCTTGATCGCGCCGAGATCGTCGAGATCACGCGACACGGTCGCCTGCGTCGCGGCGATCCCCTCGTCGGCGAGCAGTTCGACCAACTGCGGTTGGTTGGTGACGGCGTGGTGCTCGATCAGGCGGGCGATCGCCTGCTGTCGCTGGACCTTGCTCATCGGACCCCCAGGAGGAATGCCATCACGGCGCGAGCGGCGTGCATGCGGTTGTGCGCCTGCTCGAACACGACGCTCGGCGGCCCGTCGATGACGTCGGCACTGACCTCGAACCCCCGGTAGGCGGGGAGACAGTGCATGAACACGGCGGTTGGATCGGCCCCACGCATCATCTCGGCATCGACCGTGTACCCCTCGAACGCCTGCCGGCGCGCGTCCTTGTCGTCTTCCTGCCCCATCGACACCCACGTGTCGGTGTGCACCGCGTGCGCACCGGCGACGGCCTCGGCCGGGCGCGCCGACTGCGAGACCGACGGAGCACCGAGCACGAGCAGACGCTCCAGTTCGGATTCGTCGGCGTCGAACCCGTTGGGGCAGGCGAAGCGGACGTGCATACCGAGCATCGCGGCGATCTCGCCGAGCGACCGCGACACGTTGTTGTAGTCGCCGACGTAGGCAACGGTCTTTCCGGCGAGGTCACCGAGGTGCTGCCGCATCGTCAGGGCGTCGGCGACCGCCTGGAGCGGGTGCGACCGGTCGCTCAACATGTTGACGACCGGCACGTCGCCCGTCGACGCCAGCCTCACGGCGACGTCGTGGTCGAAGACCCGCGCGGCGAGCAGCCCGTGATAGCCGGCCAGCACCCGGGCGATGTCCTCGACGGGCTCGCGCACGTCGAAGCCGACCTCTTCACCGCGGGTGTACACCGGGTGGCCGCCGAGCTGCACGACCGCCATCTCCGTCGAATGGCGGGTCCGGTTCGACGGCTTCTCGAAGATGAGCGCAGCGCCCTGACCGGCGAGCGGCCGACCGAGCGACTCGATCGGCCGTTCGGCCAGGTCGAGGAGGGCCCGGATCTCGTCGGGGGTGCAGTCGGTGACGTCGAGGAACGAGCGGGTCATCCTGCCGCCTCCAGCAGCGCCTGACGGATGAGCCCGACCGCTTCGACCAACTCGTCGTCGCTGACCGTGATCGGCGGGAGCAGTCGGAGCGTCGAGCCGTTCACCGCGTTGCAGATCAGTCCGAGCTCGGTCAGGCGCCGGTACACGGCGGGCGCGTCGATGCCCTCCACCAGCTGCACGCCGAGGATCAGTCCGGCACCGCGGACCGAGGTCACCTGCGGCAGCTCGAGCAGCAGTCCGGACAGCCGTTCACCCTTCGCCGTGGCGAGAGCCGGCGCATCGATCCGCCGCATCTCGTCGACGACGGCGCTCACGGCAGCGGTCGCGATCGCGGTGCCGCTGTACGTGCTGCCGTGGTCACCGGGTTCGAAGACGGCAGCGACCTCGGTACGGGCCCAGCACGCACCGACCGGCATGCCGTTGCCCATCGCCTTGGCCAGGGTCACCACGTCGGGGCTGACCCCGTCGATCTCGAACCCGAACCAGTGGCCGGTGCGGGCGAAACCGGTCTGGATCTCGTCGACGATCATCAGCGCGCCGACCTCGTCGCAGATGTCGCGGACGCCCTGCAGATAGCCGGCCGGCGCAGGGTTGACGCCACCCTCGCCCTGGATCGGTTCGATGATCACGGCAGCGACCGACGAGTCGACCGAGGCACGGAGTTCGTCGAGATCGCCCCACGCCACGTGCTTGAAGCCGTCGGGCATCGGCGCGAACGGCTCGTGTTTCGCCGGTTGACCGGTGGCGGCGAGCGTCGCCAGGGTGCGACCGTGGAAACTCCCGAACGCGCTCACGACGGTGTGGCGGCCACGACCACCCCATTTGCGGGCGAGCTTGAGCGCACACTCGTTCGACTCGGCACCCGAGTTCGTGAAGAACAACTGGCCCGCATGGCCCGTCGCTGCCTCGAGCAGTTCGTTCACCTTGACGGCGGCGGCCGTGGCCTGTGGGTTCGTGAAGAAGTTGCTGACGTGGAGCAACGTCGACGCCTGCCTGCTGATCGCCTCGGCGATGACGGGGTTGGCGTGGCCCAGCGAGGTGACGGCGATCCCGCCGAGGAAGTCGAGATAGCGCTTGCCGTCGGTGTCCCAGAGCTCGGTACCGAGACCACGTTCCATACTCAGCGCCGGCGCGCCGAACACCGGCATGAACGGGCACGCCGCCATGGCGGCGGTGTCGAAGGTGTGGGTCATGAGGTGGCCTCCTGCGTGCCTCGGATCATCGTGCCGATGCCCGAATCGGTGAAGATCTCGAGCAGCAGGACGTGGGCGATCCGGCCGTCGAGGATGTGGGCGTTGCGGACACCGTTGCGCACGGCGTGTGTGCAGCTCGCGACCTTGGGGATCATGCCCCCGGCGATCGTGCCGTCGCGAACCAGCGAGTCGAGTTCGTCGGCGTCGGTCTGACGGATCAGACTCGCCGCGTCGTTCACCTCGCGGCGGAGGCCCTCGATGTCGGTCAGGTACACGAGTTTCTCGGCTTCGAGCGACTCGGCGATCGCTCCGGCGACGGTGTCGGCGTTGATGTTGTAGGCCTGCCCCGTGTCGTCGGATCCGATGGTGGCGATCACGGGGATGAACTCGTCGTCGAGCAGACCGTGGAGCACCGCGGGATTGACGTGTGTGACGTCGCCGACGTAGCCGAGCGCTTCGTTGCGCGGCGCCGCCCGGATCAGGCCCCCGTCGACGCCGCTCACGCCGACGGCGAAGTTGCCGTGCACGTTGATCGCGGCGACCAGCTGCGGGTTGACCTGACCTTTGAGCACCATCCTGGCGATGCTGACCGTCTCGGCGTCGGTGACCCGGAGCCCGTCGACGAACTCGGTCGTCTTGCCGAGGCGCTGCATCATCTCGCTGATCTGCGGCCCGCCGCCGTGGACGACGACCGGACGCATCCCCACGAGGCGCATCAGGACGATGTCCTCGGCGAACAGGGCGAGCGCGTCGTGATCCGAGGTGCCCGCCAGCGCGTTGCCGCCGTACTTGACGACGACCACCTGTCCGGCGAACCGACGGATGTACGGCAGCGCCTCGACGAGGACGGCGGCCTTGACGCCGGCGGCGTCCATGTCTCCGGTGTCGGGCATCGTCACGGGGCCAGACCGATCGATGCGAGTCCGGCGGTCTCGTCGAGGCCGAGCGCCACGTTCGCAGCGTGCACGGCCCCTCCGGAGGCGCCCTTCGTGAGGTTGTCGAGGGCGGCGAACGCCAGCACCGTGCCGGTGCGGGCGTCGTAGGCGGCGCTGACGTGAACCGCGTTCGAGCCGAGGGTCGCCTTGGTCGACGGCGATCCGTCGGTCACGACCATGAACGGTTCGTCGCTCCAGCGCGACCTCAGCGTCTCGAGCAACATCCCGGTCGAGAGTTCGACGCCGGGAGCCGGCCTGGCGTGGCACGTGGCGAACAGGCCACGACTCATCGGGACGAGGTGCGGCGTGAACAGCACCTGGGCTCCCAACTCCTGCTCGATCTCGGGGGTGTGCCGGTGATGCAGCAGCCCGTAGGCCTCGACGTTGGAGTCGATCGACGTGAACATGTTGGTCGCGCTCGGCGCCCGCCCGGCCCCGGTGATTCCCGTCATCGTGTCGACGGTGATGCCGGTGGTCTCGATCAGCCCGGCATCGACGAGCGGCCGCAGGGCCAGGACGGCGGTGGTCACGTGGCATCCGGGTGTCGCGATGAGCGACGCACCGTGCAGTTCGGAGCGGTGGAGTTCGGGCAACCCGAACACGGCGTCGGCGAGCAGCCCGAGCTGGTCGTGGTCGAAGCCGTAGTAGGTCGGATAGTGCACCGGATCCTTCAGCCGGAATGCGGCCGACAGATCGACCACACAGCCCACGCTGCCGACGAGCTGCGGCGCCATCGCCATCGAGGCGGCGTGAGGCAGACCGAGGAACACCAGATCGAGCCCTCGCGCCCGTTCGAGGTCGAACGATTCGAACACGAGGTCGGGGTAGACGGCGGCAAGGCTCGGGTAGAGTTCGGCGGCTCGGACGCCCGCCTGTGAGTCCCCCGTCGCGTACACGACCTCGAGTTCCGGATGTTGCGCGGCGAGCCGGAGGAGTTCTGCTCCGGTGAATCCCGACGCGCCGATGATGCCGACCGCGACCATAGACGCATGAGCATACAGCGCGACGAATGTTCATGCAATCTCCGTTCGGGAGGATTCGACGGCAGACTGGACCGGTGCTGCACGGTTCGACGCCCACGAAGGGACGGCTGCTCCTGGCGACCCCTCCCATGGACGACCCGAACTTCGACCGTGTCGTGATCTACATGATCGAGCACCGCGACGACGGAGCGCTCGGGGTGGTTCTCAACCGGCCGACCGGCGAAGAACTCGGCGAACCGCTCGATCGGTGGGCCGACCTCCAGGCCGAACCGGCATCGGTGTTCCTGGGCGGGCCCGTTGAACCGGATGCCCTCATCGCGTTGGCGTTCGCCAACCGGCCGGTCGACGAGCCGTCCGAAGAACTCTCCCCGGTGTCGGGCCGCGTGGCATCCGCTGATCTGACCACCGATCCGGCGCTGATCGCCGGCCTCGTGGGTTCGGTCCGCATCTTTCGCGGCTACGCCGGGTGGGGACCGGGACAGCTCGAGGGCGAGATCGACGCCGGATCATGGCTGGTGCTCGACGCCGAACCCGACGACGTGTTCGCCGGTGCCCCCGACGACCTCTGGCGAGGGGTGCTGCGACGTCAGAGCGGTCGACTGGCCTGGTTGGCCACCGCGCCCGACGACCTCAGCGCCAACTGAACGGCGGGTGGTCAGGCCGAGCGCAGCGCGAGCAGCGCCTCGACCGCATCGTCGACGCGATCGACCGGCACGAGCAGATGATCGTGGTGGTAGCCGGCCAGCACGTTGCACGGGATGTCGACCTCGCCGAGCGCTGCGCTGAACGCCGCGGTCAGTCCGACCGCTTCGAGCGCACTGAAGACGGTCAGCGTCAACCATGCCGCCTCGAACTCGACGGCGAGGCCCGCTTCGCGAGCGGACGCCACCGGAACGACGAGGGTGGTGCCCTCGGTCTCCTCGATCATGGCGACGGCGCCCGAACGCAACTCGGGGTGATCGCCCGACACGAAGGCGAACCGGCCCGGCCGTCGGTCGACGTCGAGCGTCGCCAACATCTTGGCCAGGTCGGTCTCACCGGCCACGTCAGCCCCGCAGCTCGGCGCCGAGTTTGCTCGTGGCGGCCTCGACCGAGCGGCGGACCTCGGCGACGTCGGCGTCGGTGAGGTTCCGATCGGGCGCCTGCAGACGAAGCCGGTACGCGAGGCTGCGTCGGTCGGTGCCGAGGGATTCGCCGCGGTAGACGTCGAAGAGCCGGATGTCGTCGAGCAGCCTGCCGGCACCCTGGCGGATCGCCTTCTCGAGCTTCTCGGCGGGGATCTCCTCCGGCAGTACGAACGCCAGGTCGAGGTCGCTCGACGGCATGCGGCTGACCGGTGACCAGCTGGCAGGTTTTGGCTCGCGGTCGAGCACTTCGTCGAGGTTCAGCTCGAGGATCGCCACCCGCTCGGCCACCTCGAAGCGCTCGAGCACGGCCGGATCGACCTCGCCGACCGCCCCGGTCGGCGACTTGCCGGCCTGCAAGACCGCGGAGCGGGTCGAGTGGAGCCCCGCAGGCACACGACCCTGGTCGATGCGAGCGCCGACGCCCATGGCGGCTGACACCTCGCGCCACACCGCCATCGCGGCCGGCGCCTCCTCGCCGGCCAGCACGACGCACAACGCCTCGTACTCGTCGGGCAGGTCTCCGGAGCCGGGCGGGTAGACGTGGCCGATCTCGAACAGGCCGACGCCAGGTCGCCGATGCGACTCGTTGAAGGCGATCGCCTCGAGGAGGCCCGGCCGGAGCGAGGTGCGCAACACGCTCTCCTCGACGACCAGCGGGTTGGTGATCGAGATGGTCGGACCGTCGAGACCCGCCTTTGCGAGGGTGTCGGGCGCGAGGAAGGGGTTGGGCATCGCCTCGGAGAGCCCCATGCCGAGCAGCACCTGGCGGAGCCGGCGACGACGTTGCTGACGAACCGTGAGGCCGCCGTGGCTGGTGATCTCGGGTACGGCCTTGCCGAGTTCGGCGTAGCCGTAGTGCCGGGCGACCTCTTCGATCACGTCGACCTCGGCTTCGCTGTCGGGCCGCCAAGTCGGCAGCGCCACCTGGCGCGTGTCACCGTCGCCGGTGACCGTGAAGCCGATCGGGTCGAGCAGGCGGGGCAGGTCGTCGCCCTGCAGCGAGGTGCCGAGAATGCGGTTGACCTCCATCACCCGCACCGTGGCCGAACGGTTGCGCTCGGGCATCGAGGATCCCCGCTGGTCGGCCATGCCGGCGTGGACGACGAGGTCGGGACACGTCTCGCGGAGCAACTCGGCGAAACGGGCGTGCGCGGTCTCGATGATGTACGGGTCGCAGCCGCGCTCGTATCGCGCCGAGGCCTCGGAGCGGAGTCCGAGGCGAGCAGAGGTCTGGAGCACGGTCAGCGGGGTGAACCAGGCGATCTCGTGGGCGACGGTCGTGGTGGCCTCGCTGATCTCGGTGTCGAGTCCGCCCATGACGCCGCCGAGCCCGATCGGCACGTCCTCGGCGTCGCAGATCAACAGATCGCTCGGCGTGAGCGTCCGGGTCTCGCCGTCGAGCGTCGTGAGCTGTTCACCGTCGGTGGCGACGCGGATGCGGAACCCACCACCTCCGAGCGTGTCGATGTCGTAGGCGTGTGTCGGCTGGTTGAGTTCGAGGGTCACGTAGTTGGAGACGTCGACGACGTTGCTGATCGGACGCATGCCGGCGGCGGCGAGGCGACGCTGCATCCACCCAGCGCTCGGTGCGACGCGCACGCCGCTCATGACGACCGACGTGAACCGTCCGCACCGGTCGCCGTCGACGATCTCGACCGGCGCGGTGCGCTCGGGGCCGTCGAACACCAACTCGGGCGTCGGCGGGCGGAACTCGATGCCCATCTGTGCAGCGACGTCACGGGCGATGCCGACGTACCCCCAGCAGTCGGGTCGATTCCGGGTGACGTCGACGTCGATCAGGACGTCGGCCTCGATGCCGAGCACTTCGCCGTACGGCACGCCGAGCGGCGTCCCCGCCGGCAGGACGAGGATGCCCGAGTGGTCGTCACCCAGGCCGAGCTCGTCGGCGGCGCACAGCATGCCCTGCGAGTCGATCCCGAGGATGCCACGGGGTTCGATCTTCATCCCGTTGGGCATGGTGGTGCCCAAGGTCGCCAGCGGCACGATGTCGCCGACCGCCATGTTGAACGCGCCGCACCAGACGTGACGTTCGGCGCCGTCGCCGGCGTCGACGTACACCCGCTGCACCTTGGCGGCGTCGGGGTGCTGTTCGAGCCGTTTCACTTCGGCGCTGACGACGCCGTCGACGGTCGCACCGATGTGGTCGACCGAGTCGACCTCCATCCCCAACGCCGTCAACACGTCGGCGAGCCGCGCCACCGCAGCAGCATCCGCGGGATCGGCGAAGTCCCCGTACTCGTTCAGCCACGACAACAAGATCTTCATGTGGTCACCTCCGAGGTGATCGCCCGAGGAATCGGCCGGGCACCGAGAACGTCGACAAGAAGGCCTGAGACGAGATCAGGATGTTCGAGCGCAAGGCGCGACGAACCCGAGTTGCCTGTGGGCAACGAGCGGTGAGGCGGAACGCAGCGATCGGGCATCGTGGCTCGTCTCAGAATTGTTCCAGGAAGCGGATGTCATTGGTGAACATGTCGCGGATGTCACCGACCTGGTGCCGCATGACCGCCATCCGGTCGATGCCGAACCCGAAGGCGAAGCCGCTCCACTCCTCGGGATCGATCCCACCGGCACGCAACACGTTCGGGTGCACCATGCCGCATCCGCCGAGTTCGAGCCACGACCCGTCGGGCCGCTGGATGTCGAACTCGGCCGACGGCTCGGTGAACGGGAAATAGCTCGGCCGGAGCCGCGACGACCAGCCCGGGCCGAAGAAGGCCTTGGTGAACGCCTCGATCGTGCCGGCGAGGTGGGCCATCGTGATGTTGCGGTCGATGACCAGACCCTCGATCTGGTGGAACACGGGCATGTGGGTGGCGTCGGGTGTGTCGCGCCGGAAGACACGTCCGGGGGCGACGATGTAGATCGGCGGCTCCTGTTCGAGCATCGTCCGGATCTGGACCGGCGACGTGTGGGTGCGCAGGACGGTGTGACCGGGTTCGCCACCGTCCGGGGCGTAGTCGACGAACAACGTGTCGAACTCGCCGCGCGCCGGGTGCCCCTCCCCCATGTTGAGGGCTTCGAAGTTGTGCCAGTCGGTCTCGACCTCCGGACCTTCGGCGACCCGGTAGCCGAGGCCGACGAACACGTCTTCGAGCCGCTCCCAGGCCTGTGTGACCAGGTGGGCGTGGCCGCGGGTGGGTCGGCCGACGTGTTCGGTCAGATCGATGCGTTCGGCCTGGACGCGAGCGTCGAGCGCCGCCGAGCGGAGTGCCGCGGTTCGAGATTCGAGCGCAGCGCCGACGGCCTCCATCGCCTCGTTGACGGCCTGGCCGGCCGCCTTCTTCTCGTCGATCGTGGCGAGACCGCCCAGTTGCTTCTTGAGCTGGGCGAGCTGCCCCTTCTTACCGAGGAGTTGCGTATCGAGCGCGGTGACCGATTCGAGGGAATCGGCGGCGTCGACCTGTGCGAGCGCTGCGTCACGGGCGGCGCGGATGTCGTCGATCACGGGAGTCCTTTCAAACACGACGAGCGTACGGGAACGGAGTTCGTCATCCCCGGATGGACTCGGGTACCGACGCGGCGCTCAGCTGCGTCGTCCCCGGGTGGTCCACCCGGGGCACCGAAATCGCAGGGCCGTCGTCACGGCCGACAGTCTAGGCGTCCGGTCGGTGGCCACCAAGGAGAGGTTGTCAGCCGATGGTGGCTTGCTCGAACACGTCGTCGACGGGCAGGGCATCGGTCACGTATGCCGTGACCTGCATCTCGTCGAGGTCGACCTGACCGCGGAGGGTCGACATGAAGGCCGTGTCGGTCGCGTCGGCACCCGTGGCGATGCGCACCATCGACGAGCGCGGGGCGAGACAGGTCGGGTCGACGACGGTCCAGGCTCCTCCGACACAGACCTCGGTCACGGCGTGGAAGTCCATCGGGTCGAGCCCGGGGGCGTACACCGACACGACCCGGGCCGGCACGCTGTTGGCCCGCAGCAGCGCGGTGGTGAGATGGGCGTAGTCGCGGCACACACCCTCGCGAGCGAGCAGCGTGGCGACGGCACCGTCGGTCGGACGCGACGAGCCGGGCACGTACAGCAGGTTGGCGCCGACCCAACTCGAGATCGCCGGCAACAACTCGTCGTCGGAGAGGCCGGCGAACTCCGCTCGGGCGAACGGTCCGAGTTCGTCGGACTGGCAGTACCGGCTCGGACGCATGTACCGACACGTGTCGTAGGCGGAGACCTTCGCCTCGTCGGCGACACCGTCGACGGTCGCGGCGTAGTCGATGTCGAGACGGCCCGGATGCAGATCGCTGATCAGGTGGATGCGGCCACCGTGCTCGGTGACGATCTCGGACACCGCGACCTCGACCCCGTCGAGCCGGATCGACAGACGCTCGTGCGACGTCGGCACACCGGCGGCGACCGCGATCGACACCGCCAGGTCGGCCGGCGCGGTGACGGTTGCCCCGATCCGTGCCTCGACCTGTCGGTCGCCCATCTGTGTGCGGTCGTCGGTCATGGTGTCAGCATGCCGGTGCGGCGGGACTTTCGGGCGATTCCGACCGATGACGCGCTGCCTCGAACACGAGCACGGTGGCCGCCATCGCGACGTTCAGGCTCTCGGCTCGACCCCGATGCTCGATGCGCACCCAACGATCGACGTCGGCGTCGTCGGCCAAGCCGTGCGCCTCGTTGCCGAGCACGAGGGCGACGCGGCCGCTCCAGTCGGCGTCGACGTGGCGCTCCCCCTGGTGCGACGACGTGCCGATCAGCTCCAGACCCGCCGCCCGGACCTCGTCGAGGCTCGCCTCGACGACCGGGACGTGGAACAGCGCTCCGGCGCTCGCCCGAACCACTTTCGGGTTGAACGGGTCGACGGACCCCGGCGTGAGCACCACGGCGTCGACACCGGACGCCTCGGCGGACCGCAGCATGGTGCCGAGGTTGCCCGGATCGCTCAGGCGGTCGGCGACGACCACCAGATCGCAGGTTCCGTCTGCGCCCAGCATCGCCCGCTCACCCGGGCGCGATCGGGCGATGGCGAGGTTCGGCTGCGGCCGTTCGGTCGTCGCCACCCGCTCGAGCACACCGTCGGCCAACTCGAACAGCGGGGCGGCGGAGACCGCGTCGGCTCCCGGGGCCACGAACTCGGCCTCGATCTCCCACCCGGCCGCGACCGCCTCGGCGATCAACACGGGCCCCTCGACGACGAAGCAACCCTCCTCGGAACGCGCACTGCGGCGCCCCGAGAGGCGCCGCAGTCGTTGAACCTTCGAGTTGTTGAACGCGAGTGGTTCGCTCAGGACGTGGCTCCTAGAGCGCAGCCTTCGCCTGGGCGACGAGCGCCGAGAAGGCTGCTGCGTCGGTGACGGCGAGATCGGCGAGGATCTTGCGGTCGACCTCGATGCCGGCGGCGTTGAGGCCGGCGATGAAGCGGCTGTACGTCATGTCGTTCTGACGACATGCCGCATTGATCCGCTGGATCCAGAGGCGACGGAACTCGCCCTTCTTCGCCCGCCGGTCACGGAAGGCGTACTGCCCGCTGTGGAGCAGCTGCTCGTTCGCTGCCCGGAACGAGCGGCTCTTGTTGCCGTAGTAGCCCTTGGCTTGTTTCAGGACCTTCTTGTGACGCTTCGTCTTCGTCACGCCGCGCTTGACGCGTGCCATGGTGGTGTCTCCTTGTGTCGTTCAGTAAGTGGTCGCTGCGAGTCAGCGCTCGCCGAGCAGGCGCTTGATGCGCTTCTCGTCGGAGGGGTGCACGTCGGCGTCACGGTCGAGGCGGTGCTTCCGGTTCGACGTCTTCGACTCGAACTTGTGCTGGTTGTTCTGCTGCTCGTGACGCAGCTGACCCTTGCCGGTCTTCTTGAACCGCTTGGCGGCCGTTTTCGATGTCTTCATCTTCGGCATCATTCGTCTCCTGGTGCTGTTTCGGGGGGCGCCTCGTCAGCGTTGTCGTCGGACTCGGCCGCTTCGGCTGCAGCAGCCTCGGCTGCTGCCTTCTTCTCCGCTTCTTCGGCTGCCTTCTTGATCGCCTCTTGCGCCTGCTTGTCGGGTGACAGCACGAGCGACATGCTGCGACCTTCCATTCGTGCCTGATTCTCGACCTTGGCGATCGGACCGGCGGATTGGATCACGTCGTCGAGGATCTTGCGACCGAGTTCCGGGTGGGCCATCTCGCGCCCTCGGAACTGCAGTGTCACCTTCACCTTGTGTCCCTCTTCGATGAACTCGATGAGGTGACGCATCTTGGTGTCGAAGTCACCCTTGCCGATCTTCGGACGGAACTTGACTTCCTTGATCGTCACGTGGGTGGTCTTGCGACGCGCCTCTTTGGCCTTCTGCGCTTCTTCGTACCGGAACTTGCCGTAGTCCATGATCCGGCACACGGGTGGATTCGCCATCGGCGCGACTTCGACGAGGTCGAGGTCGAGCCCACGGGCCATCCGGAGCGCCTCGGGAACAGGTTTGATCCCGAGCTGATTGCCATCGGGACCGATCAAGCGAACCTCGCGGGCTCGGATGCGGTCGTTGACACGATGTTGGTCGCTCTTCGGCGGTGCTATGACTGATCACTCCTGTGCAATGGGTTTGCCTCCCATGTTCGCTGTCTGGGTCTGCTCGACGCGAATCGTCAATGCGGAGCAGACTCACCAGACGTCGGTGCCCGTCGGGCACGGACGGCATGGCAGGCCGTGATCTTCATCGACCCGGACGCACTCGGTCGGCTCGGTGAGCCAGTCGGTGGCCGGGTGGGGACTCGGTGTTCGTGAACCCCACTTCGCCTCGGTTGTGACCGGTCGTCGAAACAACCGGCCTCGGTAGGGTATCGCACGTGAGTGATGAAACCGACCTGCAGGGTATGGGCGACGGCCCCGACGACCAGGAGGCCGCCGACCAGGCTGCCCAGATCGAGGCCGCGATGGCCGAGGCCCGGGCACGGCTCGCCGACGTCCCGGCCGAGGTGGTGGTGACCAATCACGTGATGGGCCTGTACGAACTCGGTGCGATCCACCTGTCGTCGGAGACGCCCGATCTCGTGTCCGCCTCGCTGGCGATCGATGCGATGGGGATGCTCGTCGACGGTCTCGGCGACCGGTTGGGCGACGATGCGCCGACGATGCGCGACGCCTTGGCGAACATCAAGATGGCGTTCGTCGGGCTGAAGGCACAGACCGGGCAGGCGAGCCCCGGCGACGACTGACGAGCGCCGTCGGCCGTCAGTGCTCGCCGAACCGGCCGAACGGTGCCGACGCCACATGTCCGTTGCGGACGATGACGTCCTCGCCGGTGAGGAGCTCGGCCTGGGTTCGCTCGTTGCCGGGCACCAGCCTGCCGGCCGCGTTGACGACCCGCCACCACGGCAGATCGAGATCGGTGGTCGCCAGGATCCGGCCGACCAGACGTGATTGCCGGGGATACCCGGCCGTCTCGGCGACGTCGCCGTAGGTGGTGACCTCGCCGGGTTGCAGCGCCATGAGCACGTCGACGATCCGCCGTGTGCGTTCGTCGCCCGGCGCCATGATCAGACCTTGTGGACGCCGCCGGCCTGCAGCCGCCCGAACTTCGGGAGCGGCACGAAGGTGACCGGTTGATCGACCTCGATCGTGCGGGTGCCGTCGGCGATCTCGATCACGTGGAACAGGTAGGCCTGCCCGTCGGCGGCCGTGACGGTGCCGAGCCCCCGTTCATCGGAGAACTCGGTGACCGTGCCGCTCAGCACGGGCGTCTCGCAGTCGAGGCGAAGCGGAGACCGGTCCCGACCATCATCCCGGTCCCGACCATCATCAATGAATGATCTTGCTGATCGGGATCTCGAGCAGGTCGGTCGCGCCGGCTTCGGTCAGTTCCGGGATCAGATAGTTGATGCCGGTCTTCTCGACCACGGTCTCGATCGCGTAGTCGCCGTTGGCGAGTTGGTTGACCGTCGGCGATTTCTCCGCCGGCAGGGCCGCGAGCACCGCGTCGCGCCGGTCGGCGACCACATTGAGTTTGAGCAGGACCTTGCCACGGGCCTCGAGGGCGCCGTTGAGCAACGTCATGAGCTGATCCATCGCCTTGCGCTTCTCGGGATTCGCGAACGACTCCTTGTTGACGACCACCTCGGTGTAGCTGGTCAGGATCGTGTCGATCACGCGCAGACCCGCCGCCCGCAACGCCCGCCCGGTCTCGGTGATGTCGACGACGCAGTCGGCGATGTCGGGGATCTTCGCCTCGCTGGCGCCGTAGGAGAGCCGGATGTCGGCGTTCACGCCGCGCTCGGCGAAGAACCGCTTGGTCATCTCGGGATACTCGGAGGTGACGCGCACCCCGTCGGGAAGGTCGGCGACCGATTGGACATCGGAGTCACCGGCGACCGCGACGACGACCTTGACCGGCTTGGACGTGGCCTTGGAGTACTTGAGCTCGCCGAGGCTCTCGACCTGGGCGCCGGTCTCCTCGACCCAGTCGCGGCCCGTGATGCCGAGGTCGAACAGACCTTCCTCGACATAGCCGGCGATCTCCTGCGGGCGGAGGATGCGCACCTCGTCGACCCGGGGGTCGTCGATGGTCGCCTTGTAGTCGACCGCCGACGAGCGAACCACGCTCAGATCGGCAGCTTCGAAGAGTTCGAACGTCGCTCGCTCGAGCGAGCCTTTCGGGAGGACGAGTCGCAGCACCCGGGCGAGGCTAGCGAGGGATCGCCTCGTGGCCTCGGTGAGTTCGTGCTCGGCCGGGCTCAAGCACGAGGAAACCCGGGTCGATACACGTCACAGTGGACCTCTTCCCGAACTCCATGTCGTTCCGCTTCGTCGCGACGATCGACGTCACCTCACCGTCGGCGGTGCCGCCCGGGTTCACCGGACGCGTCCGGGTGTCGGTCGACGGCCGCCTCGACACCGTGATGTGGCTCTCGCGTGGCGAACTCGACGACCCGGAGCCTCGGACACCGGCGTACGTGCGGTTCCGCGCGCACGGCAAACCCAAGCAGGTTCGGCACTACCGGCAGGGTCGGTTGCACGATCCGGCGCTCGGTGCGCCCGCCGTCGAAGGCTTCTTCGCCGACGGTGCCCGGAAGTATCGCGAACACTTCCGATACGGCCGCCGACACGACTGCGGAGACGTCGCCGCCATCACGAAATGGCGCAACGACGGGTCGGTCCGCACGATCCACCACTACTACGAGGGTCTGCGTATCGAGCCGGTCCGGGAGCAACGCCTCTCCGCCTGAGCCGGCCCCCGAACGTCACCGGTCAGTGCGAGGTGGGGTCGCTGTGCAACAGCCGGAGTGCGTGCGGCAGCACGTCGATCACGGCGTCGATCTGCTCGATGGTGCCCTTCGGCGAGCCCGGGGTGTTGCAGATGATCGACCGTCCCCGGACCCCGGCGACGCCTCGCGAGAGCCGTCCGAACGGGCTGACGAGTCGCATGGCCTCGGCCAACCCGGGTGCTTCACGCTCGATGACCGACCGGGTGCCCTCGGGGGTCTGGTCGCGTGGCGCGAACCCGGTGCCGCCGGTCGTCACGATCAACCCGGCGAATCCGTCGGACATCGCCGTCAGACGGGTGGCGACCTCGTCGGCGCCGTCCTGGGTCACCTGATGATCGACGACGTCGAAACCGTTCGCCCTCAGATGATCGGCCAGGCCGCGACCCCCGGTGTCGTCGCGAGCCCCGTGGAACACGCCGTCGCTGACGGTCAGGACCTTGGCGAGCAGCGGCCGCTCGTCCGCCTCGTGCGTGCCGGTGTGGCTCATGTCGCCCGACGGTACCGAATCAGGACCATGCCGTCGGTGTCGGCCTCGTGAGGCAGCACTCGCCAACCGTGTCCGAACGCCTGCCATGCACCCGCCGGGGGCACACGATCGTCGACGACGAAGCCGTCGGGCACCGCATGGTCGATCGACTCCGCCGCGGTCAGCGTGCAGACGCTGTAGACCAGTCGCCCACCCGGAGCGACGAGCGGCGCGGATGCCGCGAGGATCCGTCGTTGGAGAGCGACCAGTTCGGCGACGTCGTCGGGCTGGATCCGCCAGCGGGCGTCGGGGCGGCGGCGGAGCGCGCCGAGACCGCTGCAGGGAGCGTCGATCAGCACGGCGTCGAACGACCCCGGCTCGAACGGCGGGTCGGTGGCGTCGGCGACGACGGTCTCGACGTCGGCCGAGCCGAGCCGAGCCACGTTCTCGGCGATCAGTTGGACGCGTCGCGGTCGGACGTCGGCGGCGACGACCGAGGCCCCGGTCGTCGCCAAGGCCGTGGCCTTGCCCCCCGGTGCCGCACACGTGTCGAGCACACGCTCACCGGCGACCGCCTCGACCGCTGCCGCGACCCACTGCGACGACGCATCCTGCACGTAGCCGTCGGCGCGGACCGTCATCGACCCCGCTTCGTTCATGCGGGCGAGCGACCGCATCGCGGCGTCGTCGCCGAGCTCGTCGACGAGCAACCGGCCGATCCAGTCGGGGTAGCTGAGGCGGGCGAAGTCCGACGGCCAGACCATGTCGGTCGAGGAGGCCTTCCGCAAGACCGCGTTGACGAAGCCGCGCACCCGCTTGGGAGCCAGCGAGACCGTCTCGCTCACCGCGGCATGGGGTGGCACCCCGGCGAACTCCAGCTGGTAGACGCCGAGTCGCAGCAGGGTGCGGGTCGCCGGATCGGGCGGTGTGGTGACGAACCGGTCGATCAGCGCGTCGCAGGCCCGCCGCATCCGCGTGGTCCCGTAGACGAGTTCGGTCACGAAGCGTCGATCTTGATCCGAGAGCTCCGACCGGTCGAGCATCGACCCGAGCACGAGGTTGGCGTACGCGCCGTCGGCGTCGATCCGCTTGAGTGCGTCGTATGCCACACGTCGGGCTGTCATCATTCGAAACCTTCACCTTCGGCCGGGCGAGCACCGTTTCGCCAGGCTGCGGCATCCATCCGTGGTTTGCCGGCTGGCTGCACCACCGTGGGAACGATCTCGCCGTCGGCGAGATCGGCGGCGTGGATCTTGAAGCGCTCGCCCCGGAACGTGGTCCAGGCACCGCCGACCCGGATCAGACGATGGATCTCGTCGGCCGGAGCGGACCAGTCGATGCGGAGCTCGGCTGGGTCGATCTTGGCGGCATAGGTGGGCACACCCACCTGTTCGACCGGTTCACCGAGGCCGGCCGCGAGCGTGTCGATCAGCAGGCGGGTGCCGACGTCGACGAGTTCGTGGCGGAGCTCGTCGGCGGTGGTGGTCGGCCCGATCGGGACTTCGACCTCGGCGTAGATCCCGCCGGTGTCGAGCCCTTCCTCGACCGCCATCACATCGACGCCCGTGATCTCGTCGCCGGCGAGCAGGGCCCGCTCAACGGGTGCCGCACCGCGCCACCGTGGGAGCAACGAGAAGTGCAGGTTGATCATCGGCAACTCGGCGAGCACGTGCGGTTTGATGATGCGGCCGAAGGCCACGACCACGCCCAGTTCGGCGCCGACCGCGAGCACGTCGTCGACCTCGTGCGAGACCGGCAGGCCCAGCCGAACCGCAGCTTCCTTGACCGGGCTCGGCGACGTGCCGCTCCCCCGGCCGCGCCGCTTGTCGACCCGCGTGACGACCAGGGCGACCTCGTGCCCGGCAGCGACCAGCGCCTCGAGCGGCGGCACGGCCATCTCGGGCGTACCGAGGTAGACGAGCCTCACTGCAGACGCAGACGACGGAAGCGCGACTCGGCCGGCTTGGGCGCAGCCGCCTCAGCCTGCAGCCGTCGGTACTCCTTCATCGCTTCCTTGCGTTGATCGGGCTGCATCCGATCGAACATCAGCACACCGTGCAGATGGTCGAGTTCGTGCTGGTACATGCGTGCCTCGAGCTCGTCGGCCTCACGTTCGACGACGTCGCCGTTGATGTCGACCCCGCGCATCAGCACGGTCTTGGGCCGCAGCATCTCGACGTACAACCCGGGGATCGACAGGCATCCCTCGTCGTAGACCCACTCGCCGTCGCTCTCGACGATCTCGGGGTTGAAGATGACCTGGCGTTCGCCGTCGAGGTCCCACACGAAGATCTGCTTCTGCACACCGATCTGCGGGGCGGCCAGCGCGATGCCGAGGTCGCTCTCGTACAGCGTGGTGAACATGTCGTCGACGAGCCGCACGAGCTTGCCGTCGACATCGGTGATTTCAGCGGCCTTCGATTTCAGGACCGGGTCGCCGAAGGTGCGGATCGCGTAGGCCATGGCATGGCAGGCTACCTGCGGTGTCCCATTACTTCGACGAGCAACCTTCGGTCCGATCCGACGTGAGAACGGTCGACGTCGCCCTGCCCGACGTCGCCTTCACGATGGAGACCGACCGCGGCGTGTTCTCCCACGGTCACGTCGACACCGGCACCGCCCTGCTCCTCCGCGAGGCCCCGGCCCCGGCCGCATCGGGTGACCTGCTCGATCTCGGATGCGGCAGCGGGGCGATCGCGATCACGCTCGCCTTGCGCAGCCCGGACGCCACCGTCTGGGCGGTCGACACCAACGAGCGAGCGCTGGCGCTGACCTCCCGCAATGCCGCCGGCGCCGGCGCCGACAACCTCAGGGCGTGCGCACCGCACGACGTACCGGCCGACCTGCGTTTCGGGACGATCTGGTCGAACCCCCCGATCCGGATCGGCAAACCGGCGATGCGCGAGCTGCTCGGCGGCTGGCTCGGACGACTGACCGACGACGGCACCGCCGTGCTCGTCGTCCAGAAGCACCTCGGTGCCGACTCGCTCCACCGGTGGCTCGACGGTCAGGGTTTCCGCACCGAACGGCGGGCGAGCCGCGCCGGGTTCCGGCTGCTCGAGTGCTCCGCCCGAGCGGTCGGGCGAGCGGACGACCCCGACCCCACGTAGGGTCCGGGCCATGATCGACCTCGCACGGGTCCGGGGTGACACACTCGGCGTCGACGACATCGTCCATCTCAACAACTGCGGGTCGTCACTCCCGCCGAGGTCGGTGGTCGACGCCCAGGTCGACTACCTCAGGGAGGAGCAGCGCATGGGCGGCTACGAGGTGGCCGCCGCCCGCTCCGACGACCTTCACGACTTCACCCTGCTGACCGCCCGGATGCTCGGGTGCGGCGTCGACGAAGTGGCGTTCCAGGGCAGTGCGATCGAGGGTTGGTGGCGGGCGTTCCTGTCGATCGACCTGCAACCGGGCGACCGTGTCCTCGCCGGCACGAGCGAGTACCAGGGCAACGCGTTCGGCCTGCTCCAAGCGCGCGACCGGGGCGTGCTCGTCGAGACGATCCCGAACGACGAGCGCGGCACGATCGACCTGGCGGCACTCGCGGCGGCGATCGACGATCGCGTCGGACTCGTCTGTCTGACGC